>CAVVNN010000004.1:0-800647 GCA_963749605.1 uncultured Solirubrobacterales bacterium | reverse complement strand
CCCCGGATCCGTCCCTGCGAGCACCGCCAACGATGCCGCGACGCTGGCGTACTCAGGATCCTGCTCGCCTTCTCCGGCGGCAATCTCGGCAACTTCGATGAACTTACGGGCGTGACTGCGGCGAGTGCGCGCCTCGCCCGATGAGCAGTGCTGCGTACGCCCTGCCTGCTTCGCCATCATTTCCTCCCTTGAAGGATCTTCGCCACATCTGGCCCCGCCAAGGTGATCGCGTCCTCTTTGAGGTCCCTGAGGACCGGTGGCCGGCGGCGGCGCAAATCCGATAGCTGCTCCGCGGACAGGTCGACGATTCCAGCGTGATTGCCCGTCCATCGCCTCACATCGGAAGCCAACTCGTCGATCTGATGGGTCCATTTCGAATCGTCAGCGTCCACGCCGTGCGGACGGACGATGAAGAGATCGATGTCACTCCGGCTGTCACCGTCTCCACGGGCGGCCGATCCGAACATCGACGCATGATGCGGAGCGACCTCCCACTCCTCGAATCGGTGTCGCAGTCGCCTGATGAGCTCTCGCCGAAGGTCGACCAGTCGCTCAATCGCGGGCACGGCGAGATGCTCCCGGTTGAGCCGATAAAGAGCTGCGCTGCTCGGCTGGTGCAACTCAGCCGCGGGCGACGACGCCGTCGTGGCGGAAGTCCATCACGACTTCCTCCATCGCCTCGACGTCGCAGGCGACCACTTCCGGCCAGGGCTTGTCGGGCTGCTCGTTGAGCGTCTTGAGGCCGTTGCCGCTGATCACGGCGACGACGGTGTCGTCGGGGCCGAGCTTGCCCTCGCTGCGGCGAGCTTCATCGTCGCCGCGATCGTGGTGCCGCCGGCCGGCTCGGTGAGGATGCCCTCGGTGGCGCCGAGCAGGTCGATCGCCGTCGAAGATCTCGCGCGTCGGACGCGGCCGCCGCCGAGCCGCCGCGGCTGCGCACGGCGTCGAGCGACGAGAGGGCCGTCGCCGGGGGCGCCGATCGCCAGCGAGTGCGCCGCGCGTCTCGGGCATCTGCGGCTCGATCTCGCCGCTGCCCTCGAGGATCGCGGTCGCGATCGGGGAGCAGCCGCTCGGCCTGGGCGACGTTGATCTTGGTCCGCGGCGGTCTCCGCCAGGCCGACCATCTCCAGCTCGTCCAGGCCCTTGTGGACGCGCGAGGAGAGCGTCCCGCCCGCGGCCGGGATCACGAAGTGGTCGGGCGAGCGCCAGCTCGAGCTGCTCGACGACCTCGAAGGCCATCGTCTTCGCCCCCTCGGCGTAGAACGGGCGCAGGGTGATGTTGGCGAACTCGATGCCGCTGGCCAGCGAGAGCTCGCGGCAGGCGCGGTTGGCCTCGTCGTAGTTGCCGTCGAGCTGGCAGACCTGGGCGCCGAGCGCGCGGCAGGCCGCGCGCCTTGCCGCGCTCCAGGTTGCCGGGGTAGAAGATGTAGGCGGCGACGCCGGCCTTGGCGGCGAGCGAGGCGACGGCGGTGCCGACGTTGCCGGTCGAGACGCAGCCGATCTCGTCCTTGCCCAGCTCGAGCAGGCGGGCGATCGCCATCGCGACCACCCGGTCCTTGTAGGAGAGGGTGGGCCGGTTGGTCGAGTCGTCCTTGAGGTAGAGGTTGCGCAGGCCGAGCTCGGCGCCGAGGCGGTCGGCGTGGATCAGCGGCGTCTGGCCGGAGAACTGGCCGACCCGGGCCTGGGCCTCGCGCGTCGACGATCGGCAGCAGCTCCTCGAAGCGCCAGATGTTGAGCGGGCCGCTCGGCGGCCGCGATCTCGGCGATCCGAGCGCGGCGCCAGCTCGTAGTCGTAGTCGATGTCGAGGACGTGGTCGCAGTCCGGGCACCTGAAGGCGGTCTCGAGCAGCGGCATCCGGAAACCGCAGTCGCGGCAGACGAGCTCGGTCGCGCAGGAGCGCGTGCTCGGCGACTCAGCCCCCCTCGGATCTGTCGGTAACCCCTTGGCCATAACGAGATTCTGCCTGCCAGATTAAACGGCAGCGGGCGGCGGGATGCAACCGCAACGTGAAATTGGACGTTCGGTCAACGGGTGGCCGGCTTGGGCAACGCCGCCTCCAACGCGGGCGCTGCCCCGGGCCATTGCCCGGGCAGGCCGGGCCCCTCCTCATCGCCAGCGGCGAGCAAAAGCGCCTCGGCGGCGTGTGGAGCGAAGGGAGCGAGGACCTGGGCGAGCAGAGCCAGCGCCTCGGCGAGGGCCTCGGCGTCGTCGCGGCAGAGCTGGCGCCGCGGCGCTCGACAACGCGCTTCTCGAAGTCCTGGATCCGCTCGAAGAGGCGGGTGACGTCGCGCACCGCCTTGTGCATCTGCAGCTGCTCGAGGTCGGCGGTGATCCGGGCGAGCCCGTTGTCGCACCACTTGCGCAGGCGCTCGCGCAGGAACTCGGTGTCGGCGGCGGCCTCCTCGTCATGGTGGGCGTCCTCGAGCGCCGCGAAGCGGTCGTGCGAGTAGTCCAGAGGTTGCGCAGGAAACGGTTGGCGAAGCGCAGCGCCCCGTCGGTCCAGTTCAGGGTCTTCGCCGGTCCGGCCGCGTAGAGGACGGCGAGCCGGACGGTGTCGGCGCCGTAGCGCTCGACCAGCGCGTCGGGGTCGACGACGTTGCCGAGGTGCTTGCTCATCTTGCGCCCGTCGGCGATCACCATCTCGTGGAAGAGGCAGCCGGCGAAGGGCTCGCCGTCGTCGAGGAAGGCGAAGGGGCCGATGTCGCGCAGCGCCTTGGTGACGACGCGCTGGTCGAAGACGAAGCCGCCGCTGTCGTTGCCGGCGACGAGGCGCTCGGCGGGCAGCCACCGCCGCAGGTCCGGGTGCGTCGAACATCTGCTCCGCGCGGGCCTCCGGCGGCACCGCGGCCGGCACCCAGAGCCAGAGGGCGTCGAAGTGGCAGTCGAGGGTGTCGGTCTCGCGCTTGGCCGGCTCGCCGCAGCGCGGGCAGGCGAGCGTCGACGAAATCAGGGCGCTCGGCCAGCGGGTTGCCCTCCCCGGTCGGCTCGATGTCGCGCGGGAGGACCACCGGCAGATCCTCGACTGGCACCGGGACGGGGCCGCAGCTCCGCGCAGTGGACGACCGGGATCGGCGTGCCCCAGGAGCGCTGGCGCGAGATCGAGAAGTCGTTGGCGCGGTAGCGCTTCGCCTCGCGAACGCCCGGGACCGGCGGTGAGCCCTGCTTCGCCGCGGAATCGCCCGGACCGTCGGGGTGGGGCACTCGCTCCATCCGCCGGGCGATCTCCTCGTCCGCTTCGTCGACCGCCGGAATGCCCAAGGCGGCGGTCGGGCCGTAGCGCGCGTCGACGATCGGCGAGACGAAGACCGGCAGCTCGCCGCCGCCCGGGCCCGCGATCGAGGCGCCGGTGTCGACGATCGGCACCGAGCGGGCGTCGCGGGCGCTGCGCTCCCAGCCACCGGAACGCATCTGCTCCAGCTCCTCGTGCACGCTCGGGTCGGTGACCCACGCCTCGACGTCAGGATGGCGCGGCGACAGCAGGACGAAGCGCGCCCGCGTCGAGCGAGTCGCGGTGCGGGCTGAAGACGGTCAGCGCCAGCGCCGCGGCGAGCCCTGGCCGAGCTCGACCTCCACTCCGTCGCTGCGCCCGAGGATGTAGTGCTGGGTGGCGAGCGAGAGCTCGTCCCAGTTCTCGAGCTCCTCCGTGTTGCGGTCGTTCTCCTCGAGGTAGGGCGTGATGTGGAGGAACCAGGTCGGGCGGCGGATCAGCCGCACCGGGTTGTGGCAGCGCCAGCAGCGACCGTCCTCGACCTGGATCGCGGCGAGCGTCGTCTGGCAGGTGTCGCACCAGTCGACCGTGGCGTCGTCGCGGTAGATCAGGCCCGCCTCGAGCAGGGTCAGGAAGAGCCACTGCGACCAGCGGTACTGGCCCTCGTCGGAGCTGTAGAAGACGCGGTCGTAGTCGAAGGAGAAGCCGAGGCGCTTCATCTGGGCGAGCATGCGCTCGCCGCAGCGCTCGACCCAGTCGGCGGGCGGCTCCTGGCGCTCGATCGCCGCCAGCTCGGCCGGCAGGCCGAAGGCATCGAAGCCGAAGCCGAAGAGCACGGCGTCGCCGCGGGCGCGGCGGAAGCGTGCGTAGGCGTCGCCGATCGAGTAGTCGCGGACGTGGCCCATGTGGAGGTTTCCCGAGGTGAACGGGCTGGAGGGCTTGACGTAGACGGGCGCCCGGCCCTCGGCGGGAGCGGCGTGCGGAAGGCGTCGCGCTCGGCCCAGGCGGCCTGTCGTGCGGCCTCGACCTCGCCCGCGTCGTAGATCGATTTCGCGCCGCTCATCGCCTCGTGTTCCTCATGCGCCCGGTGGGAATCGAACCCACGACCTTCGGTTGGAAAGACCGATGCTCTTTGGCCCCCTTGCGGAAACCGTTTACCACTGAGCTACGGGCGCTCGCCGGGGGGTCAGTCTAAAGCAGCTACGCCGGGAGCCGACCTCCGCGCGCGGCTCAGGCGAACGTCCAGAGCTTGTTGCCGAGGAAGTTGAACGGCATCGCGATCGCGACGGCGATCGCCTGGGCCGAAAGGTCGCCCATCCCGGCGCCTGCGACGAGCGCCTCGAGCGCGGCGAGGTTGATCGCCAGCGAGGCGACGCTGACGAGAAGGAAGCGGGCCGCCTGGAACGACGCCGGTCCTATGCCGGGGCCGAAGGTCCAGTAACGGTTCCAGAGGAAGTTGTTGGTGACGGCGACGCAGAAGGCGCCGACCGCGGCGATCGAGTGGTGAACGCCGAGGTTGGCGGTGAGGACCGCGAAGACGGCGAGGTTGATCAGGTAGCCGGAGCCGCCGACGACGCCGAACTTGCACAGCTGGACCCAGTTGGCGGGACGGCGGGCGGCGGCGCCGAGGCGGTAGGCGAATTCCGGGGCGCTCAACGTAGAACCCCCCGCCGCGGCGCCAGCGCCTGCGCGGGCAGCCCGTCGATCACGACCGCGTTTTTGCCGAAGCCGGTTGGCAGGTCGCGCAGCTTGTAGAACCAGACTGGGTGGAAACGGCGGGACACGTAGCGCGTAAGGGTAAGGCGCTGGAGCCGAACGCGCTGCGCCAGGCGGAAGGCGCGCGGCAGGTGGAGGGGACGCCCGGCGACGAACGGCTTGCTGATCACGTCGATTTCCTTCAGCGGCTGTTCGCCGCTGTAGAGCGGCTGGGCGCCGTCCGCCAGGTAGAACTCGATCGGGTCGGCGGCGAGCTTCCAGGTGACGATCGCGCGCGGTCCGCGCGGCGGGCCGACTTCGTCGGTCAGGGTGCGGAGGTCGGGCCGCTGCAGGTTCGGCGTCTGGGTGACGTGGATGTCGAAGGCGATCCAGTAGGCGCAGAGAGCGACGGCAAGGAGCAGGCCAAGGCGGCGCGCCCGCTCCGCGGCGAAGCCGATCGAGGCGGCGATGCCGAGCGGCACGAGGGCCGGCAACAGGTTGCGCTCCTCGATGTAGTCCTTGCCGACCGCCGCCGCGGCGACCGCCAGCAGCACGGCTCCGATGCCAACCGCCCCGCCAATCGCCGCTCCCCGCCGCTCGCGGCGCGTCCCGCGGATCGCCAGGATGAGCAGCGCGGCGCCGATCAGCAGTGCCGGGATCAGCGCGTAGCGCGTCCGCGGCGGCTCGGCGATCACGTGGCCTGTCTCGCCGATCAGGAAGCTGATCCCGGTTTCCCAGAGGCGCGTGGGAAGCGCGTCGTGTTCGATCCAGCCGATGTGATGAGGGTTGACCTGCGCGGCGATCAGCGGCAGCAGCGCCAGCCCGACCGCGGCGACACCGCCGACGGCGAGCAGCACCGGGCGCCAGCGGGCGCGCAGCGCGACCAGCAGCCAGACGGCCTCGATGCCCACCGCGAACACCGCGAAGTAGTGGCAGCAGAGCGCCAGCGCCGAGGCCAGCGCCCAGAGGGCGAGGTCGCGCGCCTCCCGGGTCCTCAGCGCCCGAGCGAAGAAGAGCAGCGATAGTGCGCCGAAGAAGACCAGCACCGCGTAGGAGCGCGCCTCCTGCGAGTACCAGATCAGCATCGGATTGACCGCGACGAGGCTCGCCGCTATCAGGCCGGCGCGCCTGCTCGCCAGTTCCCGAGCCGCGTAGAAGGCGACCGGGACGGTCGCTGCGCCAAACAGCGCCGAGAGCGAGCGAAGGCCGGCCTCCCCGGTGCCGAATGCCTTCGCCCACCCCCAGGCGAATACGTAATAGAGAGGCGGATTGGACTCGCTCGCTTTCACCTCGCGCAGCATGTGGAGGAAGCTGCCCGGGATCACCCGCGCCGCCGTGATCACCTCGTCGTGGTGGTAGCTCTGCAGCCCGATCGAGGCGAAGCGGATCGCGACGCCGAGCGCGGTCAAGCCGGCGAGGGCCCAGAGCACGTTCGAGTGGGCGGGCGCGAAGGGCTTTTCGTCCGTGCCGATATCGGCAGCCGGAACGGTGGCTACGGGAGGTTCCAAGGGTAAGGAAGATTCGACGGAAATACTGAGGTGGCCTTCAACGGCCGCTAAAGCAAGGATAAAGCGGCAGGCGGTTCAGGGCGTGCAGGCGTTCTTCGGCATCCGCCGGTTCGGACCGAACGACGGCGGGACGGCGGCGGCGGAGCTTCCCCACTTGAGGTTCGGGCTGGGGCCGAGCTGGAAGGCGAACTGCCCGCCGCGGGCGAGCGTGCAGTAGGTGGTCCAGGGCCGCCCGTAGGGGTGGCCGTCGAGGCTCGCCGAGCGTATGTAGGGGGCGGCGGCCGGGCTGAGCGCGACTTTGACCAGCTTCGGCTTCTTGCGCCGCCCCGTCCCGCCCTTCGGGGGCTTGCGCTTCCTGAACGTGTAGGCCGTGGCCGTGATCTGCAACCGCCGGTGGTTCGGCATGGTGACCGAGGCCCGGCCGAAGAGCGGGCTGCCAATCGCCAGCAGCCCGACCCCCGGCACCTCCGGGTAGAGCCCCAGCGCCCCGAACACGTACCAGGCGGAGAGGGTGCCGAGGTCGTCGTTGCCGGGGTGGCCGTCGGGGGCGGTGTCGTAGAGGGCCAGGCCGCGGCGCACCGCTTCCTGCGTGCCATAGGGCCGCTGCGTCCAGTCGTAGAGCCAGGGCGTCTGGAGGGTCGGCTCATTGCCGAGCAAGGCGTGTTCGGTGTGGGTGCCGCCTTCGCCGCCGTTCAGGTCCGCGAGGAAGCGACCGAGCCGGCCGGCCGCCTGTGCGCGGCCGCCCATCTTGCGAAAGAGACCCGCGGGGTCCTGGGGGACCATCCAGGTGTATTGGTAAGCGTTGCCCTCGGCGAAGCCGCCGCCTTCGAGGTCGTTGTATTCGGCGGGGAAGGCGCCGCTGGCGTAGCGCGGCTCGATCAGCCCGCTGGCCGGGTTGTACAGCCGTCGCCAGGTGCCCGAGCGGCGCATGAAGGCTCGGTAGTGGGAGCGATCGCCGAGCGCCCGGGCGGCGAACTGGGCGATCGCGAAGTCGTCGACGTTGTACTCGAGCGTCGTCGCCGCCGAGGCCCATACGTCTTCCGGGGTGCCGTAGATCGAGTTGGCGTTGCGGATGTTGGTGTCGACGTCGAAGGGGACGTAGCCGAGCGCTTCGTAGTCGGCGAGGCCCTGGCGCTCGAGATAGGAGCCGTTTGGGCTGGCGCACGGCTGCGTCGCACCCTTGACCATCGCCGCCAACGCCGCGCGGCTGTCGAAGCCGCTGGCGCCGAAGGCCGCCGCGGAGGCGATGATCGGGTCGGCGGAGTCGCCGACCATCGTCATGCTCTGCCCGTTGGCGTAGGGCCAGCGGGGCAGGCAGCCGCTCTGCGCAGCGTCGGCGAGCAGCGAGCTGACCATGTCGGCGGCCCGGCTCGGGGCGAGGATCGAGAGCAGCTGGATCTCGCTGCGGTAGATGTCCCAGCCGGAGAAGTCGGCGTACTGGATGCGACCGCGGGCGCGGTGCACCAGCCCGTCCATCCCGATGTAGGCGCCGCCCACGTCGCTGAAGGTCCGCGGCGCGACGAAGGCGTGGTAGAGCGCCGTGTAGAAGGTGTCGAGGAGCCGCGAGGGACCGCCGCTGACGCGGATCCGGCCCAGCACCCTGTTCCAGGCGCCTTCGGCGCCAGCGGCGACCGTCCCGAAGCCCAGCCCCGGGTCTTCGGCGACGAGGTTGGCGCGGGCGTCCGCGACGCTGACGAAGGAAATGCCGACGCGGGCGAGCACGACCCGGTTCTTGCTCGTATCGAAGCTGGCGTAGGCGCCCGCGGCGGCGCTCGTAGCCGGGTTTTCTGGGGGGGCTTGGCTGTCGCTCGCCGAGGTCGAGCCGGGGGTCAGGACGTCGCGCTGCCAGGTCCCGTAGGCGTCGAAGGGGCGGTTGAAGACGGCCGCTATGTAGACCTTGTAGCGAGGCCGCTGGCCGCAGAAGAGGCCACTGGAGGCGGTGCCGTCGATCTCGCGCCCGTCGGGGTTGACCTGCACGCTTGCGAAGTCGTCTGGCTGGGCGCTGCCGCCGGCATTGACCAGCACGCTGGAATGCGGGTTGCGGGGGAAGGTGAAGCGCGCCATCCCGGTGCGCGTCGTCGCGGTCAGCTCGGTGTCGATCGCGGCCCCGTCGACCGGGTTGAGGCGAACCGAGTAGTAGCCCGGGTGGGCGCGCTCGCTCGCGTGTGAGAACCCCGGGTGGAATTCGCCGTCGAGGGAGGGACCGGCGGCGGCGGGCGAGGATTCCAGCGGCTCGGTGGTTGGCAGGAAGGGGAAGTCGCCGTAGACCTCGCAGCCGGCGCCGCTGAGGTGGGTGAGGCTGAATCCCCTGATGTGGTCGTCGCGGTAGTCGTAGCCACCGCTGCCGCGTTCGTCGGCGGGCGTGGTGTCGGGGCTCCACTGGACCATCCCGAAGGGAACGGTCGCACCCGGGAAGTTGTGGCCGCCGCCGAAGGTGCCGGGACCGGGCCGGGTGCCGGCGAAGGGGTCGACGTAACCGCCGAGGCCGGCGGCGGGCGCAGCCGGAGCGGCGAGGGCGAGGACCACCAGCGTTCCGAATGTGGCGATGACCGCGCTTCGCATGAAGTTGTAAACGTTACGGGGCAACTAGTGTTCCTCGCTCCCATGCGGGGCAGAATCGCCATCCTCGCGGCCGCCCTGGTGGCTGCCGTCGCACTCGCCGTCGTCCTCGCCTCCGGTGGCGGTGGGGGCAACAGCGCCCTGCAACAGCTCGAACAGAAACGCCCCCAGCACAAACTCCCCCCGATCCCCGGCGCCCCCGGCGTCGACGTGATCTCGCCGCGCAACGGCGCCCGCCAGACCAGCGGCGCGGTCGTCGTCCGGGTCACGGTCCACAACTTCCACCTCTCCCCCAGGCAGTTCGGCCGCGAGCCCGTGCTGGGCGAAGGCCACATCCGCTTCCAACTCCACCGGGTCCCCGACTGCATCGCGCCGAAACGGCTCCGCCGGGCGCTGAAGAACCCGCTCAGCAGCGGGCGGCTGCTCGGAGCATCCTTCGACTACCCGCAGTACTCGGGGCCGAACGGCGTGCTCGCCGAACGGCTCGGCGTCGCCGGCAGCTACTCGCCCGCAACCCGGCCGGTGATCTACTACCACGACCTGCCGCCGGGCTTCTACCACATCGTCGTCAACCTGGCCGACAACAACCACGCCCTCACCCCCTTCCACGGCGTCACCAACTTCCAGATCGTGCCGCCGCCGGGGCGCGGCGGGCCCGGGTCCTGCAAGAAGGGGAGGATCCCCAGCGCCAGGGCCGCGGCGACGCTCGAATAGGGCGCCCGCCGTGGCGGCGCTTCCCTCTCGAAGACCAATACTTCACTTTGTATAGTCAGGTCGATGCGGACCTACCGCCGCCTGATGGGCTTCCTGCGCCCCTATCGCCGCCAGCTTTGGGGCTCGCTGGCCTTCGCCTGGGCGGCGATCGGGATGACGGTGCTGATCCCGCTGCTGACCGGGCACGCGGTCAACGCGATCAAGGACGGCAACAAGGCCGACCTGCTGCCGCTGGCGCTGGCGATCGTCGGCGCCAGCATCCTGCGGCTGGGCCTGACCGTGGTCAGGCGACTGGTCGCCGGCAAGGTCTCGCTGGCGGTCGAATTCGACCTGCGCCAGACCTTCTACGCCCACCTGCAACGCCTCGACCTGGGCTTCTTCGACAGCCAGCAGACCGGTCAGCTGATGTCGCGGGCGACGGTCGACCTGCAGTCGATCCGCTTCTTCCTCGGCTACGGCCTCATCTTCATCACCCAGAGCCTGCTGACGATCGTCCTCGCCAGCGCCGTGATGCTCGCCCTCAACCCGGTGCTGGCGCTGATCGCGCTGGCGCCGGCGCCCTTCGTCGTCTACACCGCCTCGCGCTACAACCGCGTCTCGCGGCCGGCCTTGCAGGAGGTCCAGCAGCGGATCGCCGAGCTGACGGCCGAGGCCGAGGAGAACGTCTCCGGCATCCGCATCGTCAAGGCCTTCGCCCGCGAGGAGCACCAGTTGCACCGCTTCCAGCGCGCCGTCGCCCGGGTCTTCGACCAGAGCATCTACTCGACCCGCCTGCAGGCCTTCTACTCACCCCTGATCGGGTTGCTGCCCCAGTTCGGCATCGCCCTGGTGCTGCTGGTCGGCGGTCGCGAGGTGATCAACGGCTCGCTCAGCCTCGGCAGCTTCAGCGCCTTCTACCTCTACGTGGGGATGCTGGCCGGCCCGATGCGGATGCTCGGCGTGGCGATGGGGATGTCGCAGCGGGCGATCGCCTCCGGCAACCGCATGTTCGAGATCATCGACCGCGAACCGGCGATCCAGAGCCCGCCCGGCGCCCCCGCCCTGCCGGCCGGCGGCGGCGAGGTCGAGCTGCGCGGGGTGACCCTGCGCTACGACGGCGCCCGCGCATCCGACATCGACCACACCCAGGTGGGGTCAAGGTCGGCCGCGGCGCTGACGGGAGTCGACCTTCGGGTCGAGGCGGGCAGGACCGTCGCCCTGGTCGGGCCCTTGGGCGCCGGCAAGACCAGCCTGGTGGCGCTGATCGCACGCCTCTACGACCCCACGAGGGGTCGGTGCTGGTCGACGGCGCCGACGTCCGCGAGGTCGACGTCGACTCGCTGCGCTCGGAGATCGCCTTCGTCGCCGACGACAGCTTCCTCTTCACCGCCAGCGTCGCCGAGAACATCGCCTACGCGCGCCAGGACGCGAGCCGCGAGGAGATCGAAGCGGCGGCGCGGCGGGCCCAGGCCGACGGCTTCATCCGCGAGCTCCCCGCCGGCTACGACACCCGCGTCGGCGAGCGCGGCCTCACCCTCTCCGGCGGTCAGCGCCAGCGGGTCGCGATCGCCCGCGCCCTGCTCGCCGACCCGCGCATCCTGATCCTCGACGACGCCACCTCCTCGGTCGACGCCACCACCGAGCAGGCGATCAAGTCCGGGCTGCAGGAGGTGATGGAGGGACGGACGACCTTCGTCATCGCCCACCGGCTCTCGACCGTCGCCCTGGCCGACGAGGTCGTGGTCCTCGACGGCGGCCGCATCGTCGACCGCGGCACCCACGCCGAGCTGATGGAGGGCTGCGGCTTCTACCGCGAGATCGCCGAGCACGGGCTCGCCGACTCGGTCTTCCTCCAGCGCGACCTGGAGAGCCGCGAGGAGATGGCGCGACTGTGAACGAGAACGCCGACGAGAGCCGCTTCGGCAACGTCTTCCAGCTCTTCGCCGCGCTCTGGCGCCTGGTCCGCGGCGAGGACCAGCGCGGCCGCAAGGTGCGCTGGATGATCCGCCTCCTGCGCCCCTACCGCGGGCGGGTGATCCTGATGTTCGTCGCCCTGCTGATCGAGACCGGCGCCGGCCTCGCTCCCCCCTACCTGGCCGGCCGGGCGATCGACGCCGTCGACGCCGGGATCGTCACCGGCGACGTCGGCGCCCTCGACCTGATCGTCGCCGCCTTCGTCGCCGCCGGCCTGCTCTACGCCGCCGGCACCTACGCCGAGACCTACCTGGTCGGCTGGGTCGGCACCCGCGCCCTGCAGGACCTGCGCGAGCGGCTCTTCTCCCACATCCAGTCGATGTCGATCGGCTTCTTCACCCGGCGCAGCCCGGGGGTGCTGATCTCGCGAATGACCAACGACGTCGAGGCGCTCAACCAGCTGGTCACCAGCGGCGTGGTGACGATGTTCTCGGCGACGCTGACCCTGGTCGGCGTGGTCGTGATCCTGCTGCTGCTCGACGTCAAGCTTGCCCTGATCACCTTCCTCACCTTCCCGCTGCTGGCGATCGCCAGCGTCGTCTTCCGGATCGTCTCGGCCGGCGCCTACCGCGCCACCCGCGAGCGGATCGCGGCCGTCACCTCATACCTGCAGGAAACCCTGAGCGGCGTGCGGGTGGTGCGCAGCTTCGGCCAGGAGCCGCGCCACGTCGACGTGATGACCGACCTCAACGAGCAGAACCGCGCCGTGAACATGAAGACGGTCTACCTCAACGCCTCCTACTTCCCGGCGGTCGAACTGCTGGCGGCGATCGGCACCGCGGTGATCCTGCTCTACGGCGGCACCCAGGCGATCGAAGGGGCGATCAAGGTCGGCGTGATCGTCTCCTTCGTCGCCTACCTGGCGACCTTCTTCGAACCGATCCAGCAGCTCTCCCAGCTCTACACGACCTACCAGCAGGGGATGGCGGCGCTGGACAAGATCTTCGACCTGCTCGACACCAAGCCCGACATGGTCGACGCCCCCGGCGCGATCGACCCGGGGAAGCTGCGAGGCGAGATCCGCATGGAGGACGTTTGGTTCTCCTACACGGCCGAAGGAGATGACAAGGCGGAGCATCCGCCGCCTGGTTCCTGGGCGCTTAGGGGAGTCGACCTCCACGTGCCGCCGGGCCAGACCCTGGCCTTGGTCGGGTCGACCGGGGCGGGCAAGTCGACCTTCGCCAAGCTGGTGGCGCGCTTCTACGACCCGCAGCAAGGAACGGTCGCGATCGACGGCCACGACCTGCGCGGCGTGCAGCAGCGGGCGCTGCGGCGCCAGCTGGGGATCGTCCCCCAGGAGGGCTTCCTGTTCTCGGGCAGCGTGCGCGAGAACATCGCCTTCGGGCGGCCGGACGCGAGCCTGGGGGAGATCGAGGACGCGATCCGCGCGGTTGGGGCGACGGAGTTCGTCGAGGCCCTGCCGGATGGGATCGATACCCAGGTCGGCGAGCGCGGGGTCCAGCTCTCCGCCGGTCAGCGCCAGCTCGTCGCCTTCGCTCGAGCGCTGCTGGCCGAGCCGCGCATTCTGATCCTCGACGAGGCGACCTCGAACGTCGACGTGAGAACCGAGAAGACGATCGAGAAGGGCTTGGAGCGCCTGCTGGCGGGTCGCACCGCGATCGTCATCGCCCACCGCCTCTCGACGATCCGCCGCGCCGGCAAGATCGTCGTGCTCGAAGACGGTCGCATCGCCGAGCAGGGAACTCACGACGAGCTGATCGAGGCCGGCGGCCCCTACTCGCGCCTCTACGGCGCCTGGGCGCAAAGCTCAGCTGCCTGAGCGGGCCGAGAACCAAGCAGCTCGGCGGACGCAGGGAAGGATGGCGAGGGGAGCGCACTCAAGTGCGTGACCCGAGCCAGCCGACCGAGGACTCCGAGATGCGCCGGTAATCGGCGCGCTCAGCCGGGGCCGATGCCGCCGGAGCTCGACCCGCCAGAGCCTTCCGCGCCGCCTCCCGCGGTCCCCCCGCCGGCCGAGCCACCGCCCCCTTCGGCGCTCCCCGCGCCACCGGTTTCGGGCGCCGCTTCGGCTTCGGGCGCCGCTTCGGCTTCGGGCGTTTCGCCGCTTTCCGAGCTTTCGGATTCGCCCGTCGATGGAGCAGCGGCCGCAGAGGCGGGAGTCGGCGCGCTCGGGCCTTCGCTGCATTGCTTGAAGCCGTAGCTTTCGGCCGCCGCCTGGAACGAGGCGAGCGCCGAGGCCGACTTCGTTTCGGCGGCGCTGAGCGCCGCGCTGTCACCGCGCTCTTCGGCCAGTTTCGCTTCGCTCTCCGCGCTCGAGAGTTCTTCGGCGGCGGCGATGAATTCGGAGTAGCCGGCCGGGTCTTCGGGCGTGCCCAGGCTCTTCAGGCTTTCGACCATGCCGGTGTAGAGGTCGGCGACCTGGCTCGCCTGGCTGCCCGATTCGGCGCTGGAGGTCCCAACGGTGCCCACCGCAGCGTTCACCTCGGCGCAGACCGAGTCACCCTTGCCGATCAGGTCTTCCTTGCTCAGCGCGGTGGTTTCGACGGTCGCCGGCGCAGCTGTCGACGCGGTCGAGCCGCCGCCTCCCCCACCCCCGCAACCGGCGATGGCAAGCGCGGCAAGCGGCAATGCGATCAGAAAGTTCCGAGCCTTCATGCGAGGGGCGACGGTAGCAAAGCGGTTAGACGCCCTGAGCAGCCTCATGCGGCCCTCTGCGCGCTAGGCATCACCTTCCGTCGGATGCCCCGACCACCCCAATTGTCAGTTTGAGCGTGGCAGTTGCCACACAGCAGCTGAAGGTTCTCAAGACGATTGTCAGATCCGTCTCCGTTTACGTGGTGAAGCTCCATGCTCAGCGGTTTCCCTCGCCACTCGGCGATGCCGCAGATCTCGCAACAGTTCTCCTTCAACCCCTCCTTGATGAGTCGGTTCTTAAGATGAGTGCGATTCGTGCCTTTCCTTCCCACCACAAGTAGCTGCTCCATTGGGATCACAGCCGGACGCGGAACGATGACACCCCGTTTTACGGCGTCATGCCAAGTTGCCAAGCAAAAGCCAAAGCGCTTCATGCATTGTCGTACCGAGAGTCCTGACTCGTAGGCACAACGAATCTCTTCCCAGTTGTAGCGCCTACTCGCACCGGCATCTGGCTCGATGCCGAGCCTCCGAGCGTGATACGAAATCGTGGGCTTCGAAAGACCCAAGCGCCTTGCAATCTCGGAAGGTCGCAGGCCAGCGGCAAGAAGCGCAGCGACCTTCTCGCGGGTTTCTCCCCGTGGGCGCCCTCTCGTTTGCGGATCCCGTGGAACGACATCTCCCCGACAAACCGCTGCTTCCCAGGTGCTGGAGGAAAACCCGAAGTGCCGCTTGCAGTCCTCGATCGAGTGACCTTCAGCGTAAAACGACCGTATCTCGGTCCAGTCGAATTTCGAGGGCGCCCGGGCCGTGGAAGGGAATCCGACCTTGGCCGCATACCGCGACACAGTTCCACGGTTGACCCCGAGCCGACTGGCTATATGAGTTCGCGCCTCACCGGCGGCGAGTAACTCTTGGATCCGCTCCTCCAACTCCATTATGCGAACAGATGTTCGCATAATGGTCGGACGCACTCATCGCTAACTCCGGGGCGTGGAATCGAACCACGGCTTCCAGGATCAGAACCTGGCGGGCTGCCTAGCTACCCCACCCCGGACCAGTGCTCAACGATATCTATCCCTGCGCCAAACCTGCTTGATGATCAGACAATCACCGAGAGGTCGCTGTCGAGGTCGGTTATCTGATCCTTGGCGGCGGAGACGTCGACCCCGTCGGCGAGCAGGCGACGGGCCTCGGCGAGGTCTTCGGAGCGCTCGACGCTGAGGCAGCCGGCCACCCTGCCGTCCTTCAGGTACCAGACGGAGAACTCGCCGCTGTCGCGGTCGCCGCGCCAAACCTCCTCGTCCCACTCGTAGGCGGGGCCCACGTACTCGAGGCTCGCCCAGTCGGCGAGGTCGCTGAAGAAATAGGGGACGACGTCGTAGTCGCGATCGTCGCCGAGCATGTTGCGGGCGACATGGATGCCCTGCTGCATCGCCACGTCCCAGTGCTCGACCCGCAGCCGTCGCCCGTGGACGACGCTGTCATAGGAGCAGCAGTCGCCGGCGGCGTAGACGCCCTCGGCGGAGGTCTGCAGCTTCGGCGTCGCAGACGATCCCGTCATCGACCTCGAGGCCGGCGCGCTGGGCCAGCATCGCGTCGGCCCGCACCCCGGCCCCGACCACGACCGCGTCGCACTCGACGCTGAGCCCGCTCTTCGTCACGATCGCCTTCACCCGGCCGTCGCCCTCGAACGCCTCCAGCTCCTCGCCGCCGTGGACGGTGACGCCATGGGACTCGAGCCGCTCCTGGAACCAACGCCCCGCGCCCTCCCCGAAGGTCCGTGAGAGCGCCACGTCCTCCATCATCACGATCGTGCACCTGACGCCCTGCGCGGTCAGCGAGGCGGCGACCTCGGTGCCGATGTAGCTGCCGCCGACCAGCACCACGTGCTCGGCCGCCTCGGCGTCGGCGCGAATCGCGTCGGAGTTGCCGAAGGCGCGCAGGTAGTGGATTCCCTCGTTCTCGGCGCCCTCGACCCGGAGGATGTTGACCATCGCCCCGGTGCCGAGCAGCGCTTTGCCGAAGGCGACCTCCTCCCCACCCTGGACCTTTGCCGTGCGCGCCTCCGGGTCGAGCGACATCACGTTGCGCCCGCTCAGCAGCTCGACCGCGTTCTCCTCATACCAGGAGGGCGGGTTGACGTAGGCGTCCTCGCGCCCGCCCTCGCCGCGCAGGTACTCCTTGGAGAGCGGCGGACGTTCGTAGGGTGGCTCGGGCTCCCGCCCGACCAGGAGGATCGACCCCTCCGCCCCGCGCCGGCGCAGCTCAGCCGCGCAGTGGGCGGAGGCCATGCCGCCACCGATGAGGAGGAAGTCGACCTCGCGGTCAGCCACCGCCGCCGGCGCCGTTCTCCTCCAGCCCGAAGAGGGCCTTGAGGTCGTCCTCCTTGCCCGGGTCGAGCACCGCCAGCACCTCGTCGCCGGGTTCGAGCACCGTGTCCGGGCCGGGCACGAACCCCTTGCCGGCGCGCAGGACCGAGATCAGCAGGCTGCCCGCCGGCATCTGAAGGTCGCCGACCCGCCGCCCGGTCACGCCGGAGTCCTGACCGAGCAGCATCTCGATGATCTCCAGCTGCTCTTCCTGCAGGTCGAGCAGGTGGACCAGCCCGTACTGGGGAACCTCGTGCTCGAGCAGGCGGAGGATGAGGTCGGTGGCGGAGACCGAGGGCCTGATCCCGAGCAGGTCGAAGTGCGGGCGGTTGCGGGGGTTGTTGACCCGGGCGATGATCCGGTCGACCAGGTACTTCTCGCGGGCGACCTGGCAGATCAGCATGTTGTCCTCGTCGTCGCCGGTGACGGCGATCACCATGTCGGCTCGCTGGATGCCGGCTCTCTCCAGCACCCAGAGCTCGGACGCGTCTCCATAGGAGATGTTGTGCTCCAGCTCCTGCTCGACCGTGAGGTAGCGACGGCGGTCGCTCTCGATCAGCGTCACCTCGTGCTCCTTCTCGAGCAGCTCGCGCGCCAGGTTCCAGCCGACCTTGCCCGCTCCGACGACGATGATGTACATGCCGCTACCCAGGCCCCTCTTGGCTCAGGCCGCTTCCGCGGTGTCGTCGGCGCCGCCGGGGCGCCCGGCGCCCTCGCGAACCGCGTTCTCCAGCATGTCGATCGCGACCCGTGTCGGACAGACCGTGTGCAGTCCCTGGCGCTGGTACCACTCGGCTCGCAGCGGGTCGAGGATGCGCGCGATCACGGTCGGCACCTGGTAGCGGCGCTGGGCGATCTGGGCAATGATGATGTTGGTGTTGTCGCCGTCGGTGGAGGCGATGAAGGCGTCCGCTTTTTCGATCCCAGCGGCGATGAGCGCGTCGGTCTCCAGGCCCGCCCCCACGGTGAAGTGCCCGCCGAGATCCTCCCAGCCCTTCTCCAGGCCAACCTCGAGCCGGGCGTGGGACTCGGGGTCCTCGTCGAGACAGGAAACCTCATGACCCTCGTGCAGCATCGCCCGGGCGACCGAAGAGCCGACGCGGCCGCAGCCGACGATCAGAATGAACATTGGCCGGATACTAGATACATCTAGACATCGGGGGGAGCCGTGAGCAGGACCCGGCAGGGCGCCTTCTTCAGCACGTACTCGGTCGCCGCGCCGACCTCCGCCGGCTTCGCGGCGCCGATCCCGCCGATCACCGCGCCGCCGCGAATCTTGGTCGGGTCCTCGCCGCCGATCACGATCGCCTCGGCCTCGCTGCGGCGCGCCGCCTCGACGATCCCCGCGCCGACCTGACGGGCGCGCACCGTCTCCGTCCCCACCTCGACGTCCTCGTACTCTTCGGCCACCTCACGAGCCCGCTCCAGCGCTCGCCGGGCCTCCTCCTCCCGCGCGGGCGGCAGCTCGGCGTCGAGCGGCAGGGTCAGCGGCACGTCGATCACGTAGACGAGGTCGAGGCGGGAGTCCGCCATCTCGCCGTCGGCCTCCTCCTGCTCGGCCGCGGCCAACCGCCCCGCGGTGGCGACGATGTCGTCGTCGAGCTTGGTGCCGAAGACCGGGACGAGGATGTTGCGGTAGGCGACCTCCTTCACCTGCTTGGTCAGCGCCCGCTCGGTGACCGAGACCCGCTTGGTCAGCGTCGTGCCCTCGAAGACCTTGCGGTAGACGACGTAGAAGACGAGCCCGAAGGCCATCCAGCCGCCACCGACCCAGCGGGCGACGTCGTGGAAGGCGAGCACGCTGAGAAAGGCGAGGCCGCTGAGAAGCGCGGCGAAGATCGCGGGAATCGGCAGCTCGGCGCCGCGCCAGCGCATCCCCCAGGGGACACGGAAGGGCCGCGGGCGATCCGGCTCGGTGACCCGCAGCCGGATGATCGAGAGGTGGGCGATGGTGATCGCCAGCGTCGCCCCGAAGGCGTAGATGCCCGCCAGCAGCTTGACGTTGGTCGGCGCGACGAGTCCGATCGCGATCACGCCGGAGAGAGCGATCGCCACAGAGGGAGTCGCGTGCCGCCTGTCCAACCTGCCGAGCCAGCTCGGGATCTGACGGTTGATCGCGAGCGTGTAGATGTGGCGGGAGACCCCGAGCATTCCCGTGTTCGCCGCCCAGAACAGCACCGGCGTAGCGACCAGCACCACCATCCAGCGCATCGTGTCGGCCACCCAGGCCGGATGGTAGGCGGATACCACCCCGAGCACCGGCGCCTCGACGAACTGTTTGCCGAGTGCGGTTTCTGGCCCGTGGGGGCCGGCGACCACCGGCACCGCCATCAGCGCGATCGCCGCCATCCCGGCGTAGGCCAGCGGCACCGCGACCGCACCCAGCGAAACGATCCGCTTCAGATCGCGCGGCTCGACCTCGATGTCGGGAGCGAGGTCGGAGGCGGCCTCGATTCCGGCGTAGGCGAGCATCGCGACGACCGCCGCGTAGACGATGTCCTTGAGGCTGGGGTCGGTGAACAGGTTCAGCTCGGCGGTGAGGCGATCCGGGTGCCAGACGGCGAGCACGCCGACGGCGATCACCGCGAGCTGCAGGCCGACGTCGGCGAGGGCGAGCAGCGTCAGCGGGCGCTGGCGCTCGCGTCCGGTGATGTTGAGGACGTTGAGCCCGCAGGTGGCGACGATGACCAGGGCGGCGATGCCGATCTCCCAGCCCGGTTCGGCGAAGCTCCCCGAGATCGGCTCCAGATAGTGGGGCACCGAGATCGCCGCCAGGGCGATCACGATCAGGTAGTCGATCAGGATCGCCCAGCCGGCGATGAAGGCGATCAGCTCGTTGAAGGCGTGGCGGGCGAAGCTGGAGGAGCCGCCGCGCTCGCGCAGCATCGCCCCGCCCTCGACGTAGCTGAGCGTGGTCAGCACGAAGAGGAAGCCCGAGGCGAGAAAGATCAGCGGCGTGAGGCCGAGGCCGCGATCGGCGACGACGCCGAGGGCGAAGTAGATCGAGAAGCCGACCGCGGAGTAGGCGGCGGCGAAGAGCCAGGGGACGCCGAGGCCGCGCCGCAGCAGCGGCTCGTGACCGGGCCGCTCCCGCTCCGGCTCCTTCAACGCCCTGCCCGCGACGACACCCAGAGCCGCCCGGCGCCGACCGCCGCGAAGGCGACCCCCATCACCACTCCGACCGAGAGGGGCCCGCCTCCGGCAGCAAGCGTGGTGATCAGGATCGCCACGCCGAGAACCAGGAAGACAATCGAGAAGGCACGTACTGAGCCGTGGTAGATCCGCTCCGGCGACGCCATCGTCGGCGATTCTAGGGCGGTGGGCGGTTCAGACACCAAGCAGGACGGGCTCCGCGTCGGCGCCGGCCTGGGTCGACGGGTCGGAGACGACGATCACCCGGCAGGGACGCTCGCCCAACACCGTCTGCAGCGTCTTGTCGTAGAGAGGCGCGCCGTTGCGGTAGCGCAGGCCGACGACGATCGCGGCGGCGTCGATCAGCTTTGCCTCGTCGGCGATCGAGTAGCCGGCCTGCCCGGGCCGTACCCGCTCGACGTGCCCGGTCACCCGCTGCCCGCCGATCAGCTTCGCCTGCTCGATCTTGCTCTGCGCCTCGGCTTCCTGATCGGGCAACCCCGCGTCCAGCGGCAGATGGGTCGGCACGGTCAGCATCGAGTGGACGTGGATGCCACGGCGCCGCTTGGAGGCGAGCTTGATCGCGGTGGAGACCATCTCCTCGGAGAAGGGCTCACCGTCCTCGAAGGCGACGAGCACGCTGCGGTACTCGATCTCCTCGACCCCGAGCGGCTCGGGCAGCAGCACCTTGACGGTCTCGGTCAGCGGCAGCCGCTGGTTGCGCCGGTAGAGGACGTAGACGGCGAGGCCTAGCGCCATCCAGGCGGTGCCCACAGCCAGCGTGCGCGGGTTGAGCGCCATCACCACGATCCAGGCGGCGAAGGTGCCGAGACCGCCCAGCACCGCGGTCAGCGGCACCTCTGCGCCGAAGGCGCGGAAGTTGAGCGGGGGCTTCCAGGACCGCTCGATCCCGCTGTTGTTGCGCCGCAGCCGGATCACCGCGACGTGGGCGATCGTGAAGGAGAGCATCGCGCCGAAGGAGTACATCGTCGCCAGGAAGTCGGTCTTGCCGGGGACGAGGGTGACGATCGCGATCACCGAGAAGATGCCGATCGCGATGTAGGGGGTGCGGTAGCGCGGGTGGACCTGGCGCAGGGCCTCGGGCAACTGGCGGTGCTGTCCCATCGAGTAGGTGAGGCGGGAGACGCCGATCAGGCCGGCGTTGGTCGCGATCAAGAGGATCACCGCCGCGAGCACACCGACGTAGTAGCGCAGGACTTCGGTGGGGCCGCTGCTGAGGCCGAGGTTCTCGACGATGCCGAGAATCGGGTCGTCGGCGAACTGCGACCCCAGCGCGGTGCTGAAGTGGCCGGCGGCGTCCTTCACCACCGGCATCGCCGAGAGCGCCACCACCGGGATCAGCAGGTAGAGGCCGAGGACCGCGACGACGACGAGGCCGACGCTGCGCGGAATCGTGCGGGCGGCGTCCTTCGCCTCCTCCGCCATGTTGGAGATCGTCTCGATCCCGGTGTAGGCGATCATCCCGACCGCGATCCCGAGGGCGAAGTCCGACCAGGTCGGGGCGACGCCGAGGTGGATGTTGTCGACCAGAACCTGGGGGCTGAAGACGAGCACCAGGCCGATCCCGACCAGGACGACCTGGGTCGCGAGGTCGGCGATCGCGAGGACGAGGTTGAGTTTGGCCGACTCCTGCGAGCCGCGGATGTTGAGCAGCGCCAGGGCGGCGATGAGGACGGCGCCGGCGATGACGTCTCCGGGGCCGTGGCCGAGCGGCCCCCAGAAGACCGCCAGGTAGTGGGGCACGAAGAAGGCCGAGATCGCGACCGTGATCGTGTAGTTGAGCATCTGCCCCCAGGCGGCGATGAAGCTGACCAGCTCGTTGAAGGCGTGGCGGGCGAAGCTGGAGGAGCCGCCCGCCTCGGGGAACATCACCGTCGCCTCGGCGTAGGTGGCGGCGGTGGCGGCGAAGATCAGGCCGGAGATGACGAAGGCGACCGGGGTGAGGCCAAGGGCGAATGCGGCGGTGACGCCGAGCGCGTAATAGATCGAGGAGCCGACGTTGCCGTAGGCGGCGGCAAACAGCGCGCCGACGCCGTGAACGCGACTCAGCGATTCGTCTCTGGGGATCCGCTGTGCCATTTAAGCGCTGCCGTCTGCGGTCACTCAGACCGAATATACGGCCCGGCATCGAGCTTCTCTTCTGCGACCCGCTCGAAGTCGGCGATGTTGATCGGATCGTCGATCACAGGCCGCGACCCTAGCGGTAGCGTGTGCGCTGTGAGCGCGCCAGGGGGCCCGACGCAGGGGCGGATCAGGCGGCGACGGGCCGCGGCGGGACTTGTTCTCTTTGCGCTTGCGGCGGCCGTCTATCTGATCGTCAGCTCGGCGCTCTTCGGGCCCAGCAACGAGGAAATCGCCCACGAAAACGGCGACCGGCTCGTCCACATCGAACTCCACAGCAAGTCGGTCGGCAGGGACCTCGGCGTCAACGTGATCGTGCCGCCCCTCGCAGGGCCCCACGGCGAGCGGGGGCTGCTCGTCTACCTGCACGGCCGCGGCGGCTATGAGGGGACATTCAACGACGCCGTCCTGCGCGGCCTGCCGCTCCTGCACGGCCACGGGCCGGTCATCGCCTTCCCCGCCGGCGGCGTCCACGGCTACTGGCACAACCGGGCCGAAGGCAACTGGGAAACCTGGGTGATTGACGAAGTGCTGCCGATGGTGATCCACCGCTTCGGCATCGACCCGCACCGCCTCGCGATCGGCGGCATCTCGATGGGCGGCTTCGGCGCCCTCGATATTGCGCTCCACAATCCCGGCCGCTTCTGCGCGGTCGGCGGCCACTCCCCCGCCCTCTGGTTCGAAGGAGGCGAAACCGCGCCGGGCGCCTTCGACGATGCCGCCGACTTCGAAGCCAACGACGTCGTCGGCTCGGTCCAGAGCAACCCCGACGCCTTCGGCAACGCCAAGGTCTGGATCGACTACGGCACCGAAGACCCCTTCCGAGTCTATGACGAAGGCTTCGTCGAAGCGATGCGGGCAGGCAGCGCCGACTTCACGGCGCACTCATGGCCAGGCGCACACGAGGGCGGGTACTGGAACGAACATTGGTCTGACTATCAGCGCTTCTACGTGAACGCCCTGGCGCACTGCGGATAGCGCCTCTGCGAACTCAGCGCCCGGGAGATCCGGCCGGCGGGGTACCCGGCGGCGGGGGCGGCCCCCAGCTTTCGCGCCCGTCGGCGCTCTCGATCGGGATCCGCGGTCCGGCCATCGCGGGCGTGTCGAGCGTCGCGTCGGCGACCGCCTTCACCCGCGAGAGGATCTCGCGGACTTCGCTCTTCTCCCCCTGGAAGCCCCACCGGTGGAGGTCGGCGGTGAGCCCAGTGGCGTGGATGCCGGCCGCGCCGGCGAGGTAGAGCGCGCGCGGCATGTGGAAGCCCTGAGTGACGACGACCGCGTCGTGGACACCGAAGATGCCGCGGGCGCGCACCATCGTCGCCCAGGTGTCGAAGCCGGCATGGTCCTCGAAGATGTCGCGCGGCGCCACGCCGTCCCGCACCAGCTGCTTGCGCATCGTGTCCGGCTCGTCGTAAGCCCAGGTGTGGTGATCGCCAGAGACCAGAATCCGCTTGACCTTGCCGGCGTGCCAGAGCGCCGATGCCTGGCGCACGCGATCGGCAAGCATCGGGCTCATCCTGCCATTCGGCTTCACCAGCGCCCCGGGTACGATCGCAACCTGAGCGCGAGGCGCGTCGGCGACATTCCCGGTCGACTCCCCCTCGGCGCTGAGCAGGACGTACGCGTTGGCCAGCGCGACGAGGAGAACGAGCACCGCCACTCCGCCAACCGCAACCTTGCTCAACCGCGGCCAACGCCGCAGCGGAAAAGTCATCGCACGCAAAGCTCGAGCCGGTCCCCGCATCGCGCCACCGTAGCAACCAACTCTCCAGGCGGAAAACCCAGCAGGCGGGAGGGGTATCCCACCCCTCCCGCCTGAACGCCTAGAAGTGGACGATGGGAATGATCAGGATCGCGACGATGTTCGCGACCTTGATCATCGGGTTGATAGCCGGCCCAGCCGTGTCCTTGTAGGGATCGCCGACGGTGTCGCCGGTGACCGAGGCAGCGTGGGCCTCGGAGCCCTTGCCGCCATGGGCGCCGTCCTCGATCAGCTTCTTGGCGTTGTCCCAGGCGCCGCCGCCTGCGGTCATCGAGATCGCGGCGAAGAGGCCGACGACGATGACGCCGATCAGCAGGCCGCCGAGCGCGTCGACGCTGAGCAGGCCGACGACGACCGGCACCACGATCGGGATCAGCGAGGGCAGGATCATCTCTTTCTGCGCCGCCAGGGTGACGATGCTCACCGTTTTCCCGTACTCGGGTTTTTCGGTGCCCTCCATGATCCCGGGGTGCTCGCGGAACTGCTCGCGCACCTGTTCGACCACCTGGCCGCCGGCACGCCCGACCGCCTCGATCGCCAGCGCGGCGAAGAGGTAGACCATCATGCCGCCGACGATCAGGCCGATCAACACGTCGGGGCTGGAGAGGTTGAAGAGATTGCTGAAGTTGAAGCCCGCCGGCGCCGCACTTTCCAGTTCGCTCTTGAAGGCGGCGAACAGCACCAGCGCCGCCAGGGCGGCGGAGCCGATCGCGTAGCCCTTGGTTACCGCCTTGGTCGTGTTGCCGACCGCGTCGAGCGGGTCGGTGACGTTGCGGACGTCCTCGGGCAGGTTGGCCATCTCGGCGATGCCGCCCGCATTGTCGGTGATCGGCCCGAAGGCGTCGAGGGCGACGATCAGGCCGCAGAGCGACAGCTGCGCCATCACGGCGACGCCGATGCCGTAGATCCCGGCCAGCTCGTTGGCGCCGAGGATCGCCAGCGCGAGCACCAGCGCCGGAGCTGCCGTGGACTGGAAGCCCTGGGCGAGGCCCTGGATGATGTTGGTCGCATGCCCGGTCTCCGAGGCGTCGGCGATCGTCTTCACCGGACGGAAACGAGTCGAGGTGTAGTAGTCGGTGATCACGAACAGCAGCCCGGTAACGGCGACGCCGATCACCGCGCAGAGCCAGAGGTCGGTGGTGGTGACCGTCTTCGCGGCGGTGCTGAGACCGAGCCGAACCGGGTCGCTCATCAGCCACTTGGTGATCGGGTAGAAGGCGGCGATCGAAAGGACTCCGGAGACGATCAAGCCCTGGTACAGCGCGCCCTCGACCCGGTCCGATTTGGTCCGTACAGAGAGCGCCCCGACGATCGAGGCGAGGATCGCGGCGCCGCCGATCACCAGCGGGAAGATCGCAACCTCGCTCGAGAATTCCCCGCCCGCGCCGGTGAACTTCAGCACGCCGAGCAGCATCACAGCAACCGAGGTAACCGCGTAGGTCTCGAAGAGATCGGCCGCCATGCCGGCGCAGTCGCCGACGTTGTCGCCGACGTTGTCGGCGATCACGGCCGGGTTGCGGGGGTCGTCCTCGGGGATCCCCGCCTCGACCTTGCCGACCAGGTCGGCGCCGACGTCGGCGGCCTTGGTGAAGATGCCGCCGCCGAGCCGGGCGAAGACAGAGATCAGCGAACCACCGAAGCCGAGGCCGATCAGCGCGTCGACGGCCTCCTTGTCGGTGCTGCCGGTGACCGTGAGGATGCCGTAGTAGCCGGCGACGCCAAGCAGCGCCAGGCCGACGACCAGCATCCCGGTTACCGAGCCGCCCTTGAAGGCGACGTCAAGCGCCGGCGGAACGCCGCCACGAGCCGCCTCTGCGACCCGGGAGTTGGCTCGCACCGAGAGGTTCATGCCGATGAACCCGGTCGCGCCGGAGAGGGTGCCGCCGATTACGAAGCCGATCGCGGTCTTGTAGTCCTGGAGGACCCAGAGGCCGATCGCGAGCGGCACGGCGACTGCAGCGATGATCAGGTACTGGCGGCGCAGATAAGCGCTGGCGCCCTCCTGCACCGCTCCCGAGATCTCCTGCATCAGCTCGTTGCCCGGCGACTTGGAAAGCAGGCGCTGGGTGATTATCAGTCCATATGCCACTGCCGCTGCGGCGCAGACAAGCGCAACGACGACTCCGTGATCGGTCAAGAAACTGGTCAAGTTAGGTTCCTCCGGCTGGTTGAGCGGCGCAGGAGTTTATCTACGCGCGCCGACATCGGCTGTGTAGGTCCGCTTCGTCTCGCGGACGGCGTCTCGGTAGACGTCCTCGATCGCCACCCCGGAGTCGAGCGCCTCGCGAGCCCGCTGGGCTCCGTTTCGGTCCGGCAGCTCGACCTCGATGCCCAGCTGCGAGCGAGCGGGCTCGGTCCAGGCGAGCACCGAGTCGAGTGCGGCGCGGGTCTCGACCGCCTCCCCTCGCCTGAAGTCGATCGTCTTGCCGCTCATCCCGTGGCGAATCGCCCGCCACAGGTTCTCCTCGATCTCGCGGTCGGCCAGCGGCGCCCCGGCGCCTTCGTAGCCGCGCTCGTCGTAGTCGAGCGCGGTCTGGGCGATGCAGGCTGCGATCAGGCCGGCGAGGCCGAAGGACTCGTCCCCCCTGGTCTGGGCGTCGCAGATCCGCACCTCGACCGTGCCGAAGTGATGGTGCGGGCGGACGCTCCACCAGAGCTGGGTCGACTCGACGATCGTTCCGGTCCGCTCCAGCATCCCGACGAACTCGGCGTAGCGATCCCAATCGCCGAAGGCCGCGGGGACGCCGCAACGCGGGAAGGTGCGGGTGAAGATCTCGGTACGCACCGTGTGCAGGCCGGTGTCGCGGCGGTCGAGGAAGGGCGAGTTGGCGGAGACCGCGAGCAGCAGCGGCAGCAGCTCCCGCATCCAGTCGCAGACCGCGATCGCCCGGTCGGCGCCGCGCACGCCCATGTGGACGTGGGTGCTCCAGGTGTTGTTGCGCTGCGCGACCCAGCCGAGTTCGTGCTGAAGGCGCTTGTAGTGCGGGGTGTCGATGATCCGCTGGTCGAGGTAGTCGGCCCAGGGATGGGTGCCCATCGCGCCCAGCGCCAACCCCATCTCCTCGGTCAGCTCGAACAGCCGGCGCCGGCGCTCGCGCTGCTTGGCGACCGCCTCGGCGAAGCTCTCGGCGCGCCCGGAGCGGATCTCGATCTCGGAGGCGATCAGCTCGCCGGCGGCGGAATCGGCCAGCGTCTCGTCGCGTTGGCAGGCGGCATAGACGTCATCGAAGCGGTGCTCCAGCTCCAGCGTCGCCGGGTCGAGGATCGCGAACTCCTCCTCCAAGCCGATCGTGAAGTCGGTCGAGGAGTCGAATCTCTCTCGAACGAGGTCGAGGTCCAAGGACAAAGCTCAGGCCAGGTAGAAGTAGAGCGCGTAGAGAAGGTCGACCGCGGGGCTGGAGGTGTGGACGGTCACCTCCGGCGGCACCTGGAGCAGCTGCTCGGAGTAGTTGAAGATGATCTTGACCCCGGCTTCGGCCAGGCGGTCGGCGACGGCCTGGGCGGCGCCCGCCGGGACGGCGAGGACGCCGACCACGATCTCCTTCTCGGCGACAACCGACTCGAGCTCGCCGAAATCGCGCACCGAGAGGTCGCCGACCTCGGTACCGACGACGGTGGGGTTGACGTCGAACACGGCGACTACCTGGAAGCCGTGGTCGGCGAAGATGTCGGAGCTGGCGATCGCCTGGCCGAGGTTGCCGGCGCCGAAGAGGGCGATGTTGTGCTGCCCCGACGTGCGGAGGATCTTGCGGATCTCCGCCACCAGCGAGTCGACGTTGTAGCCGACGCCGCGCTTGCCGAACTTGCCGAATCCGGAGAGGTCGCGGCGGATCTGGGTTGGGTTGATGTGCGTGTACTCGGAGAGTTCCTGCGAGGAGATCGTCTCCCGGCCCATCTTGCGGGCCTGGGTGAGGACCTGAAGGTAGCGAGAGAGGCGCGCGGCGACCCCGAGCGAGAGGCGCTCGCCGTCCGCCGGCACGGCGGTTTCCGCTCCGATTTCCTCGATCACACCGACCACGCCCCCACAGTATCGAGCCTTGCCCTGAGCCCGGCTTGGTCGAGGACCAGCTCGGAGACGAGCGCTCCGTCGACCTCGACCACCGGGATCCGCTCGAGATGGGCGCGCAACAGAGCATCGTCGCTCTCGATGTCGATCTCGTGCAGCTCGAACCGGTAGCCCTCCCGGTGCAGGGCGACGATCTCCGCCAGCGCCTCCTCGCAGAGGTGGCAGCCGGGACGCGAGTAGACGACCACCTGCGTCATGCGACCAGCGGCCTGCCCCCGCTGGCCAAGGCGTCGTAGCCGAGGTACTCGGGGTAGGGAAGCGCCTCGACGAAGCGCGCCGCGGAGCCGATCATCGCCGCGTTGTCGGTGCACAGCTCGCGCGAGACGAGCTTCAGGCGCAGGCCGCGCTCCTCGCAGAGCGCCGCCACCGCCTCCCGCAGCGGCCCGTTGGCGGCGACGCCGCCGCCGAGGGCGACCGCGCCCCACTCGCCTCGGTCTAGGGCCCGCCCGAGCTTGGCGATCAGCTGGCCGACCACAGCCGCCTGGAAGGAGGCGGCGAGGTCGGCGCCGCGCGCCCGCACTCCGTCCTCGCCAAGCTCGCGGCAGCGGTAGACCAGCGCGGTCTTCAGGCCGCTGAAGCTGAAGTCGAGGCCGGGGTCGCGGCTCATCGCCACCGGCAGCTCAAAGGCCTTCGGGTCGCCCTCGCCGGCAAGCTCCTCCAACGCCGGCCCCCCCGGGTAGCCGAGCCCAAGCATCCGCGCCGCCTTGTCGAAGGCCTCTCCCGCAGCGTCGTCCAGCGTCTGGCCGAGCACCTCGTGGCCTTCGTGGTCGCGGACCGCGGCGAGCAGGGTGTGGCCGCCGCTCGCGACCAGGCAGAGAAACGGGGGCTCGAGCGGGTTGGGCTCGAGGAAGTTGGCCGCGACGTGGCCCTGGAGGTGGTCGACCGGGATCAACGGCAGGCGCCGTGGCGCCGCGATCGCCTTCGCGGTGCTGACGCCGACCAGCAGCGCCCCGATCAGGCCCGGCCCGGCCGTGACGGCGACCGCCTCGACGTCGTCGAGCGAAACGCCGGCCTCGGCCAGCGCCGCCTCCACCACCGGCACCGACAGCTCGAGGTGGTGGCGCGAAGCGACCTCTGGCACGACGCCGCCGAAGCCCTCATGGGCCGCCGCCTGCGAGGAGATCACGTTGGCAAGCACCCGCGCGCCGTCGAGAACGGCCGCGCAGGTGTCGTCGCAGGAGGTCTCTATCGCGAGGATCAAACCGGCCTCAATCGAGCCACATGATCAGCGCGTCCTCGCCGTTGTCGTGGTAATAGCGGGAACGCACTCCGGCGGAGCGGAAGCCGAACCGTTCGTACATCGCGATCGCGCCTTGGTTGGACACCCGCACCTCCAGGGTGAACGGAAGCTCCCCGCGCGCGTCGGCGACGAGGCGCCTGAGCAGCCGCCCGGCGACTCCGGCGCGACGGCGCTCCGGCGCCACGGCGATGTTCATCAGGTGCCAGACCTGGTCGTAGCGGGAACAGACGACGTAGCCGAGCAGCTCGTCCCCGACGGTCGCGGCGAGACAGATGCCCGAGGGCTTGGAGAGCTCCAACACGAACATCGCCAGCGACCAGGGGGTCGGGAAGGAACGGCGCTCGATCGCGATCACGGCGGGCAGATCGCTGTAGGCGAGCCGCCGCACCTCCACCTGCTGCGATACCTCACTCTGCTCTTTGGGAAGCGTCTCGCTCATGCCACCGCACCGCGTCGGGGGGCCTCAGATAGATCGGGGTGAGCGGGCCCTCGCCCCTGGCCGCCGCAAGAGCACAGATGTGCCGTGCCGCGATCCGGTGCACGGGATCGGCGTCATCAGGGATCTCGACGCCTTGCCGAACCAGCTCCTGGCGAAATCGTAGCGCCCCCGGTCCCGCGGCCAGCGGGGGTTGGGGCAGCTCCCCGACGCGCTTGGCCAGATCGGCCGGAGCGCTCACCAGCGGCTCCCAAACCCGCTCGCCTGCGTGGGAATAGAGCGCGGCGAACACCTCGTCGCGCCGAGCGTCGAGGACAGCAAGCAGGGAGGGGGACTCGGCCTCGTCGCTCCGCTCGCGCAAAGCGGACCCGATCGCGTCGAGCGTGCACACGCCCGCGACCGGCAAACCGGCGCTCGCCCCCAGGCCCCGCGCCGTCGCGATCCCGATCCGCACGCCGGTGAACGAGCCGGGACCGACACCGACGGCGATCAGGTCGACGGCTTCCCAGCCGCCGGCGGCCGCAGCGGCCCGCTCGACCTCCTCGAGCAGCACGGCGGTATGCCTCGGCTTCCCCTCGGCAGAGAGGCCGAGCAGCGACTCGTGCAGAACCTCGCCGTCGCGCATCGCGCAGACGGCGGTGTCCTCGGTCGCGGTGTCGAAGCCGAGGGCGACCAGGTCGAGGGCTACTTCGGAATCTCGAGGATGAACACGCCCACCCGTTTGCCGGCGACAAACCAGGTGATCTTGTGCTTGCCCGGGATGTTGGAGGTGATTTCGTTCACGTACAGCGTCCCCACGGTCGCTTCCTGCTTCGTCGCGCAGATGTGTTTCCCGGTCGGAAACTTGACGCAGACCTTGTAGAAGACATCCGCCTTGGTGCTCTTGAAGAACGCGCCCTTCTTGCTCTTGGCGGGACAGGAGTGCGACGGCTTCGCCTTTTCCAAGATCCCGCAGGCGACGTAGTGCCTATAGGCGGCCGCACCGGCCGAGGCGGGCGCCACGCTCGCAAGCAGCGCAATTCCCAACGCCATCGCCGCAAGCCTCTTCATTCCCTTCATTGGGAGCGTCCTTCCCTTCTGGATCGAGTTTCAACGCCGATGCTACAGAGCGCTTTCACATTCTCCGAACACCGACGCAGGCCCCCGGATGCGCCCCGGCCGCGGGTAAGGTGGACGCCCCCGTCCGAAAGGAGCACCTGAGTGAAGAGACTGATGCATTGGGCCACTCCAGCCGTCGCTGTCCTGGCGGTCGCGGCGAGCGGCGCGGTCTGGGCCGGTTGCGGCGGCAGCAACACGGCCAGCAGCGCCTCCGAAGAAGCCAGCACGGCGCTCGAAGAAGGTCGCAAGCAGCTCGACAAGGCCACGAAGGAAGGCGAAAAGGCCCTGAAGGAAGCCAACAGCAAGGGCAACGAAACGATCGACAAGGCCCAGAAGCAGCTCAACGGCTCCAAGGCGGGCAAGGAAGCCGAAAAGAAGCTGGAAGAAGCCAAGGAAAAGGCCAACGAAGCCGTCGATCAGGCCCAGAAGCAGCTGAAGGAATCCGGCTACTAATCGAGTTCGATCTCGCGGCTGTCCCCGCCCGTGTGGCGGAGCCGCACCTCCAACGCCCGGCGCGCGAGGCGCGGCTCCGCCACCGCGGGCCACTCGACGAAGGCAACGCCATCGGGGCCGAGGTAGTCGTCGAGCAGGGCGGGATCCTCGTCCTCGAGACTGTCCAGCCGGTAGAGGTCGAGGTGGGAGACCGGAAGGCGGCCGCCGCGGTAGCGCCGGCCGATCGTGAAGGTCGGCGAGGTCACCGGCTCCTCGATGCCGAGCGCCCGGCAGGCGCCGCGGATCAACGTCGTCTTACCCGTCCCAAGATCGCCGCTGACGACGACGACGTCGCCGGGCTCCAGGCGCTCGGCGATCTTCGCCCCCAGGGCTTCCGTTTCCCCCGAGGAACGGCTCTCGAGCCTCTTCACCGGATCAACCGAAGAAGTCGAGCTGATCGGCCGACGGGGGCGCCGGGTCGCCATCGGCCTCCTCGATCTCCTCGACTGGGCCGAGCGGCGGGGGCGGAGGGCCGGCCAGCAGCTCGGGCAGCCGCTGGAAGTCGCCGCGCAGCGTCTCTTGGACTGCGGGGGTCCGCAGCGCCGCCGCCGGGTGGAAGAGGGGCAGAAGGAAGACGGTGCGAGCGCCGAGCTCATGCACCTGCGGGGTCCCCCGCACCTTGGTGATCCCGGCCGGGCTGCCGCTGAGCAGCTTGGTGGCGAAGTTGCCGAGCGTGCAGACGACCTTCGGCTCGATCAGGCGAACCTGCTCGAACAGGTAGGGACGACAGGCCTCTATCTCCAGCGGCTGGGGGTCGCGGTTGCCGGGTGGGCGGCTCTTCAGCACGTTGGCGATGAAGACGTCCTCGCGCGACATGCCGATCTCCCCGAGCAGCTGGTTGAGGAGCTGGCCGGCACGGCCGACGAAGGGCAGGCCCTGGCGATCCTCTTCGGCCCCCGGCGCCTCGCCGACGAACATCACCTCGGCGTCGGCGCTGCCGGCCCCGAAGACCGCCTTGGTGCGAGTCTCGTGCAGGGGGCACTTGGTACATGCCTGGACCTCTTCGTAGAGCTCGACGAGCTGCTCGCGGCGCTGCTCGGCAGTCAGCGTCATCTCGGCCCCTTCCTGGCAGGAGGAGTGGGACTCTCCCCCGCCGCCCGCCTCTTCCTCGACTCGGCGATGCGGTCGCTGCGCGCCGCATCACGCTCCCGCCGCTGCGATTCGCCGGAGCGGACCGCCGCCCCGCGCGGCTGGCGACCGGGCGGAGAGACGGTCGAGAGCCGCCTTTGAGCCCCGGCCGCACCGCAGGCCGAGCAGGCGGCGCTCGTCACGTCCGCGGCCACCAGCTCCTCAAACCGCTTCCCGCACTTCTCGCACTCGAACTCGTATATCGGCATCCGGTCGCCATCGTACGACTCCGCGCAGCCGACCTTCACCCCACCCTGGGGTGGTCAAAGTCGGTCGCGGCGCTCGGTCTCAATAGTCTGGGCAAAATGAAGGCATGGCTGGGAGCGGTGAGTGCCTTGGCGGCGATCGTCGCTTGCGTCGTCCTGCCCACCGGCGCAGCGGCGCAGCCCGGGTACGAAGTCCAGCCGCGGCGGCTGACGCTCGAATTCAAGTCGCATGCGAGTCATGGCTACACAGTCGCCGTCGAAGCGGTCGGCCACAGGCAGGTGACGCTGACCGCGTCGAAGGGCGGCTTCTTCGCCACCTACACGACGAGCGGCCGCGTCTCGCGCGATCGCATCCAGGCCGACTTCGGTGAGTTCGGGCGGATCGCAGTGCGGTTCCGTGGCAGGCGGCTGCACAGCGGGGAAAGCCCGTTTCCGCACCGCAAGTGCCACGGGAGGGAGCCGGTCAAGGAAGCGGGCGGCTTCTTCGGGACGATCAGGTTCAAAGGAGAGCGAGGTTTCGCCGAACTCGATGCGAGCCGGGCGCGAGGGAGCCTGCGACAGTCGTTCAGGCGAGTTTGCTCCCGCGGCCTGCATTTCGGCAATGCCCGGCCGGGATCGAGCAAGGGACGCGAAGAACAACCCGTGCTCACCTTCCTGGCCGCCGGCTCGCAGGCAGCCGGCCGCCGCGTCTCCTTCGGCGCGGTGGGCGCCGAAGCCGACGCCGGCGAACGGCCCATAGAAAACTTCACGCTCGTCCTCGCCAGGCTCGACGAGAAGGTCGGGCGGGTACGTGTCTCTCGATCGCTCATCGCGTTAGCCAAAGCCGGTGGAGTCATCGTCAGCCAGGCCGGGGTGGTCCCGATCACGGCTACGGTGGCGCTGCCGAAGCCGTTCGAGGGGACCGCGGACTATCGCGAGGAACCCGGCACGACGCCGAGCTGGACGGGCTCCCTCGGCGTCCGCCTACCGGGCGCCGGCTTGGTGCCGCTCACCGGGGCCGACTTCGAGGCAGTCCTCTGCCGCGTCAAGGGCCCGAAGAAGGACGGCTGCGTGCGCGATGCGGAAGCGAACCTGGGCAACTCGCCCGCAGGGTCCGCTCAGGGCAGCGGCTCCCAGTCCCAGGCCTTCTGGGACACCAGGCTCTCCTGGTCCAGGTAGCGCTCGAACTCGGCCAGCTCAGCGGGCTCGACGCCGTAGACGTGGTCGGGCTCGGGGAAGTGGCGCGAGCGCACCTCCTCCGTGTACTTCCTCATCGCCGCGACCATCGTCTCGTGCGTGTTCGCGTAGCGCTTGACGAATTTCGCCATCCGGCCGGTGGTGATGCCGAGCAGGTCGTGGAAGACAAGCACCTGGCCCGCGGTGGCGGGGCCGGCGCCGATCCCGATCGTCGGCACCTCGAGCTTCTCGACGATCGCCTCGGTGATCGCGGCGGGGACGGCCTCGAAGACGATCGCGAAGCAGCCGACCGACTGCAGCGCCAGCGCGTCCTCGCACAGCTGGATCGCGCCCTGGGCGGTCTTGCCCTGCGCTTTGTAGCCGCCCAGCGCAGTGGCGGTCTGCGGGGTGAGGCCGACGTGGCCCATCACCGGGATGCCGGAGCGGATGATCGCCCTGGCCCGCTCGACCGAGGTCCCCCCCGCCTCCAGCTTCACCACCTGGCAACCGGTCTCCTTGACCAGCCGCTGGGCATTGTGGATCGCGAGCTCGTTGCTTGCCTCATAGCTGCCCATCGGCATGTCGCCGACCATCAGCGGCGTCTTCAGGCCGCGGCGCACAGCCTTGCCGAGCATCACCATCTCGTCCATCGAGACCGGCTCTGTTCCCGGGTAGCCGAGCACTACCATCGCGGCCGAGTCGCCGACCAAGACGATGTCGACGCCGGCCTCCTCGGCGACCTTCGCCGAGGGGTAGTCGTAGGCGGTGACCATCGCGATCGGCTCTCCCGCCGCCTTCATCTCGGCGAGGCGCGGGAGGGTCACAGGCGCGCGATCGGCGCCGGAGGGAGGAGGCGCGGTATGGGAGCGGGCGCCAGAGCTCATGGAAGGAGCACCTCGGGGTGGCTGTCGACGGCGACGATCCGGTTGTCGTCGTCGACGTGGACGACGACCGGCGAGTACCGCTCGAGGTCGCTCTCGTCGTAGGCGCCGAAGGAAGCGACGATGATCTTGTGGCCGGGCCTGGTCAGGTGGGCGGCGGCGCCGTTCACCTGCATCGTGCCGGAGCCGGGCTCGCCGTCGATCGCGTAGGTGACGAAGCGGGCGCCGTTGTCGATGTCCCAGACGTGCACCTGCTCGTTGGTGATCAGGTCGGCGCTGGCCATCAGCTCGGTGTCGATGGTGATGCTGCCGATGTAGTCGACGTCGCAGTCGGTCACCGTCGCTCGGTGGATCTTCGACTTCAGCATCTGTCTCTGCACTGGCTCTCCCTCCTTGCCGGTTTCAGGTTGTCAAGGCTCGATCAGGACGTTGTCGATCAAACGGGCCTCGCCGATCCGAGCGGCGACCGCGACCAGGACGGGGCGGCCGTTCAGCTCGGAGACCGGGCGCAGCTGCTCGGCGTCGCGCGCCTCCAGGTACTCCGGCTCGACCCCGGCGGCGGCCAGCTCGGCGAGGGCGACGGCGATCCCGGCCTGCAGCGAGTCGGATCGCGCCGTTTCCTCGGCGGCGCGCAGCGCCCGCGAGAGCGCGGCGGCGCGGCGGCGATCCTCCGGCCCGAGGTAGGCGTTGCGAGAGCTCATCGCCAGCCCGTCTGGCTCGCGCACGGTCGGCAGGACCTCGACGCGCACCGGAAAGTCGAGGTCGCGCGCCATGCGGCGAAGGACGATCGCCTGCTGCGCGTCCTTCTGGCCGAAGTAGGCGACATCGGGCTGGACGGTGTTGAAGAGCTTGGCGACAACGGTTGTGACGCCGCGGAAGTGTCCGGGGCCGCGGCGCGACTCCTCGCCGCAGAGGACCTCGGTGAGCCCATCCACATCGACGTGCGTGGCGAAGCCGTCCGGGTAGACCTCCTCGACCGACGGCGCGTAGACGATGTCGACCCCGGCCTCGGCGGCGACGCGGGCATCGCGCTCCTCGTCGCGCGGGTAGCGGCCGAGATCCTCGCCCGGCCCGAACTGGGCCGGGTTGACGAAGAGGCTCATGACGACGACGTCGCACTCGGCGCGGGCGGCGCGCAACAGCGAGACGTGGCCCTCATGCAGGTACCCCATCGTCGGCACCAGGCCGATTGCGCGGCCGGCGCGGCGCGGCGCGAGCAGCGCATCGCGCAGCTCGGACTTGGCGCGGACGAGCCTCACGCCGCTGTCTGTTTCAAGCAGTGGGTTGCCGAGTGGAGATTCCATAGGTCCATGCCCTTGGGGTCACGGCCGCCCTTCGATTATAGGGCGTTTCTGGCGGAACTCGATCTCCTTGACGACTCTGGCGGGAGCGCCGGCGGCGATGGTGCCCGGGGGGAGGTCCTTTGTCACCACGGAGTTGGCGCCTATTACGCAGCGCTCGCCGATCGTGACGCCGCTGGTGACGACGCAGTTGGCGCCAAACCAGCAGTTGGAGCCAATCCGGACGGGGCCCTTGCTGGTGAAGCCCTGCCAGGTGACGGGGGTGTCGGGATCGTCGAAGCGGTGGTCGGCGTCGCCGACGAAGCAGCCGTTGGCGAGCATCGTGTGGTCGCCGATCTCGATCTCACCGTGGGCGGCGAGCATCGTGTTGCGGTTGAGGAAGCAGCCGGCGCCGATCTCGATCCGCGCCTCGGGCGCCAACGTCAGCCAGCAGCCGGGCTCGAGCAGCGTGCCTTCGCCGATCTCGAGGCGTCCCTCGTCGAGCGCCTCCAAGACCTCGCCCTCGACGGGCTGGCGGATGAAATAGCCGCCGCGAGCGGCGTGGCGGGCGATCCGCAGGCGACGCAGCCGGCGGCGGTTGCGCTCGTACCAGCGTCGCTTCGCCAACCAGACCTTCCAGCCCGTTTGCTCGCCAGTCACCGCCCTAGCTTTCCAGAGCCCCCGGCAGTAGGGTCGGCTCGCATGGTCGCCTCCAAGGCACAGCTGCGCGGCGGCATAGACCTAGGCGGCACCAAGATCCAGACCGCGATCGTCGACTCGAGGGGCAAGGTGCTGGGCGAGTCGCGCGGCCCCACCCCGACCAGCGGCGGCCCGCAGGACGTGGCCGGCGCGATGGCGGCCGCTCTGGGGGAAGCCGCCGCTGAGGCCGGGGTCGAGACGAGCGAGCTGGAAGGCGCCGGCGTCGGCTCGCCGGGCGACGTCGACGAGTCGACCGGCACCGTGAGTGGCGCGCGCAACCTGCCCGGCTGGGAGGGGAGCTTCCCGCTCGGGCAGGTGCTGGAGAAGGCGCTGGACACGAAGGTGCGAGTCGGCAACGACGTCCAGGTGGCGACCGAGGCCGAGTTCCACCTCGGCGCCGGACGAGAGTTCAAGAGCCTGATCGGCGTCTTCTGGGGCACCGGGGTCGGCGGCGGCCTCGTGCTCGACGGCAAGCCCTGGCTGGGACGCGGGGCGGCCGGTGAGATAGGCCACATGGTGGTCAAGCGGGGTGGGGCCAAGTGCCCCTGCGGGCGCAAGGGCTGCATGGAGGCCTACGCCGGCCGCGCCGCGATGGAAGCCGAGGCGCGGCGCCAGCACGGGGAGGGCGTCAAGACCGACCTCTTCAAGCTGATGCGCAAGCACGAACGCGACCGGCTCACCAGCGGCATCTGGGAGCGGGCCATCGACCACAACGACCACCTGGCCGAGGACCTGATCGCACGGGCGATCGAGGCGCTGGGCACGGGCATCGCCTCGGCGGTGAACCTCCTCGACCCCGAAGCGGTGATACTCGGCGGCGGCCTCGGCGTCCGCTTCGGCGCGCGCTTCATGGAGCCGCTGACCAAGGAGATGAGCAAGCACCTCTTCGTCGACGAGCGCCCGCCCGCCGTCCGCGTCGCCGCCCTCGGCGACCTCGGCGGCGCGATCGGCGCCTCGCTGCTCTTCGCCCGATAGGCGGATCGGCTAGGCCGCGACGGCTTCGCGCCGCTTGCGGGACGCTCGCTTGCGCTTCGCCGACGGCTCGACCAGCTTGGCGAGGAAGCTGCCGGTGTAGGAGGACTCGACCGCGGCGACGTCCTCGGGGGTGCCGGTGGCGACGACCTCTCCCCCCTCGTCTCCGCCGTCCGGGCCGAGGTCGATGAGGCGATCCGCCGTCTTGATCACGTCGAGGTTGTGCTCGATCACGACGACCGTGTTGCCGGCGTCGACGAGACGGCCGAGCACGTCGAGCAGGCGCTGGACGTCGGCGAAGTGCAGGCCGGTGGTCGGCTCGTCGAGGATGTAGAGGGTGTCGCCGGTGGCGACCTTGGAGAGCTCTGTCGCCAGCTTCACCCGCTGCGCCTCGCCGCCGGAGAGCGTCGTCGCCGGCTGGCCGAGGCGGATGTAGTCGAGGCCGACGTCGTGCAGGGTGCGCAGGCGGCGGGCGATCTTCGGCACGTTCTCGAAGAACTCGACCGCCTCCTCGACCGACATCTCGAGCACGTCGGAGATGCTCTTGCCCTTGAAGCGGACCTCGAGCGTCTCGCGGTTGTAGCGCTTGCCGCCACACTGCTCGCAGGGGACGTAGACGTCGGGCAGGAAGTGCATCTCGATCTTGATCTGGCCGTCGCCGCGGCAGACCTCGCAGCGCCCGCCTTTGACGTTGAAGCTGAAGCGACCGGGCTTGTATCCGCGCGCCCGCGCCTCCTGGGTCTGGGCGAAGAGCTGGCGGATGTGGTCGAAGACGCCGGTGTAGGTGGCCGGGTTGGAGCGTGGCGTGCGACCGATCGGCGACTGGTCGATGCTGATGATCTTGTCGATCTGACCCAGCCCGTCGATTCCGTCGTGGGCACCGGGACGCAGCTTTGCCTGGTGGAGGCGGTTGGCGACCGCGTGGTGCAGCGTCTCGTTGACCAGGGTCGACTTTCCGGAGCCGGAGACCCCGGTGACGCAGCAGAAGACTCCGAGCGGGAAGGCAACGTCGATCCCCTTCAGATTGTGCTGGCGGGCGCCGCGCACGACCAGCTCGCCGCGGGGTTCGCGCCGCTGCTCCGGCACCTCGATCCTGCGCTTCCCCGAGAGATACTGGCCAGTCAACGAAGCCGGGTCCCTGGCGACCTTTGCCGGCGGGCCCTCGGAGATCACGTGCCCGCCGTGTTCGCCGGCCCCGGGCCCGAGGTCGACGATGTGGTCGGCGGCGAGCATCGTCCCCTCGTCGTGCTCGACCACGATCACCGTGTTACCGAGGTCGCGGAGGCGGTCCAGAGTCCCGATCAGCTTCTCGTTGTCGCGTTGGTGCAGGCCAATCGAGGGCTCGTCGAGCACGTACATGACCCCGACCAGACTGGAGCCGATCTGGGTCGCGAGCCGGATCCGCTGCGCCTCGCCGCCGGAGAGCGAGCGCGCCGAGCGCGACAGCGAGAGGTAGCCGATGCCGACGTTCTCGAGAAAGGCGAGACGCTCGGAGATCTCGCGCACGATCAAGCGCGCGATCGCCCGCTCGGTCTCGGTCATCTCCAAGGCCGCGATCCACTCGCCCGCCGCCCGCGCCGACATCTCGCCGTACTCGGCGATGCTGATCCCGCCGACCTTGACCGCGAGGCTCTCCGGCCGCAGCCGCGCGCCCCCGCAATCCGGGCAGGGCTGCTCGGCCATGTAGCCCTCGATCCGCTCGCGGTTGGCCTCGGAGTCGGTCTCTTCGTAGCGGCGCTGCAGCTGGTTGACGATCCCCTCGAAGCGGACCCTGTAGGAGCGGCGGCGGCCGAAGCGATTGGTGTAGGTGACCTGGTGGCGATCCCCACCGGTGCCATAGAGGAAGATCTCGCGCTCCGACTTCTTCAGCTTCGACCACGGCTTCTCGATGTCGACGCCGTACTCCTCGGCGACCGCGGCGATCAGCCGCCGCCAGTAGGCGGTGACGCCGCGGTTCCACGGCTGCAGCGCGCCCTCGGCGAGCGAGAGGGTGGGATCGGGAACGACCAGCTCAGGGTCGATCACCCGCTGGAAGCCGAGCCCGTGGCAGCGCTCGCAGGCGCCGTGCGGGGAGTTGAAGGAGAAGATCCGCGGCTCCAGCTCCGGGATCGAGGTGCCACAGCTCAAGCACGCGAACTGCTCCGAGAAGAGCATGACCTCGGCCTCCCCCCGGTCGACCGGCTCGACTTCAACCAGCCCTCCGGCCAGTCCCGCCGCGGCCTCGACCGACTCCGAGAGGCGTCGCCGCAGGTCCGGCTTCATCACCAGCCGGTCGACCACCACCGAGACGTCGTGTTTGTACTTCTTGTCGAGGACGATCTCCTCGTCGAGCCGGCTCAACTCGCCGTTCACCTTCACCCGCGAGTAGCCCTCGAGCCGAAACTGCTCGAACAGCTTCCCGTACTCGCCTTTGCGGCCGCGCACGACCGGCGCCATCACCATGAACCTGGCGCCCTCCTCCATCGTCATCAGCCGGTCGACGATCTGCTCCTGAGTCTGCCCGGTGATCTCGGCCCCGCACTCGGGGCAGTGCGGCACGCCGATCCGCGCCCAGAGCAGGCGCAGGTAGTCGTAGATCTCGGTCACGGTGCCGACGGTCGAGCGCGGATTGCGCGAGGTCGTCTTCTGGTCGATCGAGATCGCCGGCGAGAGCCCTTCGATCGAGTCGACGTCGGGCTTCTCCATCACCCCGAGGAACTGGCGTGCGTAGGCGGAGAGCGACTCGACGTAGCGCCGCTGTCCCTCGGCGTAGATCGTGTCGAAGGCGAGGCTCGACTTGCCCGATCCCGACAGCCCGGTGATCACGATCAGCGCGTCGCGCGGCAGCTCGACGTCGACGCCCTTGAGGTTGTGCTCCCGGGCACCCGAGATGACGATTCGCTCAGAAGCGGCCACTGCGCTCCGATTCTAGGGAGGCGAACTGTTGTTCCCCTTCAACCATCTCGAGCTTCTCCTCGACGACGGCGCGCTGCTCGGCGAGCGGGCGCCCGCAGGAGCCTGGCTCGGTCCCCTCGACGACACGGGTCGAGCCGTCGCGCAAGCAGATGCGCAGGCGACTGGGGAAGGTGAGGCGCAGCGCTTCCGTGTCGAGGCCGTCGATCCCCCCGCCCTTGCCGGACCCTCCCGTGAGGCGCTCCCGAAGGTGACGGCCGAGGACGCGGCGCAGGCCGCGGTCGGCGGCGAGCGCCCGCAGCACGGCCGGCGCGGGATTCGCGTCGTCCATGTTGACGTCGCCGAGGCGGCGGCGGATGCGCAACAGGTCGCGCACTCCGAGGTCGGGCGAGGCGCCCGCCTCCAACGACCCGAGCAGGGTCTTCGCGGTCAGAGCCGGATCGTGACCGAGGCTCACCCGCGCGGCGAGGGCGCGGATCTCGTCCTCATGCTCGGCCAGCCAGGCCGGTGCCAGCTCCGCCGGGGTCAGCCTGCCGGCGAGCAGGCCGATCGCCGTGGCCAGCGTCGCCGAGAAGTTGACCCGGACCGGGGTCAGGTCGGGGCCGCGTCCCAGCTCCTCCATCTCGCAGGTGAGCCAGCCGGCCTCGATCTCGACGCTTGCGATCTCGCCGGCCTCGACCCCCGCCGCGAGCGCGGCCTCGGCGACCGACTGTAGGTAGGCGCAGCCGGGCAGGCGCTTGAAAGCGAGGGTGTCGGTCAGCCAGACGCGGCCGAGAGCCCCGAACATCGCCGGTCGCGGCGCGAAGGAGAGGCTGGCCAGGACACCGCGTGGGTGCTCGACGACGTCAAGCGCGCCGCTGACTCCATCCGCCGCCAGCAGCGCCGCCCGCGCGCCCACGGCCGCCGGCTCGGCCGCGGTCAGCAGCTTGCTCTTCGGGCCCATGAAGCCGGGCCACATCCCGTATGGCGGCTGGTAAAGGGCGATCGCCAGGGCGTGCGCGGTGCGCGGTGCGTCGAGTCCAAGTCCGACCGAGGCCGCGACGGCCGCCGAAGCGCAGTGGATCGAGGCCCAGAACTGGCCGTTGTGGGGGCCGAGGAAGAGCGCCGCTCCGAGGCGGCCGGCGACCTCGTTGGCGGCCACCTGGCCGAGCAGGGCGCGCTCGGGGTTGGTGGCGAAGGCGGCCGCCGCCGGGACGGCCGAGTGGCCGGTGTGCCCCATGAAGAGGTAGTCGTCCCAATCGTGGGCGATCGAGGCCGCGGCCGAGCGGTAGATCTCGCCGACCGGCCCGTCGGGCGCGACGGCGGCAAAGGGCGCTGCTGCTGCCTCGCCGGCGGCGCGGGCGGCCGCGATGCTCATCGCCTGCAGCTCGGCCCGCTCGCGCACGCTTGGAGGCAGGTCGCCGGGCCGCAGCCCGGCCGCCCATCCGGCGATCTCCTCGCAGATCGTCACGCCGCGATGGTCGCAGCCCCGGACGTTACGCGCCCGTCCGCATCCCGTCGAGGTCGCGACGCAGCTCCTTGAGCTCGTCGCGGATTCGGCCTGCCTCCTCGAAACGAAGGTCGTCGGCAGCCGCAAGCATCTCCTCCTCGAGGGCGACGATCGTGCGCTCCAGCTCGGCTGGGTCGGCGAAGTCCTGGGAGCGCTTGCGGCGGCGGCGGCGCGGTGCCCGATCCTCCATCGCCAGGAACTCGGTCATCTCGGAGATCCCCTTGCGGACCGTCTCCGGGGTGATCCCGTGCTCCTCGTTGTAGGCGCGCTGGATCGCGCGGCGACGATCGGTCTCGCCGATCGCGGCGCGCATCGAGTCGGTCTCGCGGTCGGCGTACATCAGCACCCGCCCGTTGACGTTGCGGGCGGCGCGGCCGATCGTCTGCACGAGGCTGGTCTCACCGCGCAGGAAGCCCTCCTTGTCGGCGTCGAGGATTGCGACCAGCGAGACCTCGGGCAGGTCGAGGCCCTCGCGCAGGAGGTTGACGCCGACCAACACGTCGTACTCCCCAAGCCGCAGGTCGCGGACGATCTGGATCCGTTCCAGCGTGTCGACCTCGGAGTGCAGGTAGCGGACCTTGATCCCGTACTCGAGCAGGTAGGCGGTCAGGTCCTCGGCCATCTTCTTGGTCAGGGTCGTGACCAGGACCCGGTCGCCGGCCTCGGCACGGGCTCGGATCTCGTTCATCAGGTCGTCGATCTGGTTGCGCGTCTCGCGCACATCGATCTCGGGGTCGACGATTCCGGTCGGGCGCACGATCTGCTCGACGATCCGGGTCGACTCGGCCCGCTCGAATGGCCCCGGCGTCGCCGAGACCATCACCAGCCGCGGCACCCGCTCGAGGAACTCTTCGAACTTGAGCGGCCTGTTGTCGATCGCCGAGGGAAGCCGGAAGCCGTAGTCGACCAGCGTCTGCTTGCGCGAGCGGTCCCCGTGGTACATCCCTCCGATCTGGGGGATCGTCTGGTGGGACTCGTCGACGAAGACGACGAAGTCGTCGGGGAAGTAGTCGATCAGCGTGTGAGGGGGGCTGCCCTCGGGGCGGCCGTCGAGTATCCGCGAGTAGTTCTCGATCCCCGAGGTGAAGCCCAGCTCCTTCAGCATCTCGATGTCGTAGGCGGTGCGCTGGCGCAGGCGGTGCGCCTCCAGCTGCTTTCCCTCCGCCTCGAGCTCGGCGGTGCGCGAACTCAATTCCTCGCGGATCTCCTCGACCGCCCGCTCCAGCGTCTCGTCCCTGGTCACGTAGTGGGAGGCGGGCCAGACCGAGACGTGGTCGATCGTGTCGAGGACCTCGCCGGTCAGCGGATCGAAGTGCTGGATCCCCTCGATCTCGTCGCCGAAGAGGGAGACTCGGTAGGCGGACTCGGCGTAGGAGGGCATGATCTCCAGCACCTCGCCCCGCACCCGGAAGGAACCGCGCGCGAGGACCGAGTCGTTGCGCTGGTACTGCATCTTGACCAGCTTGCGCAGCACCTCGTCACGCTCGATCTCCTCGCCGACCTTGAACAGCTGCATTTTTTCGTTGTAGACCTGCGGCGAGCCGATCCCGTAGATGCAGGAGACCGAGGCGACGATGATCGTGTCGCGGCGCGCGAACAGCGCCGCAGTGGCGGCGTGGCGCAAGCGGTCGATCTCGTCGTTGATCGAGGAGTCCTTCTCGATGTAGAGGTCCTGGGCGGGGACGTAGGCCTCGGGCTGGTAGTAGTCGTAGTAGGAGACGAAGTACTCGACCGCGTTGTCGGGGAAGAACTCGCGGAACTCGTTGCAGAGCTGCGCCGCCAGCGTCTTGTTGTGGGCGATCACCAGCGAGGGCCGCTGGACCTCGGCGATCGTCGCCGCCATCGTGAAGGTCTTGCCCGTGCCGGTGGCGCCGAGCAGGGTCTGGAACCGCTCCCCTGCGCCCAGCCCCTCGGCCAGCCCGGCGATCGCCCTGGGCTGGTCCGCGGTCGGCGTATAGGCCGGGTTGAGCTTGAACTCGGGCATCAGCTGACCTTAGCTGGCACGTAGACTGAGCCGCCGATGAGCCGCTCGCGCAAGGCCCTGGCAGGTTTCTTCGCCTTCGCCGGGGCGATGCACTTCGTCATCCCGCGCAGCTACGAATCGATCGTGCCGCCGTGGCTAACCCTCCGCCGCGAGGCCGTGGTCGTCAGCGGCGTCGCCGAGATCGCCGGCGCTGCCGCAATCCTGTCTCCCGCCAGCCGCCGCTTCGCTCGCTGGTGGCTGCTCGGCCTGCTGGTGGCCGTCTTCCCCGCCAACGTCCACATGGCGGTGCACCCCGAGCAGGTCCAGGGGCTCGACCTCAAGCGCGTCCCGCGCTGGGCGCTTTGGGCGCGGCTGCCGCTGCAGCCGCTGGCGATGTTGTGGGTCTGGCGGGCGACGCGCGACTAAGCTCTGCCCCGCGGTGGAACCACGTCAGAGATTTGCGGTGAACCTGCGCCGGGTGCGGCAGCGGCAGGGCATCTCGCAGGAGGAGCTGGGCATCCGCTGCCAGTTGCACCGAACCGAGATCTCGTTGCTGGAGCGTGGCGGGCGCGAGCCGCGCCTCGGCACGATCGTCAAGCTCGCCGGCGCCCTCGACTCCACGCCCGCCGAGCTCTGCGCGGGAATCGACTGGAACCCCCGCACCGGCCGCTTCCAGATCAAGAAGTGATCGGGCTTGGCTCAGGGCAGGAACTGTTCGAGCAGGCCGCCGGCGGGGCCGAGGAAGCTCTGGACGTTGTCGAGCAGGGTGCGTGCGTTTTGGACCAGTTCGATCGCCTGGGCGAGCGGCAGCTGTTGGACGGCTTCGCGCAGGGGCACGGCGACGAGAGGGCTGAGGGCGCCGGCGGCTTCGGCGTCGTCGACCGCCCGCACCAGCCCGGCGCGGATCGCCTCCGCCAGTTTCGCGTCGCCGATCCCGTAGCGGCGGGTGAAGCGTTCGCGCGCCTGCGGCGTGGCTAGGGCCTGCGCCAGGGTCTCCCGCGAAACCCCGAGCTTGCAGGCGGCCCCGTCGAGCGCCGAGAGCGAGAACTGCTCGGCGATCGCCTGGATCCCCTGCGGGTTGCGCCAGGGTCGCGGCTTGCAGGGATCCTGGGTCTTGGCCGGCGTGTAGGAGGACCCGCCGGCCGCGAGGTAGACGACGACCAACCCCACCGAGATGAGGATCGCCGAGCCGACCAGCAGCTTGCCCCGCAGGCCGGCGCTCACAGTTCCACCCTCTTCGCCAGGCCGATCGGGACGAGGGCCAGCAGCCCGAGCAGGGCGCCGAGCAGGAACGAGGGGCTGAAGGCGTGCGTTGCGCCGCGGTCGAGCTGGTCCTGGAGCTCACTGCGGAGTTCCAGCACGGCGGCGCGATCGGTGGGGTTGGAGGGAAGCGGATCGAAGGCCGGGCCGATCGTCGGCACCCTCCCCCGCTCCCCTTCGAGGCGGGTCTCGATTCGCTGCGCCAGCTCGATCTTCAGCAGGGGTTCGACTTGGGAGTCGAGGATCACCGCGGTGCCGGCGTCGATCGCGTCGTGGCGTTGCTGGGCGATGTCGGCGGTGAAGATCGGGGTCAGCGCCAGCAGCCCGATCACCACACCCGCGTGGCGGGCGGAGATCGTCCAGCCGCCGTGGATCGCCTGCGGCGCCCGCCCTCCGAGCGCCGTCTCGGTCAAGGCCGAGAGCACCAGCGAGAGCCCGACGCCGACGAGGACCTGCGGCGGCAGCGTCAGCGCCACCTCGGCGTGGGGCAGCAACGCCAACCCGGCCAGCCCGCCCGAGACGAGGATCGCCCCCGCCGCGGCCCGCGCCCGCGCGCTTGGTACGAGCGGGCCGAGCCGGCTCCCGGCCACGGCGGAGAGCGGCATCGCGGAGACGACGATCGCGGCGCCGATCGGGCTCAGCCTCCAGCCCTCGATCAGGAGCAGCACGAGCAGGAAGAGCGCCGCGGCGATCGCGGCGGAGACCATCGCCAGCGCCAGGTTGGCGAGCACGTGCGGGCGCCCGGTCCGGCGCAGCTCCGACTCGACGATCGCGGTCGACGCCTCGTGGCGGGCGACGGCGAGGATCGGCACCGCGGCGGCGAGCGCGACCGGCACCTGGAACAGGAAGATCGACTGCCAGGAGATGAGCTGGGTGAGGATGCCGCCCAGCGCCGGCCCCAGCGCCGCACCGGTCGCCCCGGCACTCGCCCAGACGACGGTGGCGCGCCGCTCCGAGCCGACCGTCGCCGGCAGCAGCTCCAGCACGGCGGTGACCGCCGCTGCGCCGCCCAAAGCCTGCACGCAGCGGGCGGCGATCAGCGTCGACAGGTGGTCGGAGAGGCCGCAGGCGAGGCCGGCTCCGGCGAAGATCGCCAACCCGACCGCGGCGGTTCGGCCGGGACCCGCGCGACGGGCCAGATGGGCAGCGGGAACGGCTGCGAGCGCCATCACCAGGTTGAACGAGACCAGCACCCAGGTGACGCCGGCGACGCTGGTGTCCAGCTCGCGGTAGATCTGCGGCAGCGCCAGGACGACGACCGAGGAGTCGGCGAGGACGAGGCCCACGGCGAGGGCCAGCGCGGCAAGGCGCGGTTTCGGCGCCGCGGCGTTCAGTACCCCAGCTCCTTGGCGTACTTCTCGCGGTAGGCCCTGCGCTTGGAGAGCACCTCTTCGACGTAGGCGCGCGTTTCCGGGAACGGTATGTCGTTCAGCGTCAGGTCCGGGCCGCCCCATTTGTCGACGTTGCCCGGGCCGGCGTTGTACGCGGCGAGAGCGGCAACCTGGTCGCCGTCGTAGCGGTCGAGCAGTTCGCGCAGACGGAAGGTGCCGTAGCGAACGTTTATTTCCGGATCGGAGAGGTCGCCGAGCTTGAACGTCGTGCCGCCGCTGTGCCGCTCGATGTCCTTCGCGGTCTCCGGCGTTATCTGCATCAGGCCCCTGGCGCCGGCGCTGGAGGTCTGGTCGCTGAACTTGGACTCGGAGTAGATGACGGCGGCGATCAGCGCCGCATCGATGCCCTTTTCCCTCGCCTGCTGGCGGATGATGTCCTCGTGGCGCAGGGGCAGGGTCAGCTCCTGGATCACGTGGTCGACGTCGCCGACCACCCCGAGCAGGACCCCGACGGTGACGCTAACCGCGACCACCGCCCCGCCGATGACCAACCTCCTCATGCTCGCAGGGTCTCGATCAGGGCGGACAGCGCCCCTTCGAGGTCCTCCACCGTGCCGTCGTTCTCGATCACGTGCTCAGCGCGAGCGGCCTTCTCGCCCTGGAGCATCTGGCGCGCCTCGCGCTCGCCGACCAGCGCGTGACCGCGAGCCTCGGCGCGAGCGCGCCGCACCTGCTCGGCGGCAACGACCGCGACCGTGGTGTCGAAGACGCCCTCCATCTCGGCCTCGAAGAGAAGCGGCACCTCGACCACTGCGATCTCCGTGCCGGTGGGCAGCGAGCCAAGCCAGGCGCCGATCCTCTCGCCGACCAATGGGTGGACCTGGGACTCCAGCCAGTCCAGCTCCTGCGGGTCGGCGAAGACGAGCTCGCCGATCCTGTTGCGGTCGACCCGCCCGCCGGGGGCGACATCCTCGCCCCAGCGCTCGACGAGGCGGCCGAGCAGCGGCTCGGAGTCGAGCAGCTCATGGACGACTGCGTCGCTGGAGATAGTCGCCGCCCCGAGCCTCTCGAAAGCGGCAAGCGCCTCGGACTTCCCGGCCGCGATGCCGCCGGTGAGCCCGATCGTCAGCGGCGGCACGAAACCTAGGAGTCGGAGGGATCCTCGGAAGGCGACTCGGCCTCCACCTCGGGCTCCTCGGCGGCAGGCTCATCCTGCGGCTGCTCAGAGGCGTCGGGCTCCTCGGCGGTCTCGGACTCCTCAGCGGTGCCCTCATCCTGAGGTTGCTCCTCCTCAGGCGCCTCATCCTGAGGCTCGTCGACCTCGGACGACTCGTCGGCGGGTCCTGCCGCCGATTCGCTTGAGCCCTCAGCCTCGGCGATCTGCGCCCCGAGGTCGCCCATCGGCATGTTCTGGCCCTCCACCCGCTTGATGCTGAGCGAGAGGCGACGGCGCTCTTCGTCGATCTCGAGGATCTTGACGTTGAGCTTGGCGCCGGGTTCGACCACCTCGCTGGGGTTCTCGACGTGATGGTCGGCAAGCTCGGAGATGTGGACCAACCCCTCGACGCCGGGGAGGATTTCGACGAAGGCGCCAAAGGCGACCACCTTGGTCACCGAGCCCTCCAGCACGTCGCCGGAGCGGTGGGTGCTGACGACGCGCTGCCAGGGGTCCTCCTGCGTCTGCTTGAGACCGAGTGAGATGCGCTGGCGGTCGCGGTCGATGTCGAGCACTTTGATCCGCACCGTGTCGCCGATCGAGACGACCTCGGAAGGATGGTTGACGTGGCTCCAGGAAAGCTCGGAGATGTGGATCAACCCGTCGATCCCGTCGAGGTCGACGAAGGCGCCGAAGTCGACGATGTTGGAGATTTTGCCCTCGACCACCTGGCCCGCCTCGAGGTTGCCGAGGATCTGCTCGCGAACCTCCTTACGCTCCTCCTCGAGCACGGCGCGCCGCGAGAGCACCACGTTGTTGCGGCTGCGGTTCAGCTCGATCACTTTGCACTCGAGCGTCTGGCCCATGAACTCGTCGAGGTTGTGGACGCGGCGGATATCGACCAGCGAGGCGGGCAGGAAGCCGCGCACCCCGAGATCGAGAATGAGACCGCCCTTGACGACCTCGATCACGCTGCCCTCGACCGGTTCGCCCGACTCGGCCGCCGCCTCGATGCGGCGCCAGGCCTTCTCGAAACGGGCCCGCTTCTTGGAGAGGATCAGGCGGCCGTCGGCGTCTTCCTTCGTGAGGACGAGCGCGTCGACCTCCTCGCCGATCTCGACCTCTCCGGCCGGGTCGACCGACTTGCGGATCGAGAGCTCGTGTGCCGGGATGACGCCCTCGGACTTGTAGCCGATGTCGACCAGGACCTCGTCCTTGTCGATGCGGACGACCTTGCCGTTGACCACGTCTCCCTCCTCGAAGGAGACCATCGTCGCCCGGTAGTTGGGGACGACGTGGCCGTTGACCTGCAGCAGCAGGCCGCCAGACCCCTCGACAGGAGTGCCCTCGGGCGCGGCGGTTGCAGGGGTGGTCAATGTGTCTGTGGCGGACACGGCGCAGAACTATTGCAGACACGGATACCCTTGGCCGTCATGCCAGTTCGAGCGACGAAGCGCGGCGACGAGCGGACTCCGCTGGACGGAACGTGTGACGTGCTGATCTGCGGGGCCAGCTTTGCCGGACTTGCGGTGGCGCGGGAGCTGGCTGGGTCGGGGGCCGAGGTGATGGTCGTCGACCGCTACGAGATCGGCGAGCGGCAGACCTCCGCCTGTGGGATCCCGACCGAGTGGCTGCGGGCGCTGAGGTTGATGGAGGCCGAGCGGCAGCGCTTCGACTCGCTGGTCATCCACACCCCCCACGGCCACGCCCGCTATCGGCTGCCCTGGACCCTCTCGACCTTCGACTACGACGAGCTGTGCGAGCTGCTCTGGCGCGACTGCGACGCGACCTTCGAGACGGCGAAGGTGAACGGGCGCGCCGCGCCGGCCAACGGGAGCGGCGAGATCGGCGTCGAGACCGACCGCGGCGTAATCTTGGCGCCGCTCGTCGTCGACGCGCTGGGGTGGCGCCGCGTTCTGGCCAGCGGCGACGGCTACCAGCCGCCCGACGCGCCGCTCTCGCGCGGGCTGGAGGTGCACCCCGAGGGGACCGGGGACGACCTCGAGGTATGGATCGACCGGCGCTACGTCCCCGCCGGGTACGGCTGGTCCTTCCCCGCCGGCGACGAGCTGCGGGTCGGCGTCGGCTCCTTCGACCCCCGCTTCCACGTTCGCGAGACGACCGAGCTCCTGGCCGAGGACCTGGGCCGCGACCGGGTCCGCTACCAGGGCAATTGGATCCCCCACAGGCTGCGCCGGGCCACCGAGGGCGGCGTCTTCTTCGCCGGCGACTCGGCTGGACAATGCCTCCCCCTGACAGCGGAGGGGATCAGGACGGCGCTCTACTTCGGGATCGCGCTGGGCCGCGAGCTGCGCGGGGTGGTAGAGGGAAGGCAGAGCCGCGAGCAGGCGGCGGCCGGCTACGCCGAGTTCAACGACTCCCACGAGTGGAAGTTCCGCTGGATGCTGCGCGCGCAGAAGCTGGTCCCGCGAGTGCCGCCGCGGGTCCTCGGGCCGCTGATCCGCGTGCTGGGCGCCAAACGTCTCGTCGACTGGTCTTTCGGGCACTACCTGCAGATCGCGCCGCCGGATTTCGCCTCCTCACCTGACGACGAGAACCGTTCCGATCAGCAGCAGGACGACCCCGATCACCCGCTCCGGGCCGAGCGGGATCTGGTCCAGGCCGAAAAGCCCTAGCCGGTCGATCGCCACCGACGCGACCAGCTGGCCGGTGATCGTCGCCGCCGCCACCCCGCCCGCCCCGATCACGGACACCGCGATCAGCGCGTTGGTGACGTAGATCGCGCCCAGGAGACCGCCGAGCAGGTAGTACCAGCTGACGTCGAAGGTCGAGTCGAGCCCAGCCGCCTTGCCGCTGAGGACGACGATCGCGGCAAGCGCGATCGAGCCCACCGCGAATGAGACCAGCGCCGCCGGAAGGCTGCCCGTCGCCTTGCCGAGGCCAGCGTTGAGCGGCGCCTGCAGGGCGATCAGCCCACCCGCGACCGCAGTCAGCAGGACAGCCAGGCCCCTATCCATCGCGGGACTCAGCCGAACTCGTGATCTTCGCCTTCTGCGGGTGTTGCATCGAATGTCGGTCCAGGCCGGTGAACCGCCCTGCTGTCATATCAGTAACTCGAAGGGACATCGAACGGAATATGCCCCCACCAGCAGAGGGACTTGCATCCCGCCTCATCGTCGGCCCCACCCTTCGCACCCAGTCGGACGGGCGGCTCGTGGCGCTTGTTCGAGCGGGCTATGAGACGGCCTTCGAGGAGATCGTCCGCCGCTACGGCAGGCCGCTGTCCCGTTACGCCGCGGCGATAGTCGGGGGTGGGTCCGAGGACGTCACGCAGGACGCTTTCTCCAAGGCCCACCTGGCGCTGTGCCGCAACAACGCCGAGATCGAGTTGCGTCCCTGGCTCTTCCGGATCGTCCGCAACACCGCGCTCAACCACCTGCGCGACCGGCCACCCGCACCGGAGGTCCTGGCCGAGGCGATTGCGGGCGGACGCAGCCCCGCCGAGGAGCTCGAGCAACGAGAAGAGCTCGCGGAGCTGATGCGGCGGCTGCAGGCGCTGCCGGAGCCACAGCGGGCGGCGATTGTGATGCGCGAGCTGGAGGGCCTCAGCCACGAGGAGATCGCGGCGGCCCTGGGACTGAGCGGCGGCGGCGCCCGCCAGACCATCTACCGGGCGCGATGCGCGCTGCGCGACGGCCTCGGGATGCTGGTGCCCCTGCCCCTGCTGAAGACCGTTCTGGCCACTGCCGCAGGCACCACGGGCCCGGCCGAGGTCGCGACCGGAACAGCCAGCGCGGCCGGAGTCGGAATTGCGTTGAAGGCGACCGTGGCCACGGTCCTCTTCGCAGGGACGGTCGGAGCCGGGGTGGCGGTGCAGGATGTCCAGCAGGCGAAGGGGCCCGGGGGGATCGCCCGGGCCGCGGAGAAGACGCCAGCTGCCCTCAGCTCGTTGGCGGCAGGGGGCTCAGGCGCACCTGCAATTCAGGATCGGCCAGGCGGCCGCTCCAGACACGACGACGGGATCCCGGGCGGCTCGCTCGGCCACGGCGGCGGAGGCTCCGGAGGAGGAGACGACCACAGCTCGCCCTCCGTGCGCACAAACGCGTCCGGCGACGGCGGGGGCTCGGGGGACGATTCCGGATCGGCGAGCACTCACTCGGGGTCCGGCAGCGGCTCGGGATCCGGGGTTGAGGACTCTGGTTCTGGCGGCTCGGGGTCGGGCGACAGCTCGGGCTCCCCCGACAGCTCAGGGTCGGGCGGCGACTCCGGCTCGGAAGGCGGCGGCTCCGGCGGAGAGAGTGGCGAATCGGGAGACGGGAGCTCTGGCAGCGGGAGCGGCGACGCGGGCGCGAGCGAGTCCGGGTCTGGCGATTCGCGTGATCTTTCGAGCGGCGACGGGTTGACCCAGCAGACAGTTCCATGAACCGAGGAGGACAGATGAACCGCTTCCACATTCCCAGGCTCTTCCTGGTCGCCGCTCTCGGCGCGCTGGCGATGCTCGCGCTGCCCGGCGTCGCGGCGGCGAAGCAGAAGGACCGCAACCACGACCGCATCCCCGACCGCTGGGAGAAGCGCCATCACCTCTCACTGAGGGTGAACCAAGCTCACCACGACCAGGATCGGGACCACCTGCTCAACCGGGCCGAGTTCATCGCCGGCGACAACCCCCGCAGCGCCGACACCGACGGCGACGGAATCCCGGACGGCGAAGAGAACGCCGGCAAAATCGAGTCCTTCGACACCGAAACGGGCAAGCTGACGATCGACCTCTTCGGAGGTGAAACGCTCAGCGGCCTGGTCACGGAAGAAACCGAGATCAAGTGCGAGCACTCGAGCTCGTCCGTCTCGGCTTCCGACTCCAGCCTGGGCGAGGACAACTCCGGCGACGAACAGGGCCAGGATGGCCAGGAGAACGAGGAAGAGCCGGGAGACGACAACGGGGGCGACAACTCCGGCCCGGGTTCTTCGTCCAACTGCACCACTGCGGACCTGACCCCGGGCGCGATCGTCCAGCAAGCCGAGCTGCAGATCGAGAGCGGGACCGCCACCTTCGAGGAGGTCGAGCTGGCCGGCTGAGCAGAGCTACTTGGCGTCGAGCCAGTCCTTGCCGACGCCGATGTCCACCTCGAGCGGCGGGTCGAGCTGGTAGGCGGCGCACATCTCGCGCCGCACCAGCTCGACCGCGTCGTCCATCTCCCCCGGAGGGCCCTCGAAGAGCAGCTCGTCGTGGATCTGCAGGACGAGGCGGGTCTTCATCCCGGCCTCGCCCAGCGCCCGGTGGCAGCGCACCATCGCCACCTTGATGATGTCGGCGGCGGTGCCCTGGATCACGGTGTTGACGGCCAGCCGCTCGCCCAGCCGGCGGGTGTTCGGGTTGCCGGAGCGCAGCTCGGGAATCGCGCGGCGGCGTCCCATCAGCGTCGTCACGTAGCCGTCCGACTGCGCCCGCTCGACGATCTCCTCGCGGAAGACCCGGACCGCCGGGAAGCGCTCCAGGTAGCGGGCGACGAATTCCTCCCCCTCCTTGCGCGGGATGTTGAGCCGGTCGGAGAGACCGAACCCGGTCAGCCCGTAGACGATGCCGAAGTTGACCATCTTCGCCTTCGAGCGCTGGCCGACGTCGACCTCGTCGCGCGAGATCCCGAAGACCTCAGCCGCGGTGGCCGCGTGGACGTCGTCGCCCGCTCGGAAGATCTCCTTCAGCACCTCCTCCTCGGCGACGTGGGCGAGGACGCGCAACTCGACCTGGCTGTAGTCGGCGGAGAGCAGCCGGGCGCCGCGCTCGGCGACGAAGCAGGCGCGGACCGGACGGCCCAGCTCGGTGCGGATCGGGATGTTCTGGAGGTTGGGATTGACGCTGGAGAGGCGGCCGGTGGTCGCCGTCGTCTGGCTGAAGGTGGTGTGGACGCGGCCGGTCTCGGGGTCGATCAGCTCGGGGAGCGAGTCGAGGTAGGTGTTCTTCAGCTTGGTCAGCTCTCGCCAGGACTCGATCTTCTCGACGATCTCGTGCTCGTCACGGATCTGGGCGAGGACACGAGCGTCGGTCGAGAAGCCGGTCTTGCCGCGGCGTTTGCGGGTCAGTCCCAGCTCCTCGAAGAGAACCTGGCCGACCTGCTGCGGCGAGCCGATCGTGAACTCGCGCCCGGCCAGCTCGAAGATCTCCTGCGCCAGAGTGGCGATGCGGTCGCCAAAGCCGGCGCCGACCTCGGCGAGGCGCTCGGCGTCGAGCTTCAAGCCCTCCCGCTCCATCGCGGCGAGGACGTGGACCAGCGGCAGCTCGACCTCGCGCAGCAGCGTCTCCAGGCCGAGCTCGTCGAGACGGGGGCGCTGGGCTTCGGCCAGGGCGGCGACGAGGCGGGCCTCCTCGGCCGGCTCCAGCCCGGCCTCGCCGTCGTCTTCGAGCGAGAGCTGGCCCTCGTCGGATGCCTCGGCCCTGGCGGAGGGCGAAGCGAGGCCGATTCCGGCGTCGGCCGTGAGCTCTGCGAGGTCGTAGGTGCGCCGCTGCGGCTCCAGCAGGTAGGCGGCGACCATCGTGTCGTGGTCGAGCTGCAGCTCGACTCCCTTGCGCGCCGCGGCGGCGAGCAGTCCATGGCGGCCGCCGCCGAGCGACTTGGCGTCGTGGGCGAGGACCGGCTTGCCGGCCAACGCGACGACCAGCTCGTCCTGGGTCGAGCGCCCGACGACGATCCTCTCCCCCTCCGCCGCGGCCCAGCTCTCGCCCGAGACCGCCAGCGCCACCGGCCCGTCGCCGAGATCGGTCGCCGTCCCCTCCACCGTCTCGACCTCGAGCTCCTCCTCGACGCTGCGGCCGGGGACCGCCTCGCCCTCGGGCAGGGCTTCCTCCAGCCGCTCCATCACGGCGCGCAACTCGAACTCGCGCATGAAATCGCGCAGCGCGCCGCGGTCGGGCTCGGAGGCCATCACCTCGCCCAGGTCGACGCCGGTGTCGATGTCGCAATGGACGGTCGCCAGCTGCTTGGAGATGCGCGCGTCCTCGGCGTGCTCCACCAGGTTCTGTTTGCGTTTGGCGCCGGAGACCTCCTCGACGTTGGCCAGCACCTCCTCCAGCGAGCCAAACTGCTGCAGCAGCTGCGAGGCGGTCTTCTCGCCGATCCCCGGAACGCCGGGGATGTTGTCGGAGGTGTCTCCCTTCAGCCCGATCAGGTCGGGGACCAGCTCCGGCGGCACCCCGTAGCGCTCGACCACGGCGTCACGGTCGTAGACCTTGGTCTCGGTGATGCCCCGCGAGGTGCTCATCACCCTCACCCCGTCGCCGACGAGCTGGTAGACGTCGCGATCGCCGGAGACGACCATCGCCGGGATCCCCTCCTCCTGCGCCCGCTTCGCCAGCGAGGCGATCACGTCGTCTGCCTCATACCCCTCGACCCTGACGTTGGTGTAGCCGAACGCCTCGACCAGGGGCATCAGGTGCGGCCACTGCTCCCTGAGCAGGTCCGGCCGCGAGGGCCGCTGCGCCTTGTAGAGGTCGTAGACGACCTCCCTCCCCGACATCCCCGCGTCCCAGGCCACCACGACCCCGGCCGGCCGATGCTCCGCGATGATCTTGACCAGCATCGAACCCAGCCCGTAAATCGCATTGGTGGGCCTCCCATCGCTCGTCCCAATCGACTCCGGCAGCGCGAAGAACGCCCGGTAGGCAAGCGAGTTGCCGTCGATCAGGAAGAGCTCTTGGACGTCCGCCTCGTTTGACTTTTTGTCGGCGGCCGCCATCCGGCGATCATAGGTCCGACGGCGGCGCGGGCCCGGCGCTCTTAAGCCCCCGGCGGGACCATCTCCTGCGGGGCCTCGCGGACGTAGAAGCGACTGCGGCCGATCTCGTCTTCGGCGACGGTGACCACCACCGCGTGGGGGCCGGTGGCGGAGAAGGTGAGGTGGGTCTCCAGGGAGACGACTATGCGCTGGTCGGCGCCCTCGGCGCTGCCCGGCGGACGACCGGCCTCGAACTCCATCGAGAACTCGTCGCCGACAATCTCGCCGTCGGGACCCTGGATGTGGAGGGCGAGGGAGTGGCGGCGGTTGGTTTCGCTCCAGGGCACGTCGACGGCGAGGGAGATGCCGAAGCCGTATTCCTGCGGCAGGGAAGGCAGGCGCAGCTCGTTCCAGCCGGCGCCGAGCGCGTAGACCTTCCCGTTGATCGCCTCGCTGGCGTCGGCGAGGATGAGGAACCCAAGCTCCATGACCGTCGATCCTAGTTGCTGCCAATTCTGATTCGATAGCCGCCCATGGCGGTCAGTGCCCAGTACAGCGTCACGATCCGGGTCGAGCTCGACGCGCGGCAGGAGCCGCTCGGAAAGCTGACGGCCGCAATCGCCGAGGCGGGCGGGCAGCTGCAGGGCGTCGACCTCGTTCCCGGCGCCGGGCCAGAGGGCAAGCGGGTGCGGGAGTTCACGATCGACGCCGCCGACCGCGAGCACTGGGAGAAGATCCTGCGGGCGATCGGCTCGACCCGTGGCGCCCGCGTGCTCGACTACGTCGACCGCACGATGCAGATGCACCGCGGCGGCAAGATCGAGATCCACAACAAGTACCCGCTGAAGACGCGCGACGACCTCTCGATGGCCTACACACCCGGCGTCGCCCGGGTCTGCATGGACATCCACACCGACCGCGCCAAGGCCTTCGAGTACACGATCAAGAAGAACATGGTCGCGGTCGTCTCCGACGGCAGCGCCGTGCTCGGGCTCGGCAACATCGGCCCGGAGGCGGCGATGCCGGTGATGGAGGGCAAGGCGATGCTGTTCAAGGAGTTCGCCGACGTCGACGCCTTCCCGATCTGCCTCGACACCCAGGACGCCGAGGAGATCATCAAGGCAGTGGAGCTGATCGCGCCGACCTTCGGCGGCATCAACCTCGAGGACATCTCCGCCCCGCGCTGTTTCGAGATCGAAGACCGGCTGAAGGAGTCACTCGACATTCCCGTCTTCCACGACGACCAGCACGGCACCGCCGTTGTGGTGATGGCAGCGCTGTTCAACGCACTGAAGATCGTCGGCAAGCCGATCGAGGAGCTGCGCGTGCTGGTGGTCGGGCTCGGCGCCGCTGGGGTGGCGGTGACCAAGATGATGCTCGCCTCCGGCGTCACCCACATCGTCGGCTGCGACCGGAGTGGCGCGCTCTCCACCACCCGCGAGGACTACCAGTCGGGAGAGATGAGCGGGATCAAGCGCTGGTACGCGGAGAACTCGAATCCCGACCACGCGACCGGCCAGCCGGCCGACGTGATCGAGGGCATGGACCTCTTCGTCGGGCTCTCCGGCCCGGGGATCATCCCGGCGGAGGCCCTGAGCAAGATGAACGACGATGCGATCGTCTTCGCGATGGCCAACCCGAACCCCGAGGTTATGCCCGAGGACGCAGCGCCCTACGTGCGGATCATGGCCACCGGCCGCTCCGACTACCCGAACCAGATCAACAACGTGCTCTGCTTCCCCGGGATCTTCCGCGGCGCCCTCGACGCCGGCGCACCGCGGATAACGGAGGAGATGAAGCTGGCGGCGGCCAAGGGGATCGCCGAGGTGGTCACCGACGACGACCTCTCCGAGGACTACATCATCCCCAGCGTCTTCAACCGCGACGTGGCGCCGAAGGTGGCCCACGCGGTGGTCGAGGAGGCCAAGCGCGACGGCATCGCCCGCTTCAGCGAGGAGACGGGTACCTTCTCCACAGTGGAGGTCCCGCTCCCCTCGTGAAGGTCCTCGTCAGCGGAGCCAGCGGCTTCATCGGCTCGGCGCTATGCGACGCGCTGCTGGTCCGGGGCGACACTGTCGTCGGTCTGACCCGCGACCCGGGGCGGGCGCGGAGCACCAACCCAAGCGTCACCTGGCACGCCTGGGAGCCGACCCTGGAACGGCCTCCGGCCGCGGCCTTCGAGAGCGTCGACGGGGTGGTCAACCTACTCGGCGAGAAGATCGACCAGCGCTGGACCGACGAGGCGAAGCAGCGGATCATGGAGAGCCGCCGTACCGGCACCCACAACCTGGTCGGGACGATCGCCGGACTGAAGCGCAAGCCCTCGGTGCTGGTCAACCAGTCGGCGATCGGCTTCTACGGCGACCGCGGCGATGCAATCGTCGACGAGTCGGCCGAGCCCGGTGAGGGATTCGACGCCGAGGTGGTATGCGAGTGGGAGAAGGCCGCGCGCGAGGTCGAGGGCGCCGGGGTGCGCCTCGTCGTCGTCCGCACCGGCCACGTGCTCGACCCCCGCGGCGGAATGTTGAAGCAGCTCCTGACTCCGTTCAAGCTGGGGGTCGGCGGGCCGCTCGCCGGCGGGCGCCAGTACGTCTCCTGGGTCCACATAGACGATGAGGTCGGCATCGTGCTCTGGGCACTCGACAACGAGACGGTCAGCGGTGTCGTCAACTCGACCGCACCCAAGCCTGTCACCAATCGCGTGCTGTCGAAGGCGCTCGGCCGCGCCCTCGGCAGGCCCGCGGTCGTCCCCGTGCCCGGATTTGCGCTTGACCTGATGTACGGGAGCGAGTTCGGCGCGGTGCTGCGGAGTGGTCAGCGGGTGGCGCCGCGGCGGGCGCTCGACCTCGGCTACGAGTTCCGCCACCCTGAGCTGGACGAGGCGCTCGAAGACTTGCTCTAGCCGCTTGCACCCCCTTCTTTCAGCTCCCGGCAAGGCTGTCGCGCACAACTTCACGGAGGGTCGGCCCGCCACCAGCCCTGTGTATTGCCGCTAAGAGCTTCGCCATCGCGGTGGCGCCGGAGCTGCGGTAGATCGAGGCGATGCCGGCGGATTCGAGAATGGGTTGCGAGAAACGCCTAGCGGTGGGATTGGCATCGCCGATGTAGCCGACGGCGGTCGAGTCCTCGGCAGCACGGCGGGCGTTCGCACCGACTGCGGCAAGGGACCAATGCCCGCCTCCGCCGGTGTCGTCGAGGCAGACGACCTGAACCCGAACGTCGCCCGCACTCCCGGCCTGGCGCTCTGCGCCGGCGCACATCGCCTTGCCTTCGTTCGCCCGATCGCCGTGTAGCGGCGCGCTGACGTAGACGGTCACGGTCGCACCTTCGGCGACCCCTCCCCCGCCCCCGCAGCCGGCAGCCGCGAGGGTCAGCACCGCAAGCGCGGCTGCGATCAGGCCAAGACCCCTCAGCCGAAGAAGACCTCTGCCTCGCGGTACAGGGAGTCGGGAACGGTCTTCAGCTCGACGGTGGCCGCGCCGAGCTCGACGAGCTGGATGTCGATGCCGCGCAGCGCGGTCATCGTCCCCCAGCGATGTGCGTCGACAGCATCGATCGCATGGAGGCCGAAGCGGGTGGCGAGCACTCGGTCGAAAGCGGTAGGAGTGCCGCCCCGCTGCACGTGCCCCAGCACCGTGGCCCGCGTCTCCTTGCCGGTGCGCCGCTCGATCTCCCCTTCCAGCCAGTGAGCGATGCCGCCGAGGCGGACGTGGCCAAAGGCGTCGAGCTTCTCGTCCTGTACTTCCGGCATGCCCCCCTCCGGCTGGGCGCCCTCGGAGACGACGATGATCGGCGCGTAGCGGCTCTCGAAGCGCCGTCCGACGAACTCGCAGACCCGCTCGACGCTGAATGGCAGCTCTGGGATGAGGATCACGTTGGCGCCCCCCGCGAGTCCGGCGTGGAAGGCGATCCAGCCAGCGTGGCGCCCCATGACCTCGACGATCAGCACTCGGTGGTGGCTGTCGGCGGTCGTATGGAGGCGGTCGATCGCCTCCATCGCGATGTTGACGGCGGTGTCGAACCCGAAGGTGTAGTCGGTGGCGCCGAGGTCGTTGTCGATCGTCTTCGGCACGCCGACGACGCGGACGCCGTGGTCCTGGTACAGGCGGGCGGCGACGCCCAGCGTGTCCTCGCCACCAATCGCGATCAGGCCGTCGACTTCGTCCGCCTCGAGGTTCGCGGCTATCCGCTCCGGCCCGCCCTCCTCCTTGAACGGGTTGGTCCGGGACGAGCCCAGGATGGTGCCTCCGCGCGGCAGGATGCCGCGCACCTGGGGCACCCCGAGTGGGCTGAAGTCGCGCTCCAGCGGCCCGTGCCATCCGTCGAGGTAGCCGACGAAGTCGTGGCCGTAGTGCTCCACCCCCTTGCGGACGATCGCCCGGATCGCCGCATTCAACCCGGGGCAGTCCCCCCCGCCGGTGAGCACGCCGATTCGCATTAGGCTTCAGCTTACGTGGGCGACCAAAGGGAGTGGAGATGAGCGACGTCGATTTCGGTGCGATCACCCAGATCCAGCAGAAGACCTGGTCGGAGGGTGACTTCGCAATGGTCGCCGGACTGATCGTGATCGTGGCCGAGGAGCTCGCGGAGTCGCTGGAAATCGTCCCCGGCGAGCGGGTGCTCGACGTCGCCTGCGGCAGCGGCAACGGAGCGCTGGCCGCGGCACGGCGAGCCTGGGGCGACACGGTCGGCGCCGACTTCGTCCCCGCCCTGCTCGAGCGCGGGCGGGAGCGCGCCGCCGCCGAGCGGCTCGACGTCGAGTTCGTCGAGGCGGACGCCGCCGACCTGCCCTTCGAAGACGGGGAGTTCGACGTGGTGATGTCGATCTTCGGCGCCATGTTCGCCGCCGACCAGGAGAAGACGGCGGCCGAGCTGCTGCGCGTCTGCAAGCCGGGGGGGCGGATCGGGATGGCCAACTGGGTGCCCGACGGAGGCGTCGGCAAGATGTTCATGACGGTCGCCAAGCACGCGCCGCCCCCGCCGGGAGTCCAGCCACCGCTGCTCTGGGGGACCGAGGAGCGCCTGCGCGAGCTGTTCGGCGACGGGGTCTCGGACCTGCATATCGAGCGCAGGGCCACGCGCCAGGCCTTTCGCTCGGTCGACCACTGGCTGGACTTCTTCCGCACCTACTTCGGCCCGACCAAGGTGGCCTTCGAGCGGGTCGGGCCCGAGGGCGAGGAGGCGCTCGAGGCGGATCTGCGCGCCTACCTCAAGGAGAGCAACACCGCCGGAGACCGGGCCCTCGTGCTGGAGCCGGAGTACCTGGAGGTAGTGGCGACGCGCGCCTAGGAGTTGGGCTGAAAGACGCGAATCGCGGCGCCGATCAGCAGCACGGTGAAGAAGACGAGGCCGGCGACGGGACCTCCCTGGCCGAAAGCGTAGGAGATCGCCATCGCGGCGAGCGCAAGAAAGAGCGTTACGACCAGTCCCATGCGGCGGTGATCCTACCCGGAGAGGGCGTCGCGTGTTTCGCACAGGAAGGCGGCGACTGCATCGGCGGCATCGTCCGCCGAGCCCGCCTCTCCGACCGCCCGCACGAGGCGGCTGCCGACGATGACGCCGTCGGCTATCTCGCCGACACGCGCCGCCTGCTCGGGGGTGCCGATCCCGAAGCCGACCGCGACGGGCACCTCGGACTCGGCCTTGGCTGCGGCAACCAGGCCGGCGAGGCGGGCGGGGACCTCGGCGCGCTCGCCCGTGGTCCCGACTGTGGAGACGACGTAGACAAAGCCCTCGGCGGCGGCGCAGATCCGCGCGCGGCGCTCCGGTGGCGTGGTCGGGGCAACCAGAGGGACGAGCGCCAGCCCGGCGGCGGCGAAGGCCCCGCGGACCTCCTCCCCCTCGCCGAGGGGTAGGTCGGGGACGATCGCGCCGGATGCGCCCGCGCCGGATGCACGGCGGGCGAACTCGGCGGCGCCGCCCTGGGCCAGCACCATGTTGGCGTAGACCATGAGGACGACCGGCAGCCGCGCCGAGATCGATTCGCAGACCTCCAGAGCGGAGGCGAGCGTGGCGCCGTTTGCCAGCGCCGCGGTCGCGGCGGCGTGGATGACCGGACCGTCGGCGAGCGGGTCGGAGAAGGGCACGCCCAGCTCGATCAGGTCGGCGCCGGCGCCGGCGTAGGACGCGGCGACCGCCAGCGATGTGGCCTGGTCGGGGTAGCCGGCCATCATGTAGGGCATCAGCGCGGCGCGCCCCTCCGCGCGTGCGGCCGCGAAGGCCGCTTCGATCTCAGCCACCCGTCCGCTCCAAGACCTCGGCCAGGTCCTTGTCGCCGCGGCCGCTCAGGCACAGCACGTCGTAGCCCTCCCCGCCGCCGTCCTCCAGCAGCCAGGCGATCGCGTGGGATGACTCCAGCGCAGGGATGATCCCCTCCAGCCGCGACAGCTCGCCGAAGGCGGCGAGGGCCTGCTCGTCGGTGACGGCGACGTAGCGGGCGCGACCGGTGTCGCGCAGGTGGGCGTGCTCGGGGCCGACCCCGGGGTAGTCGAGGCCGGCCGAGACCGAGTGGGCCTCGAGGATCTGCCCCTCCTCGTCAGCCAGCACCGAGGAGAGCGAACCGTGCAGGACGCCGGCGCTTCCGGCCAGCAGCGAGGCGCCGTGACGGCCGCTCTGCAGCCCCTCCCCCGCGGCCTCGACGCCGATCAGCTCCACCCCCTCGTCCTCGATGAACGGGGTGAAGATGCCGATCGAGTTGGAGCCGCCGCCGACGCAGGCGATCACGCGTGCGGGTAGAACCCCCTCGGCCGCAAGCGCCTGCTCGCGCGCCTCGTCGCCGATCACCCGCTGCAGATCGCGCACCAGCGCCGGGAAGGGCGCCGGGCCGACGGCCGACCCGATCACGTAATGGGTCGTCTCGACGTTCGTCACCCAGTCGCGGATCGCAGCGCTGACCGCCTCCTTCAGGGTGCGGGCGCCAGCCTCCACCGGCACGACCTCGGCGCCGAGCAGGCCCATTCGCTCGACATTGGGCTTCTGCCGACGAATGTCCTCGGTCCCCATGTAGACGACGCACTCGAGACCGAGCAGTGCGCAGGCGGTTGCGGTCGCGACGCCGTGCTGGCCGGCTCCGGTCTCGGCGATCACCCGCGGCTTGCCCATCCGCTGGGCGAGCAGGGCTTGGCCGATCGCGTTGTTGATCTTGTGGGCGCCGGTGTGGGCGAGGTCCTCGCGCTTCAGGTAGACGGTGCGCCCGGCCCGCTCGGAGAGGCGGCCGGCCAGGTAGAGCGGCGTCGGGCGGCCGATGAAGTCGCGGTGCAGGAGGGCAAGGCGCCGCTGGAACTCCTCGTCCTCGCGCGCCGCCGCCCAGGCGGCGGTCAGCTCCTCGAGCGCCGGGATCAGCGTCTCCGGCACATAGCGCCCCCCATAGGGGCCGAACCTCTCCTCGACCGCGCTCATGCTGCCGGGACGCTAGCGCCGCGCGCAGCCTCGAAGAACGCCTCCATCGCCGTGTGGTCCTTGCGACCCGGCTCGGTCTCCACCCCGCTCGCGACGTCGACCGCGTAGGGATGGGTGACGGCGATCGCCTCGGCGACGTTATCCGGCCGCAGGCCGCCGGCGAGGATCGCCGGCACCTCGGAGCGGCGATCGCGCAGCAGGCCCCAGTCGAAGCTCTCGCCGGTGCCGCCCCAGAGGCCCTTGCCGCGACGGTCGAAGAGGTGGAAGTCGGTGCGGTAGGCCTCGGCCCCGTGGATGTCGGCGGCGCTGGCGACGTGGATCGCCTTCACGACCTTGGCGCCGGTGCGTCGCGCGACCTCGGTGCAGAAGGAGGTTCCCTCCATCCCGTTGAGCTGCACGATGCTCAGCCCGGCGTTCTCGACCGCGTGGTCGACCTCCTCCAGGGTCGGGTTGACAAAGACCCCCGCGATCTCGCACTTGCGCCGGAACGCAGCGGCAATCTCGGCCGCCACAGTCGGGTCGCAGCGCCTCGGGCTGCGGTCGAAGTGGATCAGGCCGAGAGCCCAGGCGCCCAGCCTCACGGCCTCAGCGGCGTCGTCCAGGTCGGTTAGTCCGCAGATCTTTACCCGCACCCCTTCAGGGTACGGAAGCTACTTGCCCAACGGGCCGGGCAGACCGGACTGGGAGTCCTTCACCGACGCCGGCCTTTCGCCGAACGTGACGCTGACGGTCTTGGTGGAGCCGCCCCGCAGCACCGTCAGTTCCACGGTTTCGCCCGGCTTGGCGGAGTTGACGACGTTGACGACGTCCTCCATCGAGGAGATCTTCCTGCCGTTCACCTCGGTGATGATGTCGCCGCCGAGGCTGAAGCTGGCGCCTTCGATCGTCGCCGAGGTGCCGCCGCCCTGGATGCCCGCCTTGTCGGCAGGGCCTCCCTTGACCACTTCCTGGACGAGCACCCCCTCCTTCACGGGCAGGTTGACCGCCCGCGCCAGGTCCGGGGTGATGCTGGTGCCGCTGATGCCGAGGAAGGCGTGCTCGACCTTGCCGGTGGTCTCGAGCTGCTTGATCTCGGTGCGCGCCGTGTCGATCGGGATCGCGAAGCCGATCCCCACGTTGCCGCTGCCGCTGCCGCCGGTCTCGATCTGGGAGTTGATGCCGACGACGTTCCCGGAGGCGTCGATCAGCGGACCACCCGAGTTGCCGGGGTTGATTGCGGCGTCGGTCTGGATCACGTTGGAGATCGAGAAGCCGTTGGGGGCCTGGATCTGGCGCTGCAGCGCCGAGACGATGCCGCTGGTGACGGTGCGGTCGAGCCCGAAGGGATTTCCGATCGCGACCACCGGGTCGCCGACTTCGAGCGTCGAGGATTCGCCCAGCGCCAGCGGGTGAAGCTGATCGGAGGGGGCGTCGACCTTGAGCAGGGCGATGTCGGTGGCCGGGTCGGCGCCGACCACGGTGGCGCCGTAGGTCGTGTCGGAGGCGCCGAGTTTGACCTGGATCCGGCTGGCGCCGGAGACGACGTGGTTGTTGGTCAGGATGTGGCCTTCGTTGTCGATCACGAAGCCCGAACCGGTCGCGGTGCCCCCGCCCTGGGATTCCCCGAAGGGGTCGAACGGCGACGGCGCCTGGGCGGGCTGGTCGGCCTGGATGAAGGCGACGCCCTGGCCGTCGCGGCGGTAGATCTGGTTGACGACGTTGGTGTCGCCTTCGCCCTTGCTGACCGCGGGGGCGGCCAGCGGCGCCGCGACGGTCGTGGTCGAGCCACCCTGGGCGGCGATCCAGCCGGCGGAGATCGCAACCCAGCCGAAGGCGGCGACGACGGCGCCGCCGAGCAGCGCCGAGCCAAACGGCTTGCGGAAGAACCCCTGCACCCTTCGAATCATGCGGCGATGATCTGCCCCGGCGCTGATCTGGCCCTAAACGAACTCAAAAGACTTCCTAAATTCGGGGGCGCCTACTGGAAGAGGTGCTCGCGGGTGCCTTCGTCCGCCCCGGTCAGCTCGCGCGTCTTCGCCTCCGGGTCGGCGGCTTCCATCAGCACGCCCCCGACCAGGACCGCGTCGACCCCGACCCGCTCCAGCTCCTCCAGCTCGGAGCGCTGCGATATCCCGCTCTCCGCGACCACGGTCTTTCCTGCCGGCACGTCGGGCATCAGCTCGTAGGTGGTGGAAACGTCGACCCTGCCGGCGTCGAGGTCGCGGTTGTTGATTCCGATCACGTCGGTGTCGAGCTCCAGCGCCCGTTCCAGCTCTGTCGCGTCGTGGACCTCGACCAGGCAGTCGAGGTCGATCGCGCGAGCCTCGTCGAAGAGGGAGTGCAGGGCGTCGTCGCCGAGGGCACGAACGATCAGCAGCACCGCGTCGGCGCCGTTGACCGCTGCCTCGTAGAGCTGGTAGGGGTCGACGATGAAGTCCTTGCGGACGATCGGCAGCTCACAGGCGGCGCGCGCAGCCCGCAGGTCGTCGAGCGAGCCGCCGAAGTGAGTCTCGTCGGTGAGGATGGAGAGCGCGGCGGCGCCGCCGCGCTCGTAGGCGCCCACCTGCTCGGCCACCTTGGCCGAGAGGGAGATGTCTCCGGCGCTGGGCGAGCGGCGCTTGAACTCGGCGATCAGCGACATCCCTGGCCGCACCAGCGCCTCGCTGAAGGGCCGGTCGTGACCGCGACCGGCCAGGCGCAATTCGAGGTCCGCCTGCGGAACCTCTCGGCGGCGGCGGTCCACCCCCTCCCGGGCCGCGGAGATGAGCTGCTCGATCATGCTCACTTGACTGAGAGAGCCTAGTCGGCGAGCCTGGCCGTCGTCGCAATCAGGCGGTCAAGGATCTCCCTCGCCGCCCCGGAATCGATCGCCGCAGCTGCCTTCTCGATGCCGCCGGCGAGGTCCGCGGCGCGGCCTCCGACGTAGATCGCGGCGCCGGCGTTGAGCAGGACGAGGTCGCGGCGGGGGCCGCTCTCGCCCTCCAGCACCGCTCGCGACGCCGCAGCGTTCTGCTCGGGCGTGCCGCCCGCGACATCCTCCAGGCTGGCCTCGGACAGCCCGAGCTCACCGGGCTCGACGAACCACTCCGCGGTGCCGCCGTCGGCGACCTCGATCACGCGCGTGCGCGCCGAGATCGAGAGCTCGTCGACGCCGTCGTCTGCAGCGACGACCATCGCCCGCGCGCTGCCCAGCCCGACCAGCGCCTCGGCGATCGTCTCCTGGTAGTGGCGGTCGGAGACGCCGAGCAGCTGCCGTTCGGCGCCCGCCGGGTTGGTCAGCGGGCCGAGGAAGTTGAAGATCGTTCGCACGCCCAGCTCCCTGCGGACCGGAACGACGTTGGCCATCGCCGCGTGGTGGCGCGGGGCGAACATGAAGCCGAAGCCGACCTCGTCAATGCACTCGGCCACGGCCTCGGGGCCGAGGTCGATGTTCACGCCGAGCGCCTCCAGCAGGTCGGCGGACCCGCACCTGCTCGTGTTGGAGCGGTTGCCGTGCTTGGCGACCGCACAACCGGCGCCGGCGGCGACCAGGGCCGCGGTGGTGGAGACGTTGAAGGTCGACGGCCCGCCGCCGGTGCCCGCGGTGTCGACCAGGTCCTCCCGGTCGGGCTCGACCTGGGAGGCGAACGCGCGCATCGTACGCGCCAGGCCGATCAGCTCCGGCACCGTCTCCCCCTTTGCCCGCAGCGCGACCAGGAAGGCGCCGGTCTGGACCGGATCGGTGCGGCCCTCCATGATCTCGGCGAGCACCGCCGAAGCGTGGTCGGCGGTGAGGTGGTCGCCGCGGCAGACCGCGTCGATCGCCCGGGTGACGACGTCGTTGGGCATCTCAGATTGCGCCGAGGAAGTTGGCGAGCAGGTGCTTGCCCTGGGGGGTCAGCACCGACTCGGGGTGGAACTGGACGCCCTCTGCGGGCAGCTCGCGATGGCGGGCTCCCATCACGATCTCGCCGAGGGTCGCGCTCAACTCCAGCTCGTCGGGGAGATCGGGGTCGGCGACGAGCGAGTGGTAGCGACCGGCGACCAGCGGGCTCGGCAGGCCGGTGTAGATCGTCTTGCCGTCGTGCTCGATCTCGGCGTCCTTGCCGTGGACCGGCTCGCCCTGGACGACCTTGCCGCCGAAGACCTCGACCATCGCCTGGTGGCCGAGGCAGACCCCGAGCACCGGCGTGCCGGCCTCGGCGAAGGCGCGGATCGCGGCGCCGGAGATCCCGGCCTCGGCCGGGGTGCAGGGCCCGGGAGAGACCACCAGGCGCTCGGCGCCGCGCTCGAGCAGCTCGCCGACCTCGGCCTTGTCGTTGCGCACCACCTCGATCTCCGCCCCCAGCTCGCCCAGGTACTGGACCAGGTTGTAGGTGAAGGAGTCGTAGTTGTCGATCACGAGGACGCGCATGGTGGTCACGGCCAGTCGGGTTGCTCGCAGGCGAGCTCGACGGCGCGGAAGACCGCCTTCGCCTTGTTCACGGACTCGTTGTACTCGTAGGCCGGCTTGGCGTCGGCGACGGTGCCGCCGCCGGCCTGCACGTGGATCTGGCCGTCCTTGACGACGACGGTGCGGATGTGGATCGCGGTGTCGAGGTCGCCGTTCCAGGATAGGTAGCCGATCGCGCCTCCGTAGGAGCAGCGCTTGACCGGCTCGAGCTCGTCGATGATCTGCATCGCCCGCACCTTCGGAGCGCCCGACAGCGTCCCCACCGGCAGCGCCGAGCGCATCACGTCCATCGCCGTCACCCCCTCGCGCAGCCGGCCCGAGACCTGGCTGACGATGTGGAGGACGTGGGAGTAGGTCTCGACCACCATCAGCTCGTCGACGCCGATCGAGCCGTACTCGCAGACGCGGCCGAGGTCGTTGCGGCCGAGGTCGACCAGCATCACGTGCTCGGCCCGCTCCTTGGGGTCGTTGATGAGGCGCTCGGCGAGGCGGCGGTCCTCCTCCTCGCTGCGGCCGCGCGGCGAGGTGCCGGCGATCGGCCGGCTCGAGACGCGGCGGCCCTCGACCTTGACCAGGGGCTCGGGCGAGGCGCCGGCGATCTGGAAGTCGCCGAACTCGAGGAAGTACATGTAGGGCGAGGGGTTGACGGCGCGAAGGCCGCGGTAGACCGAGAAGGCTTCGACCGCGGCGGGCGCCGAGAAGCGCTGGGAGGGGACGACCTGGAAGGCGTCGCCGGCGTGGACGTACTCGATGATCCGGGCGACCATGGCTTCGAACTCCTCCCGTCGCATGTTCGACTCGAACCGCGGCGGTTCGGTGACGATCGGCCGCTCCGGCGCGGGGACGGCGCCGCGGAGGCGGTCGCGCATCGCCGCGATCGTCGCCGCTGCGCGCTCGTAGGCGGCGTCGATCCCGCCCTCGTCGTCGGCGAAGGCGCAGGCGAGGATCGTCAGCTCGTGGCGGAGGTGGTCGAAGACGAGCATCACGTCGGTCACCATCAGCGCCATGTCCGGGAGGCCGAGCGGGTCTGGGTTGGGCTCACCGAGCGGCTCGACCGTGCGCACCAGGTCGTAGCCGAAGAAGCCGACCGCGCCGCCGAAGAAGGGCGGCAGGCCCTCGACCGGCGCGGGCTCGAAGGCGGCCAGGTACTCGGCGACCGCCGCGTAGGGATCGGGCGCCTCCCGGCTCGCGCCGCCGGACTCCGAGAGCACGCCGTCGCTCCAGCGCAGCACCGAACGCGGGCGGAAGCCGACGAAGGAGTAGCGCCCGACCTGTCCCTGCTCGGCCGACTCGAGCAGGAAGCATGGCGCGCCCTCGGGCTCTCCGGCACGGAGCTTGAGGAAGGCGGAGACGGGCGTCTCGCAGTCGTCGACGAAGCGGGCGCGGATGGGCACGACGTTGCCCTGCTCGGCGAGCCGGCGCGCCTCCTCCAGGCTCGGCTCCAATCCCAGCTCGAAATCAGCCGCGACGGCCATTGAGCACTTCCATCGCGGCGGAGAGGGGAACCTCGCGCGAGGCCAGCAGGACGCTGAGGTGGTAGAGCAGGTCGGCCGCCTCTTCGGCGACTCGCTCGTCGGACTCGTCACGACCCGCGCGCGCGACCTCCTCGGCCTCCTCCTGGATCTTCTCGCCGATCAGGCTCGGGTCGTCGAGCAGCTTCACCGTGTAGCTCCCCGGCGGCCGCTCGGCGGCGCGGCTGCGCAGGGTTCGCTCCAGGGTCGGCAGCGCCTCGTGGGCGAGCGGCGCCCGCTCGCCGTCGCCGAGCTCGCGGAAGAAGCAGGTCCGCTCGCCCGTGTGGCAGGCCGGCCCCGCCGGCTCGACCAGGGCGACGATCGCGTCGCCGTCGCAGTCGTAGCGCAACTGCTTCAACTTCAAGACGTTGCCGGACTCTTCCCCTTTGCGCCAAATCTGTTCACGTGAGCGACTGAAGAAATGGACTTCCCCGGTCTCGACGGTCAGGCGAAGGGACGCAGCATTCACATACGCCAGAGTCAGCACCTCACCGCTCGCGAAATCCTGCGCCACACACGGCGCCAACCCCTGCTCGTCAAAGCGAATCTGCTCGAACACCGGACAATCGTAGTGGCAGCCGCCTCACTCGATCCCGAGCCGATCCAAGAGGTCCTCGTCGCGGCGCCAGCGGCGCCGGACGCGAACCTGGAGATCGAGGTGGACCTTGCCGCCCAGCTCGGCTTCGAGCGAGCGACGGGCGGCGGCGCCGATCTCGCCGATCTTGGCCCCGCCCCTACCGACCAGGATGCCCTTCTGCGACTCGGCCTCGGCCCAAACCTCGGCGCGGACCGTGGTCAGGCCGTCCTCGCGCTGGGCGATCTCCTTCACCGACACCTCGACCGAGTGTGGAATCTCCTCGCGAGTGCGGTTCAGCACCTGCTCACGGATCAGCTCGGCCAGCAGCACCTCGCTCGACTGGTCGCTGTGGTCCTCGGGCGGATACATGTAGGGCCCCTCCGGCAGCAGCTCCCCAAGCCGCCCGATCAGCGCCTCCAGGCCCTCGCCGGTGCGGGCGCTGACCGGGAAGACCTCGTCGATCCCCTCCAGCTCGGCGGCGGCGGCGAGAACGGGAACGAGCTCGTTGGGGCCGAGGCGGTCGGACTTGTTGACTGCGCAGATCACCGGCACCTCCGCCCCCGCTCCGAGCAGGGCGCGAGCGATGAAGCGGTCGCCGGGGCCGACGCCCTCCTCGCCGTTGATCACGATCAGGGCCAGGTCCGATTCCGCCAGCTCTCGCTCGACGCGGCGCTGCATGCGCTCGGTGAGCACGTCGCGGGGGCGCTGCACCCCGGGCAGGTCGACGAGGACGAGCTGGCAGCCGGCGTCGAGGTCGGTGGCGACCCCGCGGATCGCGCGCCGCGTCGTCTGCGGCCGCACCGAGACGATCGCGACCCGCGAGCCGACGATCGTGTTGACCAGGGTCGACTTGCCGACGTTGGGACGCCCGGCGAGGCCGATGAAGCCAGCGCGGGTCACCGCAGCCCCGCCAGCACTCGATCCTGCATGGCCAGCATCTCCCCTCGATCGGTCTCGTGGTCCATGCCGCATAGGTGCAGGGTGCCGTGAACCGCTGCTTCGACGAGGTCGGTGCAGTGCTCGGGGCAGATCGCGACGTCCCCCAGCTCGCGAGGCCCCGCCGTCGGCCCGGGGCCGTCGAGCGGGAAGGCGAGCACGTCGGTGGGCGCGTCCCTGCCGCGGTGCTCGCGGTTCAGCTCGCGGATGCGCTCGGCGTCGACCAGCTCCACGGCGAGGTGGCCGTCCTCCACGCCGGCGGCGTCCAGTGCCGCTGCGACGGGGTCGCGCAGCTCGGTGGGCACGTCGGAGAGGTCGACGGTCACCGCGGGCGGTTCGACTCGTGCTCGGCGTGCTCCCCATACGCCGCGACGATGCGCTGAACCAGCTTGTGTCGGACCACGTCCTCGCCGCCGAAATGGACGAAGGAGATGTCGGCGACCTCGCTGAGGATGTCACGCACGGCGATCAGGCCGGAACGCTGGTCGGTTGGCAGATCGATCTGGGTGATGTCGCCGGTGACCACCATCCGCGAGTTGAAGCCGAGCCGTGTCAAGAACATCTTCATCTGCTCCGGGCTGGTGTTCTGGGCCTCGTCGAGGATCACAAAGGAATCATTGAGCGTCCGGCCGCGCATGAAGGCCAGCGGCGCCACCTCGATCACGCCGCGCTCGAAGTAGCCGTTGACCCGGTCGGGATCGAGCATGTCGTAGAGGGCGTCGAAGAGCGGGCGCAGGTAGGGATCGACCTTGGCCTGGATGTCGCCGGGGAGGAAGCCGAGGCTCTCCCCCGCCTCTACCGCGGGGCGGGTGAGGATGATGCGCTGGACCTCGCGCTCAGCCAGGGCGGCGGCGGCCATCGCCACCGCGAGAAAGGTCTTGCCGGTGCCGGCCGGGCCGATCCCGAAGGTGATCGTGTGGCGACGGATCGAGTCGACGTAGCGCTTCTGATTGAGGGTCTTCGGCGCGACCTTGGTGTTGCGGTGCCGCCAGACGACGTCCTCGAGGATCTCGGCCGGGCTCTCGTGCGCGTCGAGTGCCCCGGTGACCGCTTCGATCGTCCCCGGCGCCACCTCGTGCCCCTGCTCGATCAGGTCGACCAGCTCGTCGACGACGGTGGCGGCGGTCTGCACGTCGCCGGAGTCGCCGTCGAGGGTGAGGACGTTGCCGCGCAGGTGCAGGTCGCAGTCGAGACGGCCGCGCAGCGCCCGCAGGATCGCGTCCTCGGAACCCGCCAGCTCGGCGGCGACGCTGTTGTCGAGGGTCAGCTGCCTACGCGCCAAGCCGCTCACGCACCGCTGCGCTGACCCGCTTGCCGTCGGCTCGCCCGCCCAGCCTCGGCATCAGCGCCGACATCACCTGGCCCATCTGGCGCTGTTCGCTGGCGCCGGTCTCCGCCACCGCGGCGTCGACCAGCTCACCCAGCTCCTCGTCGGAAAGCTGCTGCGGCAGGTAGCTCTCGATCAGCTCGGCCTCGAAATTCTCGGCGGCAGCCTGCTCGGCGCGACCCGCGTCGCGGTAGGCCTCAGCCGCCTCCAGTCGCTTCTTGCGCTCGCGCTGGAGCACCGCGACCTCGTCGCCCTTGCCCAGCTTGGCGTCCTGCTGAAGCGCGTCGACCACCATCCGCAGTGCCCCCACCCGCTCGCGATCGCCGGCTTTCATCGCCGTCCGCACATCCGCCTGCACCCGCTCCAGGATCGTCTTGCTCATGGGCTAAGGGTAGACACGTCGCCGCCCTCGATGGCAACAGCCTCGACTTTCCCCAGCGGCATCTGGAGGAAGCGGGTACCCAGGTTGCGGAAGGAGTCGACGTCACCGCTGCAGAGGAAGCGGTAGGAGCCCTCGCCGTCGGACTCGCGGGCAAGGCCGCGGCGCTCGAGCGAGCGCTGGGCGGCGGCGGCGACGGCGTGGCCGCCGCTGACCAGGCGGACGTCGCGGCCGAGGATGCGCTGGAGCATCGGCGCGACCAGGGGGTAGTGGGTGCAGCCGAGGATCAGGGTGTCGACATCGGCGCGCTTCAGCGGCTCGCAGTAGGCGCGGGCCATCGCCATCACGTTTTCGTCGAAGGGCGAGCCCTCCTGGATGAAGGGGGCGAGGTCCGGCGCCTCGACCTCGGTCACCTCGAGGGCGCGTCCCTGCTCTTCCAGCGAGCGGCGATAGGCACCGCTCTCCACCGTGTTCGGCGTCGCCAGCACGCCGACCTTACCGCTGTCGGTGATCGCCGCCGCGATCTCGGCCTGCGGCTCCACCACAGGGACCACCTCCACCCCACGTTCCGCGGCGACCTCGCGGGCAACGTCCTCGCCGATCGAGGTGGCCGTGTTGCAGGCGATCACCAACAGCTTGGCGCCACCGTCGAGCAGCAGCTCGGCGATGCCGCGAATCCGCTTCCGCAACTCGACGGGGTCCCTGGTCCCGTAGGGGAACATCGCCGTGTCGCCGAGGTAGACGAAGTCCTCCTCGGGAAGCGAGACCAGGCACTCGTGCAGCACCGTCAGGCCCCCGACCCCGGAATCGAACATCGCGATCGGGAGGGAGGCGTCGAGCTGAGCGGCTGCCGCGGACAGGGCCGTCAGGGCTGGACGACCATGAAGAAGATCGCGATCGCGACGATCACGCCGGCGATTTTGCCGCCCGTCTCGAGCTTCTTGGCGATGGCGCCGGACTCGGCGCCGAGCGTGTCGCCGGCGGCGAGGTCGCGCTCCGAGAGCTCCAGGGCCCTCTCCACGTTGGGCCGGAAGAAGCCGTGCGCCATCCCGAGCAGGACGACGATCGCCACGAAACCGACACTGACCCAGGATTCACCGGCGTCGATGTGGCCGTCGATCAGCATGTAGATGCCGGCGAGGAGGACGACGATCAACCCAGGCCTGACCAGGAAGCGGTCGGTCTGCTGGATTCCCCTCAACACGGCTGGGACACTGCGGGGGTCGCTTTTTTCGGCCACGCCGATGAAGATCCCGTAGCCGAAGGTCGGGCCGAAGGCGAGCACGACCGCGAGCACGTGGACGAAGAGCCCGATGCTGTATCCGGTGACGGTCGCGAGCATCGGCGGAAACATATTCCACCGGACGGCAGAAAGCCCGTCAGGCGCGGCGGAGCAGCAGAGCCGCCCAGTCGCCCGCGCGGCGGCGCTCGACCTCGGCGAAGCCCGCGTGCGCGAAAGCCGCCGCGACGTCATCGAGCTCAGAGGGAAGCAGCCCTGAACAGACGAGCGTCTCGGGGGCCGGGGAAGGGGTCCCCAAGTAGCTCGCGAGCTGAGCGGCGACGGCGGTGAGGATCGGCGCGGTCAGGTTGGCGACAGTCGTCGCCGCGAGCGGGGGCAGCTCCTCGCGCAGGTTGACGCGCTCGAGCTCGACGTCGACCCCGTTGGCGGCGGCGTTGGCGGCGGCCGCCTCGAGCGCGGGGGGCTCGTGGTCGTAACCGCGCACCGGACCCCAGCCAAGCTTCGCCGCGGCGATCGCCAGGACGCCCGAGCCGGTGCCGAGATCGGTGAGCGGCCCACGCGCCGCGCCGGCATCTGCCAGCTCGAGCAGGTACTCCAGGCAGAGTCGTGTGGTCGGATGGGCGCCGGTGCCGAAGGCCAGGCCGGGGTCGACGACCAGGTCGATCGCGTCCTCGCGCGGCTCCTCCCAGGAGGGACGCAACCAGAGCCGCCCGCCGACCAGGAGCGGTTTGTGGAAGTCGCGCCAGCGGTCGGCCCAGTCGTCGGGAATCTCGGTCGCGCTCACCTCGACCAGGCCCTCTCCGATCGCTGCGTCGATCTCACCGAGCTCGGGCAGCTCCCCCTCGCCCCCGTAGATCGCGTACTCGACGTAGCCCTGCCCGCGCTCCTCCTCCACCCCGTTGGGTGCCAGCACGGTCAGCTCGGCGAGCACCAGGTCCGCCTGCTCCGGCGCACACCGCACCGCGAGACGAATCAATTGAAGGCTCTGCGGACGCGGTTGAAGAAGCCCTCGCCGTGGGAGGGATTCAGGTTCTCCTCCTCGAGGGTCCGATCGAGCCGCTGCGCCAGCTCTCGCTGGTCCTCGGAGAGGTTGGTGGGTACGACGACGTTGAAGACAATCCGCTGGTTGCCGCGGCGACCGCCGCCTAGGCGTGGCAGGCCGGCTCCCCGCAATACCTGCTCGAAGCCCGGCTGCGTTCCGGCCGGCACCTCCACCTCCCGCTCGCCGTCGAGGGTCTGAATCGTGACGGTCGCGCCCAGCATCGCCTCCGTGGCGGGAAGCGCCACGACGCTGACCAGGTCGTTGCCGTCGCGGCGAAAACGCTCGTCCTCGGCGACACGAACCTCGACGTAGAGGTCGCCCGCCGGCGCCCTGGCCTCGCCGGCGTGGCCGGCGCCGGCGATCCGCAGGCGCTGGCCGCTCTCGATCCCCGCCGGTATCTCGATCTCCTCGGTCCTGCGCCCGACGGTGCGACCGCTGCCGCGACACTCGGCGCAGGGGGTCTGGGGGACCTTCCCGGCGCCCCCGCAGGCGTCGCAGACGACGCCGCGCACCATCTGCCCGAACGGCGTGCGGGTCACCTGGCGCAGCTGGCCAGCCCCTCCGCAGCGCTCGCACGTGTCGATCGGCGTTCCCGGCTCGGCGCCGTTGCCGCGGCAATGCTCACAGGCGCTGACCGCGTCGAAGCTGGCCTCGCGCCGCGTCCCCGAGGCGACCGCCTCCAGGTCGACCTCGACCGTTACCGCGATGTCGCCGCCGCCGGCCTGCCCGCCGCCGAAGCCGAACGCCTCGCCACCGAAAAAGGCCTGGAAGATTTCGTCGATCGAGCCGAACCCCGAGCTGCGCGGGTCGAAACCGCCCGATCGCAGCCCCTCGTGGCCGTAGGCGTCGTAGGTGCGACGCCGCTCCGGGTCGGATAGGACCTCGTAGGCCTCCGCGGCCTGCTTGAACTTCTCCTCCGCCTCGGGGTCGTGGTTGTTGACGTCCGGATGCAGCTCGCGGGCGAGGCGGCGGAACGCCCTCTTCACCTCCACCTCGCCGGCGCTCCGGTCGACGCCGAGAACCTCGTAGTAGTCGCGAGGCATCAGGTCAATCGTCGTAGACGGTCTCGAAGTAGCGCGAGAGCTCGCGCGCGGCCCCCTGGACCGAGACGATCGCGGTCGTGTAGTCCATCCGCAGCGGCCCGACCACCCCCACCGAGCCGAGGTTGCGGTGCCCGAGGCCGTAGTTGGCGCCGACGACGCTGACCGAGCGCAACTCCGGCTGTGGGTTCTCGTCGCCGATCCAGAGGAAGACCGAGGGCTCATCGAGTGCGGAGCGAAGCATGCGCAGCACGCTGGCGCGCCGCTCCAGCGCACTCATCAGCTTGTCGGCATGGGGCAGATCGGCGAAATGCGCCTCGGACAGCAGGCGGGCGGCGCCGTCGGTGTAGAGGGCGTCGTCGGCCTCCCCCTCCAGCTCGGTGAAGACCACTCCGAGCGTGGCGAGGAAAGCCCTCTCGGCCGGGCCAAGCTCGGGGTCGGCGAGCCGGCTGGCGATCATCCGCGCGCCGATGCCCATTCCGGCAAGGGACTCGTTGAGGTAGCTGGAGGCCCACTCGACCAGACCTGGATCGACCGGGTCCTCGAAGCCAAAGGTTCGCGTGGTCACATCCCCGGTGGAGGCGATCGCGACCACCATCACCTTGGTCGGCGCCAGCAGCAGCACCTCGACCCGGTGAATCGTCGCCGTGGCGAGCGGCGGCGCGGTGACCATCGCCATCAGGTCGGTTACCTGCGCCAGGGCGACCGTCGTCTCCCGCATCGCCTCGTCGACCTCTCGCCGCAGGCGCAACAGCTCCAACTCGACTCCCCCGGAGGGCATTCCGCCCTCCATCAGCAGGTCGACATAGCGGCGATAGCCCGAATCCGTCGGGACCCGCCCGGCCGAGGTATGTGGATGCGTCAAGTACCCGCCGGCCTCCAGGGCGGCCAACTCCGCCCGAACCGTCGAAGCCCCCCACTCGACCTCGGGCCTCTCCGCCACCTCCTTCGAGGGGACGGGCCGAGCCGAGCCGAGGTACGCCTCGACCACCAAGCGAAGGATCAGATCTTGCCGTACGGAGAGCATCGGCCCTCCATTCTAGGAACCGCTAGAGCTGCACCTCTGCCTCGGCGTTGCGGATCGTCTGGTTCTCGCCCTGGGCGGCGACCGTGTCCACCACGGCCCTGCCGTCCTCAACCGACTTGACCGTGCCGGTGACGACGATCTCCGTCTCGGGCGCTCCCATGCCGCGGAACTGGACCGAGAGGCGTTTCAGCGAGCCCGGGTCACCGCCGGCGACGTCCGTGGCGGCGCGGGCGACGAGCCCCATCATGTAGAGGCCGTGGAGGATGGTTCCCGGCAGACCGACCATCTTGGCGAACTCGGGGTCGATGTGGATCGGGTTGAAGTCGCCCGAGGCGCCCGCGTAGCGATGCGGCAGGTACTTGTCGGGGGTCACCCGCAGCTCGGGGACCTGGTCTCCGACCTTCAGCTCGGCCATCTCATACCCCCCTGACGATGTTGGTCCAGGTGCCGCGCACCACCCGCTCGCCGTTCTGGTTGACCGAGTTGGACTCGAAGACGTAGAAGCCCTTGCCGTCCTTCTCGTAGATCTCCAGGCACTTGGCGGTGGTGGTGATCTCATCGCCCGAGCAGGCCGGCTCCCCCCACTCGAACTCCTGGCCGCCGTGCACCATCGCGGCGAAGTTCATCCCAACCTCGGGGTCGAACATCGCCGGCGCCAGGGCCGGAGCGCTGTAGACGACGCAGAACATCGGCGGCGCCACGACGTCGCGATAGCCGGCCGCCTTGGCCGCCTCGCGGTCGAAGTGGACCGGGCTCTCCAACCCGATCACCGTCGCGTACTCCCCGATCTTCTCCTTGCCCACCTCATACGTCGTGGCGGGCCAAACCTTCCCAACAGCATCCGTCTTTAGCGTCATGGCGGCGAGATCATAGTGACCGCTCCTCGCGCGGGTGGCGCGGGGAGGGCTTATTCGTCTATCTCTAACACCGCCAGGAACGCCTCCTGCGGGACCTCGACCCGACCCACCTGCTTCATCCGCTTCTTGCCGGCTTTCTGCTTCTTCAGCAGCTTCTGCTTGCGGGTGACGTCGCCGCCGTAGAGCTTCGCGGTGACGTCCTTGCGCAGCGCCTTGACGGTCTCCCGCGCCAGCACCCGCGAGCCGACCGCGGCCTGCACCGGTACGTCGAAGAGCTGGCGCGGGATCGTCTTGCGCAGCCGCTCGACCAGCCGCTTGCCCTGCTCGTAGGCGAAATCGCGGTGGACGATGATCGAGAGCGCGTCCACCTTTTCGCCGGCAAGCAGGATGTCCACCTTGACCAGATCTCCGGGGCGATTGCCGATCGGCTCGTAGTCGAGCGAGGCGTAGCCGCGGGTCGAGGACTTGAGCAGGTCGAAGAAGTCGAGGACGATCTCGGCCAGCGGCAGGTCGTAGCGGATCTGCACCCGCTGCGGGCTCAGGTAGTGCATGTCGACATGGGTGCCGCGGCGCTTCTGGCACAGCTCCATCACCGCGCCGACGTAGTCGGACGGGGCGATGATCGTCGCGCGGATGTAGGGCTCTTCGATCGCCTCGATCGAGCCCGGGTCGGGCAGGTCGGTGGGGCTGTGGACCTCGACCCGCTCGCCGCCGATCAGGTTGACCTCGTAGCGCACGTTGGGGGTCGTCGCCAGCAGGTCGAGCCCGTACTCGCGCTCGAGCCGCTCGCGCACGATCTCCATGTGCAGGAGGCCGAGGAAGCCGCAGCGGAAGCCGAAGCCGAGCGCCTCGGAGGTCTCCGGCTCCCACGACAGCGCCGCGTCGTTGAGGGCCAGCTTCTCGAGCGCGTCGCGGAGGTCTTCGTAGCGGTCGGTGTCGATCGGGAAGACGCCGCAGAAGACCATCGGCCTCACCTCGCGGTAGCCCTCCAGCGGCTCGGCGGCGGGGCGCTCGAGGGCGGTCAGCGTGTCGCCGACGCGCAGCTTGGCGACGTCCTTGATCCCGGTGATCAGGTAGCCGACATCGCCGGCCTCCATTCCCTGCACCCCGGTCATCGCCGGCCGGAAGAAGCCGATGTCGTCGATGTCGGCCTCGGTGCCGTTCTGCATCGCGAGGATGCGCTCGCGCTTGCGGAAGGCGCCGTCGACCATCCGGACATAGGCGATCACGCCGCGGTACTGGTCGAACTCGGAGTCGAAGATCAGCGCCCGCGCCGGCGCCTTGGGCTCGCCGCGGGGGGCCGGGATGCGAGCGACGATCGCCTCCAGCACCTCGACCACCCCCTCCCCGGTCTTGGCCGAGATCCTCAGCACATCGCCCGGGTCGCCGCCGAGCAGATCGGCGATCTCTCCGGCGACCCTCTCCGGCTCAGCGCCGGGCAGGTCGACCTTGTTGATCACCGGGATCAGCTCCAGTCCGTTCTCGATCGCCAGGTAGGTGTTGGCGACGGTCTGGGCCTCGACCCCCTGGGCGGCGTCGACGACCAGCAGCGCGCCCTCGCAGGCGGCGAGGCTGCGCGAGACCTCGTAGGAGAAGTCGACGTGGCCGGGCGTGTCGATCAGGTGCAGGTGGTAGATCTGCGCCGTCGGAGGCCCGGTACTCGACCCGCACCGCCTGTGCCTTGATCGTGATCCCGCGCTCGCGCTCGAGGTCCATCGAGTCGAGCATCTGAGCCTGCATTTTCTTCGGGTCGACGGCGCCGGTGAGCTCGAGGATGCGGTCGGCGAGGGTCGACTTGCCATGGTCGATGTGGGCGATGATCGAGAAGTTGCGGACGCGGTCCATGGGCGTGCGGAGTATGGCGGCTCGGCGCGCGGGTCCTGTCGCGGGGAGGGGGCCTGCGGGCGGGCAAGTGTGTCCGTTCTCGGCCCCCTCCCCGCGCCACCCGCGCGAGGAGCCGTCATCGGCGGCACGCCGATGGATTCAGCGGGCCAGTTAGCTGAAAGACGACTGTGGGGGGCTTGCGGAGGATGAGCGTTGCGCCGGGGGCCTCGGTCCAGCGGACCGTTGGAGGGTAGGCGGGCTTTCCCGGTTCTATGCGGTCGCGGGTGGCTACCACGTAGTCGTAGTGGCCTTCGTCCAGCTCGCGGCGCCAGGCGCGGCAGGTCGTGGGTGGGACGAAGCCGCCGTGAGGGGTTTGGCGGCCTATGTACTGGACGCGGTTGGAGAGATCGGCGCCGAAGAGGGGGTACTGGCGGGTGCTGGTGGTGGCTATGCGGGCGTTGGAGATCGCACTGGACCATTTGAAGGCTGCGTTCAGGCCCGGGGTGGTGAATTGGGGGTCCGCGTAGCGGTTTTCGAGGTAGTGGCGCTGGATTGGGTAGCCGGCCGCGATCCCGACCAGGAGGGCAAAGGCAGCGGCTGCGGCGAGGATCCCTTGCCGTGGCAGCCCGATCGCCGGGCCATGACCCATGCTGGAGACACCTGGCGTCCTGGCATGACCCCCTCCTACCCAGCTCTGTAAGCGGTTGCGCAGCGGTGGCGTCACAGGGAGCAGCGTCAGACCGAGCACCAGGGCCGGCGCGAGGTAGCGCAGGCCGGACTCGAAACCGCGCGGGATCCCTGCCGGTCCCGAGGCGGAGGTCGGGGCGATCAACCAGGCGAGGGCCGTCGCCAGCCCTACCGCACCGGCCACTCGCAGCAGCGGGCCGGCGCCTCGACCGAAGCAGAGCAGGAGGCCCGCGAGCGCCAGCGCCAACAGCAGCGGCCAGAGGAGCCAGAGCCCATGGTGCAGCCCGGGCAGGAACCAATCCGACCAGACCGAGCCGTCGGTCAGGTAGCCGGCGACGCTGTGCGCTTCACGGCCACCCAGGGCCTGCGCCGGGGCCGGCAACGCGATCGGACCGAGGTGGTGGACCCAGGGCAGCGGGTTACCGGTGTGAACCAGGTTCCGCAGGTACCAGTACCCGCCGCCGGCCAGGGCGGCGAAGCCGGAGGCCGCCAAAGCGCGCCACCTTCCCCCTCTCGGCGCGATTGCGACCAGCCCGACCACGAGCACTCCGGCGGGCAGCAGGAAGTTGAGCTTGGTCCCGGCGGCGAGGCCCACGGCCAATCCGACAACCACGAGCGCCCCCGTCGGCAGCGACCTCTCCCCCTCGCCACGAGCGGCCCAGGCGTTGACGGCGACCGCAACGGCGGCAAGCAGGAAGAAGATGCCGACGACGTCGCTCCGCGCCTCCCCCGCCTGATCGGAGAGGGCGGGCACGCTCAACGCAATCGCCCCGAGAGCGAGCGACCAGGGAGCAACTCGGTAGGGCCTACCAATGCACCAAGCGGCCAGCAGGCAGCCGATAAACCAACCGAGGTTCAACAGCGGCGACAGCGCATCCCGGCCGAACGCCAGCATCCCGGCCGCGTGGAAGATTTCCCCGTTCGCGGGATAGAACCAGGCCAGGAACTGCGGCGCGATGAAGTGCAGGTCGAACGTGTCCCCGCTCTGGAAGAACCCGGCCGCGAACGGCCCGTGGTACCAGGTCGAGTCGAACCCGGTCATCCCCGTGCTCAAACGCAGGCGCGCTCCGGCGGCGAAATGGATGACTGCTGCTGCGGCAATCGCAAGGGCGATCAGACGAGGCCTTGCCCTCCGCAGCCTTCGCCCGGCGGAGGACACCCCACCCCCACGCCACCCGCGGGTGAGCGTTAAAAGACCCACCCCCACCAGCCCCATGCCGACGAGGTAGGACAACGGCGTCCACACCCCAAAAGTGCCGAGGACCTCAGCCACCCAGAGCAGCAAGCTCAGCGCGAGCACCGCGGACGCAAGGCAGGCTGGGGCGCCTGAGAAGCCGGGGAGCAACCGCCGGCGGATTTTGACTCCTCCCAGGGTGGCGAAACCGGACAGCGCCAAGATCTCGGCGACCCCCAGCAGGTAGCGGCCGGCGCCGAGCATCTAGCCGCGGCGCAGGAGCCGCATGATCTGCTCCAGCTCGGCGATTCGGAGCAGCTTGGCGAGGGCGAGGTAGACGGCAGCGCCGACGACGAGGCCGCCCACCATGGAGGCGATTTGCCCAACGAGGTCTTGTCCCAGCGCGTGGTCGAGGACGTCCCAGACGCCGTAGGCGGCCGCGGCGAGGGCGAGCGACGCCAGGGAGATGCGCAGGCTCGTCGACAGCAGCCGCCCCAGCTCCAGCCCACCGAACTCACGGCGCAGGATCCCAGCCTGGGCGACGGCGGCGACGGTGGTGCCGATCCCGGTGCCGGCGACGATGCCCCCCACCCCGAACGGCTTGTAGAGGGCGAGGGCCGCGAGGGCCGAGACGACGAGGTCGACCCCGGCGAGGCCGGTGGCCATCCAGGGCCGCTGAAGGCTGAAGAAGGTGCGGGTCTGGAGCAGGTAGAGGCCGTTGGTCGGCAGCGAGAAGGCGAACCAGAAGAGGGCGGTGGCGACGAGGGTGGTTTCCGCTGGACCGAATTCGCCGCGCTGGTAGACGAGCCGGATCATCGGCTCGGAGAGGGCGAAGACGGCGGCGGCGGCGGGCAGCAGGACGAAGAGGATCTGACGCATCCCGTTCGCCATCGTCGCCCGCAGGTTGTCGATCTCGCCGCGGGTTGCGAAGCGAGCCAGGGTCGGGAAGAGCACCGTGGCGATCGCCACCGAGAAGATCCCCTGCGGCAGCTGGTAGATGCGGAACGCCTTGTCGATCGCGGCCGGCGCCTGTTCGGAGACGAGACTGCCGAAGAGGCTGTTGATCAGCATGTTGAAGTTGATCAGGCCGAGGCTGATCGTCACCGGCAGCATCAACAGCAGGACGCGACGCACCCCCGGGTGGCGCCACTCGAAGCTCCAGTTGAACTTGAACGGCGTGTTGCGCAGGTCGAAGGTGGGGATCAACAGCTGGACCAGGGTGCCGACGAGGATCCCGATCGCGTAGGCGTAGATGCGGTTTTCGCCGTGGAAGAGCGGCTCGACGAAGACGAGGACCGCGATGATCGTCAGGTTCCAGAACAGCGGCGAGATCGCGAAGGCGCCGAAGCGGTCGTAGCTGTTGAGGACGCCGACGACGACGCCGCTGATCCCGAGCAGGATCAGGATCGGGAAGAGGATCTGGGAGAGGGTGACCGTGAGTTCGAGCAGCTCGCCCTTGAAGCCGGGGGCGAAGAGCGGCATCACGACCGAGGCGAAGAGGACGAAGAGCGCGGTGATCGCGCCCAGGACCATGGTCACGATCAGGAGCAGGGTCGAGGCGAGACGGAACGCCTCGCGGTAGTTCCCCTGCTCGAGTTGCTCGGTGAAGACGGGGACGAAGGCGGGCTGCAGCGCCGCGTCGGCGAAGAGGCTGCGAACCAGGTTGGGGACCTGGAAGGCGATCGTGAAAGCCGACATCGGCCCGCTGATCCCGTAGTAGCTGGCGGCGACTATCTCCCGCACCAGCCCCGCGACCCGCGAGGCGGCGGTGGCGATGGAGAAGAAGGCCGTGGAGCGGGCGATGCGACCGGCCTGGCGGCCGGGCGCGGGCTCGCCGGCAGGCTCCTCCCCCGGGTCGAAGGCCTCGGCGGCCCGCACCGCAGCGTCGGAGGCGACGGCCGCCTCCTCGGGCTCGGGGTTGTTGGGCGTCTCCAAGCTGGGTCTCAGTCGCTATAGTCGGCGGCCGCCCGGGGCCGGCACGACGCCTGCTCAGGCACACGACTCATGGCCAACATAGCCTCACAGAAGAAGCGGATCCTACGCAGCGAGCGCGAGCGCACGGAGAACCGGCTGCTGACCAGCACGGTGAAGACGCACTTCCGCCGCCTCGAGAGCGCCGTCGAGGGTGGCGACGCGAGCGCGATCGAGAACGAGCACCGTGCTCTCGTCTCGAAGGTCGACAAGGCCGTGCAGAAGGGCGCCCTCCACCGCAATACCGGCGCGCGCAAGAAGTCCAAAGCCGCAAGGCTCGCCGCGTCCTAGGCGCCGGCCATGGCTCTCAGGGCGAGCGTGAACGCGAGCGGGTCGCCGTAGTCGGCGCCGCCGCGGCAGGAGACCTCGAGGTCGGCGAGAACCTCTGTCGCCTCGCGCAGCGCCTCGAGGTCGGAATCGCGGAGTCGGGCCACCAGCTGGCGCGCCGCGTAGGGGTGCATCCCAAGGCTCGACTCGACCTGCTTCGGTGAAACCCCCTCCTCCAGCTGCGCGGCGCCCGCGCAGGCTTTGCGCAGGCGGGAGGCGAGGCCGTAGATCAGGCCGGTGACGTTCTCGCCCTGGTCGATCAGGCGCTCACCGATCTCCAGGGCGCGAGCCGGTTCGCGTTCGAGCAGCGCGTCGGAGAGCGACCAGACCACTGCCTCGGAGGTGTCGGCGATCATCGCGTCGAGGTCGGCGACGCTCACCTCTCCCCCCTCCCCGGCCCAGAGCGCCAGCCGCTCGAGCTCGTTGCCGAGGCGGACCGGGTTGGCGCCCATTCGTTCGACGAGGACGCGGGCGGCGGAGGGCTCGAGCCGGAAACCCAGTCGCTTCGCGTCGGCGACGAGGGTGCGCGGCATCTCCCGGGCCTTCGGCGCCTCGAACTCGTGGATCTCGCCCTGCGCGTCCTTGACCGCGCGCAGCAGCTTCGCCGGCGCCTTGGCGCGGGCGATCAGCACCACGGTGAGGTCCGCCGGGAGGTTGGCCAGGGCGGCGGCGACCGCCTCCACCTGGCGGTCGCGCCAGCGCTCGACCCCGTCGGCGAGCAGATAGCGGCGCGATGCGGTCAGCGACATCGCCGGGAGCGTGCTGAGCAGGGCCTCATGGTCGGGCGCGCCACGACCCTCGCTCGGCTCGAACACCTCCAGTGCCGCGACCCCGCCCTCGCCTTCGGCGCGAGCCCTCAGCCGGGCGCGGGTCGCGTCGATCTTCGCTTCGTCGGTGCCGGCGATCAGGTAGAGCGCGCGCATCTCGGCCATCGGGCGAGTTTAGATGCGGGCGCGGCCACCCCTCCGGTGGTCGGGTTACCTGCCGTAGTGCCCGTACGCGTGGCCGTTGCCGTGCTCGGAATCGCCGGGCTTGTCCTTCGTCGAGGGCGCGGGTTCGACCTTGCCGGAATCGCCTCCGGAAACCGGGACCGGCGGTTCGGTTGGCGCCGGAAGATCGTGCGACTCGGAGTGGTGCGTCTTTGACTTCGAGGACGAGAAGCCCTCGTCCCTTCCATGCGCATCGCCCTTGCCATGGCTCTGGGCCGAATGCGCATGGGAAGCCGGCGGGGGCGGCGGCGAGGTGGTGGTGGGGGCCGCAGTGGGCGCCGGGGCTGAGGCCGGCACGGGGCTCGGCGACTGGTCGGTGGGCGCGGTCCCCGCAGCGCCCTGGCCCGAAGGCTGGCCCCCATCCGAGCCTGGCTGCGACGCAGGGGGCGCGACGACGCGATGCGATCCTGCGAGCCCCAAGGCGACGGGCTCGGCCGCGGGCGCCCCGGACCGCGTCGGCCGGGCGGCGACCGTCGCTGGGTGGACGGCTACGCCGCCGGTGCTCGCGATGATCGGCCGCCCGGCGACCGTCCCGTCGTGAACGGCCTGCCGCTCGACGGGCAGGCCCGGGATCGGGCTGGTCAGGACACCGGGCCAACCCTGGCACGAGATGAACGCGACGAGCCCGAGGCCGACCGCAGTGGTCAGGCCCAGCAGCGCGAACGTCGTGCTCCGCATCCTTTCCATCAGGCTGTCGCCGGCGAGGCTGGGCTTGGAAACGAGGTGCGACAGAGAATGTCCGAGCCTGGAGAACACCAGTACGACAATCGGTCGGGAATCCGTGGACGATAGGGCGGGAGCGCGGAAACCCCACTTTTCATTCGGCTATCCGTTGAGGCCGACGCTCATCGCGCGGTGTCGACCTCGACCGAGTCGCGGTGAACCTCGAGGACGACGTTCCCGTCGAGGTCGGTGCGCAGCAGGCGGACGCCATGGGCGGCAAGGGTCGCCAGGGTGCCGGGAGTCGGGTGGCCGTAGGGATTGCCGGCGCCGACCGAGATCACGGCCAGCTTCGGGTCGATGCGATCGAGCAGGGTGCCGAGCCCGGAGTCGTCGCTGCCGTGGTGGGCGACCTTGAGCACGTCGATCGGGCCAGGGTCGATCGGCACCGCCTCGGCCTCGGCGTCGGCGGTGAGCAGGATCGAGAAGTCGAGCCAGCGGGCGAGGATGACCAGAGCGAGCCGGTTTGGATCCGTGCCGGGTGGAGGGTCGGCGAGCAGCTCGGGCGGCGGCCAGAGGATCTGGAGGTGCAGGCGACCCGAGCGCACCTCGCCACCCTCGGCCAGGCGGTGGACGGGCACACCGGCGACTCGCGCCTGCTCCAAGAGGCGGTGACCCGCCGCCGCATAGAGGAGTCGACTGACCGGCATCCGCCCCAGCAGCTCCTCGATGCCCCCGACGTGGTCGGACTGGTCGTGGGTGGCGACCACGGCGCCGAGGCGGTCGACGCCGGCGTCGCGCAGCTTCCGGGCCAGCTCGTCACCCGGCGGACCGCCGTCGACCAGGATCGCGGGCGCGTCGGCCGGCTGGAGCAGGATCGAGTCGCCCTGGCCGATGTCGAGCACCTCGACCCGCAGGCCGTACGCGTGCGCCGCAGTCGCCCCGTCGCGATCGCCGGTCGCCGCCGAGGTCGCGACGGCGACGACGAGGGCGGCAAGGGCGGCCCCGGCCACTCGGCCGCCGGCTCGCTTCGACGACCGAAACGCCGGCTGCCGCGGGTTGCGCAATGCCGCGATCCGCCTGCGCCGCGCCAGGCGCATCACCCCGACGATCGCCACCGCCATCGCCGCGTATGAGGCGGCAAGTCCGGCTACGCCGAGCTGCACCTGCAGATTCGCCCAGCCCGGCCGGCCGCACCACGCTGCGACCTGGGCGATGTAGGCGAGCAGGGGCGCGTTGAGGGCGTTGATGGCCTCGACCGGGAAGCCGGGGACCTGGGCCCCGGCGGCTGCGAGCATCCCCAGCCACATCGCCGGCGCCACCGCGGGCAACGCGAGCAGGTTGGCGACGAGCGTCGTGGTCGAGATCGTGCCGAAGTGGAACGCGATCAGGGGGGCGGTCGCCAGCGTCGCCGCGATCGTCACCGCGGCGCCCTCGGCAAGCGCGCGGCGCCAGCCCCTCGAGCCGATCCTCGCCGCCAACCCCTCGCGCAACGGCCCGGCGAGAAGGAAGATTCCGACCACCGCCGCGAAGCTGAGCTGCCAGCCGACGTCGGAGGCGACGCCCGGATCGATCGCGAGCGTCACCACCAGCGCCAGCACGAGCGCGTAGAGACGAGATGCCCGCCGCCCTGACAGCGTCGCCAGCAGGCCCGCTGCCCCCATCACCGCGGCGCGCTGGATCGTCGGGCCCGCCCCGGCAAGCGGCACGTAGACCGCGATCAGGGCGAGAACCCAGAGCAGCCGCTCGCGCAGGGGGATGCCGAAGGCGGCCAGCACCGGCATCGCCAGCAGCGCCAGCAGGACGACGTTCTGTCCCGAGACGGCCAGCAGATGGCTGAGGCCGGAGCGGCGGAAATCTTCGACCGTGGCGCCGTCGACGCGTTCGTCCTCGCCGAGGACGAAGCCGCGCGCCAGCTCCGCCTCCCGCGACGGCATTCCCCGCCCCAGGCCGGCCGCGGCGCGCTCGCGGATCTCGGCGCTGTGGAGGAGCGCGACGAGAACCAGTGCGGCGACGGCGAGCACCACCGGCGGGGCGAGGCGCCGCGAGCGCATCTAGACCGTCTAAGGCTGCAACCGGGTGCGCAGCGATTCCATCGTCGCCGGCCCGATTCCGCTCACCTGGTCGAGCTCCTCGACGGAGGAGAGCCCACCGTGCTGGTCGCGGTATTCGACGATCTTCTGCGCGGTCACCGGCCCGATTCCGTCGATCGTGTCGAGCTCCTCGACGGTGGCGGCGCCGAGGCCGATCGGACCTTCTTCGCTCACGCCGGCCGCGCCCAGCGGCGCCCCGCCCGGTCCTTCCTCGGGAACGACGACCTGCTGCCCGTCGGCCAGCCGCGCCGCCAGGTTGACCGCCTCGACCTGTGCCTTCGGCGTGGCGCCGCCCGCCCGCTGCACCGCGTCGTTCACCCGCGCCCCCGCCGGCAGCCTGTAGACGCCTGGCCGGTTGACCGCACCGGTGACGTCGACGACCACGTCGGAGCCCTGACCGCTGCTGCTGAGGCTGAAGCCTCCTTCTTCCGACGATTCCCCGAACGAAGAGGAGCCGGCGGACCCGGCCGAGTACGACGACGGCCCGCCGCTCCCCTCAGCCTGGATTGCCCGCGCCCCGACGAACAGCAGCGCGACGGCGATGGCGCCGTAGACGACGACCTGCGAGCGCGAGAGATCGGGCATGGCCCGAACGGTTCACCACCGCGGCGCGCGCGTGGCGCGCAGAATCAAACGATTCGGCTACGGACCTTCGTCGTCCTCGTAACCAGCGACCTCGGCGAGCTGGTCGCCGTACAGCTCGGCGACCGCGACCGGCGGCGCCTGGATCGAGAGGCAGGCCAGCTCGCCGTCGCCGTCGTTGGCGACCGAGTGGTCGGTTGCAGGGGAGACGAGGATCAGGTCGCCCTCGGTCACCGGCTGCGTGTCGCCGGCCACGGACATCGTCCCCGACCCCCGCACCACCACGTAAACCTGCTCGCCCCCCTCGTGTGAGCGCAGCGCCTGCTCGGTCCCCGCGGGAATCTCCATCCAGGTGACGGAGAGGTTGCGCGAGCCAAGCTCCCCCGCGTCCATGAGGACATGGAGGCGAAGGCGGTGCCACTCCTCGACCGGAGCCTCTTCAAGACGCTTCACCAGCATGCGGCCGCTTTGTACCAGATACCGGCTCGAAGCCGTGAAGACCGTGCCTAGCGAACGACGAGGTTGACCAGCTTGCCGGGCACCACGACCTCCTTGACCACCTCTTTGCCGTCGAGGTGGCGGCTCACCTTCTCGCTGGCGCGGGCGAGGCGGAGCAGCTCCTCCTCGGGGGCGTCGGCCGACGCCTCGATCCTGTCGCGCAGCTTGCCGTTCACCTGAACGACGAGGGTGACGGTGTCGCTCGCCAGCAGCGCAGGGTCGGCGTCGGGCCAGGGCTCCTCCCAGACGCGGCCTCCGCTCAGCTGCTCCCAAACCTCGGCGCCGAGGTGCGGCGCGAAGGGGAAGACCAGCGAAGCCGCGGTGGTGGTGGCGAAGCGCACGCAGGCCGCACCTGCCGGGTCGCCGTAGAGACCGTCCTTGAGCCGGTAGGAGTCGTTGACGAGCTCCATCACGGCGGCGATCGCGGTGTTGAACTGGAAGCCGCGCTCGAAGTCCCTGCTCACCTTGTCGATCGCCCAGTGCGCCTTGGCGAGCAGCGCGCGGGCGTCCCCGCTCGCGGCCGAAACGTCACCCGCCACCGTCCTCTCGGCCACCTCCTCGCAGAGCCGCCAGAGCCGCGCCAGGAAGCGGTTGACTCCCTCCACCCCCTCGTCGGACCAGTCCCCCCCGCGCTCGGGCGGCCCCATGAAGCAGATGTATGTGCGAGTGGTGTCGGCGCCGTAGCGCTCGACGTACTCGGCGGGACTGACGGTGTTGCCCTTCGACTTCGACATCTTCGCCCCGTCGCGGGTGATCATCCCCTGCGCGAAGAGATTGGCGAACGGCTCCTGCACGTCGAGTTGCCCGATGTCGGCGAGCGCCTTGGTTAAGAAACGCGCATACATCAGGTGCAGGATCGCGTGCTCGACCCCGCCGATGTACTGGTCCACGGGGAGCCAGTGGTCGGCCGCGGCGCGGTCCCAGGCGGCCTCGGAGTTGCGGGGGTCGAGGTAGCGGATGAAGTACCAGGAGGAGTCGACGAAGGTGTCCATCGTGTCGGTCTCGCGGCGGGCCGGCTCGCCGCAGCGCGGGCACTCCGTCGCGACCCACTCCTCGGCTGCGGCCAGCGGGCTGCGCCCCTGCGGCGCATAGTCCTCTATCTCCGGCAGCTCGACCGGGAGCTGGTCGTCGGAGACGGGGACGATCCCGCACCGATCGCAGTAGACGACCGGGATCGGGGCCCCCCAGTAGCGCTGGCGCGAGACCAGCCAGTCGCGCAGGCGGTAGTTGACCGCGGAGCGCCCGCGTCCCTCGGCGGCGAGCCAGGCGACGACCTCCTCGTAGGCCTCGCGATTGCCGCGGCCGTCGAAGCGCCCGGAGTTCGTCATCTGGCCGTCGCCGGAATACGGCAGGCCCCTGGGATCGCGTGCCTCGGCCGGATCCTCGCCCTCGATCACCCGCACCACCGGCAACTCGAAGGCCTGGGCGAATTCGTAGTCGCGGGGGTCGTGGCCGGGAACAGCCATGATCGCGCCGGTGCCGTACTCCATCAGCACGTAGTCGGCGACGAAGATCGGGATCCGCTCGCCGTTGACGGGGTTGATGACGCTGCGGCCGAGCGGGACGCCGGTCTTGTCGCGGTCCTCGGCGCCGCGCTCCTCGGCTGACTCGCGGGCGACCCGGTTGACGTACTCGCGCACCTCAGCCTCGGCCGGTGTGCCGGCGGCCAGGCGCTCGAGGTCGGGGTGCTCGGGGGCAAGGACGAAGAAGGTGGCGCCGAAGAGGGTGTCGGGACGGGTGGTGAAGACGGGGAAGTCGAGGTCCAGCTCCTCGCAGCGGAAGACGACCTCGGCCCCCTCGGAGCGGCCGATCCAGTTGCGCTGCATCGTGATCACGTGCTCAGGCCAGGACTCCAGCAGGTCGAAGTCGGCCAGCAGGCGGTCGGCGTAGTCGGTGATGCGGAAGAACCACTGCTCGAGGTTGCGCTGCACCACCTCGGTCCCGCAGCGCTCGCAGCGGCCGTCGATCACCTGCTCGTTGGCGAGCACGGTGGCGTCCTTCGGGCACCACTGGACCGGCGCCTCGGTGCGGTAGGCGAGGCCCTTCTCGAACAGACGCAGGAAGATCCACTGGGTCCAGCGGTAGTACTCGGGCGTGTGGGTAGCCAGCTCCCGCGACCAGTCGATCGAGATCCCCCACTCGCGGAACTGGCGCCGGAAGGAATCGATCGAGCGCTCGGTCGCCACACGCGGCGGCTCACCCGTTTTGATCGCGTTGTTCTCCGCCGGCAGCCCGAAGGAGTCGTAGCCCATCGGGTGGATCACCTCGAAGCCGTGGCGGCGGCGGAAGTGGGCGATCGCGTCGCCGACCGCGTAGCACTTGAGGTGGCCGACGTGGGGCTCGCCCGACGGGTAGGGCAGCATCTCCAAGACGTAGGACTTGGGCTTGTCGGCCTCGAAGCCCGGCTGTCCTGGGCTGGCCACCTCCCAGGTCTTCTCCTCGGCCCAGACCCGCTGCCACTTCTGCTCTATCGCCCTCGGGTCGTAGCCAGCCATCGAGCGGCGATCTTGTCAGACGGCCGGGGAGATGGCTTCGAGGATGTGGGGCCAGACGTAGACCTCGATTGTCGCTGCAACGAGGAGAGTCGGGATCGCCAGCGCGACGGTGATGAAGGTGGCGGCGAGGAGCTGATTCCACTCGCCGCGGCGGCTGGCGATCAGCCAGGCGGCGAGGGGCAGGAAGAGGGCGGTCAGCTCGGGGATCGCGTGCGGAAGGACGCTGAGGATCAGTTCGAAGCGGGAGATGTGGAGCTGGAAGGACAGGGTCGAGCCCTGGAAGCCGAGGTAGAGGGCCTGGGTGCAGAGCGAGAAGAGGGTGACCGCGCAGACGAAGAGGATCGCCAGCTCCCCCGCCTTGACGTGGATCCAGCGCGAGAAGCCGCTGCGCTGGGAAGCGGCGATCGGCATCGAGGCGCCGGCGATGAAGCCGGCGACACAGGCGGTGGCGTGGAGGGCGAGGACGAGCGCGTTGCGGTAGAGGATCGGCAGCAGGTCGCCGGGATCAGGCGGTTCGGTGATCCCCGGCAGGTGGACCGGCGTCAGGTCCGGCGTCAGCATCCCGGCCACGAACCAGACGGCGGCGAGCAGGGTCAGCGCGATCGCCACGCTCAACGCCAGCCACCCCCGCAGCACCGCCCAGGGCCGCCCGTTCCAGGCCGCGAAGGTCTCCCGGGTGTCCCGCAGCCCATGCGAGAACACGTGCTGGTTGGCAGCGTCCATCGGCTCAGTCATCGACAGCGCAGTGCCCGCGGTTGAGACACGCCTGGTGGCTTCCCACACTAGCTCGACGGCATTCCGCGAACGATCGCGGTGAACCGATCGGGCACGCTCCCGGTATCCCCACATGACGACCACGCAAGCGGCCCCAGAGGGCCGCAGAAGGAGAACCGCATGCAGAACCGCATCGCCAGGGTCTTCGCTCTCTCAATCGCAAGCGCCGCATTCGCGATCGGTGGCCTGGGCGCCGCGTCGGCGAGCGCCGGTCGCAGCCACCCGGAGGACGGCCCCCATCACGGCGCCCACCACTGCAAAGGCCTGACAGGCAAGCAGAAGAAAAACTGCGAGAAAAACCATCATGGGGGCCGTCACGGCGTAAACCACTACTGATAGCCGCCAGACGGGTAGCCGCCCTCCAGGGACTGTCCGATTCGAGACCTGAATCGCTCCTCCTTGCGCTCGTTTCGGCGGGCTAGTCCTGTGACCGGGCAGGTCCGAGGCGGGCATAGGGCTTGCCGCGGCGGCGGATCAGGATCTCGGTTCCGACAGCTGCTCGCTCCATGTAGTAGCCGAAATGGTTGCGGAACTGGTGAGCGCCCACATCTTCGAGGGCGGGTGCCAGTGCGGGTGCCTCTGAAGTGGAGCTGAGGGGATTCGAACCCCTGGCCTCTGCCATGCCATGGCAGCGCTCTGCCAGCTGAGCTACAGCCCCGAGCTCGTAATCGGCGGCTAAGTTTAGCGCTGCGCGCTGATTGTTCCGTGGCCGACAAAGACGCAAGGGTACCCACGGGTCGGAGAGTGGTATGACGACTTGAGGCGGACCGCGATGACATCGCCCTGGTGGGCGCCCCATTTGCACTGGACCCTGAGCAAGTGCCCACCCACCCCAATTACGAGGTCATAACGCTCGTGCTCGGTCAGCGGCTTGAGGACCGAGAGGCCGAGACCGCTGGGCTAGGCGGCGCGCTGCTCGGGGCTGGTCCTCGTCTATGTCGAGGATCAGGTTGTCGGCGGCGGTGTGGCGGACTCGGAAGTCGAGGGGAGAGCGGGCTTCCAGCTCGCGCAGCAGGTCGACCGGTTCGTCGAGGCGCATCGCCAGGGTCGCGCGGCCCTCGGAGAAGCGTTCTACCGATATCTCCGAGGTCGCGTCGATCTGGCCGGCCGCGTCCTCGAAGCCGACCAGCTGGGAGAAGTCGCCGAGAGGGCCGATCTCGACCTTGATCAGGCCCTCGAAGAGGCCGTAGGGGTCGATCTCGACGGGAGCGTGGCCGTTGGTGGAGGCAGCCTCGTTGGCAGCGTTCGCCGCTGCAGGCTCCTGCGCCTCGGTCAGGTCCTGCACGCGCCGGCTCACCTCGACCGCCTCGCGCAGCGCCTTCATCCGGATCCGCGTCGCCTGGCCGCGGGCCTGCGCCTGGATCTCCTCCAACCGCGAGGAGACCGCCTCCAACGAGGCGATGCTGCGGTCGTGGCGCTCGTTCGCCTCGCGCAGCCGCTCGCCGAGGCTGCGGATCTCGCGCTCCCGCTCGATCACCATGCCGGAAAGCGCCGCCAGCTCCTGCTCGGCCCGGACAGCCGCGTCGGTCGCCCCTCGCAATCGCTCGGCGGCATCCGCGGCATCGCGCTCCAGCGCCCAAACCCGCGCGTCCCGCGCCGAGATCGCCGCGTCCACATCGGGGCGGCGGTAGCCGAGGAGGACCCTCTTGAAGCTACCCATGCGCGCACCGTATGGGCGCCTTCGGACGGCATTTCGCAGCACCCGGATCGGAGTCGAACGGACGTTCGAGCAAACGCTGGCTCAGCCCGGATCAGGCGCCTGCGACGCCCGAGGCCTGCGGAGCGTCGACGCCGAGCTCCAGCCTGACCGCCTCGCGCCAGAGGTCCTCGAGCGCATAGCGCTCGCGCTCCTCGGCAGTGAAGACGTGGAGCACGCAGTCGAGGTAGTCGAGGATGATCCAGCCGGCGTCGCCGGCCCCCTCGACGCCGCCCGGAAGCAGCCCCTGCTCCTCCTTCGTCCGCAGCCTCACCTCCTCGACGATCGCCCGCGCCTGGCGCTCGTTGCGGGCGGTGCAGATCGTGAGGAAGTCGGTGTAGGAGACGAGCTCCCGCATGTCGAGGACGACGATCTCCCCCGCCTGTTTGGAGTCGGCCAACTCGGCCAGCCGCCGAGCCAGCGCCTCTGAGGAGGGGCGACTCACCGGTAGATCCCCTTCTCCTCGATGAACCGCGCAACCGCCTCGGGGACCAGGTAGCGCAGCGGCCGGCCCGCCGCCGCCCGTTCCCGCACCGCCGAGGAGGAGACGCCGAACTGCGGCATCTCGAGCATCGTCGCCCGCTCCTCGGCGCCGAGGCTGCGCAGCACGGCGCCGACCTCGGCGTCGGCGACGCCGGAGCGCCTCGCGATCGCCAGCCGCGCCAGCTCGACCACCCGCTCGGGCCGGCGCCAGCTCTCGAGCCCGACGGCGGCGTCCGCCCCCATCACGAACACCAGCTCCGTGTCGCCTCTCTCGCGCGCAAGCAGCTCCAACGTCTCATACGTGTAGGACGGCCCCTCGCGCTCGACCTCCAGGGTGGAGACCGAGAAGCGCGAGTCGTCGGCGGCGGCCAACCGGGTCATCGCCAGCCGCAGCTCGCGGCCCGGGTCGTCGAGGATCCGCTTGTGTGGGGCCTCGCCGGTCGGGACCAGGATCACCTCACCCAGGCCGAGCTGCCACAGAGCCTCCTGGGCGAGCGCCAGGTGGCCGAGGTGCGGCGGGTTGAACGCCGACCCGAGCACGCCGATTCCTGCGGGCGTGCTACTCACGCACCTGGCCGGTGCCGCGCGCGACGTACTTGAACGTGGTCAGCTCGCGCAACCCGATCGGCCCCCGAGCGTGCAGCTTCTGGGTCGAGTTGCCGATCTCGGCGCCCATCCCGTACTCGAACCCGTCGGTGAAGCGGGTCGAGGCGTTGACGTAGACGGCCGCCGCGTCGACCCCGGCGACGAAGCGCTCGGCGGCCTGCTCGGAAGAGGTGACGATCGCCTCGGAATGACCGCTGCCGCGGGCGTTGACGTGCGCGACCGCGTCGTCGACCGAATCGACGACCCCAACCGCCATCTTCAGGTCGAGGTACTCGGTATCCCAATCCTCATCGGTGGCGACCCCGACCTCGACCCCGCCGGCAAGCTCGCGCACACGCGCGTCCCCGACCAGCTCGACCCCGTTCTCGCGCAGCTCGGAGAGAGCCGCGGGCAGGAAGGCCTCGGCAACCGCGGCGTCGACCAGCAGCGTCTCGGCCGAGTTGCAGACGCCGGGCCGCTGCACCTTCGCGTTGACGGCGATCCGCCGCGCCATCTCCAGGTCGGCGTCGGCGTGCACGTACACGTGGCAATTCCCCGCCGCCGCGTACATGACCGGCACGGTCGCGACGTCCTTGAGCGCCTCCTTCAGCCCGTCTCCCCCACGCGGGATCAGCAAATCGACGACCCCGTCCTGGGTGGCCAGCTCGGCCAGGTCCTCGCGTCCGCCACCGGTCAGCAGGAGCGTCGCGTCTTCGGGCAGTCCCGCCTCGGCGAGGGCCTCGCGGACAACCGCCGCCAGCACCCCGTTCGACCGTTCCGCGTAGCTCGACCCCCGCAGCACGATCGCGTTCCCGCTCTTGATCGTCAGCGCCGCGCAATCGATCGTCACGTTCGGCCGCGCCTCGTAGACCACCGCAACCACCCCCAGCGGCACCCGAACCTTCCGCAGGTCGATCCCGCTGGCCAGGGTCCGATGCTCCAACTCCTCTCCCACCGGGTCGCCGAGCGCCGCCACCGCCCGCACCCCGTCGGCCATCGCCGCAACCCGCTCCCCGGTCAGCGCCAGCCGATCCCGCAGCGCCTCGGTGAGCCCACTCGCGCGCTGATCGGCCAGGTCCGCCGCATTCGCCTCGAGAATCTCCGCGCTCCGCTCTCCCAGCAGCCGCGCGGTCGCCTCGAGCACAGCGTCCTTAACCTCCGTCGAAGCCCTCCCCAGCTCCTGCGCCGCGCGCTTTGCGGCGGCACAGGTCTCAGCCACCGTGGTAGTCGTAATCGCCATGACGGCTAAGGGTAGCTAGGAGGGCCGGGTGCCCCTCTCCGCGTTTTGCGCCTTTTCGGCAATTCATCCACGGTCAGCCGACCACGATCCACCGAAACAGGCGAACGGGGAGGGGTGCCCGGCCCTCCCCCGCCATTAGACGAGGACGAAGCGGTCTCGGTGGATGACCTCGTCCGCGGCATGTGGGAGCAGCTCTCTCACCTGCTCGCTCTTCATCCCGACAACCCGTGACAACTCGCCCGCCGAGTAGTCGGAGATGCCCTTGCCGATCACCGAGCCGTTGGCGGTCACCTCAACCGCGTCGCCTGCGTCGAAGTCCCCCTCGACGCTTGTGATGCCGACCGGGAGGAGGCTGGAGCCCCTCTCGCGGAGCACGCGGGCGGCGCCGTCGTCAACGGCCAGCTTGCCGTGGGACGGCTTCGCGTACTTGAGCCAGAGCTTAAAGCTGGACGCCTTGCCGCTCTGAGCGGCGAAACGAGTGCCAACGGCGCCGCCATCGGCCGCGGCAGCGAGCGAGCCATCCGTGGTCCCGTTGCAGATCGTCGCCGCGATGCCCGCCTCGCTCGCCATCTCCGCCGCCGCGACCTTGCTGCGCATCCCGCCGGAGCCGAAGGCCGAGGTGCGGTCGCCGATCTCCAGCTCCGCGAGCTCGGCGAAGTCGCCCACCTCCGAGATCAGCTCGGCCCCCGAATCGATTCTCGGGTCGGCCGTATGGAGCCCGTCGATATCGGTCAAGAGCACCAGCAGGCGGGCGTCGAGCAGGACGGCGACCTGGGCGGCGAGGAAGTCGTTGTCGCCGAAGGTGATCTCATCGGTCGCGGTGGTGTCGTTCTCGTTGACGACCGGCACAACGCCCCACTCGACCAGCCGCCGCAGCGTCTGGCGGGCGTTGAGGTAGTTGGTGCGGGCGGCGATGTCGGCAGCGGTCAGCAGCACCTGCGCCGCCCGCGTGCCGTGGCCCGCCAGCCGGCTCTCATATGCGCGAAACAGGTCGCCCTGCCCAACCGCCGAGGCGGCCTGCAGCTCGTCCATGGCCCGCGGCCGCACCGGCAGCCCCATCAGCCGCATCCCCCGTGCGATCGCCCCCGAGGTGACCATCACAACCCGCTCGCCGCCCCGCTCCAGCGCCGCCACCTGCGCACAGACCGAGTCGAGCACGTCCACACGCAGCTCGCCGTCGTCGGCGGCGACGATCGAGGAGCCGAGCTTGACCACGAGAGTCATGGAGGAGGCAAGTCTAGGCGCGAGTCGCCACACCCGGCTATATGTGCAGCTCGAACTCCTGGTCGCCGACGCGGACGTCGTCACCCGGCTCGAAGCCGGCCTTGGTCAGGGCTGCGATCGCCCCAATCTCGCCCAGGCGCCGCTCGAGGTAGGCGAGCGCCTCCTCGTTGGAGAGGTCGTGGCGCTCGAAGAGAAGTTCCACGCCCCTTCCGGCGATGCGGAACGCACCATCCTCCTCGCGCTCGACCCAGTAGCCCCCCTCGCCCGCCGGCCGGTAGACCCGGTGCTCGACCTCGAACTCGGCCGCCGGTGCGCCGGCCTTGGGAGCGGTGGGAGCCGCCTCGGGCAGCTTGGCGAGGATTCCCAGCCGCAGCTCGTCGAGGCCCTCGCCGGTGGCTGCCGATACCGCAAGCACGCTGTTCACCCGCTCCCCGAGGCGCTGCCGCCACTCGGCAACCGCCACCCCTACCTGCTCTTTTGGAAGCAAATCGCACTTCGACAGCACGACGAGCTCCGCCAGCCGCTCCAGTCCCGCGCCGTAGGCAGCCAGCTCTTCGCGCACAGCCGTGTAGTTCGACTCCGGATCCCCCTCCGCCGGCGCCAGATCGACCAGGTGAACCAGCATCGAACAGCGCTCGACGTGGGCGAGGAACTCGTGCCCCAGGCCCGCTCCCTCCGCCGCACCTTCGATCAGACCAGGAATATCGGCAACCACCGCCTGCCGATCCTCACCCTCGATCGTCCCCAGCACCGGCGAGAGCGTCGTGAACGGATAGTCGCCAACCTTCGGCGCGGCCCGCGTCAACCGCCCCAGCAGCGAGGACTTCCCGGCGTTGGGCAGCCCGATCAGCCCGACATCGGCAAGCAGCTTCAGCCGCAGCTCGATCCAGTCCGCTTCGCCCGACGTGCCCTTCTCGGCAAAACGAGGCGCCTGCCGCGTCGAGGTGGCGAAGCGTTTGTTCCCATGGCCCCCACGCCCCCCATGGGCCACGACGGCGCGCTGTCCGGCCTCGACCAGGTCGATCCTGCTCCCGTCGACGGCCTCCGCCTGAGTCCCGGGCGGCACCGGAATCTCCCGGTCCTCCCCCCGAGCCCCGTGCCGATTTGACCCCTCCCCGTGACGGCCCCTGCCGGCTCTGAAGTGCTTGCTCCCCCGCAGCGCTGCGAGGTCCCTCTTGGAGGGCTCGCAGACCAGCACAACGTCCCCGCCGTGCCCGCCATCCCCGCCATCGGGCCCACCCTTTGGCACATGCGCCTCCCGGCGAAAGCTCACGCAACCGTTGCCGCCAGAGCCCCCCTCAACCCAGATTTTCGCTTTGTCGTACATCAACAGACCACTCAGCGAGAGACACTCCACTTAAAGGCGAAAAACCCAGCGCAGCGGGAGGGGCACCCGGCCCCTTTCCCAGCTTCAAGCTCAGCCGTCAGCCAGAACGCTGATAGTCCGGCCCCTGCGAGCCGGCTTGAAGTCGACGGTGCCGGTGCGAGTCGCGAAGATCGTGTGGTCCCGCCCGAGCCCGGTCCCCTCGCCGGGCCAGAACCGGGTTCCACGCTGGCGCACGATGATCTCGCCGCCGGAGACCTTCTGCCCGGCGAAGACCTTGACCCCGAGCATGTTGGGGTTGGATTCGCGCCCGTTGCGGCTGGAGCCGAGCCCCTTCTTATGAGCCATCGGAAACGTCCTCCTTCTTCGCAGCGGGTTTTTTCGCACCGGGTTTTTTCGCCGCGGAGGGTTTTTTCTCCGCCGCTTTGCCGGTCGCCAGCTTGATCTCGGTCACCTCGAGCTTGGTCAGCTCGGAGCGGTGCCCGGCGCGGCGCCGGTAACCCTTCTTCGCCTTGTATTTGAAGATCTTGATCTTCTCCCCACGCAGGTGCTCGGCGACTTTCGCCTCGACCCTGACCTTCTCCAACGCCTTCGGCTCCGCCACCACCTCTTTGTCGCGGAACAGCACGGGACGCAGAGCGACCTTGTCGCCCTCCTTGGCGCTGAGGCGATCCACGAGCAGGGAGGTCCCCTTCTCGACTTTGTACTGCTTTCCACCTGTTTCGACTACTGCGTACATGCTCATTTGTCCTTGCCGGCCTGGGCCGCACGGGATCGCCCGCGACCGCCCCTGCGGCCGCGTTGGCGACTGCGCGAGACGCCGGAGTCTAGCTCGGCGCCGTCTCCGTCGTCGCCTGCGGCGCCGTCGCTCGGCTCAACCCCGGGCAGGGAGGCGACCGCGGAAGAGCGGGCGACCCGCTCGATCCGAACCAGCTTGCGCTCGCCTACGAAGCGCCCACCGCCGGTCACGCTGACGATGTAGGAGTCGACCCGGGCGACGGCGTCGTCGGCGTTGTACATGTGCGGCTCGTCGATCTTGACCAGCACCTCCTCGCCGACCTTGAACGGCAGCGCCCGCTCCTCGATCTCCTCGCGAGTCCCGGACTCGACCAACTCGAAGGTGTCGATCGGCAGCGCCTCGCCGCCCTCGAAGTGGAACTGCTTGCCCGCTTCGGCCTCCAGATCCTCCAGCTCGCTGTCGGGATCGGTCAGCTCCCGCACCACTTTCGGATTGACCCGCAGCAGGAACGCATCGGGCTCGGGATGATCGGCGGCGATTTCGCGCAGCTTGCGCAGCCCCTCCAGCGCCACCGTCTCGGCCGAGAGGACCACCCCCTCCCCTTCGCAGGTGGGACAGGGCGCGGTGAGGATCTCGCGCACCCCGTCGGTGACGTTCTGACGGGTCATCTCGACCAGGCCGAGCGGAGAGACCTCGACCACGTAGCTCTTCGACTTGTCGGTGTCGAGCGCTTTGCGCATCGTCTTCAGGACCTTGTCCCGGTTGCTGGCGCGAGCCATGTCGATGAAATCGATGACGATGATGCCGCCGATGTCGCGCAGCCGCAGCTGACGCACGACCTCCTCGGCGGCCTCGGTGTTGACCTTGGTGATCGTCTCCTCCAGGCCGCCTTTGCCGCGGCCGGTGAAGCTGCCGCTGTTGACGTCGATCACCGTCAGCGCCTCGGCGTAGTCGATGATCAGGTAGCCGCCCGCGGGCAGGTCGACGCGGCGGTTCAGGGTCGACTCGATCTCCTTGTCGATCTCCCATTTCTCGAACAGCGGCTTGTTCCCCTTGTACAGCTCCACCCCGCCGACCAGCTCCGGCGCCGTTCGCTGGAAGAAGCTGGTCACCCGCTCGAACTGCTTCTCGGAGTCGATGATCGCCTTCTCGAAGTCAGCGAGGAAGACGTCGCGGAGCACCCGCACCGGCAGGTCGGCCTCCTGGAAGACGAGATCCGGCGCCTTGGTCTGCTCGATCCGGCGGTCGAGCACGTCGTTGAGCTTGTGCAGGTAGCCGATCTCCCGCACGAAGTCGGATTTCTTCGCCCCGTGCGCGGCGGTGCGGACGATCAGGCCGCCGGGGCCTTTGTAGGTGCGGTCGACCATCTTGCGCAGCCGGTCGCGCTCGGAGTCGCTCAGCCGGCGGCTGACGCCGACGCCGCTCCCCTGCGAGGCGAAGACCAGGTAGCGGCCCGCAATCGAGACGTTCATCGAGAGCCGGGCGCCCTTCGTCTTCAGCGGGTCCTTGACCACCTGCACGACGATCTCCTGCCCGGGCTTGATCAGCTCACCGATGCGACGGCCGCTGCCACGGCCACGCTTGGGCGCCTGCTCGCCGCCCGGCAGGACGATCTCGTCGACGTGCAGGAAGCCATTGCGCTCGAGGCCGATGTCGACGAAGGCGGCCTCCATGCCGGGAAGGACGTTGTCGACCTTCCCCTTGTAGATGTTGCCGACGATCGATCGACGGCCGCGACGCTCTATGTAGAGCTCCGCGACATCGCGATTGCCTCCTTTTGTCTTCGACTCGAGGACGGCGACGCGGGTCTCGCCGCGATCGGCGGAAACCAGAATTGTCTTTTTCATTGTCTGCTCAGTTCAGATAGGTACGCATCGCCCGGTTCACCAGGCGAACCTGCCTCTCTGGCCGAGCCGCGATTGCACGTGGATGCTCTCGAGCACTCCCACCGCCAGGAACGTCGCGAGCACGGAGGATCCTCCGTAGCTCAGCAGCGGCAAGGGGATCCCGGTGATCGGCATGATCCCGAGGTTCATCCCCACGTTGACGAAAACCTGGAACAGCAGCGAGACGGCGATGCCGCCCGCCACCAGGGTCCCGTAGGAGTTCTTCGAAAGCGTCACGATCCGCAGCGCCCGCCAGAGCAGCAGGGCGTAGAGGGATAGGACTAACGCGGCCCCGGTGAATCCGTAGCGCTCACCGATCACCGCGAAGATGAAGTCGGTGTGCCGCTCGGGCACGAAGTCGAGCCGCGTCTGGGTGGCCTGATTGCCTCGTCCGGTCTTTCCCCCGGAGCCGATGGCGATCAGGGCCTGATGCTGCTGATAGCCCGCGTTCTGCGGGTTTGCGCTCGGGTTCGCGAACGCAGTAAGCCTCTGCTCCTGGTAGCCCTTCAGCACGGGGGTCCCGATTGCGGGAGCAACCACGAGGACGAGGGCTAGGAGTGCGACGATGGCCGCGCCGATCACCGCGAAGTGCGTCCAGCGGACGCCTCCGAAGTACATCACGGCGAGTGTTGCGACCCCGAACACCAGGGCGGTGCCGAGGTCTGGCTGCAAGAAGACGAGCGCAGCCGGCGCCAGGCCGAGGCAGAGATAGCGCACCGTGCGCTGCCTCTCGGATCCTCGCCTGGCCCCATCGATGACGAACCCGGCAAGCGCGAGGATGAGCAGGAGCTTGCCGAGCTCCGATGGTTGGAAGCTGAAGAAGGGAAGTTCGAAGGCGCGCCGTGAGCCGCGCGCCGCGAAGCCGAAGACGAAGACCAGCGCGACGCTGGCGCAGAGGAAGGTGTAGATGCCGACCCGCAGCTCGCGGAAGCGCGAGTAGTCGATCCGGGTCAAGAGGAACATCCCGACGAGGCCCAGCACCCCGTAGACCAGCTGGCGTTCGACGTAGTAGTTCGGGCTTCCCGGGATGTCGTGCTGGGTCGCCTGGCCGAGCGTGAAGGCGCTGAAGGCGACAAGGGCGGCGGCGGAGAGCGCCAGGGTCCAGTCGACCTCGGCGAGCCCTAGCCGCTCGACGATGCCGGGCCGGGCGATGAAGGGCTCGGGACGAGCCCGGCGGGCACGGGTCGCGTACATCAACCTGGACTCCCCCCGTTGGGGCCAGCGGTGCCGTGGCTGTGCTTGCCGAAATAGGCTTCCAAGATTTCCTTCGCGGCCGGCGCCGCGGATTCGGCTCCGAAGCCGCCTTCCTCGATCGTCACCGCCGTCACGATACGGGGATTCGGGTACGGGGCGAGGATCACGTACCAGGACTGGTTGGCGTGGCCGACGCGTTCCGCCGTCCCCGTCTTGCCGGCGACCGGCAGTGCGAAGCCGCAGAAGCTCGAACAGGAGGTGCCGCCCGGGGTCTGCGCCGCCTCATGCAGGCCCTCGAGGATCGCCGCCCGGTATTCGGGGTCGACGTGGATGTGGCGGCGCGGCTTCGGCCTGAATTCCTTCAGCACGCGGCCGGCGGCGTCTTCGACCTGGAGCCCGACGTGCGGGGTCACCACGGTGCCGCCGTTGGCCACCGTCGCGTAGGCCACGGCCATCTCCAGCGGATCGGTTTGCAGGTAGCCCTGCCCGGTCGCCAACTGGACGTTCTGGCCCGGCCCCCATGGTTCGAGTTCTGCGCCCTTCGCAATTTCTTCTTCGGCCCACTGCCTGCTCGGCAGGGTCCCTTCGGAGCCTTCCGCCTGGGGCAGGTCGATCCCGGTCGGCCTGCCGATCCCCAGCAGGTGAGCCCAGTGCTGGAGCGCATTCGTGTTCCACATCCTCCAGCCCAGCGTGTAGAAGTAGACGTCGGAGGAGACCTTCAACGCTTCAACCAAGTCGACCGCGCCATGGCCGACGCCTTCGGAGTCTTCGAATGTCTGTTCGCCGATCGTGATCGAGCCGGGGTCTTCTATCACGGTTTCCGGCGTGCTCACACCCGAGTTGAGAGACGCCATGGCGGTAATGAGCTTGAAGGTCGAGCCAGTGGGATAGAGCCCTTCGGTGGCGCGGTCGGTGAGCGGCGCCAGTTCGTTGCGATAGAGCGCGTTGACCTGGGCCTGGCTCGGTTCGATCAGTTCGCTCGGGTCGAAGGTCGGGTAGGAGCCGAGGCCAAGGATTTCGCCGTTGTCGACGTTCATCGTCACGAACCCCCCCGGCAGGCCCCGTTGCGCCAACGCGCTTTCCCCCGCCGTCTGCACCGCCGGGTTGAGCGTGAGCTTCAGGTTGTCGCCCGGGGTCGGCGGCCGCGAGACCAGCTGGCCGCCGGGGGTCGGCTGGCCGAGGGCGTTCACTTGGATCCGCGTCAAGCCCGAACGGCCTCGCAGGTAGCGGTCGTAGGTGTACTCGACACCCCCTTTGCCGACCTCGTCGCCGGGTTCGAGGCGGCGATAGCGCGGTTCCTTCAGCTCTTCTTCGCTGACCTCGCCGACGGTGCCGAGCACATGGGCCACCAGCGTGCCGTCTGGGTAGTGACGGACGAAGACCCGCTGCACCTGCGCGCCGGGAAAGCGGCTCTGGTTTTCCTGCAGGTAGTAGACGACGTCGTAGCCGACGCCGCGGCGAAGGGTTACCGGCGCCCCCGCCGCGACCTTCAGCTGTTCGCGCATCGTCCTGCGCACCTGGCGCGGAGACATGTGGACGAGCGCGCCGAGGCGCGCCAGCTCCGCGTGCCGGCGGGCGGGATCGGGAGAGAGCTTCTGCGGGTTCACCTGCAGCGCGAGGCTGGTGCGGTTGTCGACCATGACCTTGCCGTTGCGGTCGAGGATGTAGCCGCGTGGCGCGATCACGCGGAACTCGCGAGTGCGGTTGTTGTTTGCTTCGGCCAGGTAGTGGCTGCCGGAGATCACCTGCAGGCCCCAGAGGCGGAAGAAGAGGACGGCGAAGAGGGCGACCGCGAGGCCGCCGACCACGGCGATCCGCAGCGCCAAGCCGTTGCGCCTCTGCGGGGGACTGTCAGATCGCAGGTACACCGCGGTCCTACGTTCCCAGCACGGTCGGCTGCTTGCGTCGCCGCACGCTCGGATCCTCGACCAGCGCCGGGCGCAGCGCCCGCCGCACGCCGAGGTAGATCGGCCAGCCGAGGAAGAAGGCGAAGATGCTCTTGAGCAGCATGTCGCGGATGACCAGCGAGCTGACCGGAGCATCGATGCCCAGCATCAGCTGCACCGCTCCGAAGCCGAGCTCGGCAAAGAGGGTGAGCCCCATGCAGAGCAGCGGCGGAACCAGCGGGCTGTGGATCTCGAAGCGCTCGCGGAAGAGGCCGGCGAGGTAGCCGGTGCCGAGAAGCACCAGGGAACTTGCGCCGAGCGGCTCGATCAATAGGCAGTCGAGGAGGAACCCGACCGAGAACCCGGCCGCCACCCCGGTCATCGTGCCCCCGAGCAGGCCCAGCGAGACGACCAGCGCCGGCAAAACGTCGGGGCTGGTGTGGAAGAGCGCGACCCGGGAGAAGAAGGAGAGCTGCAGGAGCACGCCGAGGACGACGATCGCGATCAGGCGGGCAAGGATCTTCGGGGTGACGATCACCGCCGCGACCCCCCGGCGAGGACCTGCAGCAGGTCGAGGTTGCGCAGGTCGGCGAAGGGTCGCACGTGCACCGGTTCCCCAGCCTCCTGTTCGACGATCGAAGCTTCCGCCACTTCCCCGACCGGAAGGTTGGGCGGATACAGCGAGGCGAGTCCCTGCGCGCGCCAGCCGGCGGTCACAACGGTCTCGCCGCGATGGATGTGCCGGCTGGAGTCGATGAAGTCGAGGATCAGGTCCTGCGGGTCCCCGACTTCGGGCTTGATCACGCCCTGCACCCCCTGTGGGACGACCGTGGCGGTGACCGCGCTGGAGTGGTCTGTGATCAGCGTCACCTGGGCGGACCCGCCGGTCACCGCGGCCACGTGGCCGACCAACCCGTCGCCGCTTAGGACCGGGTCGCCGACGGCCACCCCGTCTCCGCTGCCCACGTTGACGGTCACCGTCGAGAACCAGACGGTCGGCGAGCGGGCGATCACTTCTCCGGTTACATGCCGATAGCCGGAGGGAACGACGTTGCGGTCGAGCGACAGCAGCTTGCGCAGTTCGGTGTTTTCGGCGACCGCGGCCTGGTTCGCCACCGCCAGCCGGCGAGCCTTCTCCAGTTCGGTCTCCAGACGGCCGTTGCGGCCGCGTGCGTCGAAGGTCGCATCGAACCAGTTGACCAGGTCGCGGGCAGGCTTCAGCGCCCGGTCGGCAACGTCCTGGAGCGGGCTGAAGATCGTGCTCACGGCGCGCTGAACACCGTTCGAGCCCTGCCCGTAGGTGACGGTCAGCAGCACGAAGGAGCCGATGATCAACAGCGCGAGCACCGCCCTACGGCGGCGTACTTGCTTTCGGTACACGGTTAACGCCTAAGTTTGGTGCTTTGCATGAGCGGCGGCTAAACACGAAGCCGCCCCCTCGAATTCCTCTTGCCGGCGCGGTGCATCGCCTCGAACTCCTCGAGCGATGTGCCCGACCCGACAGCAACGCAGGTAAGGGGTGACTCTGCCAGTTGACAGGGCATTTGGCACTCATCGCGCAGGCGCTGCTCAAGACCTTGCAGGAGCGCGCCTCCCCCCGCCAGCGTGATGCCTCTGTCCATGATGTCGCCGGCCAGCTCCGGCGGGGTGCGGTCGAGCGTGTCCTTGACCGCGTCGACGATGTGGCTGACGGTCTCGTCGAGCGCTTCGCGCACCTCCTCGGAGCCGAGCTCGATCGTTTTCGGCAGGCCGGAGACCAGATCGCGGCCGCGGATCTCGGTCCGCACCTCCTCCGGCAGCACCGAGGCCGAGCCCGCCTCCAGCTTCACCTCCTCCGCCGTCTGGGTGCCGATCGCCAGTTTGTAGACGTGTTTGCAGTGGCCGACGATCGCCTCGTCGAGCTCGTCGCCCCCCACCCTGATCGACTGGGAGACGACGATCCCTCCGAGCGATATCACCGCGACCTCGGTGGTGCCGCCGCCGATGTCGACGATCATCGAGCCGGTCGGCTCTGCGACCGGCAGGCCGGCGCCGATCGCCGCCGCCATCGGCTCCTCGATCAGGTAGGCCTGGCGCGCCCCAGCCGAGAGGCAGGCCTCCTCGACCGCCCGCTTCTCCACTCCGGTCACCCCCGAGGGCACGCAGACGACGACGCGGGGGTGAGCGAAGCGGTTGGAATGGACCTGCTTGATGAAGTGCCGCAGCATCTGCTCGGTGACGTCGAAGTCGGCGATCACGCCATCCTTGAGCGGGCGAATTGCGGTGATCGTGCCCGGCGTGCGCCCGAGCATCCGCTTCGCTTCGACTCCGACTGCATGAACCTGGCCGCTGAGCGAATCGATCGCCACCACCGAGGGCTCGGAGAGAACGATGCCCCTACCGCGGACGTAGACGAGCGTGTTGGCGGTGCCGAGGTCCACCGCCATGTCGCGGCCGCCGAGTCTTGCGAGGTAGCTCAGTAAACCCATCTGAGGATAATTCCGGAAGGAATCATCCCAAATTCCGGGATCGCGCCAGATCGGCCCTTGGGACCTACACATGCAGGCGCATCCTCTGGATTAATCCAGAGCGCTCCCAGGTCGATAACTGGGGGGTGCCAACTCTGCGATCTGGAATGGATCCAACCCAATCCGGTGCAAGATCGACGTTCGAGTCGTTCCTCGAATTGGTGCCCGACGCGGTCGTGGCGATCGACCGGGGCGGAGAGATCGTCCTGGTCAACCGCCAGGTCGAGTTGCTCTTCGGCTACCCGCGCGAGGAGCTCACCGGCAGGAACATCGCCCTGCTCATGCCGCAGAAATACCGCGAGGCACACTCACAGCATCAGGCCGACTACTTCCGCCGAGCGCGAACTCGATCGATGGGCGCCGCCATCGAGCTGTTCGCCCTGCACAAGGACGGCACCGAGTTCCCGGTCGACATCAGCCTCTCAACGGTGGATCTCGATGGGCAGACGCTAGCCACCGCGGCGATCCGCGACATCAGCGAACGCCGTGAGAGCGAGCGCGAAAAGAAGCTGAGGGACCAGCTCGACCGTGCGCGGCGGCTGGAGAGCGTCGGCCAGCTCGCCGGTGGAATCGCTCACGACTTCAACAACACCCTCGGTGTGATCATGAACTACGCGGAGTTCGTCGCCGGCGAGCTCGATCCCGCCTCCCGCGCGCACCAGGACGTCGAAGAGATCCGCCGCGCCGCCGAGCGCGCCGCGGCGCTGACCCGCCAGCTGCTGCTCTTCAGCCGCCGAGGCGTTGTCAAGCCGGAAGTGCTGTACCTGCGCGACACCGTCGCCGAGCTCGAGAACCTGCTGCGCCGGGCGTTGGGAGAGCGCGTCGAGCTCAAGGTCAGCTTCACCGACGACCTCTGGGCAATCGAAGCGGACCCAGGCCAGATCGAGCAGGTGCTCGTCAACCTCGCCGTCAACGCCCGCGACGCGATGCCCGACGGCGGACGCCTGCTGATCGAGGCCGAGAACGTCGAGCTCGACGACGAGTACGCGTACACGCACCCGAAGACCCCTCCAGGCCGCTACGTTCGCCTCAGGGTGAGCGACACCGGCGTGGGAATGAGCGCGGAGACGATCGACCAAGCCTTCGAACCCTTCTACACGACGAAGAGCGACGGCACCGGCCTCGGGCTGGCGACGGTCTACGGGATCGTCACCGGAGCGGGCGGGCGAATCGACATCTACTCGGAGCCGGGGGTCGGCACCACGATGACGATCCACCTGCCGGCCGTGGCGGCGAAGCCCCTCGATGCCCAACCCAGGCCGAAGGCCCCGCCGGCTGGACGGGGGGAGTCGATCCTGGTCGTCGAGGACGAGCCCAAGGTGCGGGAGATGGCGGAGCGAATCCTCTCCAACGCCGGCTACTCGGTGATCGGCGCCGGACGCGGAGCCGAGGCGGTGGAGATCTGCAGCCGCCGCGAGCAGACGATCGACCTGCTGCTCACCGACGTGATCATGCCCGAGATGCTCGGCACGGAGCTCGTCGAGCGGGTTCGCTCGATTCGCCCCGGTCTCAAGGTCATCTACATGTCGGGCTACAGCCACGAAGTGCTGGCGCCACAGGCGCTGACGCAAAGTGACCGCAGCGCCTTCATCCAGAAGCCGTTCAACGCGCGGTCCCTGCTGGAGACGGTGCGCTGCCTGCTGGAACGCACCGCTTCGAAGAGCCAAGGACAGGGTCCAGGGACGTCATGACCGCTACCAACGCCGAGACGCCGCGCATCTTGGCGGTCGACGACCGGCCCGAGGTTCTGCGCATGGTCGACCGCGCCCTCCGGGAGTGGTATGAGTGCGAGCTCGCGACCAGCGTCGCCGAGGCGCGCGAGAAGCTCGGCCAAGAGTCCTTCGAGCTGGCGCTGTGCGACATCCAGATGCCCGGCGAGTCCGGCCTGGTCCTGATCGAGGAGATTTGCAGAGACCAGCCGCAGACCGCAGTGGTCCTCGTCACCGGCATCGATGACCCCGACGTCGCCGAGCATGCCTTCCGCCTTGGCGCGCACGGGTATCTGGTCAAGCCGTTCTGGCCGGGGCAGCTGCGGATCACCGCCGCGAACGCGCTTCGCCAACGCCAGTTCGAGCTCGCCGAGCAAAGCCGGCACGCGGCGCTGCTCGGCGGCGCCGAGGAACAGACGGAGGCGCTTCGCCATGAGCTGATCGAGGCACAGCGGAGGGCAATCGAGAGCCTGCGAGCGTCGCGCCAGGAGACGGTCGAACGGCTCGCCCTGGCGATCGAGATGCACGACGCCGAGACCGGCCGTCACATCAACCGGATGGCTTCGATCGTCGCCTTTCTCGGCGCCCAGCTTGGACTCGACCACCGCCAGGTGCTCCTCCTGCGCGCCGCCGCGCCACTGCACGACATCGGCAAAATCGGCATGCCGGACGAGATCCTCCATAAGAAGGGGCCGCTGAGCTCCGAGGAGCGAGCCGAGATGGAGCGCCACACGACAATCGGCCATCAGATACTCGCCGATTCCGAGAGCGACCTGCTGCGGATGGGCGCGAACATTGCGCTCACCCATCACGAGCACTTCGACGGCAGCGGCTACCCGCAGGGCCTGTCCGATGGCCGCATTCCCCTCGCGGGCCGAATCGCCGCAGTGGCCGATGTCTTCGACGCCCTGCTCAGCGATCGCAGCTACCGACCGGCGCTGCCGGTCGATGAGGCCGTTGACGTAATGCGCCAGGGCAGGGGAACTCATTTTGACCCGCAGATCGTGGACATCCTCCTCAGTCACCAGGAGGAGGTGCTGTCACTGCGGAGCTGAGCCCGGCTGGAAGAGCTCGGGCGCCAGCTCCGCCAGCAACCCGACCGGCAGCCCCACCACGTTCGACACGCTCCCCTCGATCCGAGCCGCCAGGGTCGACCCAAGCGTCTGGATCGCATAGCCCCCCGACCGCCCCCGCCACTCCCCAAACCGCACGTAGCGCTCCTTGATGTCCGCATCCAGCTGCTTGAAGACCACGACGGTTCGTTCCAGCCCACTCCGCTCCTCCCCATCGGCGAGCACGACCAACCCACTCAGCACCTCGTGCTCCCGCCCGGACAGCAGCTCCAGATACTCCCGCGCCTCGCCCTCGTCCAGGGGCTTGCCGAGAGCCTTGCCGTCAAGCACCACATCCGTATCGCAGGCAATCACCATGCGCTGCGGAGGCGGGACAGGAAGGGGGCCTGCGGGCGGGCGCACGGCGTCCGTTCTCGGCCCCCTCCCTATCCCGCCATCGGATGCGACCGCCAAGGCCTTGCGCCGAGCGTTCTCGAGCACCTCGAAGTCAGGGTCTCCCCCGACCAGCTCCTCCACCCCCGGCACGATGACGTCGAACTCGATCCCCAGCTTGCGAAGAATCTCGCTCCTCTGGGGCGACCCGGATGCGAGGACCAGGTTCAGGACAGCTCGGGGAACCAGATGGCGATCTCGCGCTCGGCCGACTCGTCGGAGTCGGACCCGTGAACCATGTTGAAGGTGACCTCCAGCGCAAAGTCCCCGCGGATCGAGCCCGGTGCGGCCTCGATCGGGTTGGTGGCTCCGATCAGCTGGCGCGCGGCGGGAACCGCCTCCTCCCCCTCGAGCACCATCGCCACCAGCGGCCCCCCGGTGATGAAGGAGACCAGCTCGCCGAAGAACGGCTTCTCGGTGTGCTCGGCGTAATGCTCGTTGGCGATTGCCTCGTCCGCCCGCATCTTCTTCAGGGCCGCGATACGCAGGCCCTTGCGCTCGAAGCGCGCAATCACCTCGCCGGTGAGGGCGCGCTCGAAGGCATCAGGCTTGACGAGGATCAGCGTCCGGCTCACGGCTTTTGCTCCTTTGCGGTCGTTTGGGGCCTGTTGCCTCGTCTGAGGCGGCACGCGTGGCCGGCTCTTTCGCGGCTGGCGATGGCGCTTTTCTGCGGACTTTCCGCTGCTGCCGCCGCTCGCGTTCGGGCAGGGCTGTCTCGCAATAGGGACAGAGCGCCCAGCGCGGGTCGACCGGCTTGCCGCAGCTCGGGCAGGGGTCCTTGAGGCGACGCTGGCACTGGGGGCAACGCAGGTAGTTCCTCTCGATCGGGTACTTGCAGTTCGGGCAGGAGGCCTCGTTCAGCTGGCGCACCCGCAACTCGGCGGCCTTGATCTCCAGCTCGCGCTCGTGCGCGTCCTCGAGGAACTCCGGCGGGCGCACGATCGCGTAGAGGGCGGTGCCGAGATAGGGGATGAACGAGGCGATGGTCGCGCAGCCGACCAGGAACGGGTCGGAAAGGCGGCGCTTGGCGTCGAGGTATGTGTAGACGATCAGCGCCAGCCAGATGGCCACGAACATGAGGACGGTGAGGCTGACGACCAGGTTGAGGCCGCGGTTGCTGATGCCGAAGATCGCTAGTGCCATAGCTGTGAGCCCACCGGAGAGGGGGCGGGGAGTCTACTTTTCGCCGCCTCGCCCGCGAACCCTGTCAGAGGAAGAGCCTTCCGAACAGGTAGCCGACGCCGAAGAAGACGAGGATCACCACGGCGACGACCCCGGCGACCAGGGCCATCATCGAGAGGAGTTCGGCTCCTGCGCTGCGATCCACGCCTCAATCCTCCCACAGACCCAGCGCGGATCGCGCCGGCGCCAGCATGTAGTGGGACCCCGTGACGAGCAGGACGCCATCCGCGGAGGCAAGCTGCCGGGCCCGCCGCAGCGCCGCCGCCAGGTCCGGCTCAGGCTCGGCCGAGAGGCCAGCCGCGGCGCAGATGCGCGCCAGCGCCGTGGCCGGGTGGGAGGAGGCTCCGGGCCGTCCCTGCCGCTCGAGCGCCTCGGCCGGCAGCTCGGCGCAGACGACGCGATCGAGCGCGGGCGCCAGTGCGCGGGCCATCGCCGCCGCATCCTTGTCGCGCAGGATTGCCAGGCAACCGATTACGGGGCGGCCGGCGGCAAGGGCGGGCAACGCCTCGGCAAGGGCGGCAGCGCCGTCGGGGTTGTGGGCGGCGTCGAGAAACGTCGGCGGGGCCTCGCCGACGTGCTCGAGGCGGCCGCGGATCGTCAGCGTTGCGGCGACCCCGGCGACGCCGGCTGGGTCGAGGCCACCCAGGTAGGCCTCAGCCGCGGTCATCGCCAGGGCGAAGTTGCGGCGCTGGAAGCGCCCGGCGGCGCGCAGGCTCAGCGCGGTCCCGGGGTCCTCGGGCGCCCGCAACAACCGCGCTCCGCGCTCCGCCGCGATCCGCTCCGCGAGAATGTCCACCTCCCGGCTCACCCTCCCGATCACGAGGGTCGAGTGGTCGCGCAGCACCGCCAGCTTCTCGGCGGCGATCTCGGCTTCTGTCTCGCCGAGCCACTCGGTGTGGTCGAGACCGATCGAGGTGAGCACCGTAGCCCGCGAGGGGATCGTGTTGGTAGCGTCGAGCCTCCCCCCCAGGCCAGCCTCGATCACGGCGGCCTCGACGCGGGCGCGGGCAAGGGCAACGAAACCGGCGGCGGTCGCAGCCTCGAACTGAGTCACGGGGCCCATTGCCTCGGCTTCGCCGCCCGCCCTGTTGACGATGCCGACTGCGTTGGCGACCAGCTCGACCGCGGTGGCGAACTCGGTGGCGTCGATCTCCTCGCCATGGATCAGGGTTCGCTCCGACCAGCGCGAGGAGTGGGGCGAAATACAGGCCCCGGCGCTCACCCCGTGGGCCTCCAGCAGCGCGGCGATCATCCGCGTAACCGAGGACTTGCCGTTGGTGCCGACGACGTGGATCGAGGCGAAGCGCTGCTGGGGCATTCCCAACAGAGTCGTCAGCTCGTGCATCCGCTCCAGACCGAGCTTCCAGCCGATCGGCTCGAGCGAGTCGAGGTAAGCCTCGGGGTCCACCGAGCTTAGTTTCGGCGTGTGGGCTAAGCGGATTCCTCGGTGAGGTCGTCTTCGACGCCGCCGATGTCCTGCGGCGCCGCCTCGGTGACCAGCGTCGGCCGGCGCCCCTGAGCGATCGTCTCCCTGGTTACGACGCACTTGGTGACGTCGCGGCGGGAGGGCAGCTCGAACTGAACGTCGAGCAGCGTCTCCTCGAGGATCGAGCGCAGGCCGCGAGCGCCGGTCTCCCGCTCCAGCGCCTTGTCGGCGATCGCCTCGAGGCTGTCCTCGGCGAAGACCAGCTCGATGTCGTCGAACTCGAAGAAGCGCTGGAACTGCTTGGTCAGCGCGTGGCGCGGCTCGGTCAGGATCGTGACCAGATCGTCGCGGCTGAGCTGGTGGATCGCGGTGATCACCGGTAGCCGGCCGATGAACTCGGGGATCAGCCCGTATTCCATCAGGTCCTCGGGAAGCACCTGCTCGAACCACTCGCCGGCGTCCTTGTTTTCGCGCGAGGAGATCGCCGCGCCGAAGCCCACGCCCCGGTTGCCGACCCGCTGCTCGATCACCTTGTCGAGCTCGGCGAAGGAGCCGCCGCAGATGAAGAGGATGTTGGTGGTGTCGATCGTCAGGAACTCCTGATGGGGATGCTTGCGCCCCCCCTGGGGCGGCACCGAGGCCGTCGTTCCCTCGAGGATCTTCAGCAGCGCCTGCTGCACGCCTTCGCCGGAGACGTCGCGGGTGATCGACGGGTTGTCGGCCTTGCGAGCGATCTTGTCGATCTCGTCGATGTAGATGATTCCCGTCTCGGCCTTTTTGACGTCGAAGTCGGCGGCCTGGATCAGCTTCAGCAGAATGTTCTCGACGTCCTCGCCGACGTAGCCGGCCTCGGTCAGCGCGGTCGCGTCGGCGATCGCGAAGGGGACGTTGAGGATGCGAGCCAGCGTCTGGGCGAGCAGCGTCTTGCCGCAGCCGGTCGGGCCGAGCATCATGATGTTGGACTTCTGCAGCTCGATCTCGGCGTCCTCGGACTGGGCAATCTGGACGCGCTTGTAGTGGTTGTAGACGGCGACCGAGAGGGCGCGCTTGGCGGCCTCCTGGCCGACCACGTACTCCTGCAGCACCTGGTGGATCTCACGCGGCTTCGGCAGGTTCTCCAGCTCGAAGGTGGGCGGTGCGGTCAGCTCCTCGTCGATGATCTCGTTGCAGAGGTCGATGCACTCGTCGCAGATGTAGACGCCGGGACCGGCGATCAGCTTCTTGACCTGGCGCTGCGACTTGCCGCAAAAGCTGCAGAGGAGTTGCTCGTTCGAGTCTGTGGGGCGTGCCAGCGGAATCCCCTCCTTGCGGGGCGGTCGTTGACTTCCCGGCCGCCCAGACAGCTTAGACGGGGCAACAAGCCGGGCCTGTCGGGTCGTTTACTTCGCGGCGGCCGCCGTCCCTTCTCGTGAGCGCGAACACCCAGGCTATGGTCCTGTCCGTGGCGACCCGCGCACGCATCGAACCGGTCACGCAGGCGCAGTTCGAGGCGCTATTGCCGCTGATCGCCGCCTACCAGCGCTTCTACGAGGTTGCCGACATCGGCGACGAGCGCAACCGCGCCTTCTTCCGCCGCTTCCTCGTCCCCAGCGACGACGGGATGCTGCTCGGCGCCTGGGACGCAGACGAGCCGGTCGGCTACGCCTGTCTCTACTGGACCTTCACCTCGCTGGTCCCGGCCGAGACGGTCCTGATGAACGACCTATACGTCGAGGAGAAAGCCCGTGGCCGCGGCGTCGGCCGGGCCCTGGTCGAAGCAAGCGCTGAGGTCGCTCGCAACCGTGGCGCCCACCACCTCGAGTGGGCAACCGCCCCCGGCAACCTCACCGCCCAGCGCCTCTACGACTCCACCGGCGCCGAGCGCTCGACCTGGATCGAGTACGAGCTGCCGCTCTAAACGTCAGCTGTAGCGGTCCCAGCGGCGCAGGGAGGACTCGGGGTCGATCGGCGTCCCGTGGACGTGGATCTCGAAATGGAGGTGGCAGCCGACGCTGCGGGCGTTGCCCGTCTCACCCACCGCGCCGACCCGCTCGCCCGTCCAGACGGTCTGGCCCTTGTGGACCAGCGCCGGCCGCGGCATGTGGGCGTAGAAGTAGCTGCGGTGCTCGCCTTCGCCGTGGATCAGCAGGAAGTTGCCGTAGAGCACCGGGTCATAAGCCGGTGCGCAGCACCCTGCCGTTGGCGACGGCGACCAGCTCGGCGCCGCAGGCGGCAACGATGTCAAAGCCCTCATGGGTGCGACCGCCGCTGCGCGGTGCGCCGAAATCCCCGATCGGTCCGCGCGTCCCGTGCGGCCCCTGGACCGGGAACACGTGACCATAAAAGGCGACGCCCCCGCTGGGGCTGGAAATGCGAGCGGATGCGTGGGCGGCGAAGGCCGCTGAGAGGAAGAGACCTAGAAGGGCGAGGCGCTTCAGTGGTGTTCGATGACGCGGTCGACGATGTTGTACTCCTTCGCCTCCTCCGCGCTCATGAAGTAATCGCGATCGGTGTCGTTGGTCACCTTCTCGAAGGGCTGGCTGGTGTGCTTGGCGAGGATCTCGTCGAGGCGGCGGCGGACGTCGATGATCTCTTTGGCGTGGATCTCGATGTCGGTCGCCTGACCTTCGAACCCGGACGACACCTGGTGGATGAGGATTTTGGAGTTGGGCAGCGCCATTCGCTTCCCGTGGGCGCCGCCGGCCAGCAGCAGCGCTCCCATGCTCATCGCGATGCCGACGCAGATCGTCTGCACGTCGGGCTTGATGAACTGCATCGTGTCGTAGATCGCCAGGCCGGCGTAGACCGCGCCGCCCGGCGAGTTGATGTAGAGGCTGATGTCCTTGTCGGGGTCCTCGGACTCCAGGTGCAGGAGCTGGGCCACGATCAGGTTGGCGATGTCGTCGTTGATCGGGGTGCCGAGGAAGACGATCCGCTCGTTGAGCAGGCGCGAGTAGATGTCGAAGGCGCGCTCGCCGCGCGAGGTCTGCTCAACCACCATTGGAACCAGAGGGCTCATATTCGGCACTCTATAGAAGGCGTCCGGCGTGCCTGCGCCATGCTCAGTCCGAGCCCGGAGTCCAGAGGCTGCCGGCCGCCTCGCGCTCCTTCTCGGGAGTCCAGAGCCTCTCCCGCGCCTCGGCCTGCTCCATCGCGATCGGCTGCGCCGCCTCGGCGACCAGGTCGATCGCCTTGCGCGCCCTGATGTCCTCGCGGACCATCGCGTCGCGGCCGTTGTCGCGCAGCCGCTGCAGCAGCTTCTCGGGCGTCGTGCGCTCGTGCTCGGCGGTGTGCTCGAGCGCCTCGACCATCTCCTGCTCGGAAACCTCGACCTGCTCGGCGTCGGCGATCGCGACGACCACCGCCTCGCGCTTCAACTCCTGCTCTGCGTCGGGCCTGGACTCCTCGATCACCTCCTCACGAGTTTTCCCCTGCATCTGGAGGTAGGCGTCGGGGTTGATGCCGCGGCCCGCGAGCTGGCGCTCGATCCGCTCCCAGCGCTCGGTGGCGCGGGCGGTCGCGAGATCGTCGGGCAGCTCGACGGTTGCGTTCTGCACCGCGGCGTCGAGCGCGGCTACACGGAAGTCCTGCTCGACCCGCTGACCCATCGCCTCCGCCAGGCGCGAGCGGATGTCGTCGCGCAGCTCCTCGATCGTGTCGAACTCCGACGCCTCGGAGGCGAAGTCGTCGTCGAGCTCGGGCAGGATCTTTTCGCGAACCTCCTTCACCTCGACCGCGAAGACGGCGTCGGAGCCGGCGAGGTGCTCAGCGTGGTAGTCGGCGGGGAAGGTGACCTCGACCCTGCGCTCCTCGCCCGCCTCGGCTCCGGCGAGCTGGGCCTCGAAGCCCTCGATCAGCTGCTCCCCGCCCAGCTCCACCAGGTAATCGGAGGCCTTGCCGCTTTCGAACGCCTCGCCGTCGATCGTGCCCTCGAAGTCGATCAGGAGGGAGTCGCCCTCGGCGGCGGCGCGCTCGACCGGCTCCAGCCGGGCGAAGCTCTCGCGGATCCGCTCCACCTCCCGTTCGACGATGTCGTCGGGAACCTCGATCTCCGGGCGTCCCACCTCGAGGCTCTTGTACTCGCCGAGCTTCGCCTGCGGGCGCACCCCGACCTCGAACTTGAAGGAGAGCGGCTCGCCCTCCTCCTCCGGCGCCGAGACGATCTCGAAGCTGGGATCGCCGACCGGGCTGACCCCGGAGTCGAGCAGCGCCTTTTCGTACCACTCGGGCAACCCCTCGCGGATCGCGTCCTGGAGCACCGAGCCGAAGCCGAGCCGTTGGATCACCAGCGAGGGCGGCGCCTTGCCCTTGCGGAAGCCGGGCATCCGCATCTCCCGCGCCAGCGCCCGCGAGGCGCGCTGCATCGCACGTTCCACCTCGGCGGGGGGCACCTCCGCCTCGACCCGCGCGCGCGAGCCGGGGAGCTCTGTGACCGTGGTCTTCACCGGCGCCTGACCCTAGATCATCGGCTCCGCGCGGGCCGAGTGATGAGTTGACCACCCCATAGCGGGGTCAACTCATCAATCGACTACCCGCGGCGGCGCGCCAGCCCGGTGCGCACCGCGACGGCGAAGTCGATCGCAAAGGAGATCCCTCGCCCGGCCGCTCCGGTGGCTAACCAGGCCCGCGCTCTATCCAGCAGCGACACCGCGCTCCTCCACGCTCGGCGCCGACTCGCCGCTGATGATCCGCTCCGCGAGCAGATCCCCCCGCCCGGCCGCGACCGCCCGTTGCGCCCTCGCCTCGTCGAGCACGACGCCGCGGTCCTGCGCCAGGTCCAGCAGTCTCTGCTTCTCCATCCCCTCGCGCGCCGCCTCGAAGAAGACCCAGGCAAGCACGCCGAGGGCGAGGAACGTCCCCTCGACCATCATGATCACGCCGGCGGTGCTCTGGTCGGCCAGGGGTGAGATCCCCCAGTGACGCTCGCCGGGCGCGTAGATCGTGTAGAGGACGGTGCCAGACCACATCAGGACGTTGCCGAGGATCGCCCCGGTGAAGCGGACCGCGATCACGTAGCCGACCTTCCAGGGGGCGGTGAACCACTGCGGCTTCGGCAGCGGCCCGAAGACCGGCATCCACATCATGCAGCCGAAGAAGATGAAGGTCGTGTGCTCGAGCGCATGGATCGGCGCCGTTCCGTAGGCGGCGTCATAGAGCGGCGGGGTGTGCCAGAAGAAGAGGTTGAGCGCCCACAGCGGCAGGGCGACGGCGGGGTGGGCGAGGATGCGGAGGCGGTCGAAGAAGGGGATCGCCAGGATCGGCTGCAGCAGGGGTCCAGTAAGACCGAGCACCAGCAGCAGTGACCCGACGTCCCCCAGCAGCAGGTGCTCGACCATGTGGGCGATCACCAGATCCTCGGCGAGATCGCTGACCGGCGAGACCAGCGCCACCGCGATCACGAGCAGCCCCAACGCGAAGCACGCCTGACGCCAGACCGGCACCGGGCGCCCGCGGGCCGAAAGGGTCGCGACGCGCTTCGCGTATAGCGCCGCCGCGACGATCGGGGGCGCCAGCTCCAGCGGCGTGTAGATGCCGGTGAGGTGGGCGACCGGGAGCATCACGACGAGTCAGCGTAGCGCCGCTCTGCGCCCGACCGCGGTGCTAGCTTGGCAGCGCCCGTGAGCACGCCAAACGACCGCTTTCCGCCGATTGGCAGCTACGGCTTCCTCTCCGATTGCCACACCAGCGCGCTGGTCTCCTTCTCGGGCTCGGTCGAGTGGCTCTGCCTGCCGCGCTTCGACTCGCCCAGCGCCTTCGCCGCCCTGCTCGACCGCGGCGCCGGTCACTTCAAGCTCGGGCCAAGCGAAGTCCTGGTACCGATCAGCCGCCGCTACGAGCCGGGCACGCTGATCGTCGAGACGACCTGGGTGACCGGCACCGGCTGGGTCGTGATCCACGACGCGTTGACGATCGCCGAGTGGGCGGAGATGGCCGGCGCCGGCTCGCGCCCCGACACCGCCCACGACTCCGACCAGTCGCTGCTGCGGACGATGACCTGCGTCAACGGCGAGGTCGAGATGGAGATGGAGTGCCTGCCACGCTTCGGCTACGGGTTGCAAGGCGCCACCTGGAGCGGCGGCGAGCTTGGCGAGGCGATGGCGAGGGGCGAGGGCGCCGAACTGCACCTGACCAGCGATATGGAGCTGACGCTGGACGATGGGGCCGCCCGCGGCCACGTGCGCCTTCGCGAGGGCGAAAGCGGCTTCTGCGCGGTTTCCTGGGGCAATGGCGACCTGGGCGGGCCGCGCAGCGGGCCGGAGGCGATGGAGCGGTTGGAGTCGACCAAAGACTTTTGGCGCAAATGGCTGCGCGACGGCAACTTCCCCGACCACCCCTGGCGCATCCACCTGCAGCGCTCGGCGCTGGTCCTGAAGGGGCTCACCTACACACCCACCGGCGCGATCCTCGCCGCCCCGACCACCTCGCTGCCGGAGGCGCCCGGCGGCGAGCGCAACTGGGACTACCGCTTCAGCTGGATCCGCGACTCGACCTTCAGCCTCTGGGCCCTGCACACGCTCGGCTTCGACCAGGAGGCGCGCGACTTCATGCGCTTCATCGTCAACGTATGTCGCAACGACCCGGACCTGCAGATCATGTACGGGATCGGCGGCGAGAAGGAGCTCACCGAGAAGACGCTCGACCACCTCGGCGGCTACGCCGGATCGAAGCCGGTGCGGATCGGCAACGGCGCTTTCAACCAGCGCCAGAACGACGTCTGGGGAGCGCTCCTCGACTCGATCTACCTGCACGAAAAAGCGCTGCGCGGCGCGGGCACGCCAGCCGACCGCCAGCTGATCCGCTACCAGGTCGAAGCGGCGATCGCCGCCTGGCCCCACCCCGACCAGGGGATCTGGGAGTCGCGCGGCGCCCCCCAGCACTACGTCTCCTCGAAGCTGATGATTTGGGTCGCGGTCAACCGCGGCGCCCGCCTCGCCCGCGGCATCGGGCTCGACGAGCTCGCCGCCGCATGGGAGCAGACGGCCGACGGGTTCCGCGACGAGATCCTCGAGCGCGGCGTGCGCGACGGCGTCTTTCGCCAGCACTACGACACCGATGCCCTCGACGCCTCCCTGCTGCTGATCCCGCTGCTCCGCTTTCTCCCCCCGGACGACCCTCGCGTCCGCGCCACCGTCGAGGCGATCGCCGAGGAGCTGACCGAGCACGGCCTCGTCCTCCGTTACAAGGTCCACGAGACCGACGACGGGCTCAGCGGCAAGGAGGGAACCTTCCTGATCTGCTCCTTCTGGCTGGTCTCGGCCCTCTCGGAGATCGGCGAGCGGGAGAGGGCGCGGGCGCTTTGCGAGCGACTGCTGGAGGCAGCCGGGTGGCTCGACCTCTTCGCCGAGGAGCTGGAGGCGGAGAACGGTCGCCACCTCGGCAATTTCCCACAGGCCTTTACCCACCTGGCGCTGATCAACGCGGTCTCCCACGTGATCGCCGACGAGCAGCGCGAGGACGGTGGCGTCACCGCCGTCTTCACCGAGATGGGCGGCGTGCGCGAGGACGCCTGAACCAGCGTCCCGCAGACAAAACATTTCGTTTGCTCTATATTGCCCCGCTCGTATGGGAAGAGCCAAGCGTTCGGACACCAACGACCTGCTGGTCGCACTCAGGCACCCACTGCGGCGGCGGATCCTGCTGGAGATGCAGGACGGTCATCCGACCAGCCCGCGCGAGCTGGCGACGAACCTCGCGCAGCCACTCAGCAACGTCAGCTATCACGTCCGCGTGCTGGCCGACTGCGGGGTGCTCGAGCTGGTCCGCACAAAGCAGGTGCGGGGCTCGATGCAGCACTTCTACCGGGCGACGCTGGAGGCGGATTGGGCTCGTTTCGTGCTCGAGCTGGACGGAGAGCCGACGGGAACGGCAAGCAATAGGGGGAAGAGATCGGCTGGCTATTCCCTTGGTTAGTCAGGAAAGGGGCCATCCGTGGAGGAAACCGACGACATCCGCACCGCCGCCGCCGAAGACGCGGCAATCGAGGCTGCCGTCCTTCAGCACGTGCTCGCCCTCCACCCGACCCAGGTGACCCTGGTCGAGCTGATCCGCGACGTCGGCGGGGAGTCCCCCGGCTTCGAGCAGCGCGACGCGATCGAACGAGCCGTCCGCGACCTGACCGGCGCAGGCCTGCTGCACCGACACGACTCCTTCGTGCTGCCGAGCCGCGCGGCGATCCGCTTCGACGAGCTGCTGTGACCTGAGAGCCGGAGTCGCTAGTGCGGGCTTGGCACGCCGCCGCCGATCCCGACCGATGGGGGCGGCGAGGGGGCGGGCGTCGGCTTCGGTTCGGGAGCCGGGGACGGGGCGGGCGCGGTGTTCGTTTCGGGGGAGCCTTCCTGTCCCTTGCCCTTGTGCTTTCCGCCTCGACCCTTTTCTTCTTCTTCTTCTTCTTCGCTCGATTTCGTCGATTCGGCGCTGTGCGCCGAAGCGGCGGCGCGGGTGTGCTGGCTGTGCAGGGCGGAGAGGCTCGGCAGGCTCGAGGGCACCGGGAATTCGGGGCAGTTGCCTGCCTGCGCGGATTCCATGAAGGCGCGCCAGATCGGGCCCGCGGTCGGGCCGCCGAACCCGGTCGCTTCGCGCGACTGCGGATGCCCCACCCATACCGCCGTCGAGTACAGCGGCGTGTAGCCGGCGAACCAGGCGTCGGACTCGCCCTCGGAGGTGCCGGTCTTGCCTGCCTCCGAGCCGCATCCCATATAGGTGTAGCCGGCGCCGGTGCCCTGGGTGATCACGCCCTCGAGCAGTTTGGTCACTTCATAGGCCTCGCCTTCGGTCAACACGCGGTCTCCCGATTCGGGGTTCGTTTCGTCGACCTTGCCGCCCGGGAACTCGACCTTGCTCACCGCCGTCGGTTCGTGGTGCACGCCGCCGTTGGCCAGCGTCGCGTAGGCGTCCGCCATTTCGAGCGGAGTGACGCCGATCCTGAGCCCGCCGATCGCCTCCGCCGGCACCGATTCGAGCGGCGCTTCGATTCCCATCTGGTGCGCGGTGTGGGTGACGTTTTCGGGGCCCACGTCGAGGTCGAGCTGGGCGAAGACGACGTTGACCGAGTTCCAGGTCGCCTCGGCGAGGGACATGGTTCCCAGGCCCGGCTCGGCGTTGTTGACGGTCCAGGTGCCGCCGGCGGGAAGATCCAGCGTCTTCGGCGAGGTGCCGTCGTAGTAAGTGGTGTAGGGGTCGACTCCCTGCTTGATCGCGGTTGTGAGGACGTAGGCCTTGAACGAGGAGCCGGGCTGGCGGTGCGCCTGCCAGGCATAGTTGAACTGGCTTTCGGTAGAGGAGCCTTCGGTCGAGGCGAGGGCGACGATCTCGCCGTTTTCCGGGTTGACCGAGGCCAGACCGGCCGCCGGCCCCCCTTCTGGGTAGCAGGCCCCGCAGGAGGCGACCGCTTCTTCGGCCTTTTCCTGGATCGTGGGATCGATCGTCGTGTAGGCCTTGAGCCCGCCGTAGCGGACGGTGTTGATCCCGTAGCGGTCGATCAGCTCCTGCTGGACCAGGTCGAAGAGAAACGGGTCGCGGATGATCTGGTACTTGTGGCCCGGGTTGAGGCCGAGACCGCGGTGGACCGCTTCGCGGTATTCGGCGGAGTCGATGTAGCCCTGGTCTTCCATCGCGCCCAGCACCTCGTTGCGCCGCGCCAGCGCCGCCCGGGGATCGAGGAAGGGGTTGTATTCGGAGGGCGCCTGCGGCAGGCCGGCGATCAGCGCCGCCTCGGTCAGGGTCAGATCCTTCGCCGGCTTGCCGAAGTAGGTTTGCGCCGCCGCCTCGGCCCCGACCGCGGTCTCCCCTTCGACCGTGCCGTAGGGCGCGGTGTTGAGGTAGGCGGCAAGGATCCAGTCCTTGGAGTGGGCTTCCTCCTCCTCGTAGGCGAGGTGGGCTTCGATCAGCTTGCGCTTGATCGTCTCTTCGGGGTTCTGGATATAGAGGTTGCGGACCAGCTGCTGGGTGATGGTCGAGGCGCCCTGGACCGGCTTGCCGCCGGCGAGCAGATCCTTCCAGGCGGCGCGGGCGATCCCGGCGGGGTCGAGCGCGCCGTGGTTGAAGTAGTTGCGATCCTCGATCGCAACCGTTGCGTTCTTGAGGCTCTGCGGGAGGTCGGCGGCGGGAACCGGCTCGCGGATGTTGTTGGAGCGGATGTAGCCGATCAGGCTGCCGTCGGCGGCGTAGATCGCCGAGGAGCGGCCCTTCTGGACCGGTTTCAGGCTGGAGAGAGGCGGCGCCGAGTCGTATACCTTGATCGCCCAGCTCGCCCCGAGCCCGCCCGCGATTGCGAGCAGCGCGGCGAGGGCGCCGGCCGCAAGCAGGATCTTCTTCCAAACTGAGGCATGCGACCTGCGTCGCCGCCGTCGAACCCGAGTCGCCATTCGACCGAAAATTGTAGGGAGCCTGTTCGCTCGCGCCGCTAGGGTGCCGCGGATGGACGGGATCGACCAGTTGCTCGCCAATAACCGGGACTTCGCGACCGCTCTCGCCAAACGGCACTTGGACGTCCGCCCCAGCCGCCGGCTGGCGATCGTGACCTGCATGGACTCGCGCCTGGACGTCTTCGCCGCGCTGGGCCTGGGGGACGGCGAGGCGCACGTCCTGCGCAATGCGGGCGGTGTGATCACCGATGACGTGCTTCGCTCCCTGGCGGTCTCCCAACGCCGCCTCGGCACTCGCGAGGTGATGCTGATCCACCACACCGACTGCGGCATGCAATCCCTCACCGACGATGGCTTCCGCGCCGAGTTGCAGAACGCTACCGGCGTCGCCCCGGCCTTCGCGATCGAGTCCTTCGCCGACGTCGACGCCGACGTGCGCCAATCCGTCCTCCGGGTCCGCCGCTCGCCGTTCCTTCCCCACCGCGACCGTGTGCGCGGCTTCGTCTACGACGTCGACACGCACGAGCTGCGCGAGATCCCGGTCTCAGAGCTCAGCTAGAAACGGGGAGAGGTAGCGGCCGACGATCTTGCCGTGGCGATCGGCTGGCCAAGGCGCTTGGTCGCTGAGGGTCGAGGTTTCGCCATGCCCCCCGACCAGCCTGCCATACAGGTACCGCGGCTCCCCACCGGTCCATAGCACGCCCCGCAGGATCGGATCGAAAGGCTTGGGCTCGACCCCGCTCCCGATCTCCGAGGCGAGCGCTTCGGCCACGACGTCCGCCTGCTGGGTTGCGATCCCGCCCTGCTTGACCGGGAACGCCGTCACGTCGCCTGCGGCTAGGACGCGGTCCATCCCCCTCACCCAACCGTGCTCGTCGACTGCGACGAACCCGTCCTCGTCATGACTGACGCCGGCGATTCGCTGTCCCTCCAGGCGGGGCATGCTCACCACGGCTTCGACCTCGATCTCATCGCCCGGGGCAACGAACAGGCGACCTCCCTCGTACTTGATCGGGTGAGCGCCGGAGACGACCTCGATTCCGCGTTCGGCCAGCAAGCCGCTCACTTCCACGCTCGCCTGCCGGCCGAAGAGCTGCAGAGGAGAACCCTCGGGGGTCACGACGATCAGCCGGGTGCCCTCGACCCCCGCCTTCGTCAGCTCGGTATCCGCGAGAAGAGCCAGCTCATATACCGGGAGGCCCCAGCTGCAAACGCCGGGCATGGTGAAGGCCGCGCTGCGCAGATCGCCGTCGCGCAGCTGGCGAACCACGTCCTGAACCGCTCCCTCGTCGGCGACGCCCCAGAAGGTGACCGCCCCGGGCACCGCCCAAAGCATCCGCGCGCCGCTTGCGACAATCAGATAGTCATAGGAAATCTGCTCCCCGTCATGCGTCGTTGCCCGCCGCGCGTCTGCGTCGACCGAGGCGATGCTGCCGAGTCGAAACGTGGCCCCGCAGCGTTCGCTCAGCTGCCCAAGGTCATATCGGAGCGCATGCGCCATGCCGTAGGGCTCCCCCACGGCGAAGGGGCGGTAGAGGAAGTGCTCGCGGGGAGAGTGCATCTCCACGTCGACCCGATCGCCGGCCAGGTCCCGAAGGGCAATTGCCGCCTCGAGCCCAGCGACCCCGCCTCCGACGATCAGTACTCGGGTGCGGGAGGGGGCGGGGCGCGCCATCTCCTTGAGTCTCCAACTTTCGACGCGGTCGGGCATCCGGGGATTCCCGCCGGCCTGCTTGCGGCGTTCCCCTGACACCTCTCATCGGGGGGGGTGCCCGCCTATTCCCTGTGGCCTTTTCCGGATGGCGAGTTGCGGCGGCGAGCCTAGATTCAAGCCAGCGCCGCCCCAACCAGAGGAGACTTCAAATGGCAATCGAGACCAGGCCGAAACCGAAGGTGGACTAGACGATGCGACTACTCGTCGGCTTCGACGGCAGCGACGGGGGGCGTGACGCGCTCGAGCTTGCGCGGGTCCTTGGCCTGGCGACGGGCGCCAGCGTCCTGGTCGCCACCGTGCTCCCCGACGGCCCGCTCCCGATCGACGACGCCCCCCTCGACCAGGACGAAGCTGCCGCGGTGACGCCGCTGTTCGAGGAGGCTGGGGAACACCTCGGGGATCTGAACGTCGAGACGCGCGCCTTCGGCGGGGGCTCACCTGCCCGCGTCATGACCGAGATCGCCGAACGCGATCAGGTCGACCTGATCGTCGTCGGCTCGCCCCACAGGGGCCCGATCGGGCGGGCATTCGTCGGCAGCGTCGCCGAGGGCCTCCTGCACGGGTCCCCCAGCCCCACGGTCGCGGCTCCACGCGGCTACGCAGAGGAGCGCCACGACCTCTTTCGAACGATCGCGGTCGCCTATGACGGCACCCCGGAATCCAAGGCCGCCCTGGGTCATGCCGAAATGCTCGCCCGCTCGACGAACGCCACGATCCGGATCCTCACGGTGCTCGCCCCTCCGGTCGCGATGCCGGGCGTGGTCGGCTACACCCCACCGATTCCACCCGACGCGGACAAGGTAATCAGCGAGGGGTTGAAGGCGGTCGACCGCAAGTTGGGCGCCGAGGGCCGGCGACTCGCAGGCCCGCCCGCATCGGCGCTGGCGGAAGCATGCGAGGACGGGGTCGACCTGCTGGTCGCCGGTTCCCGGGGCTACGGACCGGTGGCGCGCGTCCTGCTCGGCTCCGTCTCCACCCAGCTGATCCACAAGGCTCCCTGTCCTGTACTGGTCGTGCCACGGCCATGACCGCGCTCAAAGACGCGGTGCTCGGCTTCGAGCGCATCGGCCGCGGCGACGTCGGTCTCGCCGGCGGCAAGGGCGCCAACCTCGGCGAGCTCACCGCCGCTGGCCTGCCGGTCCCGCCGGGGTTCGTCGTCAGCGCCTCCGCCTATGCGGCGTTCTGCGACGAAGCCGGCCTGCGCAGCTGGATCGCCGAGCGCCTGGCCACGGTGGACGTGGATGACACGGAAGCCCTGGACCGGGCGGCTGTGGAGGTCCGCGCAGCGGTCGAAGCCTCGTCGTTGCCCGACTGGCTTGCCGGGAGGATCCGCGACGCATATCTCCGCCTCGGCGGCGGCGACGAGGACTTCGCGGTGGCGGTTCGCTCCTCGGCCACGGCGGAGGACACCGAGTCGGCCTCCTTCGCCGGGATGAACGAGACGATGCTCAACGTGCGTGGGGTCGATGCGGTTCTGGACGCGGTGCGCCGCTGCTGGTCATCCCTGTTTGGCGCCCGCACCGTCTACTACCGGGCAAAGCGAGGCTTTGGCCAGGCCGACATGGACATCGCGGTCGTCGTCCAGCGCCAGGTCGAGGCGACCCGCGCCGGGGTGATGTTCACGATCGACCCCGCCACCGGAGCCAGCGACCGGCTCATCATCGAGGCCGCATTCGGCCTCGGCGAGGCGGTCGTCTCGGGCTCGGTCTCACCGGATCGCTACGTCGTCAGCAAGGACGGGCTGGCGATCGAGCGGCAAGAGGTGCGGCGCAAGGAGCTGGCGATCGAGGCAGCCCCGGGTGGCGGCACGACCACTCGCCGGCTGGGCGAGCAGGAGGCCGAGCTGCCGGTCTTGAGCGCAGAGGAGGTGCGAGGTATCGCCGAGCTCGGGGTCCGCATCGAGGCTCACTACGGCGCCCCCCAGGACACCGAGTGGGCGATAGACGACGCAGGCGTGGTCTGGATGCTCCAGTCGCGCCCGGTGACCACCGCAGGCGGCACCAGCACCGCCGGTCCCGCGATCGGAGGCGGCAGGGAGCTGGTGCGAGGGCTCGGCGCCGCGCCGGGCATTGCCGCCGGGCCGGTGCGAGTCATCCGCTCGCGGGAGGAAGCGGGCAAGCTGGCCGAAGGCGAGGTCCTCGTCACCCACATGACCGCGCCGGACTGGGTGCCGCTGATGCGCAAGGCGGCGGCGATCGTCACCGACTCCGGCGGCATGACCTGCCACGCGGCGATCGTCTCCCGCGAGCTGGGGCTGCCATGCATCGTCGGCACCGCCGACGCCACCGAGGTGCTGCGCGACGGCGAAGGGGTGACCGTCAACGCCAGCGACGGCGTCGTCACCGAGGGAATGGCGGCGCCCGAGGCGCTGAAGGCGGCAGGCGCCGCAGAGGCGCAGGACGCCGCCCCGGCGGAGGCGGAGGTGGTGACGGAGACGAAGATCCTGGTCAACCTCTCCGAGCCTTCGCAGCTGGAGAGGGTGGCGAAGCTCGACGTCGACGGCGTCGGCCTGCTGCGAGCCGAGCTGATGGTCGTCGAGGCGCTCGGCGGGGTCCATCCGCGAGCGCTGCTGGAGCGGGGCGAAGGCCAGCGCTTCGTCGAGCGGATGGCCGCCTCGCTGGTCGAGTTCGCCACCGCCTTCTCGCCCCGTCCCATCACCTACCGGACGATCGACTTCCGCACCAACGAGTTCCGGGGCCTGGAGGGGGGCGAGCGCTTCGAGCCCGAGGAGGCCAACCCGATGATCGGCTACCGCGGCGCCCTCCGCTACATGCGCGAACCCGACCTGCTGGAGCTCGAGCTGAAGGCGATCGCCCGCGTCTGGGACACGGGGCACACGAACTTCCACCTGATGCTCCCGTTCGTCCGCACCCCGCGCGAAGTGGTTGCCTGCCGCGAGCAGATCGAACGGGCGGGGCTGCTCGACAGGCCAGGTTTCGAGCTCTGGGTGATGGCGGAGGTTCCCTCGGTGCTGTTCCACCTTCCCCGCTACGCCGAGCTCGGCGTCGCCGGGATCTCGATCGGCTCCAACGACCTCACCCAGCTGATCCTCGGCGCCGACCGGGACTCGGAGCTGGTCGCCGACGTCTTCGACGAGCGCGACCCCGCCGTCACCGAGTACATCAGCCGCCTGCTGACACGGGCGCGCGAGCAGGGGCTGCATACCTCGATCTGCGGCCAGGCGCCCTCGGTGCACCCGGAGTACGCGGAGCTGCTGGTGAACGCCGGGATAGAGGCGATCTCGGTGAACATCGACGCCGTCGACAAGGCGCGTCGCCTGATCGCCGCTGCGGAGCAGCGGCGCAGCTAGACGCGCCTCGACCCTCCGTCGAGGAGGCTGGCGACGAGGTCGACGTACTCGCGCAGACGGTAGGCGGCCAGGTAGCGCTCGATCACCCGCTGGCGCCCAGCCTCGCCCATCCGCCCGGCCCGATCGGGGTCGGCGAGGATCGCCTCGACCGCGCGGGCGAAGGCGGCGAGGTCATGGGGATCGTCGACCAGCAGGCCGGTCTCGCCGTCGGCGATCTGGTCCTGGATGCCGCCAACCCTGCTGCCGACCACCGGCCTCCGCTTCCACATAGCCTCGGCGACGGTGAGGCCAAACCCCTCGGCGATGCTCTTCTGGAGGACCACGTCGGCGCGGCGCTGGATCGCGTTGACCATCGCTCCGTTTTCGTCGATGTCGTACATCGGCAGGCTTACCAGGTGGGCGCGGCGGCGGCGCTCGTCGCTCATCCTCCGCCACGACTCGGCGGCGTCGCCGTAGACCACCGCCCCCTCGGGGTCGTCGGAGACCCCGCCGCTCTCCGGCCCCGCCAGGACCAGGTGGACCTCCGGATCGTCGAGATGGCCCTCGAGCATCGCCAGCGCGCCGCGCGGATCCTTGAGTCGGTCCCAGCGGGAGACCTGGGCGACGACCCTGGCCGCGGCGGGAATCTGCTCCTCCTGCAGCAGCGTGGCCTCGCGCTCGACCCGGCCCGGGGTGCCGTCGGCGCGGACGAACACCGGCGCTCCGGCGAGACCGTCCGGGGCGAGGCCGATCGCCCGCAAGATCGCGTCGACGCTCTCGGGCTCGAGGTCCTCGTTCTTCGGCGAGAAGGGATCGATGACCGGCGGCATGAACCAGGCCTTCGTCTTCTCGAGCCCTTCCCAGAGGTACTCGCGCCGCGAGAAGACGTAGGCGTCGGCCTGCTCGACGTAGCGGCGCAGGAAGTCCCAGGCGCTGCGGGCGAGCTGGTTGGGCTCGTCGACCCCGATGTGGCAGCGCCAGACGACCTTGAGCCCGGCCCCCTTCATCGCCGGCGCCAGCCCAGCCGCCTGCGGGTCGTGCAGGTAGACGACGTCGTCGGTCTGACAGAGGCGAACGAGCTGGGCGCTGGTCGCCGCCAGGGTCGCCTCGTAGAGCCGGCGCGCCTCCTCGTCGAGGTCACCGCCGTCGCCGGGGTCGCCGTGGAGGCGGTTGTGGATGCGCTTGGTGACGGCGAAGAACTCGGGTGCCTCGCGCAGCACGACCCAGCGGGTGTCGACGCCGGCGCCGCGGACGTAGGGGAGCAACGTCCGCAGCATCTCCGCCACGCCGCCGCCACGGAAGGTGGAGCTGACGTGCCAGATCGCCCTCCCCTCGAACGCCTCCCGGGCCCACACCGCAGCCCGTTCGATCTCGTCGAACGCCTCGCCCAGCAGAGGGCGGTAGCGGTCGAGCGGGGCGGGCGGGATGGGGACGAACTTCGGCAGCGTCACAGCGCTCAAACGTCGATCAGGCCGTGGGCGAGGGCGTAGCGAGTCAACTCCGTACGGCCGGCGAGACCGAGCTTCTGCTGTACGTGGGTGCGGTGGGTCTCGACCGTTCGCACGCTCAGCGCGAGCTGCTCTGCGATCTCTCGATTGGTGTGCCCGAGCGCCATCAATCGCAGAACCTCGGTCTCCCGGGGGGAGAGCGCGGGCTGCTCGCCCTTGCCGTGTTTGCTCTTCAGGCCCACCGTCACCGCGGGCGACAGGTACTCGCGGCCCTCGGCGGCGCAACGCACGGCCTCGATCAGCTCCAGGTGCGCGGCGTCCTTGAACAGGTAACCGCGGGCGCCGGCGTCGATCGCCCGGCGGGCGAGAGTGGGATCGCGCTCCATCGTCAAGAGGACGATCTCCGTCCCGGGAGCGTCCTGCCGCAACCCCGCCACCGCATCGACGGCAAGGCCGTCCGGCATGTTGACGTCGAGGACCAGGACGCGGGGCCCTGAGGCCTGCACCGCAGACCTGGTCGACTCGATGCTGGAGGCCTCGCCCACGACGTCGAAGTCAGCCTGCCCTTCGAGCAGAGCCTTCAGAGCGCCGCGGACGACCTGATGATCGTCGGCGAGGACAATCGCGATCGCTTCGTCTACGTCCGATTGAGGATGCGCCATTCCGAGCCAGCGTAACGCGGCGCCGTCGGGGCGGCGCCATTGCTCTGGGGGGGCACGACCTGCGTTCCAGCCCGGCCGCGAGCGACCTGGACTGCATCGTCGAGCGCCCCGATCGCCGCGCGGCGACCGGTCGCTTCGACGAAGCGACACGCGGCCTCGACCTTGGGCCCGATCGAACGGGCCGCAAAGCTCTCCTGCCGAAGCTCGGCCGGACTGGCGGAGCGCAAGGGCCCATCCCCGTCGGCACCCCAGTTGAGGTGCACTCCATCGACGTCGGTGAGCATGACCAGCAGGTCGGCGTCGAGCCGGCGAGCCAGGAGAGCAGCGGTGAGGTCCCTGTCGACCTCCGCCTCGACACCGCGCATGGCGCCGGCTGCGTCGATCGCGACGGGAAACCCGCCGGCGCAGATAACCAGCGTGCCGGCGTCGACCAGCACCCGCAGGCTGCGCAGATCGGCGATCGCGTGGGGCTCGAGGGGACCGAGGACAGCGAGGTCGTCGGCGCTGACGACCACCTCGGGGAGGACGGCGATCACGTCGCGATCGGGAAGGGAGTTGCGCAGCGCCAACTCGAGCATGTGGCCGAGTAACCCAGCCCGAGGGCCGTTGTCGAGGGCGAAGACGACCTCCTGCCCGGCCGCGATCGCGGCGAGCGCCCCGGCCGCCGTCCCCACCCTGCGCTGCTGGACCTCGGGCTCAGCCTGCTCGCCTCGGAGGAGGGCGTTGCCACCCAGTGCGACCAGGATTCGCATACTCGACAGGTTCGCGAATCTCCCCTCGCCCTCCATCGGTCCTAACCCACACTTCACGGTGCGGCATCGCACCCGGGTGAGCGCCTGGCAGACTGATGCCCGAGGCTAGGAGATGGAGGGTGCTCAGCAGATAAGCATCGTCCTGGCGGACGATCACAACGTGATCCGCGCCGGGCTGCGGAACATGCTCGAGAGCGAGGCGGACCTTCGGGTGATCGGGGAGGCCGCGGATGCGAGCGCCGCGATCAGGTTGGCAAAGGACCGCCGCCCCGATGTCCTGGTGCTCGACCTGCAGATGCCCGGCGCCGAGCCCACCCGCGACATACGAGACCTTCGGGAGAATGTCCCTGGCACCGCGGTCGTCGTCTTGACCATGCAGAGCAACCCGCGCAAGGCCCGTGACCTGCTTCGCGCCGGCGCCGCCGGTTACGTCCTCAAGCAGGCGGCCGAGCGCAAGCTCACCGAGGCGATCAGGGTCGCAGCCGGGGGCGGCTCATATATCGACCCCGAGCTGGGAGGAGAGCTGGCCAAACTCGAGGCGGATCCGCTCGAAGCGCTGAGCGAGCGCGAGCGCGAGCTGCTGCGGCTGCTGGCTCTCGGCCACACCAATCGCGAGATCGGCGAGCGCCTCTTCCTCAGTGTGCGGGCGATCGAGGTCAACCGCGCCAAGCTGATGGAGAAGCTCGGCGTCGAATCGCGTCCAGACCTGGTCCGCCTCGCCATCGCCAACGGCGTGATCGACGTCGAGAGCGCATCTGAGGGCTGACGGCATCAGCTCGGCCGGAGCGGGACGCGAGCTGTGATCCGGGTGCCTCTCGTCGGCTCGGAGCTGACCTCTATATCGCCGCCCAGCAATTCGATCCGCTCGCGCATCCCGATCAGGCCGCGTCCGGTCGCCACCGAGCTTGCATCGAACCCGTTGCCGTCGTCCTCGACGGCAATTCGCACCTGGTGGTCCGCCAAGCGCGCAATCAAGCTCACCCGCGTGGCGGACGCATGCTTTACCACGTTGTTGAGGGCCTCCTGCACGAGGCGATAGACGACGCGCTCCTCCTCGCCGGTGACGTCGTGCTCGATCTCGATCTCGGTCTCGATCTCGAGGCCGCCGCGCGCAGAGCTCTCCTCGACAAGGACCTCCAAAGCCCCGGCCAGGCCCAGACGCTCCAGCGGCGCTGGCCTCAGGTCGTTGATCAGACGGTTCAGCTCGTTGATCTGATCCCCGAGGCGCTCGACCGTCTCCTCCGCCACCCTCTCGATGCCCTGCATCCGGCCGGCCGCGTCGCTCTGAAGCGCCATCGCGAGGGAGATTCGAATCGCCGCCAGGCCCTGCAGGGCGTCGTCGTGAAGCTCCTGCGCCCAGCGATGCCGCTCGCGCTCGCCGACCTCGACCTGCTGCTGCAGACGCTCCGACTCGACGGTCTGCGCCGTCGCCACAGCTGTAGCGGCGCTGGCCGCGAAAGCCTGCAGCAGCCGGACGTCCTCCTGGTCGAAGCCGGAGCCCCCGGCTTCACGGTCGAAGGCCACCAGGGTGCCGACGGCGTAGCCACGGAAGACCAGGGGGACGACCAGGGCCGATTCCGCCTCGAGCTGCTCACGCAATGAAAACTCGCCCTTGCTCTCCTCCCCCTCGAGCCGCCGCGATACACGCTCTCGCATCGTTTCGCCATAGACCGAATCCTTGAGCGGGACCGTCAACTCGGCGATCTCGCCGCTGGCCTCACCGGCGCGAGCTGCGACGAACAGGTGGTCTCCGCGGACCAGCAGGACGAGCAGCGCCCGAGCGTCCACGAGGGCCCGGGCGCGCTTGACGATCAGGTCGAGGACACGGTCGACGTCGGTCTCGCCCCCAACAGTGCGAGCTATATCGACCGAGGTCTCGGCCCGGCGCAGCGCCTGCTGCATCTCCGCCTCGCGCTCGCTCAAGCTGGTGTAGAGACGGGCGTTCTCGATTGCGATGCCGGCCCAGATCGCCAGCGTCAGCGCCGCCTCTTCGTCGTCCTCGTCGAACTCCTCTGCGTCTTGCTTCTCGGTCATGTAGAGGTTGCCGTACGTCTCGCCCCGAACCGTGATCGGGACGCCGAGGAACGATTGCATCGGCGGATGGCCCGGCGGCAATCCGTAGGCGTGGGGATGCTCGTTTACGTCGCGCAGGCGCAGCGGCGTCGGCTCGCGGATCAGCTCGCCAAGGACTCCACGCCCACGAGGCAGGTTGCCGATCGCGCGTTTCGTCCCGTCGTCGATCCCCAGGTAGATGAAACGCTCGAGCTCCTTGCGGTCGGGATCCAACACTCCCAGCGCGGCGTACTCAGCCGAGGTCAGCTCTCGCGCCGCCTCGACCACCGAGCGCAGAACGGCCTCGAGATCCAACTCGGAAAGCAGCGTGCTGCCCACGTCGATCAACCGCCTGAAGCGATCCTCGCGAGCGCGGTCCTGCGCCTGGTCGGCTGGAGTCATCTAGCGCCAATCATTCATCACATCGAGATGAAAATCGAGCTGAGAGGTGGACGACCGGATTCGAACCGGCGACCGCCTGGACCACAACCAGGAGCTCTACCAACTGAGCTACGCCCACCGCGCTCCCTCAATCTAGCGTGACTGCGGGGAGGGCTCCCGCCCAGCTCGGGTTGGAGGCTGATCGCGCTACGGTGGCGGAGTGCCAAGACCGCGCTCGATTTCCATCCTCCGGCCGGGGCTTCGCCCGGCGACGATCTTCCGACCGACCACGAGGCGTAGCGGACTTTGACCCCAGCCCAGTGGGGCAAAGGTACGCAGCGGTGGCTTGGCCGGGCGATGGTTGCGCTTGCGCTGGGCGTTCTGGCGACAGTCGCGGTCACTTCGGCCGGTGCCGTCGGCCCGTACCCCGACCTCGGCGCGTGCCCCGTCTTCCCGCCCCCACCGCCCGGCGCCCCCGCCGACGCACCGTCCCTCCCCACCGAGTCCGCCTGGAACCAGGACATCTCCAAGGCGCCGGTCGACCCTCGCTCCTCCGCCTACATCTCCTACATCGACGCCCACGGCGGCGACCGCCTGCACCCCGACTTCGGCTCGCCGCGCGCCTACGGTTTCCCCTACGCAGTCGTCGGCTCCGGCCAGCGCAAGCTGCCGATCCACTACACCGCCTACGGCAGCGAGAGCGACCGCGGACCGTTCCCGATCCCACCGGGTGCGCCCGTCGAGGGGGGCCAGCGCAGCGACGGCGACCGCCACGTGCTCGTCGTCGACCGCTCGAGCTGCACGCTCTACGAGCTCGGCCGCGCCTTCTTCAAGCGCCAGGGGAGCCCACACTGGAACGCCGACGCAGGCGCCCGCTGGAACCTCCGCTCCGCCGCGCTGCGCCCCGACTCCTGGACCTCGGCCGACGCCGCCGGGCTGCCGATCTTCCCCGGGTTGATTCGCTACGACGAGGTCGCGGCGGGTCACGTCGACCACGCGATCCGCGTCACCTTCGACAGCACCCGCAACGCCTGGATTCACCCCGCCTCGCACTGCGCCGGCGACACCTCCAACCCAAACGCGCCGCCGATGGGGCTGCGCCTGCGGTTGAGAGCCGGCTATAGCCTCGGCGGATTCAGCGGCGGCGCCCGGGTTATCGCCGAAGCGCTGAAGCGCTTCGGCCTGATCGTCGCCGACAACGGCTCCAACTGGTTCTTCGGCGGCAGCAGCGACCGCCGCTGGGACGACCGCAACCTCGATCAGCTGAAGCTGATTCCAGGCAAGGCCTTCGAGGTCGTGAGAAGCACGGCGAATACGCACCTCTGCTGAGCGACAGGCGCACTCGCCCGGCGAGGGGCGGCCTACGCGCCGCCCAGCACCACGTGGCGGAACTCTGCCTGGAGCCGGGCCTCCAACTCGGTCGCCGCCTTTCCCGCAACGTCCTCGTCCGCGGCCTCGCTGACCAGGACCACCTCTGTCGCCGGGAAGCTCTGGAGCTCGTCCTCGACCGCCTGCACGACGTCCTCGTCCCCGACCCGCGCCTCGGCGGCTATGCCCGCCTTGGCCAGCGCAGCGACGGTCGCGACCAGGCTCTGCTGGGCCCGGTGGCGGGCGGTCTCGACGTCCGAGGCCCAGCGGTCGAGGAAGGAGATCCGCGCCGGCGCCAGGACGAGTACCTCGGGCTCGTCCCCCGAGCCTTCGATGCCCGCCGCGGCGACGATTTCTCGAACCGCAGTCGGGTCCTCAGCCGGGCAGGTGGCGACAAACAGGACGTGGCGGCGAGCGTCGTCCGCCGGCGCCGAGGCGATCGGCCCGCGCGGGCGTTGACGCACCGCCACGACGACGATCGCAACCCCGGCAAGCGCCCCGATCGCAACCCCGACGCCCGGTCCGCCGAGCGCGAAGGCGAGAGCGATCGGCACCACGATCGCCGCGACGATCAGCGGCAGCTTCCAGGGGGCCATCGACCCGGCCCGTCAGCCCCGCGTGCCGCCGCCGCTGCCGTCCGGCGACCAGCCGGGCGAGCGGAAGACGTAGCCAAGGCGATGGCGCCAGTTGGCGGCGCGGTGCACGTCGCGCGCGATCGCGGCGAACTCGTGGAAGGCGACGCGGGTGGGCCTGAAGGTCCGCAGGTTCTGGGTCAGCCCGTAGCGGACGCGCTCGGTCTCGCCCTGAAAGGTGCCGAACATCCTGTCCCAGACGATCAGGATGCCGCCGTAGTTGCGGTCGAGGTAGAGCTCGTTGGAGCCATGGTGCACGCGGTGGTGGGAGGGCGTGTTGAAGACGAGCTCGACCGGCGCCGGCAACCGCCCGATCCGCTCGGTGTGGATCCAGAACTGGTAGATCAGGCTGATCGCCTGCTGGGTGAGGATCATCCAGGGCTGGAACCCGAGCAGCGCCAGTACGGCCCAGAACGGCAGCGAGGTCATCGGCGTCCAGGTCTGCCGCAGCGCGGTCGAGAGGTTGTAGTGCTGGGAGGAGTGGTGGACGACGTGGCTGGCCCAGAAGACCCGCACCTCGTGATGGATGCGGTGGAACCAGTAGTAGGCGAAATCGTCGGCGAAGAAGAGGATGGCGTAGGTCCACCACTCGTCGGCCGGCATCCGCAGCGGGCTCAGCTCGTAGAGGCCGGCGTAGACGACGACCACGGCGAGCTTCCAAACGGCGTTGATCGCGACGTTCCCCCCGCCCATCGTCAGGCTGGTGCGCGTGTCGCGGGCCTCATAGCCGACCAGGTCCTCGTCGGCGGCGAGTCGGAACGACCACAGCTCGACCGCGAGCAGCAGGACAAAGGCCGGGATCGCGTAGAAGATCAGTTCCGCCACAACCCGAAACTCTAATCAGAGCCGACACCCCCGGCTGGATTCGAACCAGCGACCCACGGCTTAGAAGGCCGTCGCTCTGTCCACTGAGCTACGGGGGCAGCGTTGCCTAGATTACGGCCCTGGCAAGCCGAATCGCTTACCATCGCGCTCGATGCCGAGCGTCGAGGTCGCGGGGACGGAGCTGCACTACGTGCGCGCGGGCGAGGGCGAGCCGATGCTGCTGATCCAGGGGATGAGCGCAACCCACCTGGCATGGGGGCGGCCGTTCTCCTCGCAGCTGGAGCGGAGCTTCGACTGCATCGCCTTCGACAACCGCGGCATCGGGCTCTCGGCCCCCGTCACCGAGCCGTTCACGATCGCCGAGATGGCGGCCGATGCGCTGGGAGTGCTCGACGCCCTGGAGATCGAGAGCGCCCACGCCGTCGGCATCTCGATGGGCGGAATGATCGCCCAGGAGCTGGCGCTCGCCCACCCCGGCCGCCTGCGTTCGCTGACCCTCGGCTGCACCTATTGCGGGGGGCCGGGATCCCAGCTGATGGACCCGGCCGACTTCCGGGGCCTGGTCGAGGCGATGGCCTCGGGCGACCGCCAGCGGGTGTTCCGGGCGATGTGGGAGCTGAACCTCTCCCCCGCCTTTCGCGAGGACGAGAGCCGCTACGCGGAGTTCGCCGAGATGGCCGAAGCGCTGCCGGCGCCGCGCGAGACGATCGGGTTCCAGGTGCAGGCGATCGCCGCGCACGACACCAGCGCCCGCCTCCATCGGCTCGAGCCCCCCACGTTGGTCATCCACGGAACCGAGGACAGAGTGCTGGGCGTCGCCAATGGCCGCATGATCGCCGCCCTGATCCCCGCACCGCTGGAGATCCTCGACGACGTCGGCCACATGTTCTGGTGGGAGCAGCCGCAGCGCGCCGCAGCGCTGGTGCGCGACCACGCGCTGGCGCCGGTCTGAGCGGCAACCTGCCGCACCCCGTCAGCTCTTGCCCAATTCGGCGCAGCCTGCCGGATCGAGCTTGCCGTTGACCTTGAAGACGTAGTCGGGCTCGGGTGCGATTTCGGTCTCGGCGACGATCTGCTTCAGCTCGGGATCGGTTTTCAGCCAGGCGTAGACCGGGAACCGGTAGGGGCCGGGCGCGTCCATCGTGTACTGGCTGACGACGAGGTAGTCGTAGTCGCCGGCGTTGACCCGGCGGCGGAACTGGCGACAGCTGGTCGCCAGGCGGTAGCTGCCGTTTGGCCCGGGGACGCCGATGTACTGGACGTGGTTGGTGGGGTCGGCGCCGTAGAAGCCGTACTGGCCGAAGATGATCTCGCTGGAGCCGGCGATCCCAATCCGCTTGTCGTGCTGGCGACGGGCGAATGCGTAGGCTTTCTGCGGGCCGCCTTCCTGGAGGAACAGCGTCGTGCGGGTGTAGTGGTGGTCGACGTACTGGACCTCCTGCGCCCGGCCCAGCACAACGGCGAGCAGCATGACCGTCGCGGCCGCCGCCGCGACGACGCCGCGGCTAACCCGCCTGCGCCCCCGCAGCAGCCCGAGCGCCGCCGGCGCCCAGACCAGGGCCAGCGTCAGGAACACCGTGCCGGCGATATAGCCCGGGTACCAGCGCGGCGTCGTCAGCACCGTGATCGCGTAGACCGCGGTGAGGAAGAGCAGCGTCTGCCACGCCCGCCTGTCGGGTGCGCGCAGCGGCCGCGCGATCGGCAGCATCACCAGCGCCAGGACAAGGCCCGGCATCAGGTACCGCGTGTTGGTGAAGAACCCGGTCGGCGAGCCCTCCTGGCCCGCGGCGGTGAGCGGCGTGAAGATGTAGACGGCCGCGGTCAGGAGGGCGGCTACGGAGAGCACCCGCAGGATCACGTTGCGAGAACGAAGGGCGATGAACACCGCGGCGGCGACGGCGACGATCAGGATCAACGGCCAGAGCGGGCCAAGCGCGTTGTCGAGCTGCGGGAAGAACCACTCGCGGTAGATCGTCGGGTTCGTCAGGTAGTGGGCGACGGCGAAGCGCGGCCGCGGGTCGAGCGGCATCTGGTCGGGCCTCGGCAGGTGCAGCGGCCCGAACCCGATCTGCGGGATCGGGTTGCCGCCGGTCTTGATCGCCGCCCGCACGTACCAGTAGCCGCCGACCACGAACATCGAGAGCGCCATCACCCAGGCGGTGGTAAGGCGCCGTCCCCTGCCGCTGAAGAGCACCACGCCGACGGCGATCGCCACCACCGGGATCAGGAAGGTGAGCTTGACCGAGACGGCGATGCCGCCCGCGATGCCGGCCAGGATCAGGGGGCCCTTGTCGAGCAGCGCCGCGCCGCTCTCCGGCGCGTCCTGCACCGCGCCCGCGTCCGGCGCGCGCCGCTGGTGGCCGTTGATCAGGAAGGCCGCGAAGGCGATCAGGAAGGCGAGGCCCATGATGTCGTTGCGCCCCTCCCCCGGCTGGGTTTCGATCATCACCCCCGAGTCGAGGACCAGGGCGGCTGCGACCAGGGTCGCCGGCCCGACCTTGTAGGGGCGGCCGATGCACCAGGCGGCGAGCAGGGCGATCGCCAGCCAGGCGAGGTTGATCAGCGGCGAGAGCCAGTCGCTCTTGAAGAGGACGATGGCGGTGGCGTGGATCAGCTCCGAGCTCTGCGGGTAGAACCAGGCAACGAGGCGCAGCGGATCGGTGAACAGCAGGTGGACGGTGGAGTGTTCCTGCGCGATCCGGCGCCGCGAAGGGCATGTGGTACCAGGTGGTGTCGCCGCCGAACATCCCCTGGTCGAGGCTGAGCTGGGCCGGGAAGGTCCACTCGGCGACGGTGAAGGAGGCGACGCCGAGCGCGATCCAGAGCGCGATCGTCTGCACCTTCGGGGCGGCGACCGCCCTGGCGTCCGCCGGCGCCTTGCGCCACCCGACCAGCGCCGCCGCCAGCCCGACCGCGATGCAGACGACGACGATCCATCCCAGCCGCAGGATGCTGAGCGTGCCGAGCGACTCGAGCGAGACGATCAGCAGGGCGACCGCGATCGTCGCGTCGGCGAGCCGTGCCAGGGCGCCGGAGAATTCGGGCACGATCCAACGGCGCAGCCAGTAGCCGCCGAGCCCGACGGCCGCGAGGATGCCGATGACAGCGAAGCAGCCGCCGATATAGGAGGCGATGGTGGGGGTCACCGGCGCGGGATGCTAGTCGGCGCGCCGGGCGTGCGGGCGCTAGGAGGCGGTGGCCGGGATGCGACAGGAGACGCCCGTACCCGCCAGGCCGCAGTAGCCGTTCGGCACCTTGTGCAGGTACTGCTGGTGGTAGTCCTCGGCGTAATAGAAGGGACCGGCCGGCTCGATCTCGGTGGTGACCGGTTCGTGGCCCGCGGCGCGCAGCGCCTCATCGTAGGCCTGCCCGGCCATCTCCGCCATCGCCTTCTGGGCGTCGTTGACGAAGTAGATCCCCGAGCGGTACTGGGTGCCGACGTCGTTGCCCTGCCGCATCCCCTGGGTCGGGTCATGCTCCTCGAAGAAGACCTTGAGCAGGTCGGCGTAGGAGACCTTCGCCGGGTCGAAGGCGACCAGCACCGCCTCGGCGTGGCCGGTCCTGCCGCTGCAGACCTCCTCGTAGGTGGGGTTGGGCGTCGTCCCGTTCATGTAGCCGACCGCCGTCGTGTAGACGCCGTCGAGCGCCCAGAAGAGCCGCTCCGCGCCCCAGAAGCAGCCGAGGGCGAGGTAGGCGACCTCGATCCCGTCGGGGAAGGGGCGCTCCATTGGCGTGTCGAGGACAGCGTGACGCACTGGAAAACAGCGTAGCGCCGGTGTAGCGTGGGCTCATCGGCTGCCTCGTCGTCCTCTTCGCCTTCCTCTCGCCGCGCCTGGCGCTGTTCGCGCTGTGGCTCTTCACCGACCTGCTCAGCCGCGCCTTCGACAGCTGGTTCGTCCCCTTCCTCGGCTTCTTCCTGTTGCCGTGGACGACGCTCGCCTACGCGGTGATGTGGAGCTCCTCCGACAGCGTCAACGGGTTCGAGTGGTTCATCGTCATCCTCGGCTTCCTCTTCGACCTTGGCTCCTACGCCCGAGAGGGCCAGCGCCGAACCGCCTCGGCATAGGCGCCGTCTAGAGGGGGAAGGCGAGCCGAACGTGCTCTTTCGAGAGCACGATGAACGGGCGCTCGTTGACCGTGCCGTCCGCCATTGACGTGATCTCCACGTGGGTGAGGGGAATGAAGTCGATGTCGGGGCGGTTCAGAGCATCCGAAAAACGGCTCTGGTAGCCCTCTGGAGGCAACGTGACGTCGCCGACGATGACGTGCCGGTCCGTTTCGAACACGGCCCGTTCCCTGCGGCGCTCGATGCGTTCCTCTCCGTTCGTCATCGCCACCCCATCGGCTCGGTCTCGCATGTACTAAACCAGACAAGCGTCCAGCGGGCTTGCATCATCGGGGCGCCCGGATTCGAACCGGGGACCTCGGCCACCCAAAGGCCGCGCGCTACCAGGCTGCGCCACGCCCCGCTGGGACGATCTTAGCCTGGGTCGGCCCAGCCTCTGAGCCGACAGGGCGAGACAACCGCTAGCTTCCGGGCGATGGCCGACGTGCGCCCGATCCTCGCCACCCACTACGACCTCGATGTCGGTCGGATCGCTGGACAGGGTTGCGGCGCCCTCCTTACGACGTGATCGACGCGACGCAGCGGGCGGAGCTGCTGGCGCGCTCCCCCTACAACGCGGTCGCGATCGACCTGCCGAAACCGTACGGGGAGACCGGACCGCAGCAGACGGACGACGACCCCTACGTGCGGGCCGCCCAGGCGATGGAGGCCTGGCGCGAGGCCGGCGCCTTGGTCGAGGACTCCGAGCCGGCGATCTGGGCGATGACCCAGGACTACAGCGGACCCGACGGCGCCGCCCGCACCCGCCACGGCATCCTCGCCCGGGTCCGGGTCGAGGACTTCGAGGCGGGCCAGGTCCTGCCCCACGAGCGCACCCTGCCGGGGCCGAAGAAGGACCGGCTCGACCTGACCCGCGCCACCCGCCACAACCTCTCGCCGATCTTCTCGCTCAGCACCAAGGACCCGTGGCCGCTGGTGGCGCCCGCGATCGAGGCGGAGCAGCCGTGGGGCGAAGCCACCGACTCCGGCGGCACCGTGACCAGGGTCTGGCGGGTCGGCGACCCCGCGATTCACTCCGCGGTCAGCGAGCTGCTCGCCGACGCCCAGCTGCTGATCGCCGACGGCCACCACCGCTACGAGACGGCGATCGCCTACCGCGACGAGATCGGTGGCGAGGGCGATCACAACTTCACGCTGATGGCGCTGACCGGGCTCGACGACCCCGGCCTCACCGTCTTCCCCACCCACCGCCTGCTCTCCGGTTTCGCCGACGACCCGGAGCGCCAGCGGCGGCTCGACGAGGGCCTGCGCGAGCTGTTCGAGGCGACCGAGGTGCCGGTCGAGCAACTCGACCCGCTCGGCGAGGACGGGCGTCGGCGTCTTCGGCCTCTACGACTCCTACCACCGGCGCGGCTTCCGGCTGCGGCTCAAGGACAGTGCGATCGCCGAGCTCGACGAGCAGCTGCGCCGGCAAGCCCGAGGCCTACCGCCGCCTCGACGCGGCGATCCTCGAGACGCTGGTCCTGAAGGGGATCGCCGGGCTGAGCGACGACGACATCCTCGCCAAGCGCGGCCTCGGCTACGCGAAGAGCGTCGAGGACTCGCTCGCGCCTGCTCGAGGACGGCGCCTACGACGTCGCCTTCATCCTCCGCCCGATCCCGGTCGACCAGGTCCGAGCGATCTGCGAAAGCGACGAGAACATGCCGCCGAAGTCGACCTACTTCTTCCCGAAGGTGCTGACCGGGCTGGTCTTCAACCCGGTCGGCTGACGGGGTCGCGGCGTAGGATCGGGCCGTGGTCAAGATCTACACGAAGAAGGGCGACGACGGGTCGACCTCGCTCTGGTACGGCGGGCGCGTCCCCAAGCACCACGGCCGCACCGAGGCCTACGGCTCGCTCGACGAGGCCTGCTCTCAGCTCGGCGTAGCCCGCGCCCTCTGCGGCCTCGATCGGGCCGAGCTGGCAGCCGACGTCCTCCGCCTCCAGGACGACCTCTTCGTCGCCGGCGCCGAGCTGGCGACCGCGCCGCAGGCGAGCGAGCGACTCGAAGACGGAATCAGCCGCACCACCGAGGAGATGGTGGCCGAGCTGGAGGAGCGGATCGACCGCTACATGTCGCAGGTCGACCTGCCGCCGAAGTTCGTCATCCCCGGCGGTAACCAGCTCTCGGCGCAACTCGACGTCGCTCGCACTGCGATCCGTCGCGCCGAGCGCCGCATCTCCGCCCTCGGCGAGGCGGGCGAGCTGGCGAGCGAGACCGTGATCCACTTCGTCAACCGCGCCTCCGACCTCGCCTACGCGATGGCTCGCTTCGCCGACGTCGAGGACCCGGCGCTGTTCGAGGGCCGCGGCAGGGGCCAGGCCGGATGAGGGTCGTCGCCCGCCGCCGCAACGCCTTCGCCCACGAGGTCGAGATCGAGGGCGGGCACACGATCGTCGTCGACGAGCCGGCTGCGGTCGGCGGCGCCGACACCGGGCCCCGGCCCACCCTGCTGCTCACCGCCAGCCTCGCCGCCTGCACCGCGATCACGATGGAGATGTACGCGGAGCGCAAAGGATGGGAGATCGGCAACATTGAGGTCGAGGCGAACGTCGAGTACGAGGGCGCGGCGCCGAGCTCGTTCGCGGTGTCCCTGCGCCTCCCCGGAGACCTCTCCGACGAACAGAGGGAGCGGCTGGTCGCGGTCGCCCGCAAGTGCCCCGTGCACAGGGTGATCGCCGGCGAGACGCCGGTCGACGTCTCCGACCGGGTCGAGCCGCTGTAGATGGATTTCGGGCTCCGCGGGCGCAGCTGCGTCGTGACCGGCGCCAGCCGCGGGATCGGCCGCGAGACCGCGCGGCTGCTCTGCGCCGAGGGAGCGAGCGTGCTGCTGGTCGCGCGCAGCGAGGATCGGCTCGAGGCCGCCACCGGGGAGGCGAGCGCCGCCGGCGCCGGTGCAGGCGGGCGCGCCGCCCACCTGGCGCTCGACGTGACGGCCGAGGACGCGGGCGAGCGGATGCTGGCAGAGGCAAGCGGGCGCTTCGGCGTCCTCGACGTGCTGGTCAACGGCGCCGGCGCGGCCAAATGGCGCGACCTCTACGAGGTGCCCGACGAGGACTGGCGGGCGCAATACGAGCTGAGCGTGATGGCGCCGCTGCGGGCGATGCGCGCAGCCGCCCCCACGATGGCCGAACGCGGCTGGGGGCGCGTCGTCAACGTCTGCTCGACCGCGGGCAAGCGTCCCTCCTCGGCGATGCCCGAGTACTCGGTGGCGAAGGCGGCCGAGCTCTCCCTCTCCCGCCTCTTCGCCGACCGCTACGCGAAGCAGGGCGTTCTCGTCAACGCGATCTGCCCGGGCCCGGTCGAATCGGAGATGTGGATGGAGCCCGGCGGCCTGCTCGACCAGTCCCAGGAGCTGTCCGGTGCTGCGAGTCGCGAGGAGGCGCTGGAGGCCGCCGGCTCGAAGCGGCCGATCGGCCGGCTCGCCGAGGTCGGCGAGATCGCCGCCGCGATCGTCTTCCTCTGCTCCGAGCGGGCCTCCTACGTCAGCGGCGCCGCCTGGTCGGTGGACGGCGGCACCGTCCAGGTGATCATTTGACTCGAGTGGCGCTTTCCTCGGCTATATGACGGATAAAGCGCCAAAGGCGCTGGGGAACCTGCTGCTCACGCCCGAGGAGGCAATCTCGATGGAGGCCCGCGGCGGCACCGACGCAGCGGTGTTGGTGGCCCTCTACGGCTGGCCGGAGGATCCCGGGCTCGTCTTCACCGAGCGCCGCGCCGACCTGCGGCGCCACGCCGGAGAGATCTCCTTCCCCGGCGGTCGCCAGGACCCCGACGACGCCGACCTCACCGCGACGGCGCTGCGCGAGGCACAGGAGGAGATCGGCCTCGACCCAGCGGCGGTCGAGCTGAGCGGCGCCCTGCCGCCGGTCTCCACCTTCGTCACCGGCTACCGCATCCACCCCTTCGTCGGAGAGGTCGCCCACCCCGGCGAGTTGGGCCTCGAGCCCAACCCCTCCGAGGTCGAGACCGTCCTCGCCTTCTCACTCGACGTTCTGCGAGAGAGCTATGAGATGCGCCGCCTGGTCCGCCGCGGCGTCCCCATCCACACCCCGACCTATACGGTCGACGAGCACCAGATCTGGGGCGCAACCGCCCGCATCCTCGGCGACCTGCTGGATCGGCTCGGCTAGACGCCCGGCTAGACCTTCGCGGGCTGGGGGACGATGCGGATGTAGGGACGCGGCTCCTCCCAGCCCTCCGGATAGATCTCCTTTGCCTGGTCGTTGGAGACCGAGCCGGCGATGATCACGTCGTCGCCCTGCTGCCATTGGGCCGGGGTCGCGACTTTGTGCTCGGCGGTGAGCTGGAGCGAGTCGATCACGCGCAGGACCTCGTCGAAGTTGCGCCCGGTCGTCATCGGGTAGACGAGGATGAGCTTGATCTTCTTGTCGGGGCCGATGACGAAGACGTTGCGCACGGTCTGGTTGTCGGCGGGGGTGCGGTCCGCGGCGTCGCCGGAGACCTCGGCCGCCAGCATTCCGTAGAGCTTGGAGATATGGAAGTCGGCGTCGCTGACGATCGGGTAGTTCGGCGCCGTGCCCTGGGTTGCCTCGATGTCGCTCGCCCACTGCTCGTGCTTGTCGAGCGGGTCGACCGAGAGGCCGATGATCTTCACGTTGCGCTTCGCGAACTCGGGCTCGATGCTCGCCATGTAGCCGAGCTCCGTCGTGCAGACAGGCGTGAAGTCTTTCGGGTGTGAGAACAGCACCGCCCAGGAGTCGCCAATCCAGTCGTGGAACTTGACCGGGCCCTCGGTCGTGCTGGCCTCGAAATCGGGTGCTACGTCACCAAGTTGCAATGCCATCGGACCGCTCCTCTCTGGAAGTCGCTGTCAAGCGATTTACCTGAATTCCCATCAGAGTTTAGCTATATCGATCCGCCGGCCGTTGACGACCGCAAACGCCCCTCTATGGTGGGGAATCGGCCCATCGACGAGCTAACCGGTGAGGCGCAGGGTGGCCACGAGCGCGGTCTCGGCCCAGGCCGAGACGTCGCCGGGGTCCGTCTCGAGGACGACGACCGGGATGCGCCACCTCTCCCCCGCGGCGCGGACCGCCGCCGCCCCCCGCTCCCGCAAGGACGGGTCGACGCTTCCCGCCGTCTCGTAGACGAAGCCGCGCACGGGGGTGTCGACGAGCTTTTCGAGGAAGCGCTCCAGCCGGGGGCCGTGGATCGCCGCGACCGCCTTCGGGCTCCCCCGCGCCGAGCCGAGCAGCCAGTGGACCACCGCGACGTCGCCGACCAGGTCGAGCAGGGTGTCCGGGCGATCGGGGTCGGCGAGGGTGGGCTCGATCCCAGCCGCCTCGATTGCCGCCAGGCCGTCATCGCGGCGGCTGGTGCCCCGCACCAGCCAGCCCTCGGCAAGCAGCCGCTCTCCCAAGAGCCTGCCCCGGCAGCCGCAACCGACGATCAGCGCCCGCGCCAACGGCCTGGCCTACGCCCCTTCGAAGGGGTCGCCGTCGCGCACCCGGTTGCGCTCGTCCTTGGCTACCTCGCGCTGCAGGTCCGCCTCGGTCATCTCCGGAGCTCCGCGACGGCGGCGCATTTCGTTCTGGGCCTCCAGCATCTGGCGGATGTCATCGATCTCGTTCTGCGCCTCGACTTCGGGCGAGCGGGTCGGCCTCCAATCGACGAGGTCGGCGTCGCTGCCGGGGTAGAAGCGGCCGACGACGACCAGGATGCCGATCAAGAAGGCGAGCATGGCGACCGTTGCCAGGACGAAGCCCACCGGGGAAGGATACGCGCGCAGCCCCCATTCGACCCAGCCCTGTTTAATCCGCGATCGATGGCCGAGGCCTACCTCCTCGACGCAATCCGCACGCCGATGGGCGCCTATCGCGGCGCGCTCTGCGGCGTGCGGCCGGACGACCTCGCCGCCCACGTCATTCGCGCGACCGTCGAGCGGACCGGCGTCGACCCCGAGCTGATCGCCGACGTGTACTTCGGAGCCGCCAACCAGGCGGGTGAGGACAACCGCGACGTGGCGCGGATGGCCGTGCTGCTGGCGGGGCTGCCGTCCAGCGTTCCCGGAGCCACGATCAACCGCCTTTGCGCGTCCGGCCTCGAGGCGGTCAACGCCGCCGCGCGGGCGGTCAAGCTCGGAGAGGGCGACTTCTACCTCGCCGGCGGCGTCGAGTCGATGAGCCGGTCGCCCTGGGTGGTGGCAAAGCCCGAGCGGGCCCTGCCCCGCGGCGAGCAAACGATGCACGACACGACGCTCGGCTGGCGGCTGGTCAATCCCCGTATGGCCGAGCTCGGAGTCTCAACGGAGTCGATGGGCGAGACGGCCGAGAACGTCGCCGAGCGCTACGGCGTCAGCCGCGAGGCCCAGGACGCCTACGGCCTGCGAAGCCACCAGCGAGCGGTCGCCGCCAGCGAGGCCGGCCGCTTCGCCGAAGAGATCGTCCCGATCGAGGCAAGGCACGGGCGCGAGACCGTCACCGTGACAACGGACGAGGGGCCCCGGCCGGACGCCTCGCTGGAGACCATGGCGAAGCTCCGCCCGGCCTTCCGCAAGGGCGGCACGGTGACCGCCGGCAACGCGTCGACTCTCAACGACGGCGCGGCCTGCACGCTGATCGCATCGGAGGCCGGGGTCGAGCGGCTCGGCGCCGAGCCCCTGGCGCGGATCGTTTCCTTCGGCGTTGCCGGCGTCGACCCCGCCTTCATGGGGATCGGCCCGGCCCAAGCGGTGCCGCGCGCCCTCGCCGCGGCCGGGCTCAGCCTCGATCAGATCGACCTGATCGAGCTCAACGAGGCCTTCGCCGCGCAGGTCCTCGCCTGCGTGCGAGAGCTGGGCATCGACGAAGAGAAGCTCAACGTCAACGGCGGCGCGATCGCCCTCGGCCACCCACTCGGCTGCTCCGGCGCCCGCCTCACCACGACCCTGGTGAGGGAGTTGCGCCGCCGCAGCGGCCGCTACGGCATCGCGACCCTCTGCGTCGGCGTAGGCCAGGGCCTGGCGACGGTCTTCGAGGCGGTCTGAAATCCTCGCCCGGCCGATGACGACCGCCTTCAACGAGCTCGCCAGCGTCGACGGGACGATCTCTCCCACCGCCGAGGCGATGGTCCCGCTCCGCGACGACGGTCTCTACCGCGGCGACGGCGCCTTCGAGGTGATCCGCCTCTACGCGGGGCGCGCGTTCGCCCTCGGCGACCACATCGACCGGCTCGAGCGCTCCGCCGCGGCGATCGAGTTGGAGTTCGACCGCGCGGCGCTGGAGGACGAGATCGAGGCGCTGCTCGGGGTGGCCGACGACACCGACGGCCAGCTGCGGCTGATCGTCACCCGCGGCGGGCGGCGGATCGCTGCCACCGAGCCGCTGCCGCCCCACGCCGAGACGCTACGGCTCGCCACCGTCACCTACAGCCCGAGCGAGATCCTCAACGGGGTCAAGTCACTCTCCTACGCGGCCAATATGGAGGCGACCCGGCTCGCCAAGGCCCGCGACGCCGAGGAGGCGGTTCTCGTCCGGCCCGACGGCACTGTGTTGGAGGCGCCCACCTCCGCGATCTTCTGGGTCTCGCCCGAGGGTGGGCTTCGCACGCCGGCGCTCGACGCCGGGGTGCTGGAGTCGATCACGCGGGACCGGTTGGTCAAGGCGCTGCATGTAGAAGAGGGGCCATGGCCCCTGGACGACCTCCGCGCCGCGAGCGAGGCCTTCCTCGCCTCGACCACGCGCGAGATCCAGGCGGTCGCCGCGATCGACGGGGCTGAGCTTCCCCAGGTCCCCGGTATCCGGACTCGCGAAGCGCAGGAGGCTTTCGCCGCGACCTTGGGGCAGGAGCTTCCATGACCAGTGGCAATGAAACCTGAGAAAGCAGGGGTGAGATGGATTTCCAGTTGACCGACGAGCAGCGGCTGATCTCCGAAACGGCGCGCGAGTTCGCCGACCGGGAGATCCTCCCCCGGGTGCGCGACAACGACCGCGCAGCGCGCTTCGACCGCGAGCTGGCGAGCAAGCTCGGCGAGGTCGGCTATCTGGGAGCGCCGGTGGCCGAGAAATACGGCGGCCGCGGCCTCGACTACATCGGCTACGGGCTGATCGTCGAGCAGGTCGGCCGTGCGGACTCCTCCGCCCGCACGGTGGTCTCGGTGCAGACGTCGCTGGTCGCCGGCTCGATCGAGCGCTGGGGCACCGAGGAGCAGAAGCAGAAGTGGTTGCCGCGGCTCTGCTCGGGTGAGGCGCTCGGCTGCTTCGGCCTGACCGAGCCCGACACCGGCTCCGACGCCGCCAATCTGCGCACCCGCGCCACGAAGACGGATGCGGGCTGGTCGATCAGCGGCCAGAAGATGTGGATCTCGCTCGCCAACTTCTCCGAGGTGGCGCTGATCTTCGCCCAGACCGACCCGGCGAAGAAGCACCGCGGGCTCGCCTGCTTCCTGGTCCCGACCGCCAGCGAGGGCTTCACCACCCAGGAGATCCACGGCAAGCTCGGGCTGCGCTCCTCCGACACCGGCGAGATCTCACTCGACTCGGTCGAGGTCGGCGAGGACGCGATGCTGGGAGAGATCGGCGACGGCTTCAAGGTCGCGATGAGCGCCCTCGACAACGGCCGCTACAGCGTCGCCGCCGGCTGCGTCGGCATCTGCGACGGCTGCGTCGACGCCTCGGTCGCCTACGCGACGGAGCGCAAGCAGTTCGGCGTGCCGCTGGCCCGCTTCCAGCTGGTCCAGGAGATGATCGCCGACATGATCCTCAAGCGCGACGCCTCGCGGATGCTGGTCTACCGCGCGGGCGTGCTGAAGGACGAAGGCAAGCCGAACACGATGGAGACCTCGGTGGCGAAGCTGTATGCGACCGAGTCGGCGGTCGAGTGCGCGAACCTGGCGATCCAGGTCCACGGCGGCGCCGGCTACGTCGACGACTACCCGGTCGAGCGCTACCTGCGCGACGCCCGGGTGACGACCCTCTACGAGGGGACCTCCCAGATCCAGAAGCTGATCATCGGGCGCGCCGCCACGGGGGTGAATGCGATGACGCCGATGGAGGTCGAGTAGACCTTGGCCGAGCTGGTCGAGACTGCGCTCGACGGCAACGTCGCCCTGCTGCAACTGAACCGGCCGGAGGCCCGCAACGCCCTCTCCCCTGAGGTGATGGAGCGGATCGCCTCCGAGCTGGAGCGGCTCGATCCCGACCCCGAGGTGCGCTGCATCGTGATCGCCGGCTCCGACGAGGTCTTCGCCGCTGGCGCCGACATCAAGGCGATGAGCGAGCGCAGCTTCGCCGAGGCCCTCTACCACCCGGCGGCGGCATTCTGGAGGCGGGTCGCGGCGGTGAAGACTCCGCTGATCGCCGCCGTCTCCGGCTGGGCATTGGGCGGGGGTTGCGAGCTGGCGCTTGCCTGCGACATGATCGTCGCCTCCGACACCGCCAAGTTCGGCCAGCCGGAGATCAACCTGGGGATCATCCCCGGGGGCGGCGGCACCCAGCGCCTGGCGCGGGTGCTGGGCAAGCAGCTGGCAATGGAGTACGTGCTGACCGGCCGCCGCTTCGATGCCGAAACCGCGCGGGAGCTGGGCCTCGTCAACATGGTGGTGGGGGAAGACGAATGGCTCGACGCGGCGATGCAGCTGGCCCGGACCGTCGCCGAGCGGCCGCCGATCGCGGCAAGGCTCGCCAAGCAGGCCGTGCTGGCGGCGGAGGAGACCGCGATGTCGGCGGGCCTGGAGAACGAGCGGCGGCTGTACGAGCTGGCGATGGCGACCGAGGACCGGGTCGAGGGAATGAAGGCTTTCCTCGAGAAGCGCGACCCGGAGTTCAAGGGACGTTGAAGGTCGAGCGGGTCGGCGTCGTCGGCGCCGGCACGATGGGGGCCGGGATCGCGCAGATCGCTGCGCTCGGCGGCTACGAGACCCGCCTGCACGACCCCATCCCGGCCGCGCTCGACGCCGGCATGGAACGGCTGCGCGGCGCGCTGGCGAAAGGCGCCTCGAAGGGGATGTGGAGCGAAGAGGATGCCGACCGGGCAAGCGCTGGCACCGGCGCCGCGCCTAGCCTCGCCGACCTCCGCGAGTGCGAGCTGGTGGTCGAGGCGGCGCCCGAGGACCTGAAGCTGAAGCGGGAGCTGTTCGCTGCGCTGGCCGAGACCTGCGGGCCGGAGACGATCCTCGCCAGCAACACCTCCTCCCTGCCGGTGAGAGCGATCGCCGAGGGGATGCCCAGCCCGGAGCGGATCGTCGGCATGCACTTCTTCAACCCGCCCGCCCTGATGAAGCTGGTCGAGGTCGTCGCCACGGCGGACTCGAGCGAGGATGCCCTCGAGGCCACAGCGACGGTCGGCTCGCGCATGGGCCGCACCCCGATCCGCGCCAAGGACAGCCCCGGCTTCGTCGCCAACCGCCTCGCCCGCCCCTTCACCCTGGAGTCGCTGCGCATGCTCGCCGACGGGATCGCCGAGGCCGAGACGATCGACCGCGTCTGCCGCCTCGGCGGCGGCTTCCGGATGGGCCCGTTCGAACTGATCGACCTGATCGGGCTCGACGTCAACCTCAGCGTCGCCCGCTCCTTCTACGCCCAGGGGGGCGAGCCCGAGCGCTGGCGACCCAGCCCGATCCAGGAGCGGATGGTGAGCGAAGGTCTCCTCGGCCGCAAGAGCGGGCGGGGCTTCTACGACTACGACGAGAACCCCGGCTCCAGCTCCGCTCTGCCTTCGCACCGAAATACGCGGCGCGGGAACAGCGGGGCGGCCGGGACGACGCTTGATCCCGCCGAGCTGTCCGAGATCGACTCCTCAGGGCCGCGAATCCTCCCCCGCCTGATCGCCCAAATCGCCAACGAGGCGGCCTTCGCGCTCGAAGAGGAGGTCGGCTCCCCCGCCGACATGGACACCGCGATGCGCCTCGGCTTCAACTGGCCGCTCGGCCCATTGGAGCTGACCGAGTCGATCGGCGCCGAGCGCGCCGTCGCGCTGCTCGAGGATCTGGAGCGCTCACACGGCGAGGCCTACCGCCCGGCCCCTCGGCTTCGCAGCCGGGAGGGCTAGGAGCCCGGCGCCGGGGCGATCTCGACTGGCTCGCCGCCGGGCATCCAGTGGGCCTCGGCCAGTGGCGGGGTGTCGCGGAGGTACCACTCGGCGTCGAGGGCGCCCATGCAGCCGGTGCCGGCGGCGGTGACCGCCTGGCGGTAGGTGCGGTCGACGACGTCGCCGACGGCGAAGACCCCGGCGAGGTTGGTCTTGGTCGAGCCGGACTGGGTGAGGATGTAGCCGTCCTCGTCGGTGTCGACCTGGCCGCGCACGACCTCCGATTTGGGGATGTGGCCGATCGCGACGAACGCGCCCTCGGTGCTGAAGTCCTCGATCTCGCCGGTCTCCGCGTTGCGCAGCCGCACGTGGTCGAGCTTGCCGCCGGCACCGCCGGCGAACTCCTCCGCGACGAAGGGGGTCTTGAAGTCGATGTTGGACCGCTCCGCGGCCCGCTCCTGCATGATCTTCGAAGCGCGGAACTCGTCGCGGCGGTTGACGATGGTCAGCTCGCTGGCGAACTTGGAGACGAAGATCGCGTCCTCCATCGCCGAGTCGCCGCCGCCGATCACGATCACAGCCTTGTCCTTGAAGAAAGCGCCATCGCAGACGCCGCAGGTGGAGACGCCGCAGCCGCTCAGCTCCAGCTCGCCGGGGATGCCGAGCCGGCGCGGTTCCGCCCCCATCGCCAGGATCACGGTCTTCGCCCGGTGCTCCTCGTCGCCGAGGAAGACCTTCTGCACGCCGCCGTCGGAGAGCTCGATCCGGTCGACGTCGTCGGTGACGAACCGGGTCCCGAATCGCTCCGCCTGGGCACGGAACTGGCTCATCATCTCCGGGCCCATGATCCCCTCGGGGTAACCCGGGTAGTTCTCGACGTCGGTCGTGTTCTGAAGCTGGCCGCCCCACTGGAATCCCTCGAAGACGAGGGGCTCGAGGTTGGCGCGCGCGGTGTAGAGCGCCGCGGTGTAGCCCGCGGGCCCGCCACCGACGACGATCACGTTCTCGACCTTCTTCTCGTCAACCATCTTTCGCCGCCTAAGAGTATTACTTTACTTTTTATAGTAACGATCCGGTCAACCGCCGCCGCTCACCGGGCGGCCGGCTCCAGCTCCGATTCCGCGGACGGGCCACGGTCGACCGGCAACCCCTCCGCTTCCCACTCGCCGACCCTTTTTCGCAGCTGGAAGAAGGCGAAGACGCCGAACGGGATCGGCATCCAGAAGGCGACCAGCCGGTAGATCAGGACCGCCGGGAAGATCGTGTCCTCGGGCAGGCCGAAGAGGACGAAGGCGCCGATCATCCCCGCGTCGACCGCCCCCACGCCGGCCGGCGCGAGTGGGAAGAGGTTGGCGACCATGCCGAGGAAGAAACCCTGGACGACGACCGCGAGCGGAACGTGGACGCCGAAGGCGTGGAAGGCGGCCCAGAGGATGCCGATGTTTGCGGCCCAGAAGCCGGCGGCGCCGAGCACCGCCAGCCCCCCACGCGAGGGATGGGCGAAGAGGCCGAGCGCAAACCGGAACCCCTCCCCGACGGTCGCCGGCACCCTGGCGACCGCATGAGCGATCGAGCGGCCGCGCTCGCCGCGCACGAACGGCGCAACACGCCGCTCCAGGTCCGGGGGGATCAGGGCGATCAGCACGCCGACCACGAGCAGCAATCCGGCGACCGCGGCCGGGACGATCGTCAGCTCGACGGAGTGGTTGCCGTCGAGGACGCCGGTGCGCAGCAGCACGCCGAAGACGATCAGCGCGATCGGGTAGAAGGCGTAGTGAAGGGTGAGGAAGGCGACCATCCGCCGCGCCACGTCGCGGCGGGGCATCCCGGCCTTGCGCAACGCCCAGAAGGTGAGCACGATCCCGCCGGCGCCGGCCGCCGAGAAGAGCAGCGTCGCCGCCAGCCCGGCCATGTTGATCTCATAGGTCTCGGCCCAGGTGAGCGGCAGAACCCTGCCGCCGACGACCGCCTTGAAGAGCGCGATGTAGGTGGCGAAGGCGACGACGTTGAAGCCGATCGCGATGACGATCCAGATGGGGTCGGCTTCGTCGAGCTTGCTCAGCGCGTCGCTCAGCCCGACCAGCTTCGGGAAGAGGAAGTAGATCCCGCCCAGCAGCGCGAGGACGACGATTACCGTCTGCACCAGGCGCCGCGTGGTGAAGAGCGGCAGCTCGACGGTCTCGTTGCCGTTCGCCGAGTCCTCCGGAGACACTCTGGGGAAGCTACCCGCTCGCGAGGCGCTCCAAGTTCTGCAGAACCCCGTTCACCCGCAGCACGAGCGGCTCAGCCAGCGGCTCCCCACGCCTGACGGCGGCGACCAGCAGCGCCCCGGCGGCGAGATCCGTGACGTAATGCTCGCCCAGGTAGACGAGCGCGAAGCCGAGGCTGAGCGCGTAGCCCCAGCCGAGCGCACCCTCGGCGCGCCCGGCCTCCGAGAGGGAGAGCGCTGCCGTCAGCGCCGTGGCGAAGTGAAGAGAGGGCATCGCCGCCCAGGGATTGCTGCCGAGCGCTCTGTACATGCCCGGCCAGGCGGAGCCCCAGGTCTCTTCACCCACCCCGATCATGATCCGCCGCACCTCTTCGCCGGCGATCCCCTGCTCGGAGGACCACCACGGAGGCGCCGTCGGAGCGATGAAGTAGACGGCGCAGCCGATGTCGAAAACCGCAGCCATCTGGCGCGCCGCTCGCGGGAAGCGCCGGTTGTGCCTGAGCAGGATCAGGACCAGGGCAAGGTAGGGCTCGAGGAACCAGAGCCAGTGGACCCAGGTGAGCGCGCGGTCCATCTCCTTCACGCCACGGAAGCGGGAGAGGGCGCGCTGCAGGCGGGCGTTGGGGAGGCGGCCGCCGCCGAGGGCGCGGTCGATCGCGATCGGATAGCCGGCGCGCAACCGGCGGCGGAGGCGCTCCGGGTCGTCGTATGGGATTTCGTGGACCATCGTGAAGGCCCACATCTGCAGCGCAAAGAGGACGACGTCGCGCTTCTTCGAGCGTGGCATCAGCACCGAGAGGCCCAGAGGCCCACCGGCGCAAACGGCGATCGTCACCGGGCCGGGAACACTGAGGCGACGGCGGAGCAGCGGCACGACCACCGCGGCGGCCAGCGCCGACGCCGCTCCGGCGCGCACCGCCACGCGAAGCGCCGGGGATGGACGAGATCGCCTCCGCATAGGGTCGGCGAGTATAGGTCGGCACTCGACCCCGGGAGCCGCCCGCGTGATTAGAATGGCCGCGCTTTGGCGCCCCACTCTCCTGGCACCGGCCAGATCGACACCCTGCTTTGGATCGGCTTCGTCGCCGCGGCGATCGTCGTCGTAGCAATCAACGTCGCGCTGGTCTACGCCGTGCGCCGCTACCGCGGCGAGCGCGGCGCCGAGCCACGCCAGACGGGCGGCGGGCGGCGAGTCCAGTTTCGGGCCGGCGCAGCGCTGACCGTCTTCGCCGCGGCGATCCTCGTCCTCAGTCTCATCTACACCGACAGGGCACGCCAGACGCCGGCAACCGGGCCGGCCGGGCTCGCCGCCGCCCACTCCCAGCCCCTGACGATCGAAGCAACCGGTCAGCAGTGGCTGTGGCGCTACGACTACCCGAACGGCGCCTTCTCCTACTACAAGCTGGTCGTCCCGGTCGACACAGCCGTCGTCCTCAATCTCGTCTCCACCGACGTCGTCCACACCTGGGACGTCCCCGACCTCTCCGGCAAGCGCGACGCGGTGCCCGGCAAGGTCAACGAGGTCGTCTTCCGGGCCGACGAAGAAGGCACCTTCGACGGCCAGGCCGCGACCCTGTCCGGGCAGGCCTACGCGTCGATGCGCACCGAGGTCGAAGTCGTCTCCCCCGGGGAATACGAAGCTTTCGTCGAACGCCAGAAGGCCGACATCGAAGCGGCCCAGGAACGAGTGGTCGGCCTGATCCAAAACGGAGAAGTCCCGTGAGCGAACGCTTGCCCGTGAACGGAACGGCGCGTCCGGAGCTGGTCACCGAAGGCTTTCCGCGGCAGCGGCCGCGCTGGGTCGAGCTCGCTTCCAGCGCCGACCACAAGGACGTCGGCCGCATCCTCGTCACCGCCTCGCTGGGCTTCCTCTTCGTCGCCCTCGTCGAGCTGTTGCTGATGCGGCTGCAGCTGGCGGTGCCGGACAACACCTTCCTCTCCCCCGTCACCTTCAACCGGATGCTCTCCCTGTATGGAGCGACGGCGATCTTCTTCTTTGCGATCCCACTCGCGCTGGGCCTCTTCTACTACGTGACGCCGCTGCAGATCGGCGCGCGGGGAACCGCGCTGCCGCGGTTGGGCCAGATTGGCGCCTGGCTCTACATCGCCGGCGCCACCGTGCTCTACGCCGGCTATCTCTTCACCCCGTCGGAGGCCGGGGTGAATCCACTGGCGCCGCTCTCCGAACCGGCCTTCCTCTCCAACAACGGGGTCGACGCCTGGGCCACCGCGAGCGGTCTGGCGACGCTTGGCTTCGTCCTGATCGCGATAAACCTGGTGACGACGATTCGCAACATGCGCGCCCCCGGGATGGCCTGGCGGCGACTGCCGGTCTTCGCCTGGGCCGGGGCGATCTCCTCGTGGCTGCTGCTGGTGATCGGGCCGGTGATGCTGGCCGCGATCACGATGCTGATGATCGACCGCAACTTCGACGGCGTCTTCTTCGCCGACGGCTCTGGCGGGGCGCCGCTGCTCTGGCAGCACCTGAGCTGGATCTTCTACACCGGCGCCTACATGCTGATCCTGATCGCGGCCTTCGGCGCGATCGCCGAGATCGTCCCCGTCTTCGCCCGCAAGCCGTTGTTCAACCGAGGCGCGACGATCGGCTCGCTGGTGGCGATCGCGGCGATCGGCACGCTCTCCTGGATGCAGAACATGCTGACCGCGCCGATCGGGATCGGCTGGATGTACTTCGCGATGATCGTGTCGCTGGCGCTGATCGTGCCCTTCGGCCTCGTCGTCTTCAACCTGATCGCGACGATGACCGGGGGCGCGTTGCAGATGCGGGCGCCGCTGCTCTTCGCGGTGGGCGCGATCTCGGCGATCTCGATCGGCCTCGGCGCCGAGGTCCAGCAATCGATGGTCGGCGCCGCCTGGGAGCTGAAGAACACGACCGACGCCACCGCGGCGACCCACTTCGCCCTGGTCGGCGGCAGCGTCTTCGGCGGCTTCGCCGCACTCCACTATTGGTTCCCGAAGATGACCGGGCGGACGATGGGCGAGAGCCTGGCGCGGATCTCCTTCTGGACGATGGCGGTGGGCATCCTCGCGGCCTTCGTCCCTCTCTTCTTCGCCGGCGCCTACCGGAGCGAGGTGATCGACGCCTACAAGTTCTTCGATGGGACGGGCGTCAACACGTACAACCTGATCGCCTCGATCGGCGCCTTCGTCCTCGCAATCGGGATCGTGATGACGCTGGTCAACGCAATCCTCAGCCGCACCGGAGGTGCGGAGGCCGGCCACGACCCATGGGGCGCCGATTCGCTCGAGTGGTTCACGCTCTCACCCCCCGAGCCTCACAACTTCGACGTGCTGCCCGACGTCCGCAGCTCCCGGCCGATGCGTGACATCCGCGAGGCGATCGCCCATCGCAGCGCTAGCGCCACATCGCCCACGCGCGAATCGCAGCCGGTAGCCTGACCGCGATGGAAGTCACTGCGGCGGCGGTCTCCCGGCGGCCGGCGGCACTCACCGCCATCCGCGACTACCTGACGCTGACCAAGCCGAAGGTGCAATCGCTGCTGCTGTTCACGACGGTGACGACGATGTACGTGGCGGGCGACCCCTCGATCGAGCTGGTCTTCCTCACCTGCCTGGGCGGCGCCCTCTCGGCCGGCGGCGCCGGGGCGATCAACCACGTCGTCGATCGCGACATCGACCGCACGATGGCCCGCACCGCCGAGCGCCCGGTTGCAAGCGGCCGCATCTCACCCGCGGCGGGGCTCGCCTTCGGGGTGCTGCTCGGCTGCGCCTCGTTCGCCCTGCTGGCGCTCGCCGTGAACCCACTGGCGGCCGTGCTCTCGCTCTCCGGCTTGCTCGGCTACGTTTGCGTCTACACGCTGTGGCTGAAGCGCACGACGCCGCAGAACATCGTTATCGGCGGCGCCGCCGGGGCGGTGCCGCCACTGGTTGCCTGGGCGGCGGTCACGGGCGGGATCGACGGCACCGCCCTCTACCTCTTCGCGACCGTCTTCTTCTGGACCCCGCCTCACTTCTGGGCGCTCTCGCTGCTGATGAAGGACGAGTACGCGAAGGCGGGCATCCCGATGCTGCCGGTGGTCCGCGGCGAGGCGGAGACTCGCCGCCAGATCCTCCTCTACACGATCCTGCTCTACGCGGTGACCCAGCTGCCCTTCTGCGCCGGCGGCTTCGGCATCCCCTACCTGGTCGCCTCGATGACCCTGGGCGCCGGCTTCATCTACTGCGCGGTAAGCCTCCTGCGCAGCGCCGACCGGCGCTGGGCCCTGCGCACCTACCTCTACTCGCTCGCCTACCTGGCCGTCCTCTTCTTCGCGATGGCCGTCGACGCCCACGTCTGAGCGCCGCTCGGTCCCGAGACCCTGATAGAAATCCGACCGTGGATCGCGAGACCGCAAGGCGCAACATGGTCGGGGGTCTGGTGGCCGGCGGCTTTGCCGCGGCGGTCTTCGCCCTCTCCTTCGTCGTCGCCCTGCTCTACATCGCACAATGAGCTTTGTGAGTCCATGAGCGAGCACCGCAACATCCCCGAGCCCGGTGAGCTGGTCTACACGCCGCGCCCCTCCTGGGCCCCCGCCTTCCTCGCCCTGGCCACGACCGGGCTCGCCTGCGGCATCTTCGCGAACGGATTCATCTTCCCCGCCTGGATCTACGCGATCGCCGGCGCGGTCTTCTTCATCGGCGCCTTCCGCAACCTCGTCCGCGGAGCGATCCGCGACCACTTCCGGCTGCCACGCAAGCAGCGCGTCCGCGGTGGCGTGCTCCCGGTCGAGACGATCGAGTCTCCACCTTCCTGACGTCCTGAGACAGGCTCAGCCGGGGGTCATCCCGGAGGTGGCGCCCTCGCTGGTCCAGACACGAACGATGTCGCGCATCGAGAGGACACCGACCAGCTCGGCGTCCTCGAAGACGATCAGGTGGCGGACACTGCGGCGCGACATCTCCGCAGCCGCATGCTCGAGACTCCAGTCGGGAGAGGCGGTGATGACGCTGTCGCTCATGTGATCGGCAACCCGCTCGACGTCGGGGTCCTGGCCGTTGCCGATCGAGACGAGGACGTCGCGCTCGGTGATGATCCGCGGCACAGGCGACTCGGTGTCGGTGACCAGCGCCGCGCCCGTCCCCTTCTCGACCATCTTCCGAGCCGCCTCTCGCAGCGTATGCGACGGTCCGACAGCCAGGACCACCTCCGTCATCCCTTCCCTCACCTGCATGTTCCGCCCTCTCGTTCGCTGGTTTCAGAGATCGTGCGAATCGCCTCAAGGCTACACCCAGAAGGGCGTTCGACAAGCCGCTTCTCCGTGCCTCCTCCATATAGACTCCGGCGCCCTTCGCGCCGTATGCCCAGACCCGTGAACCTCATCCGCCCGCTGCTCGTCCTCGCCACCCTTGCCGCGGTCGTCGCTGCCGCATCCGGCTGCGGCACGAGCACCGCGGACACGACTCGCGGCCGGGTTCTGTTCGAACAGAAATGCGGCGTCTGCCACACGCTCGCCCAGGCCGGCACAACCGCACAGATCGGCCCCAACCTCGACGATGCCTTCGCCTCGGCGCGGGCGGCCGGGGAGACCGGCGCGACGATCGAAGGAATCGTCAAGGCTCAGGTGGAGTTCCCCCGCCCGAGCAACAGCGACCCGGCGGTCTCGATGCCGGCGGACGTCGTCAGCGGCCAGGACCTGGAGGACGTCGCCGCCTACGTGGGGCTCTACGCCGGGGTCCCCGGCGCTGCTCCGCCAAAGGCGCCCGGGGGGCAGGGCGCGCAGGTCTTCGCCAGCAACGGCTGCGGCACCTGCCACACCCTTGCCGCCGCCGGGGCGGGCGGCGTGACCGGTCCCAACCTCGACGAAGTCCTGCCCGGCCAGAGCGCGGCGATAGTCAAGGAATCGATCGTCGACCCCAACGCCCACATCGCCAAGGGCTACATGGCGAACGTGATGCCCCAGAACTTCTCCGCGACGATCAAGCCGAACGAAATCGAACAGCTGGTCGAATACCTGCTCGAATCGACCTCCAAGGGCAAGTCGGGCGGCGGCTCGAAGAGCAAGGGCGGCTGAGGCCCCGGCGGCCAGGCGCGGCCGTTGGCATCATCACCTGGATGCGGGACCGACTGAGAGACCGCTTCGAGATCTCGCCGCAGCGCTACGCGCAGGTGACCCTGATGGCGCTCGTGGCGCTCTCGCTGATCGTCTTCACCGGCGCCGGTGTGCGGCTGACCGGTTCCGGGCTCGGTTGCCCGGACTGGCCCAAGTGCTACGGCCAGACCGTGCCGCCACTCGACTCGCACGCGGTGATCGAGTACGGCAACCGGGTCCTGACCGGGTTCGTCGGCGTCGCGGTGATTGCCGCCAGCGTCCTGGCGTTCTTTCGGCGGCCCTATCGCTGGCATCTTGCCCTGTTCGGGGCGCTGCTGCCGCTCGGGGTGATCGCCCAGGCGATCCTCGGCGCCCTGGTCGTCAAGTACCACCTCGCCCCCGGCCTGGTGATGCTCCACTTCATCCTCTCGATGGTGCTCCTGGATGCGGCCTTCGCACTGGCCTGGTGCTCACGCTATGAGTCCTGGGAGCGACGCCGCTCGACCGACCGGCTCGGCGTGTGGGCGGTACGTGGGCTGATCCCGATCGGCCAGCTGACGATCGCCGCCGGTACGGTCGCAACTGCTTCGGGCCCCCACGCCGGGGCCCACGCCGGCCAGCTCGTTCACCGTTTCACCTTCGAGGGGACGAAGACGCTGGAATGGGTCGTCCAGCGTCACGCGGCGGTCGCGACGGTGTTCGGCCTCGCCGCGATCGGCGTCTGGTTCCTGCTGCGCCGCGAGGGAGGCGATCGCCGCGCCGCGGGGCCCCTGACCGCTGTGATCGGCCTGCTCGCCCTGCAGGGCGTCGTGGGGGGCGTCCAGTGGCTGCTGAAGCTGCCCACGGAGATCGTCTGGGTCCACGTCGCGCTCGCCACAGTCACCTGGCTGGCGATGCTGTGGACCGTCGCCGCGGCGGGCCGGCTCGAGCCCAGCGGCGCAGCCGCGCCGACGGCGGAGACACTCGCTCCGGGCGAGTTGAGCGTGCGGGCGTAAGCCCCGCGCCGATGCTTCCCTTCGCCCTCTCAATCGGCGTCCTCAGCCTCGTCCAGGCGGCGCTGGTCGCCGCCCCGAGGCCAGCGGCGTGGCCCACTCTCGCCGGCCTGCGCAGCCGCTGGTGGGCGCTGGCGCTGCCCGGGCCGATAGCAATCGCAATCGCGGCGATCGCGCTCGACCCGGCCTTTGCGCACGCGCTCACCTACCTGGCGCTCGTCGCGGTACCGCCGTTGGCGGCCGTGGCGCTCGCCCTGCTGGCTCACGGAGGAAGGCCCGCCTTCGGCGCGCTCGTCGTTCCCCTCTTCGCTCTCGCCTGGGCCTTTCAGGGCTCGCTCACGGGTCAGGCGTCCGCCCTGGCCCTCTCCGCCCTGGCCTGCGTCAGCCTCGGCTGGCTGCTCGCCTGCGTCGTCCCCGCCAAATGGCTGAAGCTGGGGATCTACGCGATGGCCGCAATCGACACCTGGCTGGTCGCGGCCGACCTCCTCCAGGGTCCCAATGCCGTCCTCAACGCCGTCTCCCCCGGTGGACTCCCCCGCCTCCAGTTCGTCTCCTTCGGCTCTGCCGCGATGGGCTTCGGCGATCTCTTCATCGCCGCCGCGTTGGGCGCCCTCCTATCCCGCAACCGCCGCCTCCAGCTCACCGCAGCTTCCCTCACCGCGATTCTGGCGCTGGCCTTCGATCTCCTCTTCTTCGTCGTCAACGAGCTGCCCGCAACCGTCCCGGTCGCCCTCACGCTGGCGGCCCTGGAGATCCGCGGTCGCCGCTAACGGCTCTTGTACCAGCGGTATGCGTACAGGGCCCCGGCACAGACCAACACCAGCCCCCAAATCGCTCCGACCAGCGGCCGCGCAATCAACGTCAAGGCGATCACCGACGCAGCCGCGACCCCGACGATCACCACCCAGCGAAAGGCCGCCTCCTCGGAAATCCTCATTGTTCATTCTCCGCCAAACCGCTCGACCGCGTCATGCTCGACCGCGTCATCAGTGTGTAGGACCACAGCTTGACCTGGTCGAGAAGCAGCAGCGACTTCGCGATCGTCGTCGAAACGGCTCGCCGTCGAAGGCGTTTAATTAGGGTACCCTAATGCCAAAGGGCACCCATGCCCTTCGCACACGACTGGCGCAGATCGGATGCGGCTTGCGAAGCGCAAACTGGCCTTGGTAGGTGAGGCAATGACGGAAGCCGGACGAGAGACCATGACCGCTCGCACGACGGGGGTCAAGCCCGTACGCCCCCCTGAGCTGGCCGAACTGCGAGCGTTCTGCGCAGCGATCGACCTGGGCAGCATCGGGAAGGCGGCGCGGCTGTCGCGGGTCAGCCAGCCGGCGCTCTCGAAGCGGCTGCGTGGACTGGAGCAGCTGTCCGGCTCTCACCTGCTGGAGCGGTCTCCTCGCGGAGTCTCGCCGACGCCGGCAGGCGAACGGCTCTACGCAGCCTCGCGGCGCCTACTGGCGGAGGCGGAGAGGGTCGAGGCGCTGATGGGCGGGCTCGCCCCCGACCCGGCGCCGGTGCGACTGGCGGCAAGCCCGACGATGGCCGAGTTCGTGCTGCCTCCGATGCTGGTGGACCTGGGGGGCCGGCACGAGCACCATCTCTCGGTGGAGCTCTCGGTCGCCAACTCCAGCGCGGTGCGGGCATTGGTGCTCGAGGGACGGGCCGATCTAGGCATCAGCGCGGCCGAACCGTCGGATGCGCAGGCGACAGGTCTGTGCGAAGCGCCTTTCTGCGGAGACGAGATCGTCGTCGCGGTGCCCGAGACCCACCCCTGGGCGGCGGTGGGGCGGATCGAGCTCGCCGAGTTCGTCTCAACACGGATGATCATGCGCGATCCCGGCGCCGACAGTCGCCGTGCTGTGAGCAAGCGGATCGAGACGCTGGGCCTATCGCTGGCGCCGCCCCTCGCGGAGATAGGCAGTACGACCGCGGCGATGGAAACCGCGATCTCCGAGGGAGCGCCGGTCCTGCTCTCCTGCTTGGCGCTGCCGCTGTCGGGGGAGTCGGCGCTGGTGACGCGCCGGGTCGGCAACCTGCGCTTCCACCGTCGCTTCGTGCTCATCCACAGCGCGGAGGGGAGCCTGCCCCGTCGAGCCCGCTCCCTGGTACGCGACTTGCTCGAAGTCCCGAAGCTGCCGCCGGCATAGCCGCTCTCATCCCGGGACCGCAGACGTTGCCGCGGCACCTACCCGTCCAGCGGGCGATCTGACGCGATCGCTGCCGCGCAGTCGAGGGCTGACGTAGGCCTACCCATAACAGTCTGTTATGACCATCGAAGAGGGTTCGGGTCTACCGCATTTGCCTTTGGGGCTTCAAGGTCCGGCGCATCAGTTGTTGAGATGACCCCGCATCGGGGCTCCATAGGAGGAACCAATAGATGAAGCATTCAGATGGTGAGATCGGCTCTCGGATCCGCTCCCGCTGGTACGCGCTTCTCGGCCTCGGCGCGCTCGCGGTCTTGGCAGTGGCGCTGAGCGCCTGCGGCAGCGGCAACAGCAGCGGCAGCGCGTCGGCGAGCGGCACGGGAACCCAGACCCAGGGCGCCGACAACGTGAAGCTGGTGGTCAAATCGGACGAGCAGAAGGCCAAGAAAGGGCCGGATGGCAAGTGGCACGATGCCTTCCTGCCGGCTGACTTCTCGGTCGAGGCGGGCGATGTCGTGCACGTGACGGTCTACAACTACGACGACATGCCGCACAGCTTCACCTCCCCCGAGCTGGGCACGAATCAGGAAATCGCCGCCGGCTCAGAGGAGAAGCCGAGCAAGACCACGTTCACCTTCCACGCGCCGCAGAAGGCCGGCAGCTACGAATGGTTCTGCGCGATGCCCTGCGATCCGTGGGCGATGACCCATTACGGGTTCATGAAGGGGCACGTGACCGTCACCTGAGGCTGAACCGCACAATCACAACCGGGGCCGGGAAACCACGGCTCCTCCACCACAGCCGGCCGCGCGAGCGGCCGGCTGTGGCTTGTCTTGCGACCGCGCCCCACCGGATGGGGCACAAAGCACGCCTCAGGGCAGGGCGGTTGAAGCCGCCGCCGCCACGACCAGCACCCACAGCAGAGTAGCCACGCTCAGGTGCGCCGCGACCAATCCCGGGTGCTCGCCGAACCAGACGTTCATCGCGCCGAGCAGGACCTGAGCCGCGAGCACCGCGCCGATCGCGAGGGGAAGCCGGCCCGCGAGCCGGCGGCGACGCTGCGCGACGGCGAGCAAGGCGATCGCCACCACGGCCACGAGCATCAGGCTGCGGTGCACCAGCTGGATGTCGACCATTTCGCCTTCGCCATAGGGCAGAAGCGAGCCGTTGCAGGTTGGAAACTCCCTGCCGCAGGCGAGATGCGCGCCCTCGGTCTCCCCGCCGGGGAGACCGAGATACTCCGTTCCGGCGATCACGCCGCCGGCCACCATCGTTGCCAGCAGAAGTCCACAGGACACTGCCGCGAGGACGCGCAGACGTCGCCGCGCTGGGGCGGCGACGGCTCGCCGTGGGCGGGCCGCCACGGCGAGCGCAATCAGCGTGCCGAGCAGCAGCATCGCGGTGCCCAGATGGGCGGCGACCAGTGCGGCCCGCAGGCCATGCTCGACCGTCAGCCCCCCGAGCGCTGCCTGCACGAGCACGAGCAGCACGGCGACGACGCTCCCGCAGACGAGCAGGCGCTCGCTGCGCAGGCGACGCAGGGCCTGCCAGAGGACCGCCGCCAGCAGGACCACCACCACGGCCGCGAGGAAGCGGTGCGCGTACTCGACGACGGTGTGCGCGTGGGCGCTCGGAACGAGGCTGCCGTGACACAGCGGCCAGCCGTTCAGGCCGCTGCCGGCGGTGCCGCAGCCCAGGCCGGCGTCGCCGACGCGGACCACGCCGCCGACGACGATCAGCAGGGCCGTGGCGGCGGCGGAGATCTCCACCAGCCGCCGGAAGCGGAGCAGGGCGCTGTCGAGGTCATGTCGCTCGAACTCGGGCATGGCCTAGACAGGCGCGCCCACCGAGGCGTCCAGCGCGGCGAGCGTATGCGCCGCCGCCGCCCGTCCCTGCGCGACACACTGCGAGACGCCCATGCCTCGGTAGGCGGCTCCTGCCAGCGCAACGCCCGGCAGGCCCTGCAGCTCCTCCTCGATCCGCGCTACCCGATCGAGGTGGCCGGGCTCGTAGCGCGGCAGGGAGCGCTCCCAGCGGGTTACGTGCGCGTCGGCCGGCTCGCCGCGCAGGCCGATCGCCTCACTGAGCTCGGCCGAGACCCGCTCGACGAGCGTCGCATCGTCGAGGCTCTGGGCATGGGCCACCTCTTTGCGCGCAACCGAGCAGCGCAACCAGGTCTCACCGGTGGCCGCCAGGTGCGGCCACTTCGCCGACAGCCGCGTGCAGGCGCCCAGCAGCCGCCCCTCGGTTCTCGGCACGAGGAAGCCGGCGGCGCCCGCGGGCGGCTGCGGCGAGGTCTCGGGCAGATAGCGCAGCGTCACGACGACGGTCGAGCTGTAATCGATGGCTCGCAGCGTCGCGGCGGCGGTCGGACTCGCCGCGCTCAGGATCCGGGCCGCCGAGTCGGCGGGCGTGGCGATTACGACTCCGTCGACCAGCAGCGGCTCGAAGCCGAGGCCGGAGAGCCGGTAACGGCCGTCCCCTGCGCGTTCGAGCCGTGTCGCCTTCGCCCCACAGCGCAGCACGGCATCCTCGAGCCGCTCGCACAGCCGCGCGACGATCCGCTCGAGGCCTCCGGGAAGGCCCAGAAAGAGCGGGCCGCGCGGCGGCGGCGGCTCGACCGCCCGCAGGCCGCGGATCAGGCTGCGGTGCTCGCGGGCGAGCCGCTCGAGCTGGGGCGCCGTGGCGCGCACGCTGAGCTCATCGCTGTCGGCCGCATAGATCGTCCCCAGCAGGGGGTCGACGAGCCGCTCGAGCGCTTGGCGCCCGAGCCGGCCCCCGACGAGCTCGCCGACCGAGCTGTCGCGGCCCAGCTGCGTCGCCGGCAGGACCAGATCCAGCGATGCGCGCGCCACCCCCAGCGGCGAGAGGATGCCGGAGCGCAGCAGCGGCATGACCCCCTCCGGCAGTCCGCCGAGCACATTGCCCGGTAGCTCGCGCAGGCTCCCACGAGTCCAGACCGCCGTCGCCATCTTGCCGGGTGCGACCAGCTCGTCCTCGAGCCCCAGCTCGCCGCACAGCTCGATCGCCGCCGGCACCCGGGAGAGCAGCGACTCGGCGCCGACGTCGACCACCGCTCCGGCGATTCGCTCGCTGCGGACCTTGCCGCCGAAGCGCCGATCGGCCTCGAGCACGGCGACGCGCGCGTTGCCGCTGCGAACGAGCGCGTGGGCTGCGGCGAGACCGGCGATCCCGCCGCCGAGCACCGCGACATGCGGCCTAGACGACCGCGGCATCCGAGCTCTCGGCGCTCTCCTCTTCGCCCGCTTTCGGCACCATCTGCACGAAGTCGCCGAACTTCTCCGGCTCCTCGAGCCGGCAGGACCAGACAAGGCGGCCGTTCCAGACGGTCATGTCCGGACAGCCGTCGCACATGTTCTGTCGGCCGTCCTCGTAGACGTCGGCCGGCTGGATCACCATCACCGACTGGAAGCGCAGCTTCTGGGACGCGATAGCCGGGTTCCGGGCGACCGCCCGGGCGTAACGCTTGGCAATCTTGCGGAGGCGCCGATCGAAGGGGGCGAGGAGCAGCATCGAGCGCCCGTGGGCGAGCGCCCGTGGCCCCGTGTAGGCGAGATAGCGCCCTGTGGTGAGGTGGTGGTAGGTCTGCGTCAACTCCATCGAGCGCGGGCCGACGTAGCCGTAGATCCTCTCCGCGGTTCCCAGGCGTCCCGTCAGCAGCCACTTGAAGGTGTCGGGGCGCTCGGTCCCGTTCAGATAGGCCGCCGGCTCGAAGTCGGGGAAGCGCTTGCGGATCTCCGCGACGATGTCGGTGGACTGGATCTCGTGCTGCGTCAGGTCGGTGGTCGCGTAGGGGGTGTCGAGGAAGTCGACCGGCTCACCCTTCACCTGGTACTCGAAGTCACCGCCGACGACGCCGGACCGAAAGGCGATGAAGACGACCGTGTGCACGATGTCGATGTGGCGCTGGGCCCACTCGACGGTGTCCGGCACGTACTCGAGAGTGTCTTCGTAGACCGTCGCGTTGAACGAGCAGCCGATGTCTCCCTTGCCGACCTCCGCCACCATCTCGGCGTAATGCAGGCGCAGCTCGTTCAGCTCGCTCTCGTCCTTGTCCTTCCAGCCCGGCCGTCCCTGCTTGGAGTCGATGTGGAAGGTGAAGCCGGCAACGCCAGCCCGCTTCAGCTCGCCGAGCAGCTCGGGGGTGAGGGCCAATCCGTTGGTGTTGACGATCGGCTTGAGGCCGTCGCCGGCGACCATCCGCACTATCTCCACGATCTCCGGGTGGACGAGCGGGTCGCCTCCGGCGATCGAGACGCCGTCGACGGTTCGGTAGCGCTTGAAGACCTCGAGGTCGCTGCGCACCTCCTCCAGCGTCTTGTGCCCTCCGGGATCGTTCTCCCGGTAGCAACCAAGACAGGCGAGGTTGCACTTCTTCGTCGGCTCGAGCCAGGCGATCGCGTTGTCGGGAAGCGACCAGGGAAGCCGGTAGAGCTGACGGTGATCGAGCGTCGTTGCCATCGAGGCCTCCGCTTGGCTTGGGGTCGGGAATGCTGGGGTTAGCGGCGAGTTAGGGTACCCTAATCAACTGGTGCACGCGTGCCTGTCAGGCCCTCCGGCCCCGACCGTGGGCCGACGATGACAGTGAGCCGAGCCTAGACTTGTGACATGACTGAGGCGCGCGCTGCGGATCCGTGGCGGGATACGGAGGTGATCGACGCCCGAGCCCCGCGCTTCAACCAGGCCGTGGTCGGGATCGTGGCGCTGGCCGGCGCCCTGTTCGGCTGGCCTCTGGCCTGGGCGCTGATGGCGGCGCAGCTGCTGATCGGGTTGACCCTGGGTCGCCGTTTCTGCGTCACCTGCGTTGCCTATTTCGTGCTGATCCAGCCTCGCGCCGGCGAGGGGCCGCTGGAGGACTCCCGGCCCCCTCGCCTCGCCAACATGATCGGATTCGTCTTCCTCAGCGCCGCCGCGCTCGCCTGGTGGCTGGGCTCGCCGACCGCCGGCATCGTTCTGGGCGGGATCGTCGCGGCCCTCGCCCTGGTGGCCGCGACAAGCGGCTTCTGCACCGGCTGCGAGCTCTACAAGTTGGGCGCACGGCTGCGCGGGATCTCTCCACGCCACCACAGTCACATCGAGCCAGCGGACCTCGGCCCCCTCGATGGCCACGCCCGCACCTTCGTCGAGTTCACCCACCCGCTCTGCTCGGAGTGCCATGAGTGGCAGCGGCGACTTGCCGACGGGCCCGACCCGCTCATCACCCTCGACGTGCGCGAGCGTCCCGACCTCGCCCGCAAGTACGGGGTTGCAGTCGTGCCCACCGTGATCGTGGTGGCGGGGGACGGCACGGTGCTCGAGCGGCTCGCGCCCTGACGGTCCTGCGCTGCTTCGCCGCCGTGGCGACGAAGCGGTCGCCTCCGTTTGCTCAGCGGTCCTCCACGGATGCGTCGAGCTCGAGAGCCACGGTTCCCGGAGGCGCGCCTCCGGGGGCGCCGTGAAGAGCGAGGAATGGACCGAGCCGCCGGCCGGCGATCTTCGCCGGTGGCCACCAGATCGCCTCCTCCTCGGCCATCGACCGCATCGCTCGATCGCTGACCAGCTCGGCACGCAGGAACCGGGGAGTGCGGCCGGTCAGCAGTAGGCCGCGCAGCACCGGCCGGAACGGCTCGGGGGTGATCCGCTCGCCGAGAGCGGCCGCGATCGTCTGCGCCGCGGCGTCGGCCTGCTGGGCCGCGATGCCTCCCTGCTTGAGGGGGAAGCTGGTGACATCACCGGCGCCGTGGACACCGGGAAGCCCCTCGACCCGGCCATGCTCGTCCACCGGCAGGAAGCCCTGCTCGTCGCGAGGGAGACCGGCGATCGCGGGCGGCCCCAGCGCCGGCAACGCGACGACCGCGTCGGCCGGGAGCGGCTCGCCTTCCTCGAGCACCAGCCGGCCCGGCTCCACGCGCGCCGGCACCGCGCTGCGGAAAGCGATCCCGCGCAGCTCCAGCATCTCGGCGACGGCGCGGCTGGAGCGGCCGCCGAAGGCGTCGAGAGGCCGGGGCTCCGGGGTGACGATCTCCTCCTCGACCTCGATACCACGCTCCACGAAATGGGCTCTCGACATCAGAGCCAGCTCGTACGCGGGCAGGGCCCAGGTGACGCCACCCGGAACCGCGAAGAGGAGGCGCTGGATACGCCCCGCGACCGCCCCGCGCAAGAGGCTGCGCAGCTCACTCGAGGCCTTCGGGCCCGAGAAGGTGACGGCCCCCGGCAGGGCCTCGCGCCGTCTGCCCCCGACGGCGACGAGCAGCGCCTCGTAGCCGAACGAGAGCCCGCTCGCCGTGTGGGCTTCGCCGCGATCTGCATCGACTGCTTCGAGGGAGTCGAGGACGAGTCGCACCATGCGACCCGCAAGCAGCTCCCTCAGATCGAAGCGGTGCGCCCTCCCCAGCCCGAACGGCTCGGCGACGGACAGGGGCGTGTACTCGAACCGCGGTCGGGGTGTGAGGAGCGTCAACTCGAGCCGGGGGCCGGCGATCTCTTCGAGCGTGAGCACCGCCTCGAGCGCGGCGACGCCCCCGCCCGCGACAAGCACGCGACCCCGGTGCCCGTTGGGCGCCGTCAACCGAGCAGCTCGAGAAGCAGGCCGCGCGCGATCCAGTTCGGCTCCGGCCAGAGCTGCAGGCACTTGGCGTCGCGCATCAGCTTCTCGACCCCGGTCTCGTGCATGTAGCCGGCGCCGCCGAACACCTGCACCGCGTCGGTCGTGGTCTCCACTGCGGCATCGCTCGCTGCGATCTTCGCGGCGAGCCCAGCGGACTCGTCCGCCTCGGCGTCGGTGGCCGGCGGGCATGCCGCCGCCTGGCGCACCCGCATCGCGGCGAGCATGTCGCGGACAGCATCATGGTGGATTATCTCCACCCCGCCTTGAATCCGGGTCTTTGCGTAGGCGAGGGCGAGCTCCTGCGCCTGGCGGGCGATGCCTCGGGCGATCGCGGCTGCGCCGGCCCGCAGCAGCTCCAGCGACTGCGCCGCCACGACAACCGCATCGGCGGAGGGCAGGGCGACCTCCGCAGCCGCACCGGTGAACGTGACACAGCCGGCCGCTGCGGCCCGCAGCCCGAGCTGGGGCTCGGAGCGCTTCCTCTTCATGCCCACGGTGGCGGCGGGCAGGGCGAGCACGGCAGGCTCGACAGAGCGGGTGACCACGACCAGGCCGTCCGCGTCGAGCACGCCAAGCGCGGGAGAGAGCTGGCCGACGACAGTTTCGGTACCGGAGCGCTCCTCGGTGCGAATTCGGGCGCCGGTCGGCGCCTCCTCGGGAGGAGCCGGCACGATGGCCCAGCGCTCTCCGGCACGAACCTGCGCGGCTCGCTCCGCAGGGAGCGCGGCGAGGGCGGCGTTGGAGAGCAGCACCAACATGGCGACGCCACCGTCGCCGCTGGCGATCTCCTCGAGGCAGAAGAGCAAAGTCTGGCGGTCGAGACCCGCGCCGTCGTCGCCGGCGGCGACCAGCGCCCGGTCGAAGCCGACCTCGACAACGCGCTCCCAAGCCCCCGCCACCGCCTCGGGGCGACTCTCGTCGAGTTCGAGTGCATGCGGCGCCAGCTCGCGGCGGCCCAGCTCTCGCGCAACCGCGACGATCTCCCGACGCTCGGCCGACCCAGTGGCGGGTGTCGTGGCCACGCTCATGCTGAGACCTCCGCCAAGTCCTCGCGGCGGCCGAGCGTCGGGAGCGCCGGCATCGTCTCCCCGGCGATCAATGCCCGGTAGACCTCAATCCGGTTGAGCTGGTTCGTGCCCTCGTAGATCTGCGTGAGCTTGGCGTCGCGCCACAGCTTCTCCAGCTCGGCGCGAACCGGCGCGTCGCTGAGGCCGACCACCTCCAAGGCGGCGTGAGTGACTCGCATCGCCACGTCGCCACCGCGCGCCTTGGCCAGCGAGGAGAGGCCGAGCGAGCGCGTGATCGCCCGGTCGTTCGCAGTGCGGCTGAGGAACCTGGCCGTCGCCTCGCGAGCCGACGCCGAGCTGATCAGGCTGCGCACGCGCGGGCGGCGGCGGACAAAAGGCGGCACAAGCGCCATGGCCCGCAGCAGGGGATGGCCGAGCGCATCGCCGAGGGCGACGACGTCGAGCTCGGTGGCGGCATCCATGTAGGCCTGGCGAGCGAGGTGTATCTCCTCCGCCATCAAGGCCAGCTGAAGCTGCACATGCTGGCGCTCCAGCATTCCCTCGGCAACCGGATCCTCGCGCAACCAGCCCAGCAGCCGTTCGTAGGCGCCGCGGGCGATGCCGGTGGCGATCGCGCCCACCGGAGGCCGCGAGGCGGCCAGCACGATCAGGGTGGCTCCGGCTCCGTCCCCCGCCCGCCCCACCACGTGCTCGTCGGGGACGAACACGTCGTCGAAGACGAGCTCCGCCGCGTGGCAGGCACGCTGACCCATCTTGTGCTCCACCCGGCCGACCGAGAAGCCCTCACTCGCTGCATCGACCAGGAAGCACGTCCACGTCGCGGCGGGCCGGCGCGCATCGACCGGCATCAGCACGGTGAGCCAACGGGCGACGCTGCCATTCGAGATGAAGCGCTTGACCCCGCTCAGCGCGTACCCGCCTTCGACCCTTCGCGCCCGGCTCGAGATCCGCGCCCGCTCCATCAGGTCGACGTCCTCGACGTCGGTGCCCGCGTCGGGCTCGGTCAGCGCACAGGCCATCAGCAGCGGCTCGCCGCGGCGCGCGGACTCGGCGATCTCGCGCAGGAGCCCCCAGTGGATCGGCCCGTCGATCAGCAGCGGGGCGATGCCGAGCGCGTGCGCTCCGAAGACGTTGGCGAGGCCCGGGCAGGCGGCGCAGAGCTCCTCCATCACGATCGCGGTCTGCACAGCGAGACCGCCGGCCCCCCCGGCCTGGGCGGGCACGAGCAGGTCGAGCATGCCGTGGAGGCCGCCGGCTCGCACCACGTCCCAGTCGAAGTAGGAAGGGTCCTGCCCCGCCCTGCGGTCGATCTCCAGTGCCGCTGGGCGCAGGTAGAGGTCGGCGAACTGCCGCGCGCCGAGCTGCAGCGTCTCGAGCCGGTGGACGTATCCGCGGTCGTGCCGTTCGAGCTGGCGCAGGCGCGGAAAGGCCTCGCGCAGCGACGGAGCCGTGCTGAGAGGCGCGGCGGCCGCGGCGGCCATCTCAGCGGACGGCGGGTTCGCCGGGCTCGACCAGCGCCAGGGCGCGGTGGATGAACTGCAAGCTCAGGTGCTCGGGCCCGTAGAGGATCCCCTCGAACGGCGCCATCAGCTCGTAGTAGATCGAGCGCCGCGAGACCAGCACCCCCGCCAGCTCGCGGGCAATCGGGTGTCGCTCGCCCAGCTCCAGCCGCGCCGCGCCGGGTCGCAGCGAACGCCCGCCGGCGATGACGTTGAGCTTGAACTCGGAGGATTGCGGCTGGCGATCCATCCAGAGATGGCTGAAGAGCTGGACCTGGCCGGAGTGCGACGTGTCGATAAGCGGGCCGTCGAGGGTGAGGATGTGCTCCTCGCCCTCGCCGAGGCGGCAGGTCCGCCGCGAGCCGTCCTGCTCGAAGTCGATCGAGCCGATGAACTTCGGGTAGTTGTAGAGGTCGACGCCGCCGACCCGGGCGATCTCGGTGGTCACCGGCAGGTGGTGGACCCAGGCGTGGAGCTGCTTGTCGCGCAGGCCGGCGAGCAGGGCGCGGCCGGGGATGTTTGCGATGAAGGGCGGGTCGTTGAGGACGACCGAGATCGCCAGCTCGTTGTAGGGGCCGATGTCTGTGTCGCGATACTCGAAGCAGCTCACAGCCACCGCCCCGAGCCCCGGTGCGAGCCGAGCCGGGACGAACCGCGAGTCGGGGAGCAGGTCGCGCACTGCCGCGAAGCGCGCCGGGAAGACGGCGGTCTGCGCGGTCCCGTCGTAGTAGAAGATCGGGAGCTTGGCGGACTCACCGGCAAGCGTCGCCTCCACCTGCGCAACGCCCTCGAAGAACGCAGAGTGCCGGGTCATGGCGGCAGATTCCCGCCGCTGCGCGGCGGGCGCATCCGTACGACGCCCGCGCGAGCCGCGGGCGTCGCCCTCTCCCGCGATGTCCGCTCGGGGTCAGATCAGGCGCTGCGTGAGCGCGTAGCGCACCAGCTGGGGACGGCCGGCGACACCCAGCTTCTGCTGGATGTGGGTTCGATGAGTCTCCACGGTCCTGACGCTGAGCGAGAGCCGCTTCGCGACGTCGGCATTGGTGTGCCCGAGGGCGATCAGCCGCAGCACCTCGGTCTCGCGCGCAGTGAGCTCGTCCCGCGGGCCGCTCTGCTCGGCGGGCCCCGACAGCGCCGCCTCGATCTCCCGGCTCACGTGCGTGCCACCGGAGGCGGCGACGCGGATCGCCTCGACCAGCTCCTCCTCGGCCGCCTGCTTCAGCACGTAGCCGCGTGCCCCCCGGTCGAGCGCGAGGCGCGCAAGGGCGGGATCCTGTTCCATGGTGAGCACGACCACGGCTACGGCGGGGGCGGCGTCCGTGAGCCCGGGCAGCGCCGCCAGCGCCGACTCGCCGGGCATGTTGAGGTCGAGCACCAGGACATCGGGCTGCTCCGCCGCGACCGCGGCGAGCGCCTCCTGGACGTCCCCAGCCTCGCCGACAACGGTGACGCCAGGCACCCGCTCGAGCGCGATCCGCAGCCCTCGCCGGACAACGACGTGGTCGTCGGCGAGCACAACGGCGATCGGCTGCCCTGCCTGCACTGAGCGCGACCTTAGACGGCGCGCTCGACGACTGCGGCGCCACCCGCTGCGACGCGGGGGGAGCACGGATTGCCAAGCCGGTATCGGGCGGCCAGAATGTGCGCATGGAGTCCTCCAGGCCCCCTAACGGTGGCGGCTCCACCACGGTCGTCATCGCCGACGACCACCGCGTGGTGCGAGCTGGCCTACGGTTGCTGCTCGAAACCGAGGCCGGCTTCGAGGTCGTGGCGGAGGCCGACGACGTGCCGAGCGCGCGTCGTTATGTGCGTGCTCACCGCCCGAGGGTGCTCGTGCTCGACCTCAACATGCCCGGCGAACCGAGCCTGCCGGCGATCCCAAAGCTGCGCGAGGAGGCGCCGGAGACCCAGATCGTGGTCCTCACGATGCAGGACGACCCGGCCTTCGCCCGTGAGGCGCTCAAGGCCGGAGCGCTCGGCTTCGTGCTGAAGCGATCGGCTGAGACCGAGCTGATCGAGGCCGTGCGGCTGGCAGCCGACGGAGAGCCCTACCTCAACCCGCAGCTCGGCGTGCGCATCGTCGTCGAGCCTCCACCCGGCCCGCCCGACGGTTTGAGCGAGGAGGAGGCCGAGATCCTCCGCCTGGTCGCGCTTGGCCACACCAATGCCGAGATCGGCGAGCGGCTCTTCCTGAGCGGGCGGACGATCGAGACCCACCGCACCGAGCTTCAGCGCAAGCTGGGGCTCAACACTCGTGTCGACCTCGTCAGCTACGTGCTCGACCACGAACTGCTGGAGCGCTGAGCCCGCCCACCCGGATCGGGAATCCTGACGAGGACCGTGGTCCCCCGTCCCGGCTCGGTGTCGATCTGCAGCTCCCCGCCGGCGAGCTCGACACGCTCGCGCATCCCGATCAGGCCGAAGCCGCCGCTGACCGCGGCGGGGTCGAATCCTCGCCCGTCGTCACTCACAGTGACCCTCACCACACCGTCGGCCTGCTCGACCAGCGCCTCGGCGCGCGACGCGCTCGCGTGCTTCGCCACATTGTTCAACGCCTCCTGCACGATCCGGTAGAGCGTGCTCTCGGTGTCGCGCGGCAGCCGCCGGCCGTCCCGCTCCTCCAGGCGCACCAGGACGTCGACGGTCACGCCGCCATCCCGGCCCTTGCGATCCGCCAGCCCGCGCAGCGCCGGCACGAGGCCGATCTCGTCGAGCGCCGGCGGGCGGAGCTCGGCGATCAGAGCCGAGAGGCTGTCGATCTCGGCGTCGATCAGCTCGATCCCCTCCTCGACCGCGCCGCGCAGCTCGGCGACCCCGGTGCCGCTCCGAAGCGCGGCCGAATGCAGCATCCGCAACGCGCCGAGGACCTGGAGCGTGTCGTCGTGGAGCTCACGAGCCCAGCGATGGCGCTCCTGCTCGGCAGCCTCGAGACTGTGGCGAAGCCGCTCGGCCTCGACCGATTTCGCGGTGGCGACGGCGGTCGCGGCGCTCGCCGCCAGAGAACGCAGCATGCTCTGGTCTTCCGAGCCGAACCCGGGCCCGTTCTCCTCGCGGTCCAGGGCGACCAGGACGCCGTAGCGGACGCCGCGGAACTCGAGCGGGACCAGCACGGCCGCTTCCGCCGAGACGCCGCGCTGCTCGAGGTCGGCGCCGAGGCCGTGGTCGCCTGCGAGCCGTTCGGTGCGCCCGGTGCGCAGGACCCGCCCGGGAAGGGTGTCGTCGATCGGGATTCGCGCACCGGCCAGGTCGCTCTCGAGCTCGCCCGCCGTGGCCCCCACCACCAGCTCGTCGCCGTCGGCTAGCAGGATCAGCAGCACGCGCGTATCCACCAAGGCTCGGCCGCGGTTGACGATCAGCTCGAGGATCCGGTCGAGATCCGTCTCGCCGCCGACGGCACGGGCGATGTCCGTCGTCACGGCCAGGGCCTTCAGCGAGCGCTCCGCCTGGTCGCGTTGACGCTCGACCTCGTCGCGCCGCCGCGCGAGGCCCTCGTAGAGGCGGGCGTTCTCGATCGCGATCGCCGCCCAGTCGGCCAGCACCGCCAGCGCCGCTTCGTCGCCCTCGTCAAAGTCCTCGCCGTCTCCCTTCTCGGCCAGGTAGAGGCTGCCCCAGGTCTCGCCGCGAATCCGAATCGCCACGCCGAGGAAGGTGCGCATCGGGGGATGCCCGGCCGGAAAACCGCAGGAGCGCGGGTGCTCTCCCACGTCCGAGAGGCGAAGCGGCTCGGGGTTCCGGATCATCTCCCCGAGGACGCCGCGGCCGCGCGGGAGCTCGCCGATAGCCGCGTGCGTCCGCTCGTCGATCCCGAGCGTGAGGAAGCGCTCAAGCTCGCGCCTGCGCTCATCGAGGATTCCCAGGGCGGCGTAACGGGCCTCAGTCAGCTCGCGCGCCGCGTCGAGCACCGTCTCGAGCACGCCCTCCAGATCGAGACGTGCGACGAGGGCACGGCCAACCTCGATCAGCCTGCGCAGCCTCGGCTCATCGAGAGCCCCCGAATCCATGCGGGCAACGGTATCGCCGCCGACCGGTGTGCAACGGGCTGATGGGTGCAGATCCACAGCCACGAGGGACTGTGCGGCCGGCAGCCTCAGCCGGCGGCGACGGCCAGTACGCGCTCCCGCGCCGCCAACACCCGCTCGGCAACCTCTTCGGGCTGGGACTCGACCGCCTCGCAGGCGGCGTCGCAGCTCTTCACGGAGGCGCGCGCCACGCGCACGAGCCTGCGCGCCTCCGCGGCCTCGGACTCGAAGATCTGGCCGGGCCGGGCGAGTGCTTCGATCCGCCGCAGCGCGGCAACGACGTCGTCCTGCTCGGCGTAGAGACCTTCGATGCGCTCGGGGCCGAGGACGCCGGCCAGCCGCGGGAAGAGCGCCCGCTGCTCGTAGTGGAAGTGGGGCTCGGCGATCGCGCGCAGTTCGCGAGCCAAGCGCCCGATCCGATCGGCGTCCCGAGCCGCGCCGGCCTCGTCGAGCTCGTCGAGAAGGTCGAGCATGCAGTCGTGCTCGGCGTGGGAGACGACCTCGAACTCCCGAATCGCCGACCCTCCCGCCGCCACCCCGCTCCCGGCAGCCACCGCGGACCCCGCCGACGCCACCCCCACCCCCGCCGGCCCGGCGCCGTGGTCGAGCACGGGCAGCCGCCGGTCCAACCAGACGGGCATCCACCAGGCGCGGCGCCCCAGCATGCGCATGATCGTCGGCAGCAGCACCACCCGGACCACGGTCGCGTCGAGCACCACCGCAAAGGTGAGCCCGGCGCCGAACTGCTGCAGCGAAGCGATGTCGGTCGTGGCAAAGGCGAGGAAGACAGAGCTCATGATCACCGCCGCCCCGGTGATCACGCCGGCCGTGTTTCGCAGGCCGTACTCGATCGCGCGAACGTGGTCGCCGGTCGCCAGCCATGCCTCCCGCATGCGGGTGAGCAGGAACACCTCGTAGTCGATCGAGAGGACGAACATGATCGTCAGCACCCCGGCGGCTGAGATCGCGTCGATGTAGCGGGGCCCCACCAGCAGGTTGAGGCCGAAGAAGATCTGGAGGGCGCCGAACGCCGCCGCGATCGTCAGCAGGTTGAGGGCGACGGCGACGATCGGCAGCAGCAGCGAGCGCACCACCAGGATCAACATCAGGATGCAGACGATCGAGAGCGCGCCGACAAGCCAGGGGAGGCGGGTCATGGTGGCATCGGTGTAGTCGGCGAGGGCCTGCGCGCCCTCGCCGACCCCCACCTTGGTGTCGCTGGCGCGAGCCAGGGCCGGCAGCTCCTTCTGCAGGCGATCGCTGAGGCGCCGGGTCGCCGCGGAGCTCGGGCCCGACTTCGGCACGACCAGCATGCGCACCGTCTGGCCGCCGCTGTCGACGTTGACGACCTGCTCGATCTGTTCGCGCGTCGACGGCACGGTCCCGTCGAGGGCGGTCAGCATCAGGTAGCCGGAGTCGATCGCCCGCGGCGAGCTCGATTGCAGTTCCCGATATCCCTGCTGGTAGCCGTGCAGCACAACCGCGTAGTGGCTCAGCGGCCCCTGCGGCGCGGAGAGCCCGTTGGCCAGCTTTCCGCTCCGCGCCTGCCCGTTGTGCAGTTCGCTGGACAGGCGATCGGCCCCGGAGGCGACGGCGCCGAGCCCGCCGGCGAGGCGGCCGCTGCCGCCCCGGGCGGTTTCGATGCCACGGTCGAGGCTGTGGCCGCCGTGCGCCAGCTGGCGCAACGCGGTGCGAAGTTCGCGCCCGCCGTGTTCGGACGCCCGCGCCCCGGCGGCCACCTGGTTGGCGCCGGTACGCAGCCGGCTGACGCCCGCGGCGAGCTGGTTGAGCTGTTCGGGCATGGAGCCCAGCGAGTCGACCGAGCGGGCAAGCTGCTCCTCGATTTCGGCGATCGCCGCCGCCAGCGAGCTGGGGACGCCGCTGGGCAGCGCCGGTTCGCCTTCCGCTGGGGCGGCGACGGGAGCGCCGACCAGCGCCGATGCTTCGCGGACGGCGGCGGCCAGCTGGGCGTAGCGTGGGTCTTCTTTGCCCACCGTCATCGCTTCGACTTCCCGCGCGGCGCGTTCGAGGCGGTCCGCCGCCATCTCGGTGGGGACGCGCAGGGACCTGATCCAGGCGGACCAGGTGCGCAGGCGGGCCGCCACGGTCTGCAGCTGGCCCAGCGAAGCCCGCAGCGTGTTGTCGAGCCTGCGCACGCCGTGCGCCAGCCGTTCCGCGCCGTTGCCGAGGCGGCGCTGGCCCCTGACCAGGCGGTTGGCGCCGCGCACGGCGCCATCGAGGCCCGCCGAGAGCCGCTGCGCCCCTGCGCCTGCCCGGCCCAGGCCGGCCTCCAGGCTGCTCGCTCCGTCCTGCGCTTCGCGGGTCCCACCGGCAATCTTCGCCGCCCCGTCCGCGGCCGAGCCGAGCCCGGCGCGCAGTTCGGAGACGCCGTCGCTGGCGCGGCGCAGGCCCGAGCGCAGCGCGGCGATCCCGCGCTGGGCGCCCGCGAGCCGTTCCGGCACCGTCGGGTAGGCCTTGCGCGCCGTGCGGAGCGGCCCTTCCGCTTCCTGCAGCGACGCCGGCCCGATCACCGCCGCGACGCCAGGCTGGCGGGCGATGCGGTCCTGCCAGCGAGAGATCGCCGCCAGCCTCCCGGGCTCGGAGATCACGCCTTCGCGTGCCGTGGCGACGACGGCGATCGGCGCGGCCCAGCCCGGGCCGATCACACGGCGCATCGCTTCGAAGCCCTGGCGGGTTGGATCGGAAGGGGGAAGCTGGCGCGGGTCGGGGGGGCCGATGGTGAGCGCGCCCGCCGGCGCCGCGATGGCGAGCATCGGAAGCAGGATCAGCGGGATCGCGATCCAGGGCCGGGCGATCAGCCGCCCGGCCAGGTCGAGCATGCCGCCCCCGCGGCCCGGGCTGGGCAGGCGCCAACGGTCGAGGTGCGCCGACAGAACACGGAGCAACGCCGGCATCAGGGAGACGGCCAGCAGCACGCTGAGCAGGGCGGAGACCATGACACCGGCGGCCACCGAGCCGAGCAGGTTGCCCGGCGCGACAATCGCCGCCGTGAGCATGGCCACCGCCAGGGTGGCGCCGGCGAAGACGATGGTCCGTCCCGCGGCATGCGCAGCCGTCGCGATCGCCGTGTCGACGTCGGCTCCCCCGTCGCGCTCCTGGCGGAAACGGGAGACCATCAGCAGGGCGTAGTCCACCCCCAGCGCCAGCCCCATCATCGAGGCCATCGCGACGGCGAGCGAGTTGATCGGCATCGCGTAGGTGCTGAGCAGCAGCAGCCCGCGCCCCGCCATCACGGTGGCGGCGCCCATCAGCAGCGGAACCGCGGCCGCCACCGGGGTTCGAAAGACGAGCAGGAGGACGACGATCAGGATCGGAACGACCAGCAGCTCGGCGTGGTGGGTCGCCTCGAGCGCGTTTTTCTGCAGGGCTGTTGCGATCGCGGCAACCCCTCCCAGGTGGGCACGGAGCGGCGGCCGCACGTTTTCATCGACGACTCGCTGCGCGTCGGGCACGATCTTGCTCATCGCTTCGGACTGCGGTCGCTGGAAGTTGGCGACGATCAGCGCTGCGGTGGGCCGCGGCCGCAGGGCGTCCAGCTGCGCGCCGGACTCCCACGGCGACATCACCTTCACCTGACCCTCGCGGCGCAGCGCCGCGGCCAGGCGGGGCCCCTGCCGGTCGATCGCCCCGGCCGGGCCCTGGAGCAGGACCGTGACCGCCACCGATTCGCCGAACTGGCGTTTCAGCATCGCCTCGGCGCGGGCAGACGGGGACCCAGGCACCTGCAGAGAGGTGGGGGCCAGCCGATCGACTATCCCCATGCCGAGCAGCGCCAGCGCCGTCACGACCAGCACCCAGCCGCCCAGGATCAGCCAGGGGTGCGCTGCTGTGCGCCGGATGCGCGCCATCGCTACCTCGCCGCGGTGCTCCTGGCGCGCATGCCCCGCACCTTCAGTTCGAGGCCGCGGGCGCGCCGCTTCGCAAGGACCAGCTGCCGGCTGAGGCGCTTGACGTCGCGCGAGAGCCCGCCGGCATCGTCGCCCGACTGGCGCAGGCGGGTGGCGTCCCCCGCAAGCTCACGTTCGAGACCCAGGTATTCCGGATTGATCGTCGTCCTGGTCAGCGGGTCCTGGCCGCTGACCGAGACGAACGCACGCCCCACCGCGACCAGCGCCGGCGCGTAGTGGGGGTCGAGGGTGAGGGCGTTCATCTGCCGCATTTCGCCGAGCGCCACGCTCAGCTGTTCCTGGGCGGAGCTCGCCGGTTCGCCCAGGCGGTCGAGGCGTTCGGCAGCGGCGGGCAGGTCCTGCGCCAGCTGCTGCGATGGCGGCCGCAGGCGGCTGTTGGCCAGCTTCGCCATGCGGGCCAGGGTGGAGTGCAGCCGTTCAGCCCCGGCCTTGCCGCTGGGCAGCGCCGACACGGGGATCGTTGCGGCCAGCACCAGGGCGAGGACGATCGCGGCGACTGCAAGGGACAATCGGCGGCCTGTCGACGGCCGGCGATCGAGGCCGCTGCTTGCATGGCGGGCATTGACGGTCATCTGAACCTCCCAAGTACGTATACATACGTCCGTATAGATCTATACGGGTGTAAAATAGCGCCCGCTATGCCTGGAAAAAGTGATGGCGGTCACAGAGAGCGGCTCCTGGAGGCAGCGATCGTCTGCCTGCAGGACAAGGGCTATGCCCGCACCACCTCCCGAGACCTGGTCGCGGCGTCGGACACCAACCTCGCATCGATCGGCTACCACTTCGGCTCCAAGGAGCAGCTCCTCAACACCGCCGTCGCCGAGGCGTTCCAGCGCTGGCTGAAGCCATTGGTGGCGCTGGCGGCCGAGCCCGGGCCGGCGACCCCGCTGGAGCGCCTGGCGCGCAGCCTGGCCGGGGTCCTCGACACGCTCGAGGAGAATCGGCCGCTGGTCGCAGCGGCCCTGGAGGCCTGGGCGCAGATGTCCCGCTCAGAGGAGCTGCACGCGGAGATGATGGCGACCTACGCCGACTTCCACCGGGTGATCGCCGCCACCACCCGCGAGGCTTTCGCGGAGGTCGGAGCGCCGGACGTCGACGCGGATGCCCTGGCGGCGCTGATCATCGCCCTGTTCGACGGGCTCTTGGTGCAGTGGCAGCTCGATCCCGGGCTCACGCCGAGCGCCGAGCGCATGACCAGCGCAGCGCAGAGCGCCCTGGCGGCACTGGCGGCGGCTCCCCGGACCGAGCTCGAGGGCGATGAGGCTGGCTGAGATGGGCGAGTTCCGCTACGAGGGCCACCGGATCGAGTACGACTCCTATGGCGAGGGCGAGCGGGCGCTGGTCCTCGTCCACGGCCTGCTGATGAACCGCCGCATGTTCGAGCCGCTGGGGCCGGCGCTGGCGAGGCGCGGCAACCGGGTGATCTGCGTCGACCTGCTCGGCCATGGGCGCTCCGACCGGCCGGAGGACCTGAGGCTCTACTCGATGCCGCTGTTCGCTCGCCAGGTGGGGGCGCTGCTCGACCATCTCGGGTGGCCCTCCGCCGTTGTCGGCGGCACCTCGCTCGGGGCCAACGTCGCCCTGGAGCTGGCGACGCGCGACCCCGAGCGAGTCAGCGGCCTGTTCATCGAGATGCCGGTACTCGACAACGCGCTGGCCGCGGTCGCGGCCACCTTCACTCCGGTCCTGCTCGGCCTGCGGGTGGGTCGGCCGGCCTTCGAGGTCGTCTCCCGCCTCACCTCGGCCATCCCCCGCACCAACTACCTCATCGACATCGGGCTCGACTGGGCCCGCCAGCGCCCCGGCCCCTCGCTCGCCGTGCTGGAGGGGCTGCTGCTGGGGGAGACGGCGCCGCACCGGGAGGAGCGACGGAAGATCGCCCAGCCGGCGCTGATCGTCGGCCACCAGCGCGATCCGCTGCACCCGTTCAGCGACTCCGGGATGCTCGCCGAGGAGCTGGCGAACGGGCGGCTGGTCGAAGCCAACTCGATCCTCGAGTGGCGACTCAGCCCGAAGCGGCTGAACGGGGAGCTGGCGGCGTTCCTCGAGGAGGTATGGGAATCGCACGAGCCGGTGACGGCGCAGGGCGAGCATCAGCCGTAGGCGCTCACCGCTCGCAGCTTGCCGTCGTGCTCAGTGGCCGTGTCCGCGCACGGTCTGCCAGGAGTCCCAGGTGATCTTGAGGATGACCACGGTGATGCCGAGGCCGATCAGGGGATCGGCCACGGCGAGCCCGAGCGAGACCGCCAGGGCACTCGCGACAACCGCGAGGCTGACGTAGGCATCGGCCCGGGCATGGTTGCCGTCGGCTATCAGCGCGGGACTCTCGAGGGCGCGTCCGGCAGCCGTGCGAATCCGGGCCGCGACCCAGTTGCCGAGCCAGCCGATCAAGCCGGCCGACGACGAGGGCGTCGAGATGGCTGACCCGCTGGGGGTGGATCAGCCGCCCGATCGCCGCGTATCCGGCCACGCAAGCCGAGACGAAGATGGCGAGCACGACGAAGTACCCGGCGTAGCGCTCGGCTCGCTCGGAGCGCATCAGAAATGCGGCGCCGAGCGGGATCGCGGTCGCCGCGTCGCCGAAGTTGTGGATCAGGTCGGCGAGCAGAGCGATGCTGGCGGTAAGCGTGAAGATCGCCAGCTGCGCAAGTGCGGCGAGGCTGAGGACGAGAAGCGAGAGAAGGACGGCGCGGACGCCCGCCCGCGAGCGTTTGATCGTGGGGTCGAGCAGACCATGGCTGTGGCCGTGCGCGCCGTGTGCGTGGAAATGCGCCGCCTGCTCGTGGGTGTGCGGCCCGGCGTGAGGATGGGAATGGACCAGCTCGCCGTGGCGGTGGCGGTCTCCTCCGAGATGTCGATAGGCCAGCTCCATGCGAGCATTATCGCTGCGGTCGGATTTTGACCCATGACTTGACCATTATACCCTAGGGGGGTATACTCGCCGATATGAAGGCAGCCACCCCGCCACGGGGATACACCGCAAGCAAGGACCAGCTCCTCAAGCGTCTGGCCAGGGTCGAGGGCCAGGTACGAGGAGTTTCGAAAATGGTCGAGGAAGATCGCTACTGCATCGACGTGGTTACCCAGATCAACGCCGTGCAGGCGGCGTTGGACAAGATCGCGCTGGCGCTTCTGGACGGTCACGCTCGCCACTGCATGCAGGGCAAGGGCGGCGCTCCGGACGACCCCGGCGAGCGCGTCGACGAGTTGATGGGCGCCGTGGGCCGCCTCGTCAATCGCTGAACGGGCTTCGATCGAGAGTGAAGGAGAGAGAAGATGGCTGAGGTCCTCGTCACCGCCGCCGGCGCCGCCGCGATCGCCGGCCTGGCCTGGTTCTTCTTCGGCCCCCGCAAGGCGCGGGGAGCAGAGATCCGGAGCGGTCGCCAGGAGGTCGAGGTCACGGTCAAGGGCGGCTACTCGCCGAACGGGATGAACATGGTCCACGGAACGCTCCTCGTCGAGCCGGCTGGGCTCGACGCAAACGGTGGGGGCTCGGTCGCCAAGTCCGCCGAGGCGGAGCTGGCGCTGCGACCCGGCGCGATCGGCTGCGCCTCCTGCGTATCCAAGATCGAGGGGGCGCTGCTCGACCTGCCCGGCGTCGAGCGCGCCGCCGCCAGCATGGCGACCGAACGGGTCACGGTCGACTATGACCCAGGGCGGGTCGAGGTCGAGCGGCTGCGCCAAGCGATCGCCGACGCCGGCTATGAGCTGCTCGAGGGAGACGGACGTGCGCCCGAGGACGATGGCGACGCCGAGGCCGCCGCCCGGCGAGCCGAGATCGCCGACCTCAGCCGGAGGGTCCTCCTCGGGGCCGTCCTCACCGCACCGGTCCTCTTCGCGGTGATGGCCTCCGACGTCTTCGCCGCGAGCTGGGTGCCTGGCGTCCTGCTCAACCACTGGGTGCAGCTGGCGCTGATCGCCCCGGTGATGCTCTACACGGGCTGGCCGATCCACCGCACCGGATGGCTCAGCCTCTCCCACCGCGGCGCCGACATGAACACCCTGGTGGCGATCGGGACCGCCGCCGCCTTCGCCTACAGCCTCTTCGTCACGCTCTTCCCGGGGCTGCTGCCGAGCGACCTGCGCGACGTCTACTACGAGGCGGTCGGCACCATCCTCACCCTGATCCTGCTCGGCCGGCTGCTCGAGGTTCGCGCCAGGGCGGGGACGGGCGAGGCAATCCGCAAGCTGATCGGCCTGCGGGCGAAGACGGCCCGCGTCCTGCGCGAGTCCGGCGAGGAGGAGGTCCCGGTCGCACGGGTCGTGCCGGGTGACGTGGTCGCCGTCCGCCCCGGCGAGAAGGTCCCGGTCGACGGCGAGGTCGTGGAGGGGCGCTCGAGCGTCGACGAGTCGATGGTCACCGGGGAGTCGCTGCCGGTCACCAAGGCGCCCGGCGACACGGTGATCGGCGCCACCGTCAACCAGACCGGTGCCTTCCGCTTCCGGGCCACCAGCGTCGGCAGCGACACGATGCTCGCCCAGATCGTCCGCCTGGTCGAGCAGGCGCAGGGCTCCAAGGCGCCGATCCAGCGCCTCGCCGACCTGGTCGCCAGCTACTTCGTCCCGGCGGTGATCTTCGTCGCGATCGCCACCTTCGTCGTCTGGTTCGACTTCGGCCCCTCCCCCGCCCTCACCTTCGCCCTGGTCTCCGCGGTGGCGGTGCTGGTCATCGCCTGCCCCTGCGCACTTGGCCTGGCGACACCGCTCTCGATCATGGTCGGCACCGGCAAGGGCGCCCAGAGCGGCGTCCTGATTCGCTCCGCCGAGGCGCTGGAGACCGCCCACAAGCTGGGGGCGATCGTGCTCGACAAGACGGGAACGATCACCCGCGGCGAGCCGGTGTTGACCGATGTCGCCGCGCTCGGCGAGCTCGCCGAGGATGACCTGCTGCGCTTCGTGGCGGGAGCCGAGCGCTCCTCCGAGCACCCGCTCGGCGCGGCGATCCTCGCCGCCGCCGAGGAACGCGGCCTCTCCCTCCCCGACCCCGCCGAGTTCGACTCGGTTACCGGGCGCGGCCTGCGCGCCCTGGTCGAGGGTCGCCGCCTACTGGTCGGCACGCGGCGCCTGCTGCGCGAGGAGGGAATCGACCCCGGTCCGCTGGAGGCCGAGGCGCAGCGCCTGGAGGCCGAGGGCAAGACGGCGATCCTCGTCGCGCTCGACGGTCGGCCCGCCGGCCTGCTCGCGGTCGCCGACACGGTGAAGCCCGACTCCGCCGCGGCGATCGCCGCCCTGCGGCGACTCGGCCTGGAGGTGGTGATGATCAGCGGCGACAACCCCCGCACCGCCGAGGCGATCGCGCGCCAGGTCGGGATCGAGCGCGTCCTCGCCGAGGTTCTGCCCGAGGACAAGGCGCTCGAGGTCCGCCGCCTCCAGGACGAGGGCAGGCTGGTGGCGATGGTCGGCGATGGGATAAACGACGCCCCGGCCCTCGCCCAGGCCGACGTCGGGATCGCAATCGGAACCGGCACCGACGTGGCGATCGAGGCGGCCGACATCACACTCGTCTCAGGCGAGTTGCGCGGAGTCCCGGTGGCCCTCTCGCTGAGCAGGGCGACGATGCGCAACATCCGCCAGAACCTGGTCTTCGCCTTCGGCTACAACACGATCGGCATCCCAATCGCCGCCGGCGTGCTCTACCCGTTCTTCGGGCTTCAGCTGAGCCCGATGATCGCCGCCGCGGCGATGGCCGCCAGCTCGCTCTCGGTGGTGGGCAACGCGAACCGGCTGCGGCGCTGGCATCCCCCTGGCCCGACCCAATCAGGCACCAGCACCGTCACGAACCCCTCCTGAGGCGCGCCGCCCGTCTCAGCAGGTCATCCGATCAGCCGGCCCTGGCGGCGGCCACCGTTTCCCGCAGGGTCTGGAGAGCGTCGTGGTGCGGCATCCAGTGCAGCTTTCTGCGGGCGCGGGAGACGTCCATCAGCACCGGGCGACGGACTGTCTCGATCCACGCGGCCTCATCGGGCAGGAACGGCAGCAGCGCCACCGCCTCGGCGGCAGCGCCAACGGCGAGCTGGGGCGCCGGCACGGCGTGCCAACCCAGCGCGTGGGCGAGGTCGGAGATCGTCAGCTTCCCCGGCCCGGCGAGGTTGTAGACGCCCGGACTGCCCTCGCCGATCACCGCCGCGCACAGGGCCGCGGCCACGTCGTCGTGGTGGACCAGCTGGAACGGCACCCCGGGGTCCGGCAGCACCGGCCGCAGCTCGGGCACCTTGCCCAGCGCCCAACGCAGCGGGCCGGGGATCCTCTGCGCGATTGCGAGCAGGGGGATCATGTCGAGCAGCAGCGTCGCCTCCGGTCCCGCGACGATGCAGGGGCGGAAGACGTAGGCGCCGGTATCGGAGCCCTCCAGCGCCTCGGCCAGAACCGCCTCGACCTCCGCCTTGTGGGCGGAGTAGGGATGGCGTGCGGTTCCCCGCACCGGCAGGTCCTCTGTCAGCAGCTCGGGCAGGTCGCGGCGGAAGCCGTAGGCGGCGACCGAGGAGGTGTAGACGAGGCGCTTGGCGCCGGCGCTGGCGGCGGCCTCGAAGACGTTGCGCGAGCCGGTCAGGTTGATCTCGCGGCTCTCACCGCGGCCGGCGACGATGACGAAGGCGAGGTGGACGACGACGTCGGCGCCCTCCACCAGCTCCTCGACGGACTCGCGGTCGAGGATGTCCCCGCGCCGGTACTCCACCTTGTCCCCCCAGTGATGCTCGGCTGGGTCGAAGCGGCGCCGCGCCATCCCAATCACCCGCTCCACCTCCGGCATCCGCTCCAGCGCCGCGACGAACGGCTTGCCGATCTCCCCAGTGGGACCTGTGACGGCGACGGTGAGCACGTGACGATTATCCCGGCAATGCCACGATCTCACCCCTTGGAGCTCTGAAGAGCCGCGTCCCTACAGAGTCCCGACGCGGTCGGGCGGCCAGTAGGTGGCGAAGGCCTCACCGATGATCCAGTTGCGAGGGATGGGGCCCCAGAAGCGGCTGTCGTCGCTGTTGCCCCGGTTGTCGCCCATCATGAAGTAGTGGTCGGGAGGGATCGTGATCGTTTTCGGCATGGTGCAACCGGCGCAGGGCCGGATATAGGGCTCGTTGAGCTTCTCGACGCCGTCGATGACCGGGTGTCCTTCGCGAACACTGAGCGTGTCGCCTGGCCCGGCGACGATCCGCTTGATGAAATTCTGGCTCGACTCTCCTGCATGCGATTTCGGACAGGGTTCGCCGGCCTTGGGTTCGACGCCGCATTGGAGGCTGGCCGGCGGGTGGAAGACGACGATGTCGCCGATCGACGGGTCTTCGAAGTGGTAGACGAAGCGATTGACAAGGACCCTTTGGCCAACGTCGAGCGTCGGTTCCATCGAGCCCGACGGGATCTGGTAGGGCTTGACCGCCCAGGCCTGAACCGCAAATGCCAGACTCAGCGCCAGCGCGACGATCACGACCAGCTCTATCAGCCCGCCGCCTCGGGTCCTCGGCCTCGGAATCTTGAGCTTCACGCCAATCCTTCCCAGAGCAGACCGGTCGGACTTATGCCCCACTGGCTTTCCAGAGTGGTTTCTAGAGGATGTAGACCGCGGTGTAGACGATGATCCACATCACGTCTACGAAGTGCCAGTAGATGCCGGGCACCTCGACGCCCAGGTGGTCCTCCGCCTTGGGGCCGAAGTGGCCGCGGAAGGCGCGGATCGTGGCGAAGCTGAGCAGCATCAGCCCGACGAAGACGTGGGCGCCGTGGAGGCCGGTGAGGCCGTAGAAGATCGAGCCGAAGGCGAGGTCGCGGGCGCTGAAGCCGATGTGGGAGTACTCGTTGATCTGGATGAAGAGGAAGGTCGCTCCCAGCATCCAGGTCAGCACCAGGCCGAGTTTCAGTCCCCTGCGGTTCCCCCGCCGGATCGACTCAAGGGCGTAGTGAACCGTGAAGCTGGAGGAAACAAGGATCGCCGTGTTGACCCCGGCGACCGCGACCGGCAGCTTGAACGGCTCGGGCGGCCAGGTCGGCGGGTGGACGACGACGCGGAGGAAGAAGTAGGAGGCGAAGAAGGCGCCGAACAGCATCACCTCCGAGACGATGAAGAGCAGGATGCCGAGGGTCTGGCGGTCGATGCGGGAGCTCTGGTTGGCCTCGGGCGGGCCGTGGTGCTCCTCGGCGTGACCGTGCCCCAGGGTTGCGGTTGCGCTCTCCATCTCAGCTTGCCCCTCCCTCGGCGACCGCAGCCGCCACGGCCGCAGCGGGTCGGCCTACCTCGAGGTGCTCGACCGGCTTCTCGGTGATCTCGCGGACCTTGCCGACCAGGCCGTCATCGAGCCAGCGCGACCGCTCGCTGGCGAAGGTCGAGATCAGGATCTCGTCGAGCCGGTAGTGCTCGACCGCGTTCTTGACGGCGTGGAAGGGGTCGGGGCTCATCGGCTGGCCGGTCACGTCGACGTCGGCGCGGTACAGCTCGGCCATGGTCGAGGCGAGGCTGCGGACGATCTCGGCCTCGGTGACGTCTTCGGAGCGCGGGCAGATGATCGTGTAGCGGTGGGGGCGCTCCGCCGCGCGTTCCTTGAGCCGGTTGACGAGGTCCGGCGTGGCGACGGTCTGGGTGGCCACGACCAGGGTGTGGATCACGTCCCAGCGAACCGCGTCGTCTTCGATCCGCACCGGGATGTGGGTCACCGTCGTCTCCGGTTCGAAGCGCGCCTTGGCCCACTCGACCAGGTCCTTGCGTTTGATGCCGAAGCGCGTCTCGTATAGGCAGGAGAGCAGGACCTCGCCCGGCTCGTGCGCGCGCACCGCATCGTCGAGGGCCAGCGCCGAGTCGGGGTCCATCACCTCGCCGACCGACTCGATGCCGAACTCCGACAGCACCGACATCGTCACCTCGACCCGCGCCCGCGCCGCCTCGCGCAGCTCGCCGGAGTCGATCAGCTGGCCGACGGCCGGCTGGTTCTGCGGCGACGCGACCGCGACATAGGGAACCTCCTCGACCCGCTCGCGGACCGCCTGCAGCAGCTTGCGCCCGCCCGCCACCTCGTTGAGGAAGATCAGCAGCGGCCGGCCTTCGGCCCCCTCGGCGCTCATCTGGACCCCACCACGCTGGGCTCCGTTGCGGGAACCTCGGCGCCCTCGCCCGCCATGATCGCGTGCCGGGCGCCGGGTACCCCGTACTCGTAGGGACCGCCGACGACGCGCGGGATCTCGTCGAAGTTGAAGACCGGCGGCGGCGAGGAGACCTGCCACTCGATCGAGTTCGCCCGCCAGGGGTTGGCCTCGGCGCGCGGGCCGAAGCGCCAGCTGACGATCATGTTGTAGAGGAAGACGAGCTGGACGGCGCCGAGGCCGAAGGCGAATACGCTGATCAGCAGGTTCCACTCGCCGAACTGGCTGGCGTAGTCGGCGACCCGCCGCGGCATCCCGTCCATCCCGATCCAGTGCATCGGGATGAAGGTGCCCCAGGTGCAGACCAGGGTGCCCCAGAAGTGGATCCGACCGAGCTTCTCGTCGTACATCCGCCCGGTCATCTTCGGGAACCAGTGATAGATCCCGGCGAAGATCGTGAACACCGAGCCGCCGAACAGCACGAAGTGAATGTGGGCGACGATGAAGTAGGTGTCGGAGACGTGGATGTCGATCGGCACCATGCCCAGCATGACGCCGCTGATTCCGCCGATCGTGAAGGTGACGATGAAGGCGAGCGCGAACATCATCGCCGTCGAGTAGGTGTGGATCTTGCCGAAGTAGAGGGTGCCCAGCCAGGAGAAGATCTTGATCCCGGTCGGCACCGCGATCAGCAGCGTGGTGATCATCATCGGCACCCGCAGCCAGCTGAACATCCCGGCGACGAACATGTGGTGCGCCCAGACCGAGTAGCTGAGCACGACGATCCCGAGCAGCGCCAGCGCCATCAGCCGGTAACCGAAGATCGGTTTGCGGGCGTGGGTGGAGATGACCTCCGAGATGATCCCGAACCCGGGCAGCATCATGATGTAGACGGCCGGGTGCGAGTAGAACCAGAAGATGTGCTGGTAGCTGATCACGTCGCCGCCGCCGCTGAACTGGAAGAAGTTGGTGTGGAGGATGCGGTCGAAGAGGACCATGAACTGGGCCCCGGCGATGAACGGCGTCGCGGCGACGACCAGCAGCGAGGTCGAGAGGTTGGCCCAGACCAGCAGCGGCATCCGCCAGAAGTTCATCCCCGGCGCCCGCATCGTGATGATCGTGACCAGGAAGTTGAGCGCCGTCGCGATCGAGGAGGCGCCGGCGAACTGCACTCCCAGGTTGAAGAACGACTGACCCAGCGGCGCGCCGGTCGAGAGCGGCGCGTAGCCCGTCCAGCCGGCGTCGAAGGCGCCACCCGGGGCGAGGAAGCTGCCGACGAAGAGCAGGCCGGCCAGCGGCAGCATCCAGAAGCTGAGCGCGTTCAGCCGCGGGAAGGCCATATCCGGCGCGCCGATCATCAGCGGCAGCACGTAGTTGGCGATCCCCGCGAAGACCGGGATCACGAAGACGAAGATCATCAGCACCGCATGGGTGGAGAAGAGGCTGTTGTAGGTCGCCGCGTCGACGATTTGGGTGCCGGGCTGGGCCAGCTCGGCCCGGATCAGCATCGCGATCAGGCCGCTGAGAAAGAAGAAGAAGAAGGTGGTGCAGATGTACTGGATGCCGATCACCTTGTGATCGGTGTTGAAGCGGAAGTAATCGCGCCAGCTGCGGGCCCCGTGCTGGGAGTGGTCGTCGGGGATCGTCGGCATCCCAGCCGCCCAGCGCAGCCAGTAGTCGAAACAGCCGAAGCCGGCGAGAAAGCCCAGCGAGGAGGTGATCAGCGGCACGACCACCTGCGGGTAACCGGTCTGTTCGGTCTGGTAGACAGGCAGGCCGGAGATGGCGCGCAGAGCGACCACGAGGCCGAAGCCGAAGGCCCCGGCCGCCACCATGCCGAGCGCTCCTCGAAGCCACCCCGGTCGCTTGATCGCAGCCGCCATCAGATCGCCTCCATTATGCCCCGCCAGCGCCCAGCGGCACCGGGTTGGTCTCCGTGTCCTGGACGATCGATTCCATCAGGGGCGGCGGCACCTTTTCCTTCAGCCCGGCGACCCATTCGCGGAACTCGGCCGGCGGCTGGACGACGACCTTGGCCCGCATCGCGGCGTGGCCGAAGCCGCAGAGCTCGGCGCAGATGAGCTGGTATGTGCCGGCCCTGTCGGGAGTGACGACCGCCGTCGTCGTGATCCCGGGGACGTTGTCTTTCTTGATCCGCCACTCGGGCACCCAGAACGAGTGGATCACGTCCTGGGAGTGCATCTTGAACTGGACCTGCCGGTTCACTGGCACGTGCAGCTCGCCCTGTGACCAGGCCATCCCCTTGCCCGGATAGCCGAAGCTCCAGGCGTACTGCTGGGAGAAGACGTCAACGGTCAGCGGGTCCTTGCCGCGCTGTTCGATTTCGTTCAGCACGGCCCAGCTGTAACCGCCGCCGAAGAGGACGATGATCGTCGGGATCAGGGTCCAGGCGACCTCCAGCCGCGTGTTGCCGTGGATCGGCTCGCCGTCGGATTCGTCGCCCGGCTTGGCTTTGAACTTCCACAGCGCGTAGAAGAGCATCACCACGACCAGCGAGAAGACGAAGGCCGAAAGCACGATCATCACGTTGAGCAGGTCGTCGATCTTGGGCGCGGCCGTCGAGGCCTCCTGGCCGTTCCAGTTGATCGAGAGCATCACGGCGGAAATCGCCGCGGCCAGCGCAACGGTTGCGGCGATCATCCTCGCTATCGGCAGGCGGCCCATCATCGGCGGGGGCGCATTCTACGCAAGCGGCAGACGGTCGAGCTCGCCCCGTGAGGCTGCCACGACCCCGCGGGCCACGCCCTCCCAGCTCCACAGCCGGCCGGCTGTCTCGATCAGCTTCTCCCGGGCCGCCTTCCGCTCCTTCTCGGGGAGCGCCAACCAGCCGCTGAGCCGCTCGGCGATCGCCTCGACCGCCCCCTCCGCGACCGAGAACGACGTCAGCCGGCCGACCCTCTCCGGCAGCGCCGCGGCGAGCTGGCGGGACACCTCCCGCATCCCGGAATGGTCGGCGGAGACCGGCAAGGCTCCGCACGCAGCCGCCTCCGCAGCGACCATCCCGAATGCCTCTGGAAACGTGCTTGGCATGACCAGCGCCTCCGCGTACGGCAGCAGCTCGGCGACCTCGTGGTGCTCGAGGCGCCCGACGAGCTCGACCGAGCCGGCCGCGCCTTTCGCCGCCTCCGCATAGCCGGGAGGCGGATCGGCCAGAAAAGCAGAGAGAGTCGACAGCGGCTTCTCCTCCCCGCCCTCGAGGCTCCATCCCAACCGAGCAACCTCACGCGCATCGTCCAGATCGCCGCACTCGAGCGCCGCCAGCAACCTGCGTAGGCCGCTCTCGTACTCGCCGTACCCAGCGATCTGCAGCCGCGCACCTGGGTGGGCCCTCCTGACCAACGGCCACGCGGCTATCAGCAGGTCGACGCCCTTCGACACGATCAGCTTGCCGACGAACACGATCAGAGGACCCGCTGCACTCTCCGTTGAGCCGGAGACGCCCCTTCCGCGGGTGGCGCGGGGAGGGGGGCCGAGAACGGACACACCTGCCCGCCCGCAGGCCCCCCTCCCCGCGTCAGGACCCGTGGCCGGGGGTGGCCTGAACTCATCGGTGTCCACGCCGGGGGGACCCAGGCGCGTCTTCTCTCGAAGACCGGGCACGTCGGGAAGCGCTGCCCAGAGGGACTCGGCGGTGTGGTGGGAGCCGACAAGGACGCCGGAGGCGGCTTCCATGCCCTCGCGGGCGTAGGGCAGGAAACGGGGATTGGGCTTGACCGTGTACTCGAGGGCGGAGCCGTGGATCTTGGCGGCGAAGGACCCGATGGCGGCGCGGGCAAGGATTGCCGGGCCCATGACCAGGTGGTTGGCGAGCGACGCGTCGATGCCACCGGCCTGGGACGCCGCCTCGCGGACGGCGGCGACATTCGCGCCGATGTAGCGATCCAGCTCCTCGTCGGTCAGCTCCGGGAAGGCCTTCACCTCGAAGCCCTCGTACGGATCTTTCACGTAGACCGGCAGCAGGCCGCCGATATCCGGATTATGGATCTGGACGCCCTCCAGCTGGACCTCGCGGTCCTGGCAAAGCAGATGGACCTCATGGCCGAGCCGGGCCAGCGCCCGAGCGAGGCTGGCGTTGTAGATGTTGCTGCCGGTCCCGCGCAGCATGTAGCCGTGGAAGATGAGCACGCGCATCGGTTCCGCCCAAGCTATTAGTCTTCGCGGCCGTGAATCCCAAGCAGCTCTACCGGATGCGCGCGCCGGCCTCGGGCCGCGAGGCGCTCGCCCACGCCGAGCCCGGCGCCGTCTACGTCGACCGGGAGACCGGCGAGGAGATGAAGCCGGTGGCGATGGTGCTGCCCCTCGCGCCCTCCGCCTCGGCGCTTCCGCGCACGCCGGAGAACCTCCGCGCCTGCCGCCGTTGCGACCAGCTGATCGGCCTCGACGTCAGCGACTGCCCGTATTGCCACCTCCGCCAAACGGCGCTCTGACGCTTAGAACGTCGACTGGCCGGTCAGGCGCCGCTCAGGGTTTCTTGACGAGGGTCGCCGTGTAGAGCAGGCGCGCGTTGGAGTAGTAGCAGCCGTAGGTCTTCGTCTTGCCGACCACCTGCTGCGGGTGGCCTCCCTGGATGTCTTCTTTGGAGGCGCAGTGCTTGGGCAGCCGGCTGCCGCGCCAGGTATTGCCTTCTTCGACGTTGAAGGCGAACATCGGCGCCCAGGTCGGCACGGTGAGGGCAACGACCTGCCCCTGCAGGACGGTGAGCGGGTGGTCGAGGGCGAAGACCGGGGTGCTGCCAAAGTAGGGGTTGAGCACCTCGAGCGGGCTCTGGCGGACCAGCGTGTACTGGGGCGGCTTTGCGCCCTTGACCGGGCGCAGGACGCCGATCCGCGCCTGTGAGGGACTGCCGAGGAATTCGTCGAAGAAGCCGACCTCGTCGGTGGTCGTCCCCGAGTCCTTGGTCGATGGCTTCGACAGGGTGATCGACCAGGCGACGATCTTGCCTTCGAACGGGGCCTCATAGGGCATCGTCACCCCGCCCGCCAGGGCCTGGAAGCCGGTCACGTGGCCCTCGACCCGGCATGGGGTGATCTCGACGTTCTTGACGATCTTCCCCGGGCAGGAGGGGGGCGGCGTCGAGGCGGTCTCACCGAGAACGATGACCCGCAGGGGCGCGGAGCCGGCCGCTCCCGGCCAGGAGGCGGCCACCAGGGCGAAGAGCAGGCAGGCGGCGGCCACGACCAACCAGGCCCTGCCGAATCGGTTCTTCGCTGCTTCGAGGCGCATCGGTCTCCAGGCAACACGGTGCGAAAGCCCCGGTTGCGGCCCGGATTCTGCCTTCCGCGCCGCGTCGATGCCTTGCCGCGGTCCGGCTTGCACGATCCCGGCCATCTCGCCTCTGTAGGGTTGGCGCGGCCAGATGGAGGCCTCGGATCGTGCAGACGACTTCATTCCCGCCGGCCTCGCCTCCCTGGGGATCGAAGCCGACGAGGTCGACCTGGCGGTGATGGGCGCCGCCCACCAGATGTTCTGGCCGGCGATACGCGAGCTGCTCTCACTCGACACGAACGACGTCGAGGTGGAGTGCTGCCCCGACCTCTCCCAGGCGCCGATCAGGCGATGAGCGCCCTCGACCTCTCCCTGCGCGCCCAGGCCGCGGCGATTGCCACGGGCGAGCTCGACCCCGCCGAGCTGCTCGAGGCGGCGCTGGCTCGGATCGAGCAGCGCAACCCGGCGATCAACGCCGTGGTCGAGACCTTCCCGGAGCGCTCGCGCGAGATGCTCGCCGCCGCACCCGAAGGGCCCCTGCACGGCGTCCCGGTCGTGATCAAGGACGAGTGGCCGCTGCCGTGGCGGGCACAGCGCTTTGGCGCGGCTGACATGCTCGCCCCGGCGGCGCCCGGAGAGTCCGGCCCCTACCGCGCCCTGCGCGACGCCGGCGCGACGATCGTCGGCGTCGGCAACATGCACGAGCTGGGAGCGAGCAGCACCGGCAACACGTCCGTCTACGGCCCCGCTCGCAACCCCTGGGACACCGAGCGCTGTCCGGGCGGGTCCTCCAGCGGGCCGGCTGCCGCGGTCGCCGCGCGACTGGTCGCCGGGGCGGTCGGCGCCGACGGCCTCGGCTCGGTCCGCTTCCCCGCCGCCTACTGCGGGCTGACCGGGCTGAAGCCGACCTTCGGTCGCGCCGCACTGGAGGGCCACCACGTAGCCGCGGTCACCGAGACGATCGTCTCCGGCCCGCTCTGCGCCGACGCCGCCGACTGCCGGCTGCTGGGCTCGGCGCTGTTTGGCGAGAAGCTGACGACGGGCGATGCGGCGGGACTGCGGATCGGGGTCGTGCGCGACGCCGTCTCCGAGGACGTCGCCCCCGAGGTGCGCAACGCCTGCGAGGCGGCGATCGAGGCGCTTCGCAGCGAGACCGGCGGGGAGGTTCGCGAGGTCGAGCTGGACGGCCTCGAGACGGCGACGATGGCCGCCGTCCTGATCATCAACGCCGAGCTGATGAACGGGGTGACGCCGCAGCGACTGAACGAGATCGACCCCGGGCTGAGCCCGATCAATCGCGGCTTCGTCAAGTACCGGATGCTGATGCCGGCGGCGGCGATCGTGCAGGCGAAACGTATTCGCACGCTGATGCGCCACCGGCTGGCGGCGCTCTTCGAGCAGGTTGACGTCGTCGCCTGGCCGACCCTTCCCGCGGTCGCGCCGCCGCTGGAGTCGCCGCTGGTCGAGCTTCCCTCCGGCACCCTTACCGCCGACCAGGCCAACGTGCGCGGCGGCGCGCTGGCGAACCTGACAGGGATCCCCGCGGTCAGCGTCCCGGTCGGGCTCGGCTCCGGCGGGCTGCCGATCGGCCTGCAGCTGCAGGCGGCCTGGCGGCGCGACGAGCTGCTGCTCGACGCGGCGGAGGCGCTGGAGCGCGCCAACGGCCGCCGCTGGGTCGAGGCGACGGCGCCGCTGGCCCAAGAGGCCGAACCGACCGGGGTCTAGGCCCAATGCCGGCGATAGTGGTTGAGGGGCTGGAGCGCGCCTTCGACGAGGTGCTCGCGGTGCAGGGCATCGACCTCGAGGTCGACGAGGGCGAGATCTACGGCTTCCTCGGTCCCAACGGCGCCGGCAAGACGACCACGGTGCGGATGCTGACGACGCTGCTGCTGCCCACCGGCGGACGCGCCACGGTCGCCGGGCATGACGTGTTGAAGGAGGCGCGCGCGGTGAGGGCCTCGATCGGGGTCGCCCTGCAGGAAGCGGCGCTCGACCCGCTGATGACCGGCCGCGAGCTGATCCGCCTGCAGGCGACGCTGCAGGGCCTCCCCACCGCGGACGGCAAGCGGCGGGCCGACGACCTGCTCGAGCGGGTCGACCTCGCCGGCGCCGCCGACCGCCGCGTCGGCACCTACTCGGGAGGGATGCAGCGCCGGCTCGACCTGGCGGCGGCGCTCGTCCACGAGCCGCGCGTCCTCTTCCTCGACGAGCCGACCACCGGGCTTGACCCGGTCAGCCGCAAAACGATCTGGGAGGAGGTCCGGGCGCTCAACGACGAGGGCACCACCGTCTTCCTCACCACCCAGTACCTGGAGGAGGCCGACCAGCTCGCCGACAACGTCGGGATCATCGACAGCGGCAGGATCGTCGCCGAGGGCACCCCCGAGTCGCTCAAGACCGAGATCGGCAACCCCCACGTGCAGCTGCAACTGGCCGAGGGCTCGATCGCAGAGGCGGAGGAAGCCTGCAGCGGGATCGGCAGGCTGCTGCCGCCCAAGGACGGGAGAACCGTCCTGGTCGAGGTCGAGAACGGGTCCGCCGACATCCCGCGCGTCGTGCGGGCGCTCGACGAGGCCGGGATCGAGATCGGCTCGCTGGAGCTGGTCCGCCCCACGCTCGACGACGTCTTCGTCGCCAAGACCGGCTACCACCTCGAGCAGGAGAGCGAGAAAAACGCCGAGAAGAAGCCGGTCAAGGCCTGATGACGTCTCTGGCAACGAACCTGCGCGTCGTGCGGGCGCTGGGGATGCGCTCTATCCGCCAGACCTTTCGCCGCCCGCAGCTGATCGCGCCGATCATCGTCTTCCCCACCCTGCTGCTTGCGATCCAGACCGGGGGCGCAGGCGCTGCGATCGAACTTCCCGGCTTCCCGCCGGTCGACAGCTTCCTCCAGTTCATGCTGGCCGGGGCGATGATGCAGTCGCTGATGCTGGCCGGCAACAGCGGCGGGATCGCGCTTGCCGTCGACATCGAGATGGGCTTCACCGACCGTCTCTTCTCGGCGCCGATCCCCCGCTTCGCGATCGTCCTCGGGCGCCTGGCCGGGACCGCGGCGCTGGGTCTCTTCGCCTCGCTCTGGTTCCTGGCGATCGGGCTCCTCTTCGGCGCGACGATCGTGAGCGGCGTCCCGGGCGCTTTGATCGCGATCGTCCTGGTCACGTCGGCGGCGATGGCGGTGGGCGGGATCGGAGCGGCGATCGCGCTGCGAACCGGCAGCGCCAGCGTCGTCCAGGGCCTCTTCCCGCTCGTCCTCGTCGTCCTCTTCGTCTCCACTTCCTTCTTCCCCCAGGAACTGATGATCGAGCCGGCGAAGACGATCGCCAAGTACAACCCGCTGAGCTTCATCGTCAACGGGATCCGCGACCCGATGATCTCTGGGATCACCGCCTCCGACCTGATCGACGCGGTGCTGGCGATCGTCGGAATCGTCGTGCTGGGCCTGGTCCTCAGCGCCCGGGCGCTGCGTCACCGGCTGAGGGTCGGCTGATGGAAGCCGCGGCGGCGCCGCCGACCTGGAGGGCGAACCTGGCGACGATCGCGGCGCTGATGACGCGCGCAAAGAACGAGCTGCTGCGGGTGCCGGGGGCGGCGATCCCCGGCGTGCTGGCACCAACGATCTTCTTCCTCGGCCTCAACGGCGTCTTCGGCGCACTGACCCACCTCAGCGGCTTCACCACCGGCAGCTACGAGAGCTTCATCGTCCCGGTCAGCATGCTGCAGGGAGCCGGCTTCACCGGCGCGGCGGCGGGAGTAAACCTGGCGCGCGACATCGAGCAGGGCTGGCTCGACCGGCTGCTCGTCTCCCCCGCGCCACGCTGGGTGCTGCTTGCCGGCACGGTGCTGGCGGCGGGCACCCGAGCGCTGATCCCGGCCACCTTCGTGCTCGCGATCGCGCTGGCGCTGGGAGCCGGCTTCCCCGGCATCGACGGGCTGTTGATCGCCTATTTCATGGTCGCCGCGATGGCGGCGGTCGCAGCCTGCTGGGGGTCGATGCTGGCGCTGCACTTCAAGAGCCAGTCGGCGGCGCCGCTGATGCAGGCCGGGATGATGGCGCTGATCCTGACCACGACCGCCTACGCGCCGCTGGCGCTGCTCCAGCCCTGGCTGCAGGAGGTCGCCCGGGTCAACCCGGTGACCCAGGTGATCGACGCCGCCAGGCAGGGCTTCGTCGGCGGCGTCACCTGGGCGGAAACCTGGCCGGGGATCGTGGCGCTGATCGGGATGCTGGCGATCCTCGGAGCGCTGGCGCTGCGCGAGATGCGTCGCACTGCGGTGTGACGGGTTCCGTCGTCGAGATCGCCGAGCGCATCCTGCGCCAGAACTGGCTCGAAGGCGAGCGGAACGGGACCCGCTACTCCTACACCCGGCCGAGCCCGAGCCGATACCCCTGGCAGTGGTACTGGGACTCCTGCTTCGCGGCGATCGTCTGGCGGCGCTTCGACCCGACTCGCTCACGGTCGGAGCTGGAGAGCCTGCTCGCCGTCCAGCGCCGCGACGGCTTCATCGGCCACACGATCTTCTGGCACCGGCCGGTCTCCTTCAGCCGGCTCCCCTTCTACAACGTCGCCTCGCGGCGCTCCTTCCAGACCGAGACGATCCAGCCGCCCCTGCTGGCCTGGGCCTGGCGGATCGCCGTCGGCGACCCGGCCGAGGAGCCGCGGATCGCGGCCCAGGCCGAGTGGCTCGCCGAGCACCGCGACCTCGAGGGGGACGGGCTGCTCTGGCTGATCCAGCCCGACGAGTCCGGGCTCGACGCCTCACCCAAGTTCGATCCCGTCTGGGGCCGGCGAGCCTGCGCTCAAGTCGGCTTTCCGTTGCTGGTCCACCGCAACCGCCGGCTCGGCTTCGATGCGGGGCGGGTGCGCGATGCCGGCGGCCCGGTCCTCTGCGAGACGCTGGTCAACACGATGTGGTCGCTCTCGCTGCAGGCGCTGGGACGCCCGTCCGCGACCCCGGCCCTGGTCGACCGGCTCTGGGACGAGAGCCGCGGCCTCTTCCTCGACGAGGCGCAGCCCGGCGGCGCCCGCCCGGATGCGATCACCTGGGCCGCCCTCGCGCCCCTTGCCCTGCCCGACCTGCCGGAGGAGATCGGCCGCCGCATGGTCGAGGAGCACCTGCTGAACGAGAGCGAGTTCCTCACCCCGGTCGCGCCGCCGTCCGTCGCCGCCTCGGAGCCGGGCTATGAGCCGGGCGGGCACCGCGGGCCGATACGCCGCTACTGGCGCGGCCCGACCTGGGTCAACTCGGCCTGGCTCCTCTGGCTGGGGATGCGCCGGCTCGGCTACGAGGAGGAGGCGTCGCGCCTCGCCCGCATGCTGATCGGCGCGGCGCAGCGCGAAGGCCTGCGCGAGTACTACGACCCTCGCAGCGGCGCCGGCCTCGGCGCAAAGGACTTCGCCTGGTCCGCCCTGATCGCGGAGCTGGCTGACCCCCGGCCGGGTTATTTGTATCGATAGGTGATGCGGCCGCGGTCGAGGTCGTAGGGGGAGAGCTCGATCTTCACCCTATCCCCAGGCAGGATGCGAATGTAGTGGCGGCGCATCTTGCCCGAGATGTGGCCGAGCACGTCGTGCCCATTGTCGAGTTTGACGCGGAACATGGTGTTGGGGAGGGCCTCGGTGATCTCCCCCTCCATTTCGATCTTTTCCTCTTTGGCCATGCGGCGAGGAGGGTAGCGGAACCGAGTGCCGCCCCGGCTACCCCCGCAGGTCGCGGGCGCGCTCGACCGCCTCGGCCCGACTGCTCACCTCGCCCGCGTACTGCGCCGCCTCCAGCTCGGCCAGCAGCTCGCCCAACTCCGGCCCCTCCTCAATCCCCAGCTCCGCCGCCAGCTCGTCGCCCCGCAGCAGCGGGGCGGGAGGGCCGTCGCGGCGCCAGTCGAGGGCGGCGGCGAGCATCTGGCGGGCAAGGGCGAGGTGGGCTTCGATCGCCTCCTCGGTGGCGAAGGGGCCGCTGCCGCGGGCGGAGAGGCGGTCGGCGACGGTGAGCAGGGTGACATCGGCGGCGACGGGCTCGGTCGCACGCAGGTATTCATGGATGCGGCGCGGTGGCAGCGGCGCCTCGTGGACGAGGAACCCGAGCCTGAGGTGGTGCACCGTCAGCGCCCGCAGGTGCGTGGTGAGCCGCCTGCTCGCGCGCAGCCGAGCGCAGATCCCGGCGACGATCTCGGCGCCGTCGCGGTCGTGGCCGATGAAGGTGACGTAGCCGTCCTTCTCCTCCCTGGTCGCCGGCTTGCCGATGTCGTGGAAGAGAGCGCCGAAGCGCAGCGCGGTCCGGCGCGTCATCTCGTCGGCGAGGGGCTCGGCGAGAAGACCGGCCACCTCGGCGGCGCACTCTCCCGCGAAGAGCTCCAGATCGGACTCGACCTCGAGCAGGTGCCCGAGCACGGCCAGGGTGTGGCCGTGAACGTCGAGATGATGATTGGGCCCCTGCCGCACCCCACGCAACTCCTCGACCTCGGGCAGGACGACGGCGGTCAGGCCGAGCTCGTCGAGCAGCTCGAGGCCCCGGAGCGGGTCGGGGCCGCCGATCAGCTGGCGCAGCTCGGCCAGCTGCCGCTCCCCGGCGGGCTCGGCGGCGCTGCCGGCCTCGGCGCGCGCGAGAGTCAGCGTCCCGGGGTCGACGGCGAGGTCGAGCTCGGCCGCCAGCCGCGCGGCGCGCAGCAGGCGCAGCGGGTCGTCGGCGAAGCTGCGGGCGCCAACCGCGCGGAGGAATCCGTGCTCGAGATCGGCAAGACCGCCGTAGGGGTCGAGTGGCTCGCCCCCTGCGAGGGGGACGGCGACTGCCCCCACCGTGAAGTCGCGCGCCGCCAAGTCGTCCTCGATCGTGGCGCCGCGCAACCCGGTGACGTCGACCTGCCAGGAATGGTCGGCGGCAACCACCCGCCATGTGCCGAACTCGGCGGACAGCTCGAACGCGTGGACGCCGGCCTCGCGCGCGATCGCCTTTGCGGCCCCCCCCGGATCCCCCGCGACCGCGAGGTCGAGGTCGGTCGCCATACGGCCCAGCGCCGCATCCCGGACGGCGCCGCCGACGATCCAGGCGCCCTCCCCACCTCCCAACGCCCGTCGCGTCGGAACGAGGACGGGAGCGGCGAAGAGGCGGTCGGGCAGGCTCATGGCAGAAAAGCGCCTCTGGGGGGCGCCTTACCTGCGCATACCACAGGAAAAGCGCCCCGCCCGCTCATTCGAACTTGCGCGGCACCCTTGCCGAGATCCCGCAGGCGATCTCGTAATTGATCGTGCCGAGGCGAGCGGCCACCTCCTCGGCGAGGATCGCCTCCCCGCCCTGCGAGCCGATCAGGACCGCCTCGTCGCCCGGCTCGACATCGGTCTCCGGGCCGAGGTCGAGCGTCACGTTGTCCATCGAGACGGTGCCGGCGAGTGGGTGGCGGCGGCCCCGGACGAGCACCTCGGCGTTGTTGGAGAGGCCGCGCCGCACCCCGTCGCCGTAGCCGAGCGGCAGCACCCCGACCCAGGTGTCGACGGGCGCGCGCCAGGTCCGCCCGTAGCCGGCGCTGGCGCCCGCGGCCAAGCGCTTCACGTCGGCGACGTATGAGGCCAGCGAGAGCGCCGGGGCGAGGCCGTGCTCGGCCGGGTCGCCCTGAAACGGGTCGAGTCCGTAGACGGCCACGCCACAGCGAGCCATGTCGAAGTGCGCGCGCCGGTCGCGGAAGACGGCGGAGCTGTTCGCGGCGTGAGCGATGACGGAGGGGAACTCCGCCTTTACCGCGGTGGCGAGCGCGTCGAAGCGATCGAGCTGCTCGTCGAAGAAGCTGGAGTCCGGTTCGTCCGCGGTGGCGAAGTGCGTCCAGACGCCGGCCAGCTCGAGGTCCGGGTCGGCGTCGCAGGCCCGGGCCAAAGCGAGGACCTCGGCCGGGTCGGGGTTGCCGAGCCGACCCATGCCGCTGTCGTGCTTGACGTGGACGCGGGCGGGGCGACCCTGAGCTCGGGCGCGTTCGGCGAGCAATCGCCTGAAGCCCTCGCGCCAGACGGCCACCTCCGAACCGGCGGAGAGGACAACGTCGACGTCCTCGGCGCTCAGCGCGCCCATCGTCAGCAACGGGACGTGCTGAAAGCGGCGACCGACCTGCGCCGCCTCGGTCGCGGTCGCCACCGCCAGCCTGCTCGCTCCGCCGGCCAGCGCCGCGGTGGCGCAGGCGTCGGCGCCGTGGCCGTAGCCGTCCGCCTTGACCACGGCGCACAGCTCGGCGCCCTCGCGCAACGTCGACTTCAGCCGCGCGCAATTGGCCTGAACCGCGCCGAGGTCGATCCGGGCGACCGCCCGCATGATGCTCAGCCGTCGACTAGCGCAGCAAGCGCGTCGGCCCGGGTGACCATGCCGGCGAAACGGCCCTCGGCGTCGACCACGGGCAGGTGGTTATGGTGCTTGTCGGCAATCGTCTTCGCCACCGACTCGGCATCCTCATCGGCCTGGACGACGATCGGGTCCGCGGTCATCAGCTCGGAGACCTCTGTCGCGAACGCCTTGTTCAGGCGCTCCTCGAAGCCCTTCATCGAGCCGACGAAGACGATGCCGCCCATGATGTTGAGGTAGTGCGGAAGGTGCAGATCGGACTCCTCGTCGCTGAGGATGAGGTCTGACTCGCTGACGATCCCGACCACCTTGCGGTCGGCGTCGACCACCGGGATTGCGCCCACCTCGGTCTTGGCAAGGAGGTCGATCGCAGCCCGGGCGTCGTCGTCCGGGGAGACGGTCGGCACGTCGGCGTTCATGATCTCGGCGGCGGTGCTCATGGGCGAGTGTCAGTGGAGGGAGCGTGCATATCCGATATTTCGCGACCGGAACCGATGCGAAGCCATTGGTTCCCGGCGAGGTTATTCGACGCGCGGGTCGAGAAGCATCCCCGCCGGGATCGAGGCGATCACGTCGGTGGCGATCACCGACTCGGCGGCGCCGATCCGCTCGGCCGCGTCGCGACCGGCGCGAGCGTGGGCGAAGACCGCCGCGCAGGCCGCGTCGAAGGGGGCCAGGCCACGGGCGAGCAGGGCGGCGGTCATACCCGAAAGGACATCGCCGGTACCGGCGGTGGCGAGGGCGGGAGCGGAGATCGCATTGACCGCGACCCGCTCGCCGTCGGTGACGATCGTGTCGTCGCCCTTGAGGACCACGACCGCACCGGCGGCTCTTGCGGCCTCTCGCGCGGAGGCGAGGCGGTGAGCGGCGATCTCCTCGGAGGGACGATCGAGCAGCCTCCCCAGCTCGCCGGCATGCGGCGTGAGGATCGTCGGAGCTCCCCGCACCGCGATCTCCCCGAGCCGTCCCGCGAAGGCGTTGAGACCATCGGCGTCGATCACCAGCGGGGCCCCGATCGCGCCGGCGGCCTCACGAGCCAGCTCAACCGCGCCGGGGTCCCGGCCCAGTCCCGGGCCGAGCACGCCGGCCGCGGCACGCTCGAAGGCGCGCAACACGGCCTTCAGCGATGCGGGCGCCAGGCAACCGTCCCCCCCGGGGCAGCCAACCGACATCACCTCGGGCTGCCCCTGCTCGAAGACGGCCTCGAGGTCGGCGGGCACCGCGACCGTGGCATAACCGGCCCCGGCCCGGATCGCAGCGCCCGAAGACATCCGCACGGCCCCGGTGAGCCCCTGCGACCCGCCGGCGACGGCGACCTGCCCCGACGTGAACTTGGTCGACCGGGGCCCCCGCTTCGGCGCCAGAGCCAGCACCGAAGCGTCGATCGCCCCGCCGCCCGGCTTGCTCGGCGCCCCATCCGGAATCCCGATCGGAGCAACCTGCAGCTCCCCCGTGTGCCACTTGCCCGGCGCGACGAAGTGCCCCAGCTTCGCCGCGTGGAAGCTGACCGTGACGTCGGCCTCGACCGCCACTCCCTCGACCTCCCCGGTCGAGGCATCGACCCCGGATGCGATGTCGCAGGCGACCACCGGCGCCCCGCACCGATTGACCGCCTCGATCGCCGCGGCTGCCGGCTCCCGCACCCCCCCGGAGAACCCTGTCCCGAAGATCGCATCGACGACCGCCCCGGAACCCGCCAGCCGCTCGTCCAGGCCGCTGGCGACATGCTCGGCCTCGAACCGCTCCAGGTTCGCCGCTGCGTCGCCGCTCAGCTCCTCTCCCGGCCAGAGCAGCAGCGCCTCGACCTCAAAGCCCATCCCGGCCAGATGCCGGGCCGCCACAAGCCCGTCTCCGGCGTTGTTCCCCTTCCCGCAGACGACTCCGACCGACCCCTGCGGCGACAGCTCGGCCACGGCCTCCGCCAAGGCCCGCCCCGCGGTCTCCATCAGTTCCAGCGAGGGAACTCCCATCTCCTCGATCGCCCAGCGGTCTACGGCCCGCATCCCCTCGGCGTCGTAGAGCGGGGTGAGCCAAGCCTCCATGTCAGGAAGTCTCTGCGATCGCGACCGCCGCCGCATAGTCGCGGGAATGAGTCAACGAGATCTCGACGCGCCCGCCTGCCGCCGCTTCGGCAGCACGCCCCGAAAGCCGCACCGTCGGCGGCTCCCCCGCGACGACCTCGATCTCGCGCAGGCCGAAGCCGCCGGAGAGGCCCAGCGCCTTGACCACCGCCTCCTTCGCGGCGAATCGCGCCGCGAGGTGTCGTGCGGGGCGGGTGCGAGCGGCGGCGTAATCCTGCTCGGCCCGGGTGAAGACGCGGTCGGCGAGGCGGGAATGGCGACCCAGGGCTCGCTCCAGCCTCTCAATCTCGAGCAGGTCGATGCCGACTCCGGCCGCCATCGGCTCGCGTCTACTTGCTGAAGCCGACGATCAGCTTCGCCGTCGCGAGGTTGCCCGAGCTGCCCGAGCCGATCGCGACGTAGCCGACCTTCGCCAGGTAGGGCTTCGCTTCCTGGAAGCTCTGTTCGGACGGCGGCACGAGAGATTCGGCCAAGCGCAGCGCTGCCGGCCCGTCGACGAAGCCGCTGATCGGGGTGCTGCCAAGCGCCGCAGCCGCTTCCTTGTAGCTGGAGCTGTCGGAGAGCGCCCGGCCTGAGCCCGCCGAGAGCCCCTGCAGGGTAGGCGGCAACCCGTAGCCGATCGCAATCCGCTCGCCCTTGGCGACGACGACGAGTGGCTTGCGGCCGAGTTCGGGGCTGTGGACCGAGAAGCCACTGGCCTTGCCGCTCAGCACACTCACGCCGGCGACGTGGAGCCCGCGCAGCAATTGACTGAGTTTGGCGATCCCCTCGCTCGCCTTGGAGCCCTTGGCGGTCAGCACCAGGGCGCCGCCCAGGTTGTTTTCGTTGTCGCCGACGGCGAAGACGGCGGCGTCTTCGAGCGAGCCGGCGATCCCTTCGAGGTCGACCCCGGCTTCGTTCAGGCCCTTCTTCAGCTGGTGCGGCGGGACGGTGCCGGGAACCCCTTCGGCGTCGAGGCTGTCGATCGCTTCTTTGAGCTGTTCGCCGAAGCCCGAGACGGCGAAGGCGGCAAAGGAGTCGGAGGGCAGGGAGCCGAGCAGGCTGGAGGCGTCGCCGCTGGGGGGGCTCTCGCCGCCGAGGTCGCTGCTGACGTCGATCTCGATCTGGTCGGAGCCCGGCACGACGCTGGCCAGGGCCGTCGCTTCGGTCGGGTCGACGCCGGCCGACTTCAGGACCTTCAACACCTGCGGGTCGACGCTGCCGCCGGCCTGCTGGATCAGGGTGCCGACGTCGACGTAGACGTCGCCGAGGCTGTCGCTCGGCGCGGCGTCAACGGCGTTCGAGTACGCCCCGACGTCGGCCAGCGATTCGCCCTTGGACGCGTCGACCGCGTCCCTGAACGCACGTTCGTCTTCGGCGACAACGAGGAATTCCCCGACCAATCCGATCGAGGTGCCGTCGGAGCTCTGGACCTTGAAGGCGATGCCTTCGTAGGAGGCGTCCTTGACGGGTTCGTCGCTGGACTTGGCCTGCCTGTCGATGAAGCTCTGCGCAGCTGCGGTGTCGGTGGTCTGCACGGCGACGCCGTAACCGGTGAAGTTGTTGCCGTCGTAGCGCTGGAAGAAGATCCCCGCCCTTTCGCCCAGCCAGGGCTGCACTTCCTTGCCGAAGTCGACCTTGTTGCCCGATCCGCTGGCCGAGCTTTCGAGCTTGGACACGATCAGGCCCCCGAGGTCGTTGATTCCGGCGACGTTCTTGGCCAACGATTCGAGGTTCGACTTGACGCTCCCCTGCGGCTGCACCGCGACTTCGACGAAGAGGGGGGATTTCGGCGGCGCCAGGCTGGCCGGGCCAGAGCTGGAGCCACCGCCCCCGCAGCCGGCGAAAGCCAGGACCGCCGCAACCGCGGCAAAGAGGAGAGCGAGACGAGCCTTCACGCGTGACACCTTACCCGCCCGCTACTCGACCGTGACCGTCTTGGCGAGGTTGCGCGGCTGGTCGACGTTGAGGCCGCGGGCGCGGGCGATGTCGTAAGCGAGCAACTGCAGCGGCAGGATCGCGACGACCGGCTGCAGCATCCAGTCGGTGCGGGCCACCGCGATCGTCTCGTCGGCGACTTCGCCGGCCCGTTCGCACCCCTCGGTCGCGATCGCGATCGTCTGGGCGCCGCGGGCGCGCACCTCTTCGACATTGGAGAGGACCTTGCCGAGGACGGGGCTCTCGACGGCGACGCAGACCACCGGGGTCGACTCGTCGAGCAGCGCGATCGGCCCATGCTTCATCTCGCCCGCCGCGTAGGCGTCGGTCGGGATGTAGGAGACCTCCTTCAGCTTCAGCGCCCCCTCGAGGCAGACCGGCAGGCCGATGTGGCGGCCGAGGTAGAGGAAGAACTGCTGCTTGCTGTGGGTCGCAGCGACTTCGGCCACGCGGTCCTCGCACGCCGCCAGCGTCGTCTCGATCTTCGACGGCAGCGCCTTCAGCTCGGCGACCAGCTCGGCGATGCGGGCAGCGGGCAGCGCCCCGCGCAGCTCGGCCAGCCACAGCCCGATCAGGTACATCGCCGCTACCTGAGCGACGAAGGTCTTGGTCGCGGCGACACTGATCTCCAGCCCGGCCCGGGTGTAGAGGACCGCGTCGGCGTCGCGGGTCGCCTGGCTGCCCATGATGTTGGTCACCGCAAGCACCGTGGCGCCGGCGTCGCGGGCCAGCCGCATCGCCGCCAGGGTGTCGGCCGTCTCGCCGGACTGGGTGATGCCTATCACCAGGTCCTCGGGCCCGATCACCGCGTTGCGGTAGCGGAACTCGGAGGCGATGTCCATTTCGACCGGCACCCGCGCCCACTCCTCGATCGCGTAGCGGCCGACCAGGCCGGCGTGGTAGGAGGTCCCGCAGGCGACGATGACGATCCGCCGCAGGCTCCGCAGGAAGGAGTCGTCGAGGTCGAGCTCGGAGAGGTCGACCCCCTGGTCGCCCGGCAGGCGGTCGGCGAGAGTCTCGGCGACGGCGTCGGCCTGTTCGTGGATCTCCTTCAACAGGAAGGTCTCATAGCCGCCCTTCTCGGCGGCGTCGGCGTCCCAGGTGATCTCTTCGGGCTCGCGGCTGACCGGCTCGCCCTCGGCGTCGGTGATCGTCACTCCGCCGGCCTCGATCGTTACGACCTCGCCGTTCTCGATCAGCAGCGCGGTGCGGGTGTCGGCGAGGAAGGCCGGGATCGCCGAGGCGAGGAAGGCCTCTCCGTCGCCGATCCCGGCGACCAGCGGACACTCCTTGCGGGCGCCGACCAGCCGCCCAGGCTCATCGGCGTGCATGGCGACGAAGGCGTAGTGGCCGCGCAGCTCGGCGAAGGCGGCGCGCACCGCCGCGGCCAGGTCGTCGTCGTAGTGGCCGGCGATCAGGTGGGCGACGACCTCGGCGTCGGTCTCCGAGGTGAACGCGTGCCCTTCGGCTTCGAGCTGGCGCCGCAGCTTCGCGTGGTTCTCGACGATCCCGTTGAGGACGATGTGGACGCGGTCGGAGGTGTCGTAATGGGGGTGGGCGTTCTCCTCGGTGACGCGGCCGTGGGTCGCCCAGCGGGTGTGGGCGATGCCGGTGGTGGCGGTCGCCGCAGCCCCGTCTCCGTTCGCCGCGGCAGCCTCGACCGCGGCGCGCAGGTTGGCGAGGTTGCCGACCGACCGCACGCTCTCGACTCCGCCGTTCGCGATCATCGAGAGCCCGGCTGAGTCATAGCCGCGGTATTCGAGCTTTTCCAACCCGGAGAGGAGGATCTCCTCGCAGGGCCGGCCACCCACGTATCCGACGATTCCGCACATGAAGGCGAGTAAGGGTAGAGCGCGGGCGGCTAGGCCAGCTCTTGCCGCACCACGGCGACGAGGCGCGCGCAGACTGCATCGGCCTCATCGGCAGTGGGAGCCTCGGCCATCACTCGGACCATTGGCTCGGTCCCCGACGGGCGCAGCAGGACCCGGCCGCGGCCCTCGAGGCCCTGGCCCTCGCGCTCGACCGCTTCCCACACGGCCGTCGCATCGGCGACCGCGTCGCGGCCGGCGACCTCGACGTTGACCAGCTTCTGTGGCAGCTTCCGCATCGGGACGGCGTCGGCCAGGGAGCGTGAGCCAAGCTCCCGCATCGTCATCAGCGCGGCGGCGATCCCGTCGCCGGTTGGAGCGAACGAGGTGGAGATGACATGGCCCGACTGCTCCCCTCCAAGAACCTGGCCGTCGCCCTGCATCCGATCGAGGACGTAGCGGTCGCCGACCTTGGTAACCGCGACCTCGACCCCCGCCTCCTCCATCGCCCGGTGGAAGCCGTAGTTGCTCATCACCGTGACCACGACGCCCCCGGGGAGCTCCCCGCGCGCCGCCATCCCGGTCGCGGTGAGTGAGATCAGCTCGTCGCCGTCGAAGACGCGCCCTTCGCCGTCGGCCGCCAGCACCCGGTCGCCGTCGCCGTCGAAGGCGAAGCCGATCTCCGCGTCCGAGCCGGCCATTCGAGCCGCCAGGCCCTCGATGTGGGTGGAGCCGCAGCCGTCGTTGATGTTGCGCCCGTCCGGCTCGGCGGCAATCGTCTCGACCTCTGCGCCGAGCCGCTCGAAGATCGCCGGGGCGGCGCGGTGGGTGGCGCCGTTGGCGCAGTCGAGCATCACCCTGCGGCCCCTGAGGTCGAACGGGAAGGCGACCTCGAGAGCGCGCAGGTAGTCCTCGAGGCCACCGTTCAGCTGGCGGACCCGGCCGACCGACGCGGGCGCATCCGGCTCGCCTCCGAGCAGCCCCTCGATCCTCGCCTCGGCGTCGTCGCTGAGCTTTGCTCCCTGCCGGGAGAAGAACTTGATGCCGTTGTCGCGGTAGGGGTTGTGGGAGGCGGAGACGACCGCGGCGAGATCGAGCCCCAGCCGCTTGACCAGGATCGATGCGGCCGGAGTCGGCAGCACGCCGCCCAGCAGCGCGTCCCCGCCGGCGGCCGCGATCCCGGCTGCCAGCGCCGCCTCCAGCATCGGCCCCGACTCGCGGGTGTCGCGCACGATCAGCGCCTGCGGCCTATCGATCTCCAGCGAGGCGGCCGCAGCCCGCCCAAGCGCGGTCGCCAGCTCCGCGGTGAGGCACGTCCCAGCCTCTCCCCGGACCCCGTCGGTTCCGAAGAGCTTGCGCTTCGTCGTCACAGGGCTTCCGTCAGCGCTTGCTGAACTGAGGCCGCTTGCGGGCCTTCTTGAGGCCGGCCTTACGACGCTCCTTGACCCGCGCGTCGCGGGTCAGGAAGCCGCGTTTCTTGAGGTCGCCGCGCAACTCGGGATCGATCTCGGTCAGCGCTCGGGCAATGCCGTGGCGAACCGCGCCGGCCTGGCCGCTGATCCCCCCGCCGTGAACCCGGACCCGAACATCGACGCTCCCCTGATAGCCGGCCGTGGCCAGCGGCTGCATGGCGATCGTCTGGTACAGCGGCCGCGGGAAGAACTCCTCCAGCGAGCGCTTGTTGATCTCGACCTTCCCGCTCCCGGGCATCAGGGTGACGCGAGCGATGGAGGTCTTGCGCTTCCCCGTCGCCAAATAGCGAGCGCCGCTTTCCATCTTCGCCGGAGCCCTGCTGGCGGCCTCGGGCTCCTCGCCCTCACCGGCCAGCTCGGCCTCACGCCGAGCCCGCTCCTCCTCCTCGGCTTCGAGCCTGGCTCGCTCCTCGGCGCTGAGCTGGGGCCCCTCAGGCTCCACGGCGATGGGCTCGAGGTCCGCACCCGGAATGACGTCGGCCTTCTTCTCGTCAACCTTGGGCTTCTCGGGCTTCGCCTCCTCGGCCACGGGCTCCTCCGCGGCCTCCTCAGACGCCTCTTCCGCGGGTGGCGTGGAGATGGGGGCGTCGCCCGCAGCTTGCGAGGACGACGCGCCCGTCTCCTCGACAGGACCCGCGGCCGAGCCGTTGGCGTCGTCGGGCTGGGGCTCGTCAGTCGTTTCGTTGTTCGGCTCGTCTGTCATTTCTCGATCTCCATCGGCTTGGGCTGCTGGGCCGCGTGTGGGTGGTCGGGGCCGGCGTAGACCTTCAGCTTGGTCAGCTGCTGCCGAGCGAGGCGGTTGCGGGGCAGCATCCCCTTCACGGCCTTGCGGATGACTTCCTCGGGTCGGCGCTCCAGCATCTCGGCCAGCGTCCGCGACTTGATCCCACCCGGGTAGCCGCTGTGCCGCCAGTAGGTCTTCTGCGCCATCTTGTCGCCGGTGACGCGGATCTTCTCCGCGTTGACCACGACGATGAAGTCGCCGGTGTCGATGTGCGGGGTGTACTCGGGCTTGCGCTTGCCGCGCAGCGCATCGGCGATCCGGGTCGCGAGGCGGCCCAGCGTCTGCCCCTCGGCATCGACCACGTACCAGTCTCGCTGGCGGTCGGCTGGTGTGGCTACGTAGGTCTTCATCGCGCAAAAACCGCGCGGCCTGGCCACGCGGCTGGCGCATGATAGCCGTCTGCCGCCCTATACTGCCGCGGCAAGGGCACCGGGCTGGACTTCATGTATGCCCACCTCGCCGAAAATGGGATCGCTACAGCTGAGCCGCTTTAGGTTGCGGCGGTAGCCTGAGGCATGTGCATGCAGTGCATGGCCACCGCGATGACCACGGGGGCCGCGGCGACCGGGGTGCGCGCCTGGGCGGCGACCCATCAACCCCGTTGGATGACTCCGCGCCGGTTGAAGCTGACCACCGCGGCGCTCCTTGCCGCCGGGGTGCTTGCCGCCGGGTCCCACGTCGCTCCCAACGCTCCTGCGCCCGCTAAGGCGAGTGCAGGCGAAGCCGTGGCGCGGACGCAGGCCCGCTGATGTCGCGAGCGCACTTCAGTGCGTGAGCAAGGCAGTGGGCCGAGGACAAAGCCAGGGCAAGCCTGTGCCGCCCTAACGGGCGCAGTGGTCGCAGCGGCCGCGGAGAACCACGTCGTGCTCGGTGACGTCGAAGCTCATGCCCTCGGAGAGCTTGCCGATGGCGCGCTCCAGCGAGAGGTCCTCGAAGGGGATCATTCGCCCACAGTCGCGACAGATCGCGTGATGGTGATGATGGCCGTCGGGCTCGATCCGCTCATAACCGGCAGTGCCGCGGCAGACCTCGATGCGCTGGACCAAGCCCAGCTCCTCGAGCTGCTCCAGCGCCCGATAGACGCTGGCCCGACCTACGGGGGGCTTGCCTCGACGCAACTCGTCGTCGAGGTCCAGGGCGGTGACGGCGCAGTCGTGGCGGGCCAGCGCCTCCACCACTGCCGTGCGGGCGCCGCCGCGGCGGTGGCCGGCCGCCTGCAGGGCCTCCAATGCGTGCTCCGCCCAATCGGTGTCGGTCGAGGTGGTCATCTCAAGCGATCGTAGCCGCCGATTCGGTCCGCCTCAGGGGTCGCCGCCCCAGCAGCCAGCCCACCGGCAGCGAGAGGAGGTAGGCCGCGACGATCGCCAGCGCCACCGACGCCCCACCCGCCGTACCCGCGTAGTAGGAGAGATAGAGGCCGGCCAGGCCGGCGAGCACCGCGATCGAGGCGGCGAGAACGATCATCGGGACGATCCGGTCGGTGAGCTGGCGGGCGGCGGCGGCCGGACCCACGAACACCGCCACCACGAGCAGGTTGCCGAGGCCCTGCACGGCGACGACGATCGCGGCGGCGAGCAGGATCAGCAGCGCCGCGTCAGCGAGCGCCGGGGAGAGCCCGAGTGCCCGCGCCGACCCGCGGTCGAACCCGGTCGCCAGCAGCCGCCCGTGCAGCAACCAGAGCGCCGCGGAGACCAAGACGACCAGCGCAGCCGCGGAAGCGAGGTCGGCGTCAGTCGGGCCGAGGATGTCGCCGAACAGCAAGGTCTCGATCCCGGGCGGAGAATCCGGCGAGAGAGCGAGAAGCACCCCGAGGCCGAACATGGTGGTGACGACAACCGCGACGCCGGTGTCGCGACTTACCGCCGGCACCCGGGAGACGACGGCGGTCGCCAGCGCCGCGACGACGATCGCCGGAGCCGCCCCGAGCAGCAGCGGTATTCCCGCGAGCGCGGCGATCACCAGACCGGGGAAGAGCGAGTGCGCCAGCGACTCGGCCGCGTAGGAGAACTCGTAGAGGACGACCCAGCAGCCCAGCGCCCCCCCTGCCACGCCGAGCAGGGTCATCTCGGCGATCGCCCGCTGCATGAAGGCTTCGTGGAGGGGCTCGAACATGGTCAGTGGTGGTGATGGTGGGGAGGCAGGATCGCCCTGCCGCCGGTTCCGGGGATCTCGACGATGGCGCCGCCGTACGTAGCTTCGAGGACCTTGCGGTCGAGAGTCCGCTCGGGTGGGCCGACGGCGATCTGGCGGCCGTTGACGCAGAGGACCGAGTCCCAGCGGCGCGCCTGCTCCAGGTCGTGGGTGGCGATCACGACTCCCCTGCCCTCCGTCGCCAGGGCGTCGATCAGCACCTCGAGGCGCTCGGCGGCGGGCCGGTCGAGTCCGGTGAACGGCTCGTCCATCAGCAGCACCCGCGCATCTTGGACGAGGGCGCGCGCGATCAGCACCCGCTGGCGCTGGCCGCCGGAGAGCTCGCCGAAGGTCTCCCCCGCGAGCTCCTCCAGCCCGACCCGCTCCAGCGCCTGCCGGGCCGCCTCGCGGTCGTGGCGGCCGGCGCGGCGCCACCACGACAGGCGCGAGAGCGCGCCCATCGTCGCCACTTCCAGGGCGGAAACCGGGTAGTCGAGCCGTGAGCGCTCGGTCTGCGGCACGGTGCCGCAGGACGCGCGCGACGCGGAGGGAGCCGGCAAGTGGGCGCAGCTCGCCGAGCACGGCGCGCAGCAGCGTCGTCTTGCCGCCGCCGTTGGGACCGAGCAGCGCAAGGCGCTGCCCGGCCTCGAGCGTGAAGGAGACCTTCGAAACGGCCGGGGGGCCGCCGCCATAGCCGACTGCAAGACCGGCCGCCTCGATCAGGGGCTCAGCCTGCACCCATGCCCTCCGCCGGTGAAGCCGCGGACCATCGAGTCCGCGTTCGCCTCCTCCATGCTCAGATAGGTGGCGCCGGTGGAGTCGGCCGGTCCCAGGGTGTCGCCGTAGAGCGTGTAGTCGGCGGAGGCGCCAGTCTGGCTGGCGATGGCCTCGGCGACCTTCGGGCTCAGCGAGCTCTCCGGGAACACCGCCTCGACCCCTTCGCGTTCGATCAGGCCGATCAGCTCGCTGAGGTCCTTCGCCGAGGGCTGGGCCTGCGTCGTCTGGGAGGGGATCACGGCGCCGACGACGTCGATCCCGTAGCGATGGGCGAAGTAGCCGAAGGCATCGTGGTCCGTGACCAGCTTGCGGCGGGAGGCGGGAACCGAGTCCATGCAACGGGCGATTTCGCCGTCGAGGAAGAGCAGCTTGGCGAGGTAGGCGCCAGCATTGCGAGTGAACTCCGCTTTGTGCGAGGGATCGGCGAGGGCCAGGCGGTGCTCGATCTCGCGCACTGCGAACTCGGCGTTGCGCGGGTCGTGCCACCAGTGTGGGTCGTACTTCGACGCCTCTGCGCCACTCGACTCGCCGGGCAGCCGTACCGGCACGGTGGCGCCCAGGTCGACGACCTTGGCGTCGCTGCCGCTGTCGGAGACGACCTGGCCCGTCCACTCGTCGAGGTTGTCGCCGTTGACGAAAACGAGCTTCGCGCCGGCCGTGGCCTCGACGTCGCTTGGCCGCGGCTCGTACTCGTGCGGGTCGGTGTTGGGCTGAAGGATCTGGTGGAGCGCAACAGCGTCACCGCCGACCTCATGCACCCAGTCGCCGATCTGGGTCGTGGTCGCGACCACCTCGAGCTGCCCGTCGTTGCCGGAGTTCGAGCCACCGCCACAGCCGGCGGCGAGCAGCGCCAGCGCGGCTGTGGCGCCGGCCATGGCCATAGCGCCCCGCGGCACTCTCGAGATCGCCTTCCCGATCGCCACCACCGCGAAGACCGCGCCAGAGACGCAGGCGATCGTCGCCCCCGGGGGGGCGTTGGTCTTGACCGAGAGCCAGAGTCCCACCGTTCCCTCGAGGGCGACCAGGCCGATGCTGGCCAGCTGCCAACTCAGCATCCGCCGGGTGAGGAGCCGCGCGGTGATCGCCGGGACGACGAACAGCGAAGCAACGAGCAGAGCCCCGACAACGGACAGAGTCGCGGTTGTAGCCAGCGCGATCAGCCCCAGCAGGGCAGCGTCGAGCAGCCGTGCCTCCCGGCCGCTGCTCCCGGTCGCGGCAGGTTCGAAGCCCTGCGCCAACCAGCGCTGGCCGACCAGCGCGGTCGCGGCCAGCGTCGCGACGGCGGCGAGGGCGGCGAGGGCGATGTCACCACCGCTGACCAAGAGCAGGCTGCCGAACAGCAGCGTCTCGACGTTGGAGCCGGAACCGAAGATGTCGCTGGCGAGGATCACCCCGGCGGCGAGACAGCCGACAAGGACGAGCGCGACCACGCTGTCCCGCCCCTCGTCGCGACGCCTGCCGAGGACTGCATTGCCGGCAGTGAAGGCGACCGCAGCGCCGAAGGCGCCGAGCGGCGCCGCGAAGCCGAGCCCGTCGGCGAGCACCAACCCAGGGAAGGTGGCGGTGCCGACCGCATGTGAGAAGAAGGCGAGACCGCGCAACACGATCCAGGTGCCGAGTAGGCCGGCCGGTACCGCGAGGATCAGGACCTCGACCAGTCCGCGCTGCACAAACGGAAGCTGGAAGGGCTCGAGCACGGCGCGATTAAACCATAATGAGACCTATTCTTGTTAGATCACTCCCACTCAATGGTGGCGGGGGGCTTGGAGGAGATGTCGAGGGCCACGCGGTTGACGTCGCGGATCTCGTTGATGATCCGGTTGGAGACGCGCTCCAGCAGGTCATAGGGAAGGCGCGCCCAGTCGGCGGTCATCGCGTCGTCGGAGGTGACCGCGCGGATCACGATCGGGTAGGCGTAGGTTCGGCCGTCGCCCTGGACGCCGACCGAGCGGACGACGGGCAGCACGCAGAAGGACTGCCAGAGCTGGCGGTAGAGCTCGGCGGCGCGGACCTCCTCCTGGAGGATCGCGTCGGCCGCACGCAGGATGTCGAGCCGCTCCCTGCTCACCTCGCCGCCGACGATGCGGATCGCCAGGCCGGGGCCGGGGAACGGCTGGCGCCAGACCAGTCGCTCGGGCAGGCCCAGCTCGGCGCCGACGGCGCGAACCTCGTCCTTGAACAGCATCCGCAGCGGCTCGACCAGCTCGAAGTCGAACTCCTCGGGCAGCCCGCCGACGTTGTGGTGGGACTTGATCGTCGCCGCGTGATCGCTGCCGCCGGACTCGATCACGTCGGAGTAGAGGGTCCCTTGGACCAGGAAGCCGACGTCCTCCAGCTTCGCCGCCTCCTCCTCGAAGACGCGGATGAACTCCTCGCCGATGATCTTGCGCTTGTGCTCGGGATCCTCGACGCCGGCCAGCTTCGCCAGGAAGCGCTCTTCGGCGTCGACGTGGACGAGCGGAATGCCGAACTGGCTAAAGGCCTCGACCACCTGCTCGGCCTCGTTCAGCCGCATCAGGCCGTGGTCGACGAAGACGCAGGTCAGCCTCTCCCCCACCGCCCTGTGCACGAGCAGTGCGGCGACCGAGGAGTCGACGCCGCCGGAGAGACCGCAGATCACGCGCCCCTCTCCCACCTGGTCCTGGATCTTCGCCACCTGTTCGGCGATCACAGACTGCGGCGACCACTGCTGTTCGCAGCCGGCGATGTCACGCAGGAAGCGGGTCAGGATCTCAGTCCCATAGGGCGTGTGGACGACCTCGGGATGGAACTGGATGCCGTAGAGGCCGCGGTCGGGCAGCTCGCAGGCGGCGACCGGCGAGCCGGGGCTGGAGGCGAGGGCGCTGAATCCCTCCGGCGCCTCGAAGACGGCGTCACGGTGGCTCATCCAGCAGCTCTGCTCCAGCGGCAGGCCGCCGAGCAGGCAGCCACCGTCCTCGCGCAGTACCAGGTCGGTGCGACCGAACTCGCCCGTCTCGGCCGACTCGACCCGGCCGCCGAGCGCCAACACCATCGCCTGCATCCCGTAGCAGATGCCAAGCAGCGGAATCTCCAGATCGAGGAGCTCCGTCGGGAACGTCGGCGCTCCCGGCTCATACACCGACGCCGGCCCGCCCGAGAGGACGAGCGCCTTCGGCGCCCGCTCGCGGATCTTCTCCACCGGAGTCGTCGCCGGCAACAGCTCGGCGAAGACCCCACACTCGCGAATCCGCCGAGCTATGAGCTGGGAGTACTGCCCCCCGAAGTCGAGGACCAGCACCTCCTCGGAGGCTTGGGCCGGCGCCGAGGCGGCGCCGGCCTCAATCGTCGGCGACTCCAACACCGGCGGAGACCGCCGCCCGGCCGTTTGAGCCCATCCCCACCGACTGCTCGTTCTGGAGCCTCTTGCCCTCGCTCATCAGCGCCGGCGCGACCATCACCTCGGCCCGCTGGAAGGAGCGGATGTCCTCGTAGCCGCAGGTGGCCATCGAGGTCTTCAGCGCACCCATCAGGTTGAAGGTGCCGTCGTTCTCCTGGGCGGGGCCGAGGAGGATCTCCTCCAGAGTCCCGTCCTGCGCGGTCGAAACCCGGGTGCCGCGGGGCAACGAGGGATGGAAGGTGGCCATCCCCCAGTGGAACCCTCGCCCGGGCGCCTCCTTGGCGCGGGCCAGCGGCGAGCCGACCATCACCGAGTCGGCGCCACAGGCGATCGCCTTGGAGACGTCGCCCCCGGTCCGCATCCCGCCGTCGGCGATGACGTTGACGTATTCGCCGGTCTCCAGCATGTGCTGGGCGCGTGCCGCGGCGACGTCGGCGATCGCGGTCGCCTGCGGGACGCCGATCCCAAGCACCCCGCGGGTGGTGCAGGCGGCGCCGGGGCCGACGCCGACCAGGACGCCTACCGCACCGGTCCGCATCAGGTGGAGCCCGGTCGAGTAGGAGGCGCAGCCGCCAACCACCGTCGGCACCGGCACCTCGGCGATGAACTCCTTCAGGTTGAGCGGCTCGACCGTGGTCGAGACGTGTTCGGCGGAGATCACCGTGCCCTGGATGACGAGGATGTCGAGGCCGGCCTCGACCGCGACCTCGTAATGCTCGCGCACCTTCTGCGGCGTCAGCGAGCCGCAGGCGACGGCGCCGCGCTCCTTGATCTCGGCGATCCTCCGCCCGATCAGCTCCGGCTTGACCGGCTCGTCGTAGATCTCCTGCATGATCCGCGTCGCCAGGTGCTTGGGCGCGGCGGCGATCTTCTCGAGCTGCTCTTCGGCGTTCTCGTAGCGGGTCCAGATGCCCTCGAGGTTGAGCACGCCCAGTCCGCCCACCTCGTTGACGAGCACGGCGGTGTCGGGGCTGACCACGCCGTCCATTGCCGATGCCACCAGGGGCAGGTCGAACCGATAGGGGCCGAGGGTCCAGCTGATGTCTATGTCGTCGGGATCGCGGGTGCGGCGCGACGGGACGATCGCGATGTCGTCGAATCCGTAGGCGCGCCGCCCCTTCTTGCCTCGACCGATGTCGATCTCCATTGGTCCTCCAGGGTGGCGTTGAGTAGCCAGCCTACACTTCGGCGGGGACCTCCAGATCGTGCACCGCGACCTCGCCGAGCAGGCGCTCGACCTGGTTGCGGTCGACGATGCCCGCGCCGAAGTGCTGGGTCGACTCCGCCCCGCAGGCGACGCCGTAGGCGAGACACTCGTCGGCGGGCCGGTCTTCGTAGCGGGCGGCCACGTAGCCGGCGAGAAAGGCGTCGCCGGAGCCGACCGTGGAGACCGGATCGAGGGGCTCGGTGCGCACCTCGAGGATGCGGCGCTCGACACCCGTCCCGACCGCGGCGACACAGCCGTCGGGGCGGGTGATGACCGCCTCTTCGGCGCCGAGGCGGGTCAGCTCGGAGAGGCCGTGGGCGAGGTCGCTGACGTCGGCGAACTCCTGGCCGACCAGCTCCTCGGCCTCGCGCTCGTTGGGGGTGACCACGGACGCGCCCGCGCGTAGCCCGGCGAGCATCGCCTCGCCCTCGGCGTCGAGGACCACGGTGACCCCACGCGCGCAGAGGTTCTTGACCAGGCGGGCGTAGAGGTCGTCGCCGGCGCCGGGAGGCAGCGTTCCCGCCAGGACGCAGATCTTGGCGCCGCGCGCCAGGTATTCGATCCGCTCGACGAACGCCTCGACCTCCTCGGGGCTGACCGCGGGCCCGCGCTCGTTGACCTCGGTCTGCTCGCCGGAGGTGGGATCGATCACGGCGAGGTTGATCCGGCTCTCCCCGGCGATCGCGACGAAGTCGGTGAGGACGGATTCTTCACGGAGCTGCTCGAGAACGCGGCGCCCAGTCGGGCCACCGGCGAACCCGGCGGCGATCGCCGGGCGTCCGAGCAGGCTCAGGGCCCGGGCCACGTTGATTCCCTTGCCGCCCGGCACGGTGCGGCTCTCGACCGCGCGGTGGCGACGCCCGAGGCGGAAGTTGGGCACCGCGACCGTGCGGTCGATCGCCGCGTTCAGGGTGACCGTGAGAATCACTCGAAAAGCTCCCCATCTCGGCTCTGTCGGCTCACTTCACCCTCCTCGGGACCCACCTGCATCGGATCGATTCCCACAGCCCCGCGACGCCGGCGGCGCCACAGGAAGACCAGGCCAAGCAGTATTGCGAACGCAACCGGTGGGATGAGGATGGCGTTACCTTCGGCGAAGGTTCCGATCCGGTCGAGGAAGCTTGCGCGGTGTAGCGCCGGCCCCGCCGGCAGCGGGATCGCTGGAGCCCGGATCGCCTTGCCGGCGCGGATCGGCGTCGGCCTCGGATATCGGGAAAAGCCGTAATCGAGAAGACGGAGGACGTCGCTGAACCGGTCTTCGCCGGTCGGCGCCCCAACCGCGACGGAGATCAGCTCCACCCCCTTGCGCCGGCCGGAGCCGACCAGCACGTACCCGGCGTCGAAGGTGTGGCCGGTCTTGACGCCGTTGACCCAGGGCGCCATCCACAGCAGCTTGTTGATGGAGGAGATGCGCCGTCGCGGGCGGACGCTGCGCAGAACCGCCTGGCGCGAGTCGGCGATCCCGGCGAAGACCGGGATCGCCAGCAGCCGCCGGGTCAACGCGGCGAGGTCGCGGGCGCTCGAGTAGTTGCCGCGCTGGTCGAGCCCGATCGGGTTGGCGTAGTGGGTGTCGGCGAGGCCGAGCGCCGCAGCCCGCTGGTTCATCTGGCGCACGAACCGCGCCTCCGATCCAGCCGCGGCGCGGGCGAGGTCGTAGGCGGCGTCGTTGCCGCTGCGCATGACCAGCCCGTAGAGGAGGTCGCGCACGCTGATCCGCTGCCCGGGCCGCAGGCCGAGCAACGACTCGCCGTAGGTCGGGTGGTAGGGCGCCGCACGAACCACTCGGTCGAGAGGCAGCTCGTGCAGCGCCACCCAGGCGGTCATCAGCTTCGTGGCGCTGGCGACCGGCAGGCGCCGGGAGGCCGCGTGCGAGGTCAGCACCGCACCCGTCCTGGCGTTTACCAAAGCCCAGGAGCGGGCCTCGAACTTCGGCGGCTTGGCGAGCGCGGATGCGGAGGCCGGCAGGACGAGCGCCAGCAGCATCGCGAGCTGGACGACGCGGAGGGCTAGCGCAGCTTCAGCTTCTCGCCGGCGATCAGGATCTGCGGGTCGACTTCGGGATTCAGCCGCTGGATGCGGACCACCGAGACGCCGGTCCTGTGCGCTATCGAGGTGAGCGTGTCGCCGGTCTGCACGACGTAGGCGGCGGCCGTGGTCTTTGGGCGGTGGGTCCTGTGGGCGGCCTTCGACGTCGATGCCCGGCCGCCCGAGCCGCCCGAGCCGCCGCCCGCGCTCGAGATCACCGCGATCACCGCGACGAAGCCGGCCGCGAGGGCAATCGTGGCCAGGACCCGAGCCGGAGCTGTGGAGCGTTTCTGCATTGGACGGAGGAGAAAATCGGATAGCTGCCGGTGATCGTATAACCGCTCAGGCCGGCTTCAAGCGGTCGAAATCTCCCAAACCGTGGACCGGAGACGCTCCGCAGCGGCGGCGGGATCGGGATCGGCGGCTATCCCGCGCGAAGCGGGAACCAGTCCCGATGCCGGTCCGGCGGCGAAGGCGGCTCCCAGCGTCTCGGGCTGGCCCCCCTGGGCGCCGACGCCGGGCATGAGGAAGATCGCGCGCGGCATCAGGGCGCGCAGGCCGGCGATGCGCTCGGGCTCGGTCGCCCCCACCACCGCGCCCATTCCGCTCAGCCCCGACTCCCCCAGCAGCCGCTCGGAGAGTCCGTCGACGAGCGTGGCGAAGCGCTCGTGCAGCGGCCTCTGCGGCGCCGGCAGGTCGAGGAGGTCGGCGGCGCCCGGGTTGCTGGTGCGGACCAGCGCGAAAACCCCCGCCCCGGCGTTCGCCGCCGCCTCGATCAGCGGCTCGAGGGCGTCGCGGCCGAGCAGCGGGTTGGCGGTGAATGCGTCGGCGCCGAGGCCGCCGACCGGTCCCCAGGGAGTGGGTGTCTCGCCGACCAGCGCCTGGGCGTAGGCGACTGCGGTGACGGGGACGTCGCCGCGCTTGCCGTCGGCGATCGTCAGCAGCCCGGCCTCGCGGGCGGCGGCGCAAACCTCTTCCAGGGCCGCCCATCCGGGAGCGCCGAGACGCTCGAAGCAGGCCAGCTGCGGCTTGGCCGCGACGCAGGCGGGGCCGGCGCTCTCGATCAGGCGGCGGCAGTGCTCGACGACCGCCGCTGCGGCCCGCTCGGCCGCCGGCGCCGAAGCGGCACCCGGAGCCGGCCCCTCCCCGGCGAGCTCTGCCGGGTCGGGGTCGAGGCCGAGGCAGATCTGGCTGCGGCGCTCTTCGACGAGCGCCGCAAGCCGATCCGCAAACGGAGGGGTGCTCAGCCCTTGACCTTGGCCTTCAGCGCCGAGCCGGCGGAGAAGCGGGGGACCTTTCCGCCCGGGATCGTGATCCGCTCGCCGGTTCGCGGGTTGACGCCCTGGCGGGGGCCGCGCTCGGCAACGTGGAATTTGCCGAAGCCGGTGAAGCTGACTTCGCCGCCGCCGCTCAGCGTGTCGGTGATCGCGTCGAGCACGGCATCCACCGCGTCGGCCGCCGCCTTCTTGCTGCCGACCCGCTCGTCGCCCGCCAGTTGGTCCAGAAACTCAGCCTTTGTCACGTCGAAGTTCCTCCTCGGAGATTGAAGACGGCCGCAATCTAACAGCGGGCTCGGCGTAACCGCCTACCCAAGCGTCAGGCGCCGCCGACGGTCATCTCGCCGATCAGCAGCGACGGGGTGCTGATCGAGCCGCCAAACGGCACCCAGCGCGCGTCGGCGCCGGCGCCTCGGACCTCCCGCAACATCGAGACGAGGTCGCTGGCGATCGTGAACTCGCGCAGCGGCTCGGCGAGCGCGCCGCCCCGGATCGCTCGGCCCGAGGCGCCGACCGAGAAGACCCCGGAGACCGGGTTGACGCCTGAGTGGAGCCCGGCGACGTCGGTGACGTAGACCCCATCCCCCGCCTCGGCGAGGAGGTGCTCGAAGGCGAGCGGGCCAGGGGCGACGATCAGGTTGGAGGTCGAGACCGCCGGCTGCGAGCGGTAGCCGCCGCGCCCGGCGTTGCCGGTCGAGGCGGCGCCGGCGCGACGAGCGGTGTAGGTGTCGTAGAGGTAGGTCCGCAGGCGCCCGTCCTCGATCAGCGCGGTGCGGCGGCGCGGCACGCCCTCGCCGTCGAAGGGAGCCGATGCGGGTCCGTCGGCGACGGTCCCGTCGTCGTGCAGGGCCAGCGCCTCGCTGGCGAGCGCCTCGCCGATCCGGTCGGAGAAGGGGGAGCGGCCGCGCTGCACCGCATCGGCGCCCAGGGTCGAGCCGATCAGGCCGGCAAAGCTGGCGGCAACCGTGGGGTCGAGGACGACGGGGCAGGAGCGCGAGGCCGGCTTCGAGGCGCCGACCATCGCCAATGCCCGCTCAGCGCCCTCCCTGCCGATCGCCTCGGGGTCGAGCCCGGCGGGGCCCCGGGCGAGGCCGAAGCCGAGCCCGGTCTCGCGCCCGCCGTCGCTCTGAGCCAGCGCCTGCAGGTAGGCGTAGGCGCTCGAGGCCTCGAACTCCCCGGCGACGCCGGTCGAGGAGGCGATCGCGACCCGGTCGGAGCTGTCGGCGTAAACGGCCTGCTCGACACCGGCGACTCGCGAGTCGGTCGCCAGCGCGGCGCGCTCCACCGCCAGCGCCAACTCCGCCACGCGATCGCCCGCCCACTCGCCGACCGAGGGATCGCTGAGGCCGTCGAGCGCAGCCGCCGCCTCCGGCGTGGGCGGACCGGCGAACTCGTCCTCGTCGGCGACCCCGGCCGCCTCGGCGGCACGGGCGGCGATTGCGGCGATTCCCGGCTCGGAGGTGTCGGTGCCGAAGGCGTACCCGACCCGGCCGCCTATCCAGGCACGCATGCCGACGCCGCGCTGAGTCGCCGCGGTGAGGCTTTCGACCTCGCCGCCGTGCACCCGCACCTCGCGCCCAGCCTCCTCGGAGGCGTAGGCCTCGGCGTCGCCCGCCCCAGCGGCGAGCGCCGCCTCGACCGCCCGCTGCGCGACCTCGATCAAACCTGCGTCCCTCCCACCGTCATCGCCCGGATCCGCACGTGCCCCTGCCCGGTCCCAACCGGGACTTTCTGGCCGCCCTTGCCGCAGAAGCCGGTCTTCATCTCGAAGTCGTTGCCAACCGCGTCGATCGCCGCCAGCGCCTCCAGGCAGTTGCCGATCAGCGTCGCCCCCCGGCACGGCCTGGTCGCCCTGCCACCCTCGATCAGGTAGCCCTCGGAGACGCCGAAGACGAAGTCGCCGGTCGCCGGGTCGACCTGGCCACCGGCGAAGGAAACCGCGTAGAAGCCCTTCTGCACCTCGGCGATCATCGCCTGGGGCTCGGCGTCGCCGGGGGCGATGTAGGTGTTGGTCATGCGCGGGATCGGCAGGTGGCGAAAGCTTTCGCGACGGCCGTTGCCGGTTGAGGCGACGCCGTCGCGCTCGGCACGAACGCGGTCGTAGAGGAACGAGACGAGCCGGCCGTCCTCGATCGCCAGCGTCTTCTGGGTGGGGGTCCCCTCGTCGTCGATCGCGTCGGTGCCCCACTCGCCCGGCAGCCGGCCGTTGTCGTAGGCGCTGAGCAACGGCTGAGCGACCCGCTCGCCGAGCTTGCCCTCGTAGACGCTGGCGCCCTTCTGGACGTGGTCGGCCTCCAGCCCGTGGCCGGTCATCTCGTGGAAGAGAACGCCGCCGAAGCCGCCGCCGACCACCACCGGCATCGATCCCGCGGGCGCCGGGCCGGCGTCGAGCAGGGTCAGCGCCTTGCTGGCTGCGACCTCGGCGACAGCGCCCGGGTCGTCTTCGAGCAGCTCGAAGCCGCGGTGGGCGCCGAGGGTCTCGGCGCCGGTCTGCGCCGCGTCGCCGCGGCGGGCGACCGCCTGGGCGGCGATGCGCACGCGAGTGCGGTCATCGGAGCCGAAGACACCGGCCGAGTTGGCGACGGCGACCTCGCGGCGGACCTCGCTGTAGTGAGCGGAGAGCTGGGTGATCTCGCCGCCCCGAGCGCGGCCGCGCTCGTCCAGCTCGCGCAGCAGAGCGGCCTTGCGCTCGGCCGGCACGTTCTCGGGCCGACGCTCGATCTTTTGGGGGGTCGTCGAAATCGCCTCCAGCGCGCGCGGCTCGGAGCGCTCCCCGCGCAACGCCGCCGCCGCCTCGGCCGCGGCGCGCTCGAGATCATCGGGGTCGAGACCGTCGACATGGGCGAAGTAGGTGGTGCCGGCGCTGATCACCCGCACTCCCGCCCCCTCCTCGGCGCCGGCTTGGACGGACTCGATCCGCGACTCGTCGATCGACATCGAGAACCCGCTCCGGCGCTCGGCGAAGACCTCGGCGAATTCCCCCCCGGCGGCGAGCGCCCGGGCGATGACGCGCTCGGCGACGCTGGCCTCGATCAGCTCAGTCACGGTTTCGGCTTCTTCCCGGCGACCTCGATCAGGCGCCCGGCGGCGACGAACAGCTCGCCCCCGGCGAGGGAGTCGGCAGCGTGGTCGCTGCTGCGCCCACCTGGGTAGTAGAGGCGGGCGAACGGCCGGCGAGAAACCCGGCGGCGGCGCATATAGGCCGCCGCCTCGTCGGCGTATCCCGAGACGCGGTCGAGCAAGACCCGGTGTGGCTTGGGCGGCATCAGCTCGTCTCCTCTGCGGCCGGCGCGGCCAGGTCGCGCAGAACGGAGCGCATGTCGAAGAACATCAGGGAGGCGAGGGCGAAGCGCTCGGTGACGGCGACGGCTGCGAGCCCACCGTGGCGCAGCGCGAAGACCTCGCCCTGCTGGGTCGCGATGTGGACCTGCTCGACCGGCTCCCCGCCGGCCCGGTCGGCAACCTCCAGCAGCGTCGCGGCATCCTCGCGCCAACGGTCCGGACTCCCGTCGGCGGCGATCACGGCGCCCTCGGAATCTAGGATCGCAGCGCCGCGAAGGTCCGGCGACATCTCCGTCAGGAAGGCGAGCGCCTGCTCGGCGGCATCGCCAAAGATCGCGTCGCTCGTCTCACTGTCGGGCATCTGCGTGAAAATACCGCCCCGTGTCCCTTGCCCGAGCTTCCTGGATAACCGTGGTGGCGGTCTGCGCGGTCGCTGTGGTGCTGTTCGCGATCAGCGGCTACACCGGTTACGCGATCACCGTCGGCGCCGTCGGCCTGGCGGCCGCGGTCAACCTGCTCCCCGGTCCCTAACCCGCGCGGAAGGGGCCGGAGCGCTCGCCACCGGGCTGGTGGAAGGAGGTCTCCGGCTCGGCGTGGATCAGGACTTCGGCCCGAGGGAGCGTCGCCTCGATCGAGTCGCGCATCTCGTGCGCCAGCTCGTGGGCGCGCTCGAGGCTGGTGCCCGAGACGTACTGCACGTGGAGGTCGATGTAACGGCGAGCGCCGGCGCGCCGTGCCCGGAGCTTGTGGTACCCGGCGACCTCCGGGGTGCGCGCGGCGGCGATCGCCGCCTCGATCCGATCCATCTCGGCATCCGGCAGCGCTTCGTCGACGAGAACACCGGAGGAGCGGCGGATGATCCTGATGCCGGCGGTGACGATCGCCACGGCGACGAGAAGCGCCGTGATCGAGTCGTAGGCGACGTTGCCGGTGGCCTGGACCAGCGCGAGCCCGGCCAGAACCCCGGCCGAGGTGAGGGCGTCGGTTCGCAGGTGCGCGGCGTCGCCCTCGAGCGCGAGGGATTCGCTTGCCTTCGCCTGCCGCGACAGAACCGTCGACACGGCCAGGTTGGCGACGATCGAGATGCCGACCACGACCATGCCGACCCCGAGCGAGGAGACCGTCGCGCCGACGACCAGCCGGTGGGTCGCCTCGTAGACGATGATTCCGGCGCCGACCAGAATCAGCATTCCCTCGACCGTCGCCGCCAGGCTCTCGACCTTCTCGTGCCCGTAAGGATGCTCGGCATCGGCAGGCTCGTCGGCTTTGCGGACCGAGATGTAGGCAACTACCGAGGCGACCAGGTCGATCAGCGAGTGGACAGCCTCGGTGATGATCGCGATCGAGCCGGTGATCGCGCCCGCCGCGAGCTTGAGCGCGATCAGCGAAGTGTTGGACGCGATCGAGAGAGCGGCGGCGCCCTGTTTGGTCCGGATCATCGCCCGGGCCCCTGCGCCCCTGCCCCGAGGTGATCGGCGAGCAGCTGCGCCGCCCGGCCCCGGTGGCTGATCGCGTGCTTCTCCGCCGCGCCCAGCTCCGCCATCGTCCGCTCGTCGCCGGGGCCGGTGCCGTCGGGGACGAAGACCGGGTCGTAGCCGAACCCGCCCTCGCCGCGCGGCTCCGCGATCAGGGTTCCCGCGCAGCGCCCTTCGAAGGTGTGCTCCTCACCGCCGGCGCCGACCAGCGCGATCACGCACACGTAGGCGGCGCGACGGTCGCCTCCGGCGGCCGCGACCTCGCCCAGCAGCTTGGCGAGGTTCTCCTCGTCGCTGGCCCCCTCTCCGGCATAGCGGGCAGAGTGGATGCCCGGACGGCCGCCGAGGGCCGTGGCTTCGATCCCGGAGTCGTCGGCGATCGTCGCCTCGCCGGTGGCGGCGCGGACGGCGCGGGCCTTGACCAGCGCGTTGGCGGCGAAGCTGTCGCCGTCCTCGGGCGGCATCTCCACCGCGACCGGCGGCAGCCGAAGCTCGACGTCCGTCAGGATCTCAGCCAGCTCCCGCAGCTTGTCCGCGTTGCGGCTGGCGAGGATCAACCGACGCGCTCCTGCACCTCCCGCAGGCGGGAGATCCCGCCCTCTGCGAGAACGAGGAGCTCGTCGAGCGAGGCGCGGGCGAGGGGAGTGCGCTCGGCCGTCGCCTGCACCTCGACCAGACCTCCGTCGCCGGTCATGACGACGTTCGCGTCGACCTCGGCGGTGGAGTCCTCGGCGTAGTCCAGGTCGCAGAGCGCCCGGCCCTCGACCACGCCGACGCTGACCGCGGCCACCGAACCGGTCAGCGGCATCGTCTCGATCGCACGGGCGTCGAGCAGCTTTTGGAACGCCTGGCGCAGCGCCACATAGCCGCCGGTGATCGCCGCGCAGCGCGTCCCGCCGTCGGCCTGCAGGACGTCGCAGTCGACGTAGACGCTGCGCTCGCCGAGGGCCTCGAAGTCGACCACCACCCGCAGCGAGCGCCCGATCAGTCTCTGGATCTCGACCCCGCGGCCGTCCTGCTTGCCGCGAGAGACGTCGCGCTGCTTGCGCTCACCGGTCGAGGCCGGCAGCATCGCGTACTCGGCGGTCACCCAGCCCCTGCCCCGCCCCTGCATCCAACGCGGCACCGAGTCGCTCACCGACGCGGTGCAGATCACCCTCGTCTTCCCGAGCGAGATCAATGCCGAGCCGTCCGCGGTGACGACGAAACCCGGATCGATCGTCACCGGCCGGATGTCGGCCGGCGCCCTGTCGTAGCTGCGCGAAGCTGGCACGCGGCGAGTGTTTCACGCATCGGGGGCGCCGTGCGGGGACGGCCACAGCCATCCCCGCCGCTCATTTGAACGCCACCTTGTCGACCGCCTCCTTGATCTTGTTGACGATCACATCGGCGAGCTCCGTTCCCTGTTTACCGTTAAATCCTTTCATTGCTGCAACCATTCCGACCATAAGTAGAGAAACGAGCAGGATCAGACCCACGTACTCGACCGTCCCCTGTCCCCGCTCCCCCGCCAGGGTGCGGATCTGGCGCACCCGGCGCTCGATCGCGGCGTGCGCGTAACCCATCAGCGCATAGATCATCGAAGCCTCCTCTTGTGGTTGGAGGTCAATCCTGGGGAGCCCAGGCGCACCGATCCAGACCAGGGTGCAACAACTTAGGAACCGAATTCCGGCCAAACCATCACCCGGCATTCCGCGCAGGTGAGAACCTGTACGCATGAAGCAGCGGGTCAACGTGGTCACCCTCGGGGTTTCCGACCTCGGTCGCGCCCGCAGCTTCTACGAAGCGCTGGGATGGAGTACCGGAGCCGAGCCCGGTGACGACGTCGTCTTCTTCCAGGCGGGCGACATGGTGCTGTCGCTGTGGGACCGCGCGAGGCTGGCCGAGGACAGCTGCGTCGAGGACTCGCCGGGCTCAGGAGGCGTGACGCTGGCGCTCAACCTCGGCGCCCCCGAGGAGGTCGACGCGGTCACCGAGGAGGCGCGAGCCGCCGGGGCGACGATCGGTCGCGAGCCCGCCGAGACCTTCTGGGGCGGCTACAGCGCGGTCTTCATCGACCCCGACGGCCACCCCTGGGAGGTCGCCCACAACCCTCACTGGACGCTCACCGAGAACGGGGGCGTTCGGCTCAGCTGAGCTTCCCGACGAAAGCGCCGGGCCGCGGATACCCTCAGCTCGGTGCGAATCCTTGTCGTCACCAACTTCGAGCCCGATCCCTCGGCGCCACAGCGGGGGCGCTGGGTCCTCGACCAGGTCGACGAGATTCGACGGCACGGGGTCGAGGTCGACGTCTTCAGCTTCCCGCCCGGTAGCCGCGAGTACATACCGGCGACGAGGCGATTGCGCGGCCTGCTGCGGCGCGAGCGCTTCGACCTAGTCCACGCCCATTACGGGCTGGCGGGTTGGTGCGCTCGGCTCGCCGGCGCCCACCCGCTCGTCGTCACCTTCCACGGCACCGACGTGCGCCACTGGGCGGTCGGACCGCTCTCCCGCCGCCTCGCCTGGCGCGCCGACTTGGTCGCCGCCGTCTCGCGGGCGCTGTTCGCCCCCGAGGACGGAAGGCCGGGGCTGCCCCATGTCCCGGGCGCCGCGGTCCTCCCCTGCGGCCCCGACCTGGACCGGTTCGGGCCGCTGTCGCGCGAGGAGGCGCGGCGGAGACTGGACCTGAAGCCAAACGGCCGCTACCTGCTCTTTCCCGCCAATCCGGCGCGCCCCGAGAAGCGCCACGACCGAGCCGCTGAGCTGGCGACGGCCTGCGACGCCGAGCTGCTGACAGGCGGAGCCATCGACCCCGACGAGATGCCGCTTTGGATCAACGCCGCCAACGCGGTCCTCGTCACCTCGGATTACGAGGGCTTCGGGCTGGCGTGCGTCGAGGCGCTCGCCTGCGACGTGCCCGTGCTCTCGACCCCGGTCGGCGCCGCCCCCTACGCGCTGCGAGGGATCGCAGGGTGCCTATGCGCGCCATACGAGACGTCCGTGTGGAGCGCCGCGGTCCAGCCCCACCTCGCCGCCAGCGGCGCCCGCGTTCAGGGCGCCGGCCGCGTCGCCTCGCTGTCCGCGGCCCGCATGGCCGAGCGAGTCCTCGCCGCCTACCGTGACGTCACCGCCACCTCAGTTAGATTGAGCAACCAATGAGCGAGGAGACCGCCGAGCCGACAGAGGGTCTCGACGCGCAGGTCGAGGGAGCCAAGCGCCGGCTGCAGGAGGCGACCGAGGTCGCCGAGGCGGCAGAGCGGCGCGCCGTCGCCGAGATCCGGGCGCTGGAGGCGAACCTCGAGAAGGAGCGACTCGCCGCCGCTCAGGCCGTAGAGGAGCTGAAGGCCGCGCACGATGAGGAGCTGAAGCGGGAGCGCGCCGCCAGGGAGCAGGCGATCGCCGCCGCCGAAAGCCGCCTCGCCGAGATCGAGGCCCAGGCCGCCGCCGCCGAGCAGCGGATCGAGGCGGCCGAGCGGAGCGCCACCGAGCGCGAGGCGGGCTCCCGCGAAGCGGCAGCCGCCTGGCTGCGCGGGCAGATCGAGGCGATCAGACGAGAGGCAGGGCGTCGATAGTCACCGACCCGGAGTTCGACGTCGTCGTCATCGGCGGCGGGGCGGCGGGCCTGTGGACCGCGCTGCGCGCGGCCGAGCAGGGCGGAGCCGTCTGCCTCCTCTCCCGCACCCCCCTCCCGCAGAGCGCGAGCTTCTGGGCGCAGGGAGGGCTGGCCGCGGCGCTGGAGCCCGGCGACTCGCCGGACCGCCATGCCGCCGACACGATCGTGGCGGGGCGCGATCTCTGCCGCCCGTCGGCGGTGCGAGTGCTGGTCGGAGAGGCTCCCGGGGCGGTGAGGGACCTGCTCGCGCGCGGAGTCGTCTTCGACCTCGACCACGAGGGCCGGCTGGCGCTCGGGCTCGAGGGAGGGCACGCAAGCCGGCGCATAGTCCACTCCGGGGGAAGCCAGACCGGACACGAGATCACCTCGAAGCTGGCCGCGATGGTCGCGATCGAGAACCGGATCGAAGTGCGGGAAAAGACCTCGGCAACGGCCCTTTGGAGCGACGGCGAGCGCTGCCATGGGGTGATCAGCGACGCCGGCCCGATCGGCGCGGCCGCGACCGTGCTTGCCACCGGGGGCGCCGCGGCGCTGTGGCGACGAACGACCAACCCCCGCGGAGCGATCGGCGCCGGGCCGGTGTTGGCGTCCGCCGCCGGGGCCGACCTCGCCGATCTCGAGTTCTGCCAGTTCCACCCGACAGCCCTCGCCCTCCCCGGCACCCGCTTCGACGGGCGGCTGATCACCGAGGCGATCCGCGGCGAGGGGGCGACTCTGCTCGACGCCTCGGGAGGGCGGTTCACCGACGAGCTGGCGCCGCGCGACGTGGTCACCGCGGCGATCCTCGACCGCATGGAGGCCGACCGCACCGGCGACGTCAAGCTCGACCTGCGCAACGTCGACCCCACTCGCTTCCCCAGCGTCTTCGAGTCGCTCGCCGACGCGGGACTGGATCCGCGCTCGGCGCCGGTGCCAGTCGCCCCGGCGGCCCACTACGCGATGGGAGGTATCGCGGTCGACCTCGACGGGCGCTCCTCGCTCCCCGGCCTCTACGCCGTCGGCGAGTGCTCCTGCACGGGTCTGCACGGCGCCAACCGCCTCGCCTCCAACTCGCTCACAGAGTGCTTCGTGTTCGGCGGCCGAACCGCGACGGCCGCGCTCGTGGAATCCGCCGCCGGCACGCGCCCCCCGCCCCCCGAGTGGCGCTTCGAGCCGCCCAGTGCAGAGACCCGGGACGCGGTCTGGAGGCTCGCCGGCGCGATACGCCGTCCCGACGAGCTGCGCGAGCTGCAGGCCGACCCCTATCCCCTCGCGAGGGCGATAGCAACCTGCGCACTGGAGCGCCGCGAGTCGCGCGGCGGCCACCTCCGCACCGACTGCCCCGACATCGACCACGCGCTCGACGGCACCCACCTCGTGCTCGCCGCGAACGGGGAGGTCCGGCGCGAGGAGTGGCTGTGAGCTTCAGGCCATGATCCTCGGGGTCGACGTCGGCGGAACCTTCACCGACGCGGTCCTGCTCGACGGGACCGCGATCCACACGGCCAAGGTCCCGACCACGCCCGGCGAGGAGTCGGCCGGGGTGATGGCGGCGATCGAGAAGGTGCTGCGGCTGGCTGGCGCGGGGGCCTCGCAGGTCGAGGCGTTCTCGCACGGAATGACCGTGGGCACCAACGCGCTGCTGGAGGAACGCGGCGCCCGCACGGCGCTGATCGCCACCCGCGGCTTCGCCGACCTGCTCGAGATCGGCCGCCAGGACCGCCCCGAGCTCTACCGGCTCTGCACCCCGAAGCCGGCCCCGCTGGTCGAGCCGGAGCTGCGCTTCGAGGCCTCCGAGCGGGTCGGGCCCGAGGGAATCGTGGAGCCGTTGGCGCCGGAGGAACCCAGCCGCCTGGCGCAGCTGGTGCGCGAGTCCGGCGCCGAATCGGTCGCCGTCTGCCTGCTCTTCTCCTACCTCGACCCCGCCCATGAGCGGCGCATCGCCGAGCACCTGAGGCGCGAGCTGCCCAGCGTCCACGTCTCCGCCTCCCACGAGGTCCTGCCCCTCTTCCGCGAGTACGAGCGCTGCTCGACCACCACGATCGACGCTTACCTCTCCCCCCTGCTCGGCCGCTACCTGGGCCGGCTCGGCGAGGCCGCGGCCGAGGCGGGGCTCCCGCGGCCGCTGGTGATGCAGTCCTCGGGCGGCGTCGCCGAGGCGGAGGAGGCAGCGCGGGCGGGCGCCTGGAGCGTGCTCTCCGGCCCGGCCGGGGGAGCGGTCGGCGCCGGCCTCCTCGCCCGCGCCTGCGGCGACGGCAACGCCGTCGGCTTCGACATGGGCGGAACCTCCTGCGACGTCTGCGTGGTCGAGGGCGGCGAGGTCAGGCGAACCGATTCGCGACGCATCGGGGGCCGGGCGATCCAGCTGCCGATGGTCGACATCCACACCGTCGGCGCCGGCGGCGGCTCGGTCGGCTGGCGCGACCCCGGCGGAGCGCTGCGCGTCGGTCCGCGCTCGGCGGGCGCCGACCCCGGGCCCGCCTGCTACGGCCGCGGCGGCGCCGAGCCGACCGTCACGGACGCCAACCTGGTGCTCGGCTACCTCGCCGCCGATTCGGAGCTGGCCGGCGGCATGACGCTGGACCGTGGCGCGGCGGAGGCGACGGTCGCGGAGCTGGCCGGCGCGCTCGGGCTGGGCGAGCTGGAGACCGCCGAGGGGATCGTCCGGGTCGCCAACCAGGAGATGGTGCGAGCGCTGAGGGTGATGACGGTCGAGCGCGGCGTCGACCCGCGCGGGTTCGCCCTGCTCCCGTTCGGCGGCGCCGGCCCGATGCACGCCGCGGCGATTGCGGCCGAGCTGGAGATCGGGAGGATCCTCTGCCCCCGCGCAGGCGGGGTCCTCTCGGCGCTGGGCCTCTGCGCGTCGGATCGCCGCCGCGACACCGCCCGCACGGTGATGCTGCACGAGCCCGAGCTGAGCGCGGAGCGCATCGGGCGGGAGGTCGCCGAGCTGGTCGCCGGCGCCGGACGCGGTCTTGCGGGGGCCGAGCCCGAAGCCGTCTACGAGATGCGCTACCGGGGCCAGGCTTTCGAGCTGGCCGTTCCGGGGCCGCCGGACCCGGATCCCGCCGACCTGCGGGAGCGATTCGCCGCGGCCCACGAGGAGCGCTACGGCTACCGCGACCCCGACGGCGAGGTCGAGCTGGTCCACATCCGCCTGGCTATGGTCGCCGCCGGACAGCATCCACAGCCCCGAGCGGCCTCCGGAGAGCCACCGGCGCAGATCAACCGGCCTGCCCGCTTCGGCGGCGAGTGGCTCGACACCCTGGTGCTGCGCGGCGAGCCGCCGGCCGGGCTCCGTGCCGATGGCCCTGCGATCTTCGAGCTGCCGGAGGCGACCTTCGTGTTGCCGCCTGGCTGGAGAGCCGAGGTCGACGGGGCCGGGACGATCGTTGCCGAAAGGGCGGTCCGATGAGCCTAGACCCGATCGCCCTCCAGGTTCTCGCCGGCGCCCTGCGCTCGGCCTGCGAGGAGATGGGGGCGGTCCTGATCCGGGCCTCCCACTCAGCCAACATCAAGGAGCGGCGCGACTGCTCGACGGCGCTGTTCGACGCCGGCGGCGAGATGGCGATGCAGGCCGAGCACATACCCGTCCACCTCGGCTCCATGCCCGAGGCCGTAGCCGTGGTGCTCGAGCAGGACCTCCGGCCCGGAGAGTCGTGGATGCTCAACGACCCCTACCGGGGAGGAACCCACCTTCCGGACATCACGATCGTTTCGCCCGTCTTCCGGCAGGGCGCCCTGCTCGGGTTCGCGGCCAGCCGCGCCCACCACGCCGACGTCGGAGGGCCGAGTCCCGGCGGGATGCCCGCCGGTTCGACCCGACTGGAGGAGGAGGGCCTGGTGATCCCACCCACCCTCGCCGGCGAGCGCGAGCTGGAAGAGCTGGCGGCGCAGATGCGCTCGCCGCGGCAGCGGCTCGCCGACCTGCGCGCCCAGCGCGCCGCCAACCGGGTGGGGGCGATCCGGCTCGAGGAACTGGCCGACCGCTACGGCCTCGACGGGCTGCGGGCGGGGATGGCCGCGACCCTCGATTACGCCGAGCGGCGCACCCGCGCGGCGCTGGCGCAACTCCCCAACGGCGTCTACACCGCGCAGGACACGATGGAAGACGACGGCTCGGGCGAGCCCCGCGACGTCACCCTCCGAGTCGCGGCGACGATCGACGGCGACAGCCTCGCCCTCGACTTCTCCGGCACCGGCCCCCAGGTCGAAGGCAACCTCAACTGCCCGCTTTCGGTCACCAAGTCGGCGGCGTTCTTCGCGGTGCGGGCGCTGACCGACCCCGACGCGCCAGCCTCGGCCGGCGCCTACCGCCCGATCGAGGTCCGCGCCCCGCAGGGCTGCCTGCTCAACGCCCGCCCACCGGCGGCGGTCGCGGCGGGCAACGTCGAGACCTCGAGCCGGGTCGCCGACCTCGTCATCGCGGCCCTGGGCGGCGCCCGCCCGGTCCCCGCCCAGGGGCAGGGGACGATGAACAACATCACCCTCTCGGGAGAGGGCTTCACCTATTACGAGACGCTCGGCGGGGGTCAGGGCGCCTGTCCCGACGCCGACGGGCCAAGCGCAATCCACGTCGCGATGTCGAACACCCTCAACACCCCGATCGAGGCGCTGGAGGTCGAATTCCCCCTTCGCGTTCGCGAGCTCTCGGTGCGCCGTGGCAGCGGTGGGGGCGGTCGCCACCGAGGGGGCGACGGGCTCGTGCGCGAGCTGGAAGCGCTCGCCCCTATGCGCTTCACCCTGATCGCCGAGCGGCGGCGCCATGCCCCGAGCGGTCGCGAGGGCGGCGCCGACGGCGCGCCAGGCCGAGACTCGCTCAACGGGGAGGCGCTCCAGAGCAAGGCCGAAGGCGACCTGCGCGCCGGCGACGTGCTCAGAATCGAGACACCGGGCGGGGGCGGGCACGGTTGACCGCGTTTACGAACTATTAATTTGGCGATTCGGGAGCGCTGGTCTAGAATGCCGGATTCGGGCGGACGGTCTGCCCAAACAGGGGTCTTGCAGCGTCCTGCCCCCAGTCACAGTTTCACCAACCTTCTCCCAGGTACAGCTTTCAAATGCCGATCGCTTTCAAGGAATGGGCCGTAACAGTCCGTGCACTCGCCGAGGGCGAGCAGCTGCTCACGCTGCGCAAGGGCGGCATCCATGAGGAAAACAAGCACTTCGAGATCGAGCACGAGCGCTTCTTCCTCTACCCGACCTTCGACCACCAGCGCAACGACCTCGTGCGCGAGTCCCACCACCCCGAGCTGCGCCGCGCGCTCGAAGAGGGGGTCTGGCCCGACGAGGAGCCGCCGCCGAGGGCGCTGATCCAGGACGGCGGCATCGAACAGCCCGACCGCGTCCGCCTGCGCGCCTGGGCCGAGGTGACCGACCACTTCACGATCGCCGACCGCCGTGCGCTCGACGGTCTCTCTCCCTTCTACGTCTGGACACCGGACTACGCCGAGAAGCGGCTCAACTGGAAGCGGCGCCACCCGCTCCACGTGCTGCTGCTGCGAGTGCATCGGATCCCCCGCCCAGTCACGGTGCGGGTCCGCGAGGAGTTCCACGGCTGCCGCTCCTGGGTCGAGATCGACCGAGACCTGCCCTTCGAGGGCACGCCGGTGATGGCCGACGACGAGTTCGACCGGGCTCGGCAGGAGATCCAGTCGGTCTGCTCGGATGCCGAGCCAGTCCTAGTTTGAGCTTCAGACTCGCTCGCTAGTCTCGATCCATGTGGGTGGAGACGAAGTCGCTGAGCTTCACCGCGCGGCACGACAGCGAAGACGCCGCCTTCGCCGAGCGCACGCTCGACCGCATGGAGGATCTCCGCCTGCGGCTCGAGGACCGCTTCGAGCGGGTACCGGGCGACGTCACGGTGGTCGTCCACACCAATCCCGTCTGGCTCTCGATGGCGCACCCGTTCCTGCCCGCGGCGCGATGGTCGGCGGCGCCGGCGGGGCGGCGCTACCTCGCCGGCTGGGCGATGGCGACCGAGCTGCACGTCCTCAACGATCCCCATATGGAGCGCCGCGCCGCCGGCGAGGACTCCCGCGAAGCGCTGCGCGGCACCGCCGAGCGGCTCTACGCACAACTCGTGATCGCCGCCAACAACCCCGACCTGCCGCCCTCGTGGACGCCGCGTCGCTTCGCCCGCTACCTCGGCTGGGCGTGGCTGGCCGAGGGCGGCGCCCAGTACTTCGCCCGCCAGGTCGGCCTCTACCGGGCGGCGGTGATCCGCCGCCTGCGCGAGAGCGCCCGGCCGGCCTTTCCCCCCTCCCGCCGCGACGCGGTGATCCTCGGCGGCACGATCTTCGACCTGCTGGAGTCCGAGCGCGGCCCCGACGCCTGCGAGCGGCTGGCGCTGCGACTGCTCCCCGGCGGCGCGCGACCCACGCTGGAAGCCGCCTTCGAAGCCGACACCCGTGAGATCGAGTCGGCCTGGCGCGACTACCTGCGGGAGATGACCCGCCCCAGCATCGACTAGCTGCCGCCCGGGGTCCCCTCGAGCACTTCGCGCGCCCGCGTCGCCGCCCCTTCGGCGACGAACACCTGCCGAGGCCCGACCGGCATGAACTCCGGAACGTCGAAGCCGGGGCCGCGCTTCAGCAAGCTCGCGATGCCGTGCTCGGCGAGCAGGCCTTGGATCATTTCCGCCTCGATTTGATTCGGGGCGAAGGCGACTTTGACCAGCTTGCCGCCATCTCCACCGCCACCACCACCGCCGTCGTCTCCGTGCGAGCCACCGCCCTCAGCGCCATGGGTGCGGGAATAGCGACTGTGGCTAGGAGATTTCGAGCTCGGCATCGGCGATCCTCAGATCCTTGAGAAGGTACCCCTTTACGTCCGGTGCGTCTTCGTCGGCCAGCGAGACGATCAGGTAGACCTGTTCGGGCCAGGCGACGGCCTGGTTGACGTCGGTCTGGGACGGATAGGCGGCGCTCTTGGTGTGGGAGTGGTAGATCGCCAGCAGCTCGCCACCGTCGTCTTCGATCGCTTTCAGCGCGTCGTACTGCCCCTGCGGGTCCATCTCGTAGCGCAGCGGGCTTGCCGCCGCATTGGCAACGCGGATGACGACGCTTGCCTCGCCGCCCTTGCCACCGACCATCCCGCAGCACTCGTTGGGCAACTCGTCGCGCGCATGGGCGACCATCTCGTCGATCAGGCCTTGGGAGATGCGCATCGGCCGCGTGAGGCTCGCGCCTACCACCAAACAGTCGAATCGAGGTTCTCGATCTCGTCGATCGGTTTCGTGTAGACGCCGGAGGAGAGGTACTTCCAGCCGTCGTCGGGGATCAGGAAGACGACGTTGCCGCCATCGAGCTCTTCGCCGATCCGCACCGCGATGCGGGCGATCGCCCCCGAGGAGACGCCGGCGAAGACTCCCTCCTCGTCGAGCAGCTTCCTCGTCCAGACGATCGCGTCGCGGTTGGAGACCATGATCTTGCGATCGAGGATCGAGAGGTCGATGATCGGCGGGATGAAGCCGTCCTCGAGCGAGCGCAGGCCGTGCACCATCTCCCCCTGCATCGGCTCGGCGGCGACGATCAGGGTCGCGGGATTCGCCTCCTTGAGGCGCCGCCCGTTGCCCATCAGCGTGCCGCCGGTTCCGAGGCCGCCGACGAACGCCGCCACCTCGTCGAGCTCTTCGAGGATCTCCACGGCGGTCCCCTCGTAGTGAGCGCGCGGATTGGCCTCGTTGCCGTACTGGTAGGGCATGTAATAGCGCGAGTCCTTGGCCATCTCGAGCGCCACCGCGACCGCGCCGTTGGACCCCTTGGCGCCCTCGGAGTAGACGATCTCCGCCCCGTACATCTCCAGCAGCTGGGTGCGCTCTTTGGTGACGTTGTCGGGCATCACGACCTTCAGCGGATAGCCCTTGCGGCGGCAGATCATCGCCAGCGAGATGCCGGTGTTGCCGGAGGTCGGCTCGAGGATCGTCTGGCCGGGTTGGATCAGGCCGTCGGCCTCAGCCGACTCGATCATCGACTTGGCGACGCGGTCCTTGACCGAGCCGGTCGGGTTGCGACCCTCGAGCTTGGCGTAGATGCGAACCTCGGGCTTGGGAGAGAGGCGAGGCAGCTCGACCAGCGGCGTGTTGCCGATCGACTCGACGATGTTGCCGAAGCGCCCCCCACAGGGCCGGTTGAGCAACTCTCCCGTCACTTCAAAAAGTATAGCCATGGAAAAGCAAAGGGCGCCGGGGCGCCTTTGTCGGGCATAGCCCGGCTAACGCGCCCCGCCGGCCATCGCGGGGAGGATCACCACGGTGTCCCCGTCGGAGACCGCCGTGTCGAGACCCTCGAGCACGCGCACGTCCTCGTCGTTGAGATAGACGTTGACGTAGCGGTTGAGGTCGCCGTCGTCGCCGAAGAGCTGGCTCTCGGTCTCGGGGTGCTCGGCGGTCAGCGAGCGCAGGACCTCGCCGACGGTGGAGCCGCCGGCCTCGACCTCGGGCTGGCCGCCCGTCTGCGCGCGCAGGACCGGGGGAATGCGGACGGTTGCCATCGGGACGGAAACCTACCGGCTAGCCGGCGCAGAACGACTCGTAGTCCGGGAACTTGCCCATCTCGGACTTCAGGATCTCCGGCGCGTTCTCGCCGCAGATCGGGCACCCGGGGTCGCGGCGGACCTTCAGCTCGGTGAAGCGAGTGCTGAGCGCCTCGTACAGAAGCAGGCGGCCGACCAGCGGCTCGCCGACGCCGAGCACCAGCTTGATCACCTCGTTGGCCTGCAGCGTCCCCATCGTCCCGGCCATCACGCCGAGCACGCCGTTGGCGGAGCAGCTCGGCGCCAGCTCGGCCGGGGGCGGCGTCGGGTAGAGGCAGCGGTAGCAGGGCCCCTCGAAGGGGACGAAGGTCGAGATCTGCCCGTCGAAGCTGAGGATCGAGGCCGAGACGACCGGCTTGCGCAGTCGCACCGAGGCGTCGTTGAGCAGGTAGCGGGTGGGGAAGTTGTCGGCGCCGTCGACGATCACGTCGTAGTCCTCGAGGATGCCGAGGATGTTGGAGGCGTCGAGGCGCAGGTTGTGCTCGACCACGTTCACGTCGGGGTTGAGCGCTTCGACCGTGAGACGGGCCGATTCGGTCTTCGGCCTGCCGACCCGCTCGGTGTTGTGGATCACCTGGCGCTGCAGGTTGGAGGCGTCGACGACGTCGTCGTCGACGAGGCCGAGGGTGCCGATCCCGGCGGCGGCGAGGTAGAGAGCGGTGGGAGCGCCGAGCCCACCGGCGCCGAGCAGGAGAACCTTCGCGTTCAGCAGCTTCAGCTGGCCGTCGACGCCGACCTCGGGAAGCAGCGTATGGCGCGAGTAGCGCTCGCGCTGCTCCGGCGTCAGGCCGGCGGCCGCGACCACCGGCAACCCCTGCTCCTGCCAGGCGAGGATGCCGCCCGCCATCGAGGCGACGTCCTCGTAGCCGAGCGCTTCCATCTGCGCCGCGGCGATCGCGGAGCGGCTGCCGGAGCGGCAGTAGAGGATGGTGCGGGCCGACCTGTCGGGCGCGGCCGAGGCGATTTCATCCGCCAGCAGCCCCGGCGGCACCAGCTTGCCCCCCTCGAGGTGGGCCTCCTGGTACTCGTGCGGCTCGCGGGTGTCGATCAGGACGACATCGCCGCCCTCGAGCTCCTCCGCGGCCTCGAACGGCTCGATCTCCTCGATCGGCGTATGGGTTCCCACGCTGGTCGCCATCGAATCTCCTAAATCCCGATCGGCTTTACTTCAAAAAGTATAGCGAGGCTGAAGAGCGCCCGGCGTCTAAAGGGAAGGGCGCATTTGACGGAGGCGCTTGACCCGCTCCTCGATCGGCGGGTGAGTCGAGAAGAGGCCGGCGATTCCCTTGCTGGAGAAGGGCTTGACGATGTAGAGCGGCTCGGCCGCCTGGTTGACCTGCATCGGCATGTCCTGTGCACCCTGCTCCAACCGCAACAGGGCACTCGCCAGCGACTCCGGGTTGCCGCAGATTTCCGCCCCGCCGGCGTCCGCCGCGTACTCGCGCTGGCGGGAGATCGCGAGCTGGATGATGCTCGCCGCGATCGGCGCCAGCAGGACCATCGCCAGCGAGGCGACCAGCCCCAGCGGCGAGTTGTCTTCGTCGCCGAACCAGAGCAGCATGTAGGCCAGGTAGGTGATCGCGGCGCCAATCGCCGCGGCCACCGACTGGATCAGGATGTCGCGGTTCCTTACGTGCGTGAGCTCGTGCGCGAGCACGCCGCGAAGCTCGTCCTCGGAGAGCAGCTTGGTGATCCCGCGGGTGACCGCGACCGCGGAGTGCTTAGGGTTGCGACCGGTCGCGAAGGCGTTCGGCTGGTCCTGGGGGATCATGTACAGGCGTGGCATCGGCAGGTTGGCGCGCGTCGTCAGTTCGCGCACGATCTGGTAGAGCCGGGGGGCTTCGGATTCCTCGATCGGCTGGGCGCGGCTCATCCCCAGCGCCAGTTTGTCGCTGAAGAAATAGGAGCCGAGGTTGAGCAGCAGGGCGAACCCGAGGAAGAGCGCCGCCGTGCTTGGACCGCCGATCAGGGCGCCGATCACGACCAGCAGGCCGGAGAGGGACGCCAGCAGGATCGTTGTGCGGAGGGTGGCTCCGAATGTCGACTGCTTGGTGGTGGTCATCGTGCGGTAACCCTTCGTCGCTTGCCTCTCTGATTATGCAGCAGCCGGAGCCCGGGCTCAGATAACCGACTCTTTCAGTAGGATTTAGGCGATGCTCTTCTCGACCAAAGCCGAGTACGGCGTGCGCCTGATGGTCGAGCTGGGACGCCAGCCCAGCTCCGGCCCTGTCTCGCTCAGCGCGGTCGCCGAAGCGGAGAGGCTGCCGCTCTCCTACCTCGAGCACCTGGTCGCGAGGCTGCGCAAGGCGGGGCTGGTCACCTCCACCCGCGGAGCCCATGGGGGCTATTGCCTGGCCAAGCCGGCCGAGGAGATCACGATGGACGCGGTGGTCGAGGCGCTGGAAGGCCAGATCTCCCCAATGGAGTGCTTCCACGAGACGCCCGAAGGCAAGGTGCTGTGCTCGCACGAGAGCGACGGCGACCACGCCTGCTCGACGAAGCTGCTGTGGACTCGCGTCCAGGGCGGCGTGACCAAGGCCCTGGCGGGCACGACGCTGGCCGAGCTGGTGGAGTTCTCCAGCCCCGAGGGACGCCGCGAGGCCGCGGCCGTCGGCAGCGCCGCCTGACCTGAAGCTGAACCGAAAACAGAACGGACGGAGTGAAATTGGCTGAGCTGGAGATTCGCAACCTGCACGTGAGCGCCGAGGACAAGGAGATCCTCCGCGGCCTCGACCTCGATGTCGAGAAGGGCAAGGTCCATGCTCTGATGGGGCCGAACGGGTCGGGCAAGTCGACCCTGGCCAACGCGATCATGGGCCACCCGGCGCTGGAGGTGACCGAGGGCACGATCGTCTTCAAGGGCACCGACATCACCGAGGCCGACCCCGACGTGCGCTCTCAGGCCGGCCTCTTCATGGCCTTCCAGTACCCGGTGGCGATCCCCGGCGTCTCGGTCAGCAAGTACCTGCGGATGATCATCAACGCCCGCCGCGAGGCGCGGGGCGAAGAGACGATCAAGATCAAAGACTTCGCCAAGCTCGCCCAGGAGGCGATGGCGCTGGCCAATATTCCGAAAGACTTCTCCAGCCGCTATCTCAACGACGGCTTCTCCGGCGGGGAGAAGAAGCGGATGGAGCTGCTGCAGCTGGCGCTGCTTCGGCCCGAGATCGCGATCCTCGACGAGACCGACTCGGGACTCGACATCGACGCCCTGCGCACGGTCGCCGATGGGGTCAACAAGTTCGCCGGCCCCGATATGGGCGTGCTGATCATCACCCACTACCAGCGGATCCTGCACATGGTGAAGCCCGACTTCGTCCACGTCATGTTCGAGGGGCGGATCGTCAAGGAGGGCGGCCCGGAGCTGGTCTCCCTGCTCGAGGAGAAGGGCTACGGCTGGATCCGCGAGGAGGTGGCCGCAAGCCCGTGACCGTCTCCGCCCAGGCGTTCCCGATCGAGAAGGTCCGGGCGGCGTTCCCGGCGCTGGAGCGCGAGGTGCACGGGCGGCCGGTCGCCTACCTCGACAGCGGCGCCAGCGCCCAGCGGGTGCTGGCCTCGATCCAGGCGGTCGACCGCTACGAGCGGCGCCACCACTCCAACGTCCACCGTGGCTCCCACACGCTCTCGGCGGAGGCGACGGCCGCCTACGAGGGCGCACGGGCGACGGTTGCCGACCACCTCGGCGCCGCCGACCGCCGCGAGGTGATCTTCGTCCGCAATGCGACCGAGGCGATCAACCTGGTCGCGCGGGCCTGGGGCGACGCCAACGTCGGCGAGGGCGACCGCATCGTCCTCACCGAGATGGAGCACCACTCCAACATCGTGCCCTGGCAGCAGCTGGCCGAGCGGGTCGGGGCCGAGATCGACTGGACGCCGGTCGACGACGAGGGCCTGCTCGACATGGACGCCTTCGCGGCGCTGCTCGAGAGCGGGCCCAAGCTCGTCGCCGTCACCCACGTCTCCAACGCGCTGGGGACGGAGAACCCCGTCGCCGAGATCGCGCGGCTGGCGCACGAGGCCGGCGCCCTGGTGCTCGCCGACGGCGCCCAGGCGGCGCCGAAGCTGCCGCTCGACGTAGCAGCGCTCGACGTCGACTTCTACGCGACGACCGGACACAAGCTCTACGGGCCGACCGGGATCGGCGCGCTCTGGGCGCGCCTCGACCTGCTGCGGGCGATGCCGCCGTTCCTCGGTGGCGGCTCGATGATCCGCAAGGTCACCCGCGAGGGGACCACCTACGCCGACCCGCCCGCCCGCTTCGAGGCGGGCACGCCGGCGATCGCGCAGGCGATCGGGATGGCTGCGGCGCTGCGCTGGCTCGACGGACTTGGGATGGAGGCGGTGCTGGACCACGAGCGCGCGGTCGCCGACTACGCGCTGCAGCGGCTGGCCGAGGTGCCGGGGCTGCGGATCTTCGGCCCGCCCCGCGCCGCGAACCGGGTCGGCCCGGTTTCCTTCGAGCTGGAGGGCATCCACGCTCACGACGTCTCTGAGATCCTCGATCGTCACGGAATCGCGGTCCGCGCCGGCCACCACTGCGCCCAGGTCCTGATGGACCGCCTCGGCGTAGCCGCCACCGCACGTGCCAGCTTCGGCGTCTACACCACCCCCGAGGAGATCGACCGCCTCATCGACGGCCTCCACGACGCCCGCAAGGTCTTCGGACTCTGATGGACGAGCTCTACCGAGACCAGATCCTCGAGCACTACAAGCGGCCGCACAACTTCGGGCGGATCGCGCAGCCCGACCTCGAATTCGAGGACACCAACCCCTTCTGTGGGGACGAGCAGCACGTAACGATCCGACTCGACGAAGAGGGCCGTGTCGCTGAGGTCGCCTTCGACGGCAAGGGCTGCGCGATCTCGACCGCAGCGACGTCGCTGCTCACCGACGAGCTGGCCGGCAAAACGCGCGAGGAGTTGCTGCGGCTGCCGAAGGAGTTCGTCCTCGATCTGTTGGGGATCGAGATCTCGGCGACGCGGATGAAGTGCGCGATGCTGGGGCTGAAGGTCGTCAAGAGCGCCAGCCTTGGCCAGCCCGCCGAATGGGAGGACGAGGGCGAGGTCGGCGACCCCTCGGAGGCGGCCGCCGACCTCGGCTCGCTCTAGGAGTCCCCTTCCATCGGTTTGGGCTTGATCACCGCGAAGACGGCGCCGAACGGATCGCTCGCCACCGCGATGCGCCCGGCGACGATGTCAGCCGGGCCGAAGGCGACGCTGCCGCCGAGATCCTTCGCCTTCTCCATGCTGGCGTCGGCGTCGTCGACCGCGAAGTAGGCGAGCCAGTGGGCGGGGACCTCGTCGGGGACGCGGCCGGTCATGTCGAGCATGCCCCCGACCGTGTTCTCGCCGACCTTGAGCGCGGTGTAGGTGCCGCCGTCGTCGATCTCCATGTCCTCGAAGCCCCAGCCGAAAACGGCGGAGTAGAAAGCCCTGGCCGCCTCGGTGTCGCGCGTGTTGAGCTCGTTCCAGACGAGGGCGCTGGCCTCGTTGACGACTTCGGCGCCGGCGAACGTGCCCGGCTGCCAGATGCCGAAGACGGCGCCGGTCGGGTCGGCGAAGATCGCCATGCGGCCGAGGTCGAGGACGTCCATCGGCTCGGCGATCACGTTGCCGCCGGCCTCGCGCACCTTTGCCGCCACGGCGTCGGCGTCCTCGACCGAGACGTAGCTGCTCCAAGCCGGAGGCTGGCCCTCCTGCATCAGCGGCATCACGCCCGCGACGGGCTTGCCGCGCAGCGTCGCCTGCCGGTAGCCGCCGGTCTGCTCGGAGTTCTCCCCCTCCTCCACGCTCCAGCCGAAGAGGCCTCCGTAGAACGCCGCGGCGGCCTCCAGATCAGGGGTTCCCAGGTCGACCCAGCATGGGGTCCCCGGGACGTAACTGGACCTCTCGCTCATCGTGTTTCCTCTCCTCGAAGGTTTCGCCGATCCTCTCACCTGGAGGGGGCCTCAGGTCAACCGTTTGTTACGGCGACCGGGCCAATCCGGTTCGGCCGCTAAAATCCGACCGTAGCAGTAGGATTAAGTCTCAACCCGCACTAGCTGCGGCGGAACCCTCGAATCCCTTGCCAGACACCGTCCGCACATCCATCCCCGTCTGCCCCGCCGCCGAGCTGCCGGCGGGCGCGACGCGCTTGGTCGAGCACGAGGGGCGCAAGATCGGCGTGTTCAACTGCGAGGGGACGCTGTACGCGATCGAGGATCGCTGCTCCCACGACAACGGGCCGCTCGCCGAGGGTGAGTTCGACCCGGCAGCCTGTACCGTCGAGTGCCCCCGTCACGGCTCCCTCTTCGACCTGAGCACCGGTAGGCCGAAGACCCTCCCAGCTTTCACGCCGGTGCAAACGTTCCCGATAGCCATCGAGGACGACACCATCGTCTTGGAGGTCGATTGACATGGCAACGCCTGAGGCAGTAGCGGAGAAAAGAGATCTCGCCGGCATCAACTCCGATTACAAGGAGAAGTTCGGCTTCCACGACCCCGAGACCGGCTATGCCTACAAGGCGCCGAAGGGCCTCTCGCGCGAGGTGGTCGAATCGATCTCCGAGTACAAGGACGAGCCGCAGTGGATGCGGGACTTCCGGCTGAAGGCGCTTGAGCACTTCTATTCGCGCCCAACCCCGAAATGGGGCGGCGACCTCGACCAGATCGACTTCGACGACATCCACTACTTCGTGCGCGCCTCGGAGAAGAACAGCCGCGACTGGAGCGAGGTCCCGGACGACATCAAAAACACCTTCGACCGGCTCGGCATCCCGGAGGCGGAGCGCAAATTCCTCTCCGGCGTCGGCGCCCAGTACGAGTCCGAGGTCGTCTACCACCAGGTCAACGAGAAGCTCGAGGCCCAGGGCGTGATCTTCACCGACATGGACACGGCCCTGCGCGAGCACGAGGACCTGGTGCGCGAGCACTGGGCGACGATCATCCCGCCCAACGACAACAAACTGGCGGCGCTCAACTCGGCCGTCTGGTCGGGTGGCTCCTTCGTCTACGTGCCGGCCGGGGTCAAGGTCGAGATGCCGCTGCAGGCCTACTTCCGCATCAACACCGAGAACATGGGCCAGTTCGAGCGGACGCTGATCATCTGCGAGGAGGGCGCCGACGTCCACTACATAGAGGGCTGCACGGCGCCGGTCTACTCCAGCGACTCGCTGCATTCCGCGGTGGTCGAGATCGTCGCCAAGAAGAGCTCGCGGGTCCGCTACACGACGGTCCAGAACTGGTCGCAGAACGTCTTCAACCTGGTCACCAAGCGCGCCGTCGCCCACGAGAAGGCGACGATGGAGTGGGTCGACTGCAACCTCGGCTCGAAGCTGACGATGAAGTACCCGTCGATCTACCTGCTCGGTCCCGAAGCCCACGGCGAGATCCTCTCGATCGCCTTCGCCGGCGACGGCCAGCACCAGGATGCCGGCGGCAAGATCATCCACGCGGCGCCGCGCACCTCCTCCTCGGTCTTCTCCAAGTCGATCTCCAAGGACGGCGGGCGGGCGACCTACCGCGGCCTGCTCGAGATCGCCGACGGGGCGACCGAAGCTCGTTCCAAGGTCGTCTGCGACGCGCTCCTGCTCGACGAGGACTCGCGCTCGGACACCTACCCGACGATCCGCATCGACGAGAACGACGCCGACGTCGGCCACGAGGCGACCGTCTCGAAGATCGGCGACGAGCAGCTCTTCTACCTGCAGAGCCGCGGGCTCAGCGAGGAGGAGGCCTCGAAGATGATCGTCAACGGCTTCATCGAGCCGGTCACCAAAGAGCTGCCGATGGAGTACGCGGTCGAGCTCAACCGCCTGATCGAGCTGCAGATGGAGGGCTCGATTGGCTGAGGTGGCGACCGAGCCGGCCTGGCTGGAGGAGAGGCGCCGACAGGGCGCCTCTCTTGTCGAGAGCCTGCCGCTGCCCGACCACAAGTCGAAGGGCTGGGAATTCACCGACCTCTCGAAGCTGGAGATCGACTCCTACGAGGCGGCTGACGCCGAGGCCGAGGTCAGCGGCGCCGAGGGCGCGACGGTGGTCTCGCTCGCCGAGGCCGTCTTTTCCCACGCGGAGCTGCTGGAAGAGCGGCTCGGGGCGCTGGTCCCGGTCGAGGACCCCTTCGTCGCCCGCAACGAGGCGGGCTGGCGCGATGGCGTCCTCGTCCACGTGCCGCGCGGCGTCAAGGTCGCCGAGCCGATCCGGATCGAGGTTCCGGTCGACCGCGACGCCGTCGCGATCGGCTGGCGCACCCTGGTCGTGCTCGAGGAGGGTGCCGAAGCGGAGGTCTGGGAGCACTGGTCCTCGCCCGATGACGAGGTCGACGGACTGCTCAACTCAGTGGTCGAGTTGAGCGTCGGCCAGGCGGCGACGTTGCGCTACGTCAACACCCAGGACATCTCCGAGAAGTCGTGGATCTTCGCCACCCAGCGCGCCCAGGTCGAGCGCGACGCCCGCCTCGACTGGGCGGCGCTCGGTTTCGGCTCCGGCGGCGGCAAGGTGCGGATGGACACCAAACTCGCGGGTCCGGGCTCGGAAGCCCGCGTCACCGGCGGTTACGCCGGCGGCCCCGGGCAGCACCTCGACTTCGACACCACGCAGGAGCACGCGGCGCCGAACACCAACTCCGACCTCGCCTTCCGCGGCGTCCTCGCCGCCGGCTCGACGGCCGTCTGGCGGGGGATGATCAAGGTCGACCCCGGCGCCCAGCAGACCGACGCCTTCCAGGAGAGCCGCAACCTGCTGCTCTCCACCGACGCCCACGCCGACGCGATCCCCGGCCTGGAGATCCTCGCCGACGACGTCCGTTGCACCCACGCCGCGGCGATCGCCCAGATCGACAAAGAGCAGCTCTTTTACCTGACGTCCCGCGGACTCGATCCCGCCGCGGCGAAAACGCTGATCATCGAAGGGTTCCTGGAGTCGCTGGTCGAGCGACTTGCCGAGGGGCCGGTACGGGACGAGATCTCAGCGGCGCTCGAGCGGCGGCTCGCCGAGATCCTCTAGAGCCAGAGCGTTCCGGCGGCGGGTCCTGTCACGGGGGAGGGTCCTGCGGGCGGGCAGGTTTGTCCGTTCTCGGACCCTCCCCCGCGCCACCCGCCGTCGAATCGTCCCGGTCCTCGCGCTTTTCAGAAATCGTGGTCTTGACGATTGAGGCGATGACGATCAGGACCGGGAGGACGTAGAGGATCCAGAGGTAGTGGCCGACGTGGGCAAAGGGCAAGGTCATGCGTTGGCGACCGACAGCAGGTAGAGGCCGAAGCAGGTGAAGGCGACCATCACGGCGAGCATCCAGTACTGGGAGCGGGTCGCCTGGCGGTAGTCGCTCCAGTAGAGAAGGGCTCGGTCATGGGCGAGCGTGAGGCCGAGGACGTGGCCGAGGACGAGCGCGCCGACCTGGACGTACCAGATGACGTTGGCGCTGAGCAGCTGGAAGTCGACTCCCCCGGAGGCGGTCCCGAAGAGGTCGGTGGTCGCAGTGCCCAGAGGATCTGAGAGCAGGTAGGTGAACTGCGCCTGCTCCTGGAAGACGAAGAGGCTGAAGTAGTGGGCGACCAGGTAGGCGAAGGCGATCGGGATCAGCGTGTGGGCGAAGCCGGAGCGCAGCGTGGCGAACGACGGCGCGCCGCGCACCGTCCGCATCCCCCGCACCCCGAGCAGGTAGACGAGGGCGACCCCGGCGAAGCAGACGAGCATGAAGACGGTGTCGGAGAGGCGCAGCGCGGCGGAGAGGCCTAAACCGGCGTCGACCAGCCGGTTGAAGGTGCTGACGATGGCGCCCTTGAGCGCCCCCTCCTGGGCTCCGTCGAAGCTGGTCGAGGCGATCGAGGCGAGCACCACCGCCGCCGAGCCGGGCACGGTGGCCCAGTGGCCGGCTGCCGAGAACGGCCGCCTTCTCCCCAGCCTGCCGTCCCTGACGCCGAACGGCGCGAGCTGGGAGAGCATCCCGAAGAAGACCGAGAACACCTCGCCGCGATCGCACCACTCCTCGACCCCGAACAGCGCCATCAACGCCAGCGTGTAGCCGCTGTAGAGGAGCGCCGCGACCCCCGCGGCGTGCGGCGAGAGCCCAACCGCGACCCCGCCGCTGGCGCCGTAGACGACCTCCAGCCAGACGAACGCCAGCAGGCCGATCGCCGCCGGCCAGCGACCCAGCGCCTCGGGATAGGCAAGGTGCGCGGCTCGCTGGCGGGACACCGCCTCGAACGCGCCGCCCGCCATCCTCCCGATCGCCCGCCACGGGTTGAATGGCCTGAACACGTCGCCCAGCAGGACGCTGAACAGCGGGAAGCCGAGCCAGCAGGTGACGAAGAGAAAGGTGAGGGCGAAATTGCGGTCCGGCGCTTCGGTGCCGCGCAGCCCGGCGTAGACGGCGACGCCGAGCAGGAAGATGCCGATCGCCCCGCAGAGCGCCTGCGCGGGCAGTGAGAGCAGGCCCCGCGAAAGCCGGTCGCCGAAAGGCCGCCACCGTTCCTGCTCGAAGCGGGGCGTGCGCCACAGAGCCGAGAGCGCGAAGAAGGAGACGATCAGGACGATCGACGCCCCCCAGGCGAACAACCAGGCGGGGATCGGCAGGTCTTTGCGCGCGACCAGCGCGTGGGCGACCGGCAGCCAGGTCATGGGTTGACCGTGATTTCCGCAATCTGCTCCTTGCGACCCTCCAGCTCGGCCTCGAAGACCCCTTCGATCGTCGCCGGGACGTCGAAGCTGACCGAGCCGCCGGCCTTGACATCCTTCATCGCGTCATAGCCGTGAAGATGCACCTCGTCGCTGACGTCCGAGTCCACCTTGAAGCGGATCCGGTCGCCCTTGTTGTAGGTCAGGGTTCGGATCCCCCCGACCGGCTTGCCGTTCTTGACCACGACGACCGGGTCCTTCCCGTTCGCGTTGCTGCTCTTGACGCCGCCGCCGTTGTCCTTGAGGACGACCAGCAGCACGACCGCCACGACGACGATCGCGATACCCACGACCACACGCACAGTGCTCGAATTCATCTCTTGCTCCTTCGCTCAGGGCGCGGGGGCACAGCCCGCACCGACCCTTGCGCGACCGGTCGGCCGCGACTAGATGCTTGATCTAGGCGTGGAGAGGAGGCGGGCGCTGGGCGAGGCGGAAGGCGATCAGCAGGCCACCGCTCGCCGCATGGGAGCGCGGAGGCGCCGGGCGTCGCTGGCTCGCGGCGGACCTGGGCGGTCGCCTCGGAGCGACGCGCTCTGACAGCCGCGCGATCGCCTCGGCGCCCGGGTAGTGGCCGAACAACAGCGAAACGACTAGGAGAAGGAGCGGGACGACCGGGAGAACAAACTCGAGCAAGCCGTTGAGGGGCGACATCCTGGCCCAGGATAACGTCCGCGCCCTTGCGCCCCGGCCGAGACAACATCGCCGCCCCGGATCTGCCGGACCGGATCGCCTGGGCCGGGGAGGCGCCCGGTCCAATGCACGAGGTCACCGCAGGCGGCCCAGCCCTAGTTCACTTCTTCGACTTCGCCCAACTCAACAGCGTACGGACCCTCCCCTACGTGACCGAGTGGCACCGCCGCTACCGCGACGCGGGCCTGAGCGTGATCGGCGTCCAGGCCCCGCGCTTCCCCTTCGGCGCCGACCCCGACGTCGTCGTCGCCGGCCTGAACCGCCTCGAAATCGAATTCCCGGTGGCGATCGACGCCGACCGAGACCTCTGGCTCAGCTACGGCTGCGAGGGCTGGCCCAGCCTCTTCCTCTGGAGTCGAGGCGGCACCCTCGCCTGGTTCCACTTCGGCGAGGGCGACTACATCGGAACCGAGCTGGCGATTCAGGAGGAGCTGCGAGAGATAGACGCCCTCCGCGAGCTGCCCGACCCGATGCCCCCCCTCCGCCCCACCGACGGACCGGGCGCTCGTGTGATCGCGCCCACCGAGGAGATCTTCCCCGGCGGCTCCTGGGAGCAACCGTGGACGGCGGGCGAGGATGGCGAAGAGCTGGCCGTCGAGTACGCAGCCGGGGGCGCCTACGCGACGGTCGAGGGAGTGGGCGAGCTGACCATCGAACTAGACGGCTCAGTCCACGACCCGGTCCAGGTGACAGATCCGGCCCTCTACACCCTCGCCGAGCATCCGAGCCACGAGAGCCACACCGCCACCCTCCGCCCCTCTCCCGGTCTCAGGATCTGGTCGATCAGCTTCGCCGCCGGCATCGTGCCGCCCGGAACCTGAGGCGGTTCCGCGGAACCGCCTCAGGGCTCAGCTCACTGCGCGGTCGGATGCGAGGCGAGTCGGACCTTTGTGCTCGAGCTCGTCGGCGTCTAGCACGGCCCAGCCGACTCGCTCGACCAGCTGGCCCGAGTAGTGGTCGGACTCGAGGTCTGTCAGGGCGATCCGCTCTCGATACACGACCGTGTCTGCGGTCTCCTCCGGAGTGTCGGTCACTACGAGTATCTGGGGCATGGTCGCCTCCTTCGTTGGGTGACGCGAGCAGCATCCCCGCCGAAGATTGGCGGCAGGTCAAAATTAGGTAAAGACTCAGTCAAGCTCCCGGCGGGGAAACTGGCGCACGGCCGAGCGGCTGCAGGCGGGTCTTCTCGACCCGGGCCAGCTTCCGTTTGAGTCGCTGGAACTGCTTCTCCTGCGCGGGAGAGCGTTCGTAGCCCTTGTAGGCGAGGTTCGTCTTCTCCAGCGGGTCTTTCTTCAGGTCGTACATCTCCCACTGCGGCCGCTTCCGGTGCTTGACGTCGTAGTACTTGGCCATCTTCCAGCGCCCTTCGCGGATGCTGACCACGTGGTTCGGCGGTTTCGGGTAGGGGCCGTGGGCCTGGCCGGACTGGTAGTCGTCGTAGGTGAAGACGACGTAGTCCTGGGTGGAGCGGTTCGAGGACGGGTGCAGGACCAGCTTCGAGTAGTCGACTCCCTCCCAGTTGGCGCGGGCGCCCTTCGGCGCCGCCGCCAGGCTCGCCAGCGTCGGCAGGAAGTCGACGTGGGAGACCAGCGCGTCGCTGCTCGCCGGCCGCGGAAAGAGCGTCGGGTTGGAGTAGACGAGCGGCACCCGCAGCGCCTCCTCGTAGAAGTTGAAGTTCTTCTGCCGCAGGCCGCCGTGGGCAAGGCCCATCTCGCCGTGGTCGGCGGTGCGGATCACCAGCGTGTTGTCGAAGAGGCCGGTTTCTTCCAGCTTGTCGAGTACGTCGACGAGGTAGCCGTCGGAGGAGCGCATCAGGTTGCCGTAGAAGTTCAGGTAGTTGCGTTTCTGCGCCGGCGTTTTCAGTTTCCCGGTCAGGTTGAAGATCCGCAGGAACTGTTCCTGGACCGAGGGCTTGGTCGAGAGGTCTTCGTCGACGGTCTCCGGCAGGTGAATGTTCCCTTCCAGCCAGGACTGGTCGTATTCGTCTTCTTCGAAGCCGGAGCCCGGGTAGAAGAGGACGTCGTGCGGGTTGACCAGTGAGATCACCATGAAGAAGGGCTGCTGCTGCGCTGCCGTCGAACCCAGGTACTGGAGCGCCCCCTCGGTTCCCGCGGCCGCTTCGCCGACCGAGTTGATGAAGCGCCCGTCGTTGTCGACTTTGCCGCCGCCGGCCTCGGGGACGGTCTGGTTGGCGCCGGCGTCGGGCGGGTCCCAGCGCAGGAAGCCGTACTTTTCGAGGTCGGCCGGGACGGCGTTTTCCTTCTGGGCCGGCTTCGAGCAGTGCCACTTGCCCTTGTAGACGACGTTGTAGCCGGCCGCCTTCATCACCGTGGCGAGGTTCTTCAGGTCGGTCGGCAGCTCCACCTGCGGGTATTCGGAGGCCGGCATGTCTTCCTCGAGCGTGTACTTCACCCCGTGCTGCGCCGGGAAGTAGCCGCTCATCAGGGTCGAGCGCGCCGGGGAGCACATGCAGGCGTTGGTGAAGGCGCGTTCGAAGCTGAGCCCGTGTCGTCGCAGTCGCCGCATCCCCGGCAGGTTCTCGCCGCAGCCAGTTCGGCGGGAAGTGCTGGATCGCGCGTTCCTGGTCGGTGAGGAAGAGGACGATGTTCATCCCCGCGACGTCGCGCCGCTTCCCCCTCGAGGCGGCGAGCGCCCGCTCGACCCCGGCACCCTGTGCCAACAGCAGGGCCGAGGCCGCCGTTGCTCCGGACTCGAGCAGCTCCTTACGGGTGAACCCGCTCTTCCCCGCGCCCGAACCATCCATGAGTGCAGCTTACGTCCGCACCTTGCAGGTCTGGAAGAAGGTGCCCCTGAGAGAGGTTTCGTCCTTGAAGGTGACTTCGACGCGAGCCTGCAGGTGCCCGGTTTCGCAGCGGGCGTTGACGTAGCTGTGCTTGCGGCCTCTGTGGGTCCATTTTTTTCCGATCCTCAGTGAGCCCGAGATCGGATGGCCGGCGCCGCCGGCGATCTTGGGAATCCTCGCTTTGGTCCGGTAGCCGTATACGCCGTGGTGGATTCTTTCGATCACGACCGGGACGATTAAGGTGGTCGGGACCGGAACGGTGGTGTAGGCGTGGGCAAGCACCGTGTCGTCGCCGTGGCGCTTGGGGCCGTTGAAGATCGTGATCGGCGAAGAGATCGGGATCGGCCTCTGTTCGGGGAAGGCGACGATCGCGTGGCCGACGCCCTTGCCTACGATCGCGTTTGGGCAGGCGCGGCGGGCAGCGGGCACGTCGGTGGCCTGCAGCTTTCCGGACGTGCAGACTTCCAGGCCGACGGTCTGCACCGAGCCGTGGCGGTCGAATTCGATGTTGAGCGTTTCCACGATCGGGGGGAGTTCGCCGGAGACCGTGGAGACCTTGCCGCCGCCGTGCAGGGTGATCGGGGCATCTTCGTGCTTGGGCAGCGCTCTCGGCGAGAAGCTGCCGTGCGCGTTGAGGATGATGTCCCCCATCCGTATCTGCACAGCGCTCGCCGTGCCAGCCACAACGAGCAGGCCCAGCGTCGCAGCAATCGGGATCTTCTTTCCCATTGCAATCCTCCTCCGGTTCAAGGTACCTAAGTCATCCTTCGGCGAGCGCGCCACGGACGATCGTGAGCAGGGCCTGGGCGACGCCGCTCGCATCGTGGACACCGGCCCCGAGGCGCTGTATGCCCATCCCGGTCATCAGCGCGACGACTGCCCGGGCGTGGCGCGAGGCGTCGGGGACTCCGAGGGATTCCAGTGCAGCCGCCGCGACGCCTTCGTAGGCGGCAAAGCAGCGCCGGGAGGCATCCTGAAGGGCGGGGTCCCGCGAAGCGCGCAGGTGCAGCTCCAGCTCGGCGACCTGCTCGGGGCGATCGGCGCTCTCGGTGGCGATCCGCTGGACCTCCGCGGCCACCTCCTCGGTGCTGGGATGGGGGCAGCGGGCGCGCAGGCCGGCGGCGATCGCCTCCAAGCGGGTGACCTCCTCCCCCACGTAGAGGAACAGGCTCTCACGCAGCAAGGTGGCCTGGCTGGGGAAGTGATAGGTCAACGATCCCAACGACACCCCGGCCGCCTGGGCCAGCCGGCGGTTGCTGACGGCGGCGATCCCCTCTCGGCCGATCAGCTCGAGGGCGGCGCGCAGTATGCGCTCGCGCGTTTCGGGCGCCTCGCGCTTGTCGCGTTTGTCCTGAGCGGGATCTGTGGCTGCAGTTGCGGGCATCGGCCTCGCGCTTCGACTATCGTTCGTTCGAACGACCTAACAATACCTGGAGAGCAGATGACCGAGAGCAAGGCTTCCGCACCGACCGCTCAATCCGAGGACGAGCTGGCTTTCGCCGGCCTCGAAGCGCAAGCGCTGATGCTGATCGGCGGGGAGGCCTCCTCACAGGAGCTGACGGAGCTGTGCCTGCGTCGGATCGCCGCTTCCCAGCCGACTCTCAATGCTTTCCGCGTCGTCTGCGAGGAGGCGGCGCTCGAGGAAGCCGCCGCCGCCGACAGGCGCCTCGCCAGCGGCGACGGCGCGCCCCTGCTGGGGGTGCCGATCGCGATCAAGGACGACGTCGATCTCGCAGGACACACCACCCCCTTCGGTTGCGGCGGCTCTCACGCGCCGGCCAAGGAGGATGCGGAGTTGGTGCGGCGTCTGCGGGCCGCCGGCGCGATCGTGATCGGCAAGACCCACGCACCCGAGGTCGGCCAATGGCCGTTCACCGAGTCCCCCGCCTTCGGTGCGACCTCCAACCCCTGGAGCACCGGCCACACGCCCGGTGGCTCGAGCGGTGGCGCCGCAGCAGCGGTTGCGGCGAGGCTGGTCGCCGGCGCGATCGGCTCCGACGGAGCCGGCTCGGTCCGCATCCCCGCCGCCTGGACCGGGCTGGTGGGGCTGAAGCCACAGCGAGGACGGATCTCCACCTGGCCCGACGCCGAGGCCTTCAACGGGCTCACCTGCTTCGGGCCGCTGACACGCAGCGTCGCCGACGCCGCCCTGCTGCTGGACGCGGTGACAGGCAACCGCGAGGGCGACCTACACCGGCCCACTCCCCACTTCGAGAGCTTCGCCGCGGCCGCCTCTCAACCGCCGCGACACCTGCGAGTCGCCCTTTCCTTCGCGACTCCACTCGGCGTCCCGGACAAAGTCGATCCAGAGGTACGGACCGCGACGGAACGAACCGCGGAGCGACTCGCCGAGCTGGGCCACGATGTGGTGCGTACCGATCCCAGCTACGGGCTGGTCGGGCTGGGAATCATCCCGCGCGGAATGGGAGGAGTGCACGCCTGGCTGCGCGACCGCGTGCCCAACGACGCCCCCCTGGAGCCGCGCACCCACGTCCACGGACGCCTCGGCCGCCTGCTCGGCGGCCCACCGCTGGTGGCGTCACGGGCGGCGGAGCCGGCGCTGGCGCGCCGGATCGGCCGCATCTTCGAGCGCGTCGACGTCGTCTTGACCCCAACCACAGCGGCGCCGCCGCCGCGGATCGGCGCGATGGACGGCCGCGGCTACTGGGCGACGAGTACTGCCGCCAGCGCCGCCTGCCCGTTCGCCTGGGCCTGGAACGTGGTCGGCTGGCCCGGCATCAGCGTGCCGGCGGGGTTCACCGCGACCGGGCTGCCGATCGGCGCGCAGTTGCTGGGGCGCGAGAACGACGAGGCGACTCTGCTCGCCCTTGCAGGCCAGCTCGAGGCGGCGGCCGACGGCGAGTGGACGGAGCGACGCCCGGAAATACCCTAGTCACATTAGTCACACTTCTTTGAGTTCTTGGTATTGAAGTCAACACAATCCCGCATAGCCTTTCGGTACCCCTCCACTGAAAGGCGTAGAGCGATGGCATCGAGAGGTCCGATCCTTCCCCAACGTGCGAGGACGGCAAGGCAAGCCAAATCGGCACTTGCGAACACCGCATTTCAGGTTGGCGTCTTGCTGTCAATTCAACGCAACCGGTTGGGCATGCTCCAAGGGGATCTTGCCGCAGAGCTCCGTTGTGCACAGCCCGACATCTCGCGGATAGAGCGCGGACAGCCGCCCGCAAAACCACTGTCTGACCTGCAACTCAAACGTCTCTTCAAGACTCTCGACCTTGCCGGTGAGAATCAGCTTCGCGGGTTCCTCAAGTGGTGGCAAACACATGGGTGATCCCTGGGGTCGACCGAGCTAGGCGAAGCCAACCGGCGCGCTGGGCGGCACGGCGGCTGGGTGGCTGCCGGCGAGCATCGCGTGTAGCTCCGCGATCGTCGCCGGGGACTCGAGATGACGCTCCACTCCGCGCTCTGCGAGCCAGGCGCTTGCCTCGGCGGCGCCCAACGACGCGAACTCGAGCGTCGCCATCGCCCTGCCGGGTCGAAGCGCCGCGGGGTGGAGCTTTCCGAGCGGCTCGTTGGTGGTGACCAGGATCAGCGCCCGGCTGCCCTGGCCGAGCAGCCCGTCGGCGATGTTGAGCAGGCGGGCGAAGCCGCGGCCGACCTCGGCCGGCGCCGCAACGCCCAGCAGCTCGCCGGCGTCCTCGAGGACGAGGAGGCGCCAGCGCTCGGCCGGCTCGCACTCCCGCCCGGCCGGCTCCTCGTAATCGTCGTCGGGGTCGGGGTCGAGGGGCTCGGACTTGCCCGCCAGGACCCCCAGCATGTAGGCGGTGTCGCCGCCCAGCAGACGCTCTGGATCGGTGATGTAGTGAAGGTCGCACCACTCGCTCCACTCGCGCCCCAGCGCGCGCAGAGCCCAGGTCTTGCCGGTTCCCGGAAGACCGTGCCAGAGAGCGAGACGACCGGGCAGGGCGTCGCCGCTGGGCTGGGAGAAGAGCTCGGCAAGGCCCCTGCGCACGCTTGCGGGGTAGTTGGCCGCGACCTCGGCGAAGAGCGGCAGAGCTAGCCGCCGCCAGCGCGGATGCGGCGTGGAGAAAAAGCCGTCACCGGAACCCGACCAGAAGGCGACCGCGACGCGGGTGTCGCACGGCTTGCGCTCGACGCGGATCGCAGCGGCAAGCGACTCCGCCAGCTCCCGGGCGCGCGTTGCCTGCACCGCGGCGACCGAGACCTCGAAGGCTCCACCCAACCTGCGAAGCAGGATCGTGCCCTCCTCGTTGCGCAGCAGCGCTTCGCGAACTCCGTACCGATCGATGCTCGCCTGGATCGGCTCGCCAAGCCCCTCTGCGTCCTCGAGGGCCAAGGGCTCGCCCTCGCGCTCGGCGTGGCTGCTCGCCACCACCCGGCGGGCTCGCTCCAGCACCTCGCGCACGAACAGGGCCCTGGGCAGATCGGTGGGCCCTTCGAGGCCTTCGATCGGCAGCAGGAGATCGCGCGAGCGCAGCCCGGGCGCTACCTCCGTATCGATGTCCATGTGATCCAACTCCAGCTCCTTTCTCTGCACAGCACGGGCGAGGCCGGCGCCGGCGGCGCCTGGGGACACGCGTGCTGCGTGCGATTTCGTCCGGGTTGGATCACGCCGGGCATGGTAGCGCAGACAAGACGTTTCGTGTCGCCACGTGGGGACGAGCAAGAAGAGCGGAAATCAGCCCCGCGCGACCAGCTCCTCGCGGATCTCCTTCGGGAGCATGAAGCGGACGTCCTCGTGGACGGTGCGGAGCTCGGCGACCTCGACGGCGCCGCGGTCGCGGAAGAAGTCGACCAGGCGCTCGACCAGCTCCTCGGGGGCGCTGGCGCCGGAGGTTATGCCGACGGTCTCGGCTCCCTCCAGCCACTCCTCCCTCACCTGGGTGTGGTTGTCGATCAGGTGGGAGGCAGCGCCGTGCTCGCGGGCCACCTCGACCAGGCGGTTCGAGTTCGACGAGTTGGTGGAGCCGATCACGAGGACCAGGTCGCACTCGCGGGCGAGCTGCTTGACGGCGATCTGGCGGTTGGTGGTTGCGTAACAGATGTCGTCTGACTTGGAGCTGACGATCGCCGGGAACCTGCCGCGCAGGGCGGCGATGATCTCCGCCGTCTCGTCGACGGAGAGCGTGGTCTGCGTGATGAAGGCGACGCGCTCGGGGTCGGGCACCTCCAGCGAGTCGACCTCCTCGGCGGTCTGCACCAGGATGATGCTGTCCGGGACCTCGCCCGTCGTCCCCTCGACCTCCTCGTGGCCCTCGTGGCCGATCATCACGATCGTGTAACCGTCGGCGGCGAAGCGGCGCGCCTCGACGTGGACCTTGGTCACCAGCGGGCAGGTGGCGTCGATCGTGCGCAGGCTGCGGACGGCGGCGTTCTCGTGGACCGCCGGAGCGACGCCGTGCGCCGAGAAGACGACCATCTCCCCCTCCGGCACCTCGGTCTCCTCCTCGACGAAGATCGCCCCGCGCTTGGCCAGCTCCTCGACCACGTGTTTGTTGTGGACGATCTCCTTGCGGACGTAGACGGGGGCGCCGTAGAGGTCGAGGGCGCGCTCGACCGTCTGCACCGCGCGGTCGACGCCGGCGCAGTAGCCGCGCGGGGCGGCGAGGAGAACCTTGCGAGGGGCGGAGGCTGTGGCGGGCGCCATTCCGAACAGGGTACCGTTGCCCTGAGCGCGGAATGAACAAGCATCCATATCTGACTCTCTGCGCAGTGAGTGGAGCGCAAAACTGACTCTATGAATACCAACGGAGGGCATCTCGACCGCCTGACCGCCATCGACGCCTCGTTCCTGACCAACGAGAGCTCCACCAGTCACATGCACGTCGGGGGGATCCTGATCTTCGAGGGGCCGACACCCCGATACGTCGATTTGGTCGAGCACATCCGGGGGCGGCTGAGCCAGGTGCCGCGCTTCCGCCAGCGCCTCGCGGTGCCACCGCTGGAGGCCGGGCGGCCGCTCTGGGCCGACGACGTCAACTTCAACCTCACTTACCACATCCGCCACACCGCGCTGCCCGAGCCGGGCGGAGAGGAGGAGCTGAAGCGGCTCGCCGGGCGCGTCTTCTCACAGCAGCTCGACCGCTCCAAGCCGCTCTGGGAGATGTGGCTGGCGCAGGGGCTGGAGCGCGACCGCTTCGCGATCCTGACCAAGACCCACCACGCGATGGTCGACGGGATCTCCGGCGTCGACATCGGCACGGTGCTTTTCGACCTCGAGCCGGTGCCCGAGCCGGCGGTCGTCGACGACGACTGGGTGCCGCGCGCCGAGCCTTCGACCACCGAGCTGGTCGCCCGCGGCGTCGCCGACGCGGCCGCGATGCCGCTGCATCTGGCCGAGCGGACGGTCGACGCAGTGCGCCACCCGGAGTGGGCGGCGAAACGGGTGACGGAGGCGCTGGAGGGGATTGGCGAACTCGCCGCAGCCTTCGCCGACCCGGCTCCCGACGTGCCGCTCAACCAGCCGATCGGACCGCACCGGCGCTTCGTCTGGGCGCGCTCGGAGCTGGCGGCCTTCAAGCGGATCAAGGACGCGCTGGGCGGCACCGTCAACGACGTCGTCCTCGCCGTCGTCACCGGGGCGCTGCGCAACTGGCTGCACGGCCGCGGAGTCCGCACCGAGGGGCTGGAGCTGCGGGCGCTGGTGCCGGTCTCGATCCGGACCGAGGACGAGCGCGGCGAGCTTGGCAACAGGCTGGCCGCGATGCGCGGGCCGCTGCCGGTCTACGTCGAGGATCCGGTGCGCCGGCTGCGGGCGATCAGCGAGGAGATGGAGGACCTGAAGCGCTCCAAGCAGGCGCTGGGCGCGGAAGTGATCTCGCGCTTCAACGACTTCGCGCCGCCCACCTTGCTCGCCCAGGCCGCCAGGATCAACTTCTCCACCCGGCTCTTCAACCTGATCGTCACCAACGTGCCGGGGCCGCAGATCCCCCTCTACGTTCTGGGACGACAGCTGGAGGAGGTCTTCCCGGTCGCCTTCCTGCCCCAGAACCACGCGCTGGCGGTGGCGATCATGAGCTACAACGGCCGCATCGGCTTCGGGCTGCTCGCGGACTACGACTCGATGGACGACGTCGACGCGATCGCCGCCGGCCTGACCGAGTCGCTGGTGGAGCTGGAGGAGGCCGCGGCCGCCTCTGCCGCAGCCTGAGCAGCCGGCCTGGCTAGGCTTCGTAGATGGCCCTTCTGGTCGTCCTCTTCATCGTCGTGCCGATCGCGGAGCTGTTCGTGATCATCAAGGTCGGCGAGGCAATCGGGGTGTGGCCGACCCTGGCGCTGCTGCTGGCCGACGCCCTGCTCGGCTCATTGCTGCTGCGCCACCAGGGACGCGGCGCCTGGCAGCGCTTCAACGCCGCGATCGCCGAGCGGCGCTTCCCCGGCCGCGAGGTGGCCGACGGGGTGATGATCGTGATCGGCGGCACGCTGCTGCTGACACCGGGGTTCATCACCGACGTCTTCGGCCTGGTCTTCCTGATCCCGCCCACCCGGGCGATCGTCAGGCGGCTGGGCCGCACCTACTTCACGCGGCGCTTCGCGGTGGTCGGAATGCCCGGCCGCGGCGGCCCAGGGCCGAACCCCGCGGACGGCACCCGCTCCTACGACTTCGACGCCACCGCCGACGAGGTCCCGGTCAATGGCGACAGTCGCCGGCTATCGCAAATCGACGACGACTGATGAGTTGACCACCCCATAGGGGTGACAACTCATCAGTCGCTGAAAAACCCTGCGCTCAGAAGCCAAGTGCGAACTTGGCGTCCTCGGTCATCATCTCGGGGCTCCACGGCGGGTCGAAGACCATCTTCGGGTGGACTGCGGTGACCCCCTCCATGTCGCCGACGAACTCCTTCATCTGCTCGGAGACCTGGGGGCCGATCGGGCAGGCGGGGGTGGTCAGGGTGAAGGTGACGTAGACCTCGCTGCCCTCGATGTCGACGTCGTAGACGAGGCCGAGCGAGACGAAGTCGAGGCCGAGCTCGGGATCGATGACCTCCTCGAGTACCTCGAGCACATCGTCCTCGGTGAGCGCTGCGGTTTGGTTCTCGGGCATCGGCCCATGGTAGCCGGGCCTCCGGCTCGGTCGGCCGGTAGGCTCGCGCGACCATGAACGACCTGGGCGAGATCACGCGGCGGTCGATCGGGATCGTCTTCGCCGACGGCGGCCTGCTCGCGCTAACCGCGGTGCGGCCGGCGGGGGCCGGCGGCCACGGCGAAGAGACGGTTGCGGCCGTCCTCTGCGACCCCGACGGGGCTCCGATCGAGTTCGACGAGACGCTGCTCTCAACCGAGTACGGTGACGACGGCGTCCAGCGCCGGGCGACGCTCGAGCTGTGGCCGGACGACGAGAACGGGGCGCCGCTGCGCGGGGCCGGAACGCTGATCAGCTCCGCATCGGTGCGCCGGCAGGGCCTGAACGCCGAGGTCGCCTTCTTCCGTTGGTCGGTCGAAGGCCGCGAGGGCCTCGGCCACTACGAGATCGTGCGCGGCGATGGCTGAGACGGACTCCAGGATAGAGGCGATCGTCTCGGACTTCGGCGGCGTACTGACCACGCCGCTACTCGGCTCCTTCATGGCCTTCCAGAACGAGACCGGCATCTCCACCGAAAACCTCGGCAAGGCGATGCAGGCTGTCGCCGAAGCGGACGGCGAGAACCCCCTATTCGTGCTGGAGAGAGGCGAAATCACCGAGGCCGCGTTCCTCGAAAAGCTCTCCGAGGCGCTCGAGCCACTGCTCGGCCACCGGCCCCATATGCACCGCTTCAAAGAGATCTACTTCGAGGCGCTGGACCCGAACCCGCCGATGATCGAGCTGATGCGCGAGCTCAAGGCCGAGGGCTACCGGATGGCGATGCTGACCAACAACGTGCGCGAGTGGGAGCCGCTCTGGCGCCCGATGCTTCCCGTCGACGAGATCTTCGAGACCGTCGTCGACTCGGCCTTCGTCGGCTGCCGCAAGCCCGAGCCGCGAATCTACGAGATGACGCTGGAGCGGATCGACATGCCCGCGGAGTCATGCCTCTTCATCGACGACCTCGCCCCCAACTGCGAGGGAGCGCGAGCGGTCGGCCTCGGCGCCGTCCACTTCCGCGACAACGAGCAGGCGACGGCCGAGATCCGCGCCGCGCTCGCTTAGAGCAGGTGCCGGCGTAGGAAATCGATCTGGTCGGCGACGAGAGCCTCGTGTGCGGGCCCGTCGTAGATGTCGAAGTGGTCGACGCCGGGATAGGTGCGAAGCTCACCGTAGGGGGCGCGTCGCGCCGCGGCGATCGCCGGACCCGGCCTGGCAACGCGGTCGGCCTCACCGACGCAGACGAGCCAGGGACAGTGCAGCTTCGCTGCGTGGCGCATGGGCCGGTACGGCCGACCAAGCAGCCAGCGTGAGGAGATGCGATTGCGCCAGCGCGAGTCCTCGCCGATCGCCACGACGTGGCGCCAGCCCTCCTCCCCACCCGGCGCGTTGATCAGCGCCGCCTCGTGCGGCTGCCCGACCGCGGGCAGGTGCGCCCCACGGACCGCAGCCCACAGCATCCGGGCGGTAACCCGCGGCGAGGAGCGGTGCGCCTGTCGCACGATGTCGAGGAAGGGAACCTGGCTGATCGCCGCCGCCACATCACCGTCTTCCGCAGCAGCCGCGAGCGCGTTGCCGCCGCCCATCGAGGAGCCGAAGGTGGCGACCCTGGCCGCGTCGATGCCCGGCAGTGAGCGGGCGAAGGCGATCGCCACCCCCCAGTCCTCGAGCTGGCGCGCCGGGTGGAACAGATCGGGCATGCCGCCACTGTCGCCGAAGCCGCGATGGTCGAAGACGAGCACCGCGAACCCGGCCGCGGCGAAGCGCTCGGCAAACGTCCCGAGCCGGTCGCGCCGGGTGCCCGAGAGCCCGTGGGCCATGACGACCACTGGCGATTCAACCCGATCGCCTGCCGCCGGATAGAGCCAGGCAGCGCACGCGTCACCTTCCACATCGAAAGTCAGATCCCGGCGATCCACATCTCCTTCAACGGCTGCAAACGCCGAAACGTGAGATACCGCGGCTGGCCGCTGTTTGACCTGCCTAGTTGTCCGACCCCGCCCGGTCCCAGATGTAGAGCTCGACCGCCTCGACGGCGAGTTCCATCAGGCGAGGTGGAGAAAGCAGGCCGAGGACCAGTTCCAGGGCGTCCTCCTCGGTGACGCCGGCGTCCACCGCCTCCTCGCCGCGGAAGCCCGCGGCCAGCTTCATCGCCTCGCGGCGGTTCTCGCCGAGGGAGCCGAAGGCTCCCATCAGGAAATCGCGGTTGGGGATCGGCTGGCCGGCCTCGAGCGAGCCGTGCCAGGCGGCGAGCATCGAGAGGTCGTGCTCGTCGAGCTCGGAGAGCGCCTTTGCGTAGTGCGTCTCCAGCTCGTGGTCGGGGATCTCGTCGACCCAGGACCGCACCGCCTCGCCGAGCAGCTGCCGGCGGGCCTCGCGGCCAACCGAGTCGGCGATCGCCCGAATTGCGTCAGCTGGGTCTACGAAACAGAGAGCCATGTCTCCGATGAATGTAGAGAGGGCGGTAGACGGCAAAGCTGGGGCCGAAAATGCCCTATTTGCGGGCCGGGGCCATGCCTATGCTGAAGCGCGCTCCAGCATGCCTCTCAACCTGATCCACGGCCCCCCCAACTCCGGCCGCGCCGGCCTCCTCCGGCGGCGGTTCATCGGAGTGCTCGACCGCTCGCCGGTCCTGGTCGTGCCGACCCTCGACGACGTCTTCGAGCTCGAGCGCGAGCTGTGCGAGGGGGGCGCCGCGCTGGGCGGCTCCGTGATGACCTTCGGGGCGCTGTTCAGGCTGGTGGCGACGGCGGGGGGCTCGCCGCCGTCCGCGGAGGTGACGCCCGTGCAGCGCCTGCGGGCGGTCTCGGTCGCGATCGCGGAGCGACGAGACGGGCTCGGGGCGCTGCGGCGCTCCGCCGCCCGGCCGGGGTTCGCGCTCGCCTTCGAGCGCCTGCTCGATGAGCTACAGGCAGCGGGGGTCGAGCCCGGTGCGGTCGAGGCCGCGGCCGGGACGCTGGAGGGCTCCGCCTACCTGAGCGACCTTTCGAGCCTCTACGCGGGGTACGTCGAGGTTCGCGACCGCCTCGGCATGGTCGACTCGCACGGGATCGCCCGCGAGGCGATCGCGCTGCTGCGCCGTTCCGGTGACTTCTGGGGGGAGCGGCCGCTCTTCCTCTACGGGCTCGACGACCTCACCCGCAACCAGCTCGAGCTGATCGGGGAGCTCTCCACGGGCGCCGATGTGACGGTGGCGCTCTCCTACGAGGAGGGACGAGCCCCGCTCGCCGCCCGCGCCACGCTGCTGCAGCGGCTGCGCGCGGAGATCCGGGTGGCGGAGGAGATCGCGGCCGACGCCGACGCCGGGAACACGCCCAACCCGCTCCTTTTCCACCTCGAGCGCAACTTCGGCGCCGTCGACCCCGACCGGCGCCCACCCGGCGACGGGCTGGTCCTGCTGCGCTCCGCCGGCGAGCGGGGAGAGGCCGAGGCGATCGCGGTCGAGGCGGCGAAGCTGATCGCCGCGGGGTCCGACCCCGCCGAGATCGCGATCGCCCTGCGTGACCCGGCGCGGCGTGGCCCGCCGATCGCCGAGGTGCTCGAGTCCTACGGCGTGCCGACCGCGCTCGAGGCCGAGGTGCCGGTCGCCGGGACCGCGGTCGGCGGCGCGCTCATCGCGCTGCTCGAAGCGGAGTTCGGCGCCGGGCGCGCTAGCAACCTGCTGCGCTTCCTGCGCGGGCCGTCGGGGGTCTCGGCGCGCAGGGTCGACTGGCTGGAGCGGTCGGTGCGCCAGAGCCGTGCCCAAACCACCGCCGCGGCACTGGAGCTGTGGCGGGGCCGACGGGACGATTTAACGCCTATATCTCCGCAAATCGGCCCGTCGGCGGGGGGGCAGGATCTTCCGTTCGACCTGGCGCGGGTCAGGGAGGCGGCGGCCCGCTCCCCCGCCGAGCTGGCGGACGAGGTCGGGCGCCTCGCGGCGACGATGGCATCCCGCCACCTGCGTGGCGGCGAGACGGACCGCGCCCCAGCGCCGGCGACGGGCTGGAGCTGAGGGCCGCGGCGGCGGTCTCCGAGGCGCTTGCCGAGCTGGCCGAGCATGACGGGCTCGCGCCTCGCGCCGAGGAGCTCGCCACGACGATCGCCGACCTCGAGTTCCGCGTCTGGAGCGGACCGGTCGAGGGACGGGTGCGAATCGCCAGCCCCTACCGGTTGCGGGCGGCGCGCTTCGACCATGTCATCGTCGGCTCGCTGCAGGACGGCGAGTTCCCCCGCCACGATCGAGGCGGCGACCCCTTCCTCTCCGAGCGCCAGCGCGCCTCGCTCGGGCTCGATCCGCGCCAGGACACCGACGCGGAGGAGCGTTACCTCTTCTACGCCTGTGTCTCCCTCGCGAAGGAGCGGCTCTTCCTCTCCTACCGCGACAGCGACGAGAACGGCGCGGCGACGGCGCGCTCGCCGCTGCTCGACGAGGTGCGGCGCCTGCTCGACCCACCTCCGGGCGGCGAGTCGCCGGACCCGATCGAGAGGTCGATAACCCGGGGGAGGGACCTGGCGCAGGTGGTGCACGCGGTCGCCGACGCGCCCTCCGAGCACGAGCTCGCCCGCGCGATCGCCGCCCGCGGGACGAGCGAGAGCCCGGCTGCAGCGCTCGCCGTTGCGGGCACCGACGGTGAGGCCTCCGCCAGGGTGAGGGCCCGGATCGAGGTCGCACGGGTCGCCGAGGCCGCCTCCCACGCGCCGGGGCCGCTGCTCAACCCCGCGGTGCTCGCGTCGCTGGCAGCCGTCCCCGCCTACGGCGGCACCACGCTGGAGGAGTTCGACCTCTGCTCCTATCGCTGGTTCGCCGGGCACGAGCTCGATCCGCAGCCCCTCGACCCGGTGCCCGAACCGCTGGTACAGGGAGGCCTGATGCACGCGGCTCTCGACCGCCTTTACAAGGAACGCCCCGGCGCCGACCCCCTTCCCCGACCCGGCTCGCTCGACGCCTGGGTCGCGCGGGGACGAGCGCTTGTCGCCGAACTGGCAGCCGAGCGGGGCTTCGGCGAGCACCCGGCCGAGCTGGCGATGGTGCACCGGGTCGAGCGGCTGTTGGCCCGCTTCCTCGCGGAGGAGGCCGAGCGCGAGACCGGCGGCTTCGAGCCGTGGCTGCTGGAGGCGAGCTTCGGCGAGCAGGACGACAGCGAGCGGCCGGTCCTCGACCTGGGCGGCTGGGGACTGCACGGGGCGATCGACCGGGTCGACCGCGACCCCGGCGGGCGTGCCCTGGTCCTCGACTACAAGCTCTCCGGCGCGGTCATCCCGCGCGGCAAGTTCGAGGAGCGGGCGAAACTGCAGCTGCCGCTCTACCTGATCGCCGTTGCCGAGCACTGGAAGGCGGAGCCGGTCGCGGGCCTCTACCACCCGCTGCGCGCCACCTCGGCGCGCCGGCCGCGGGGGTTCGTCCTCGACGAGGCTGCCGAGGGCCTCGCCTCCTACGGGCTCTACGAGGCCGACGTGGTGGGCAGCGAGGAGTTCGAGGCGGTGCTGGAGGAGTCGAGGGAGCGCGCGAGCAAGGTCGTCGCCCGCATGCGCACCGGCGACATCCGCCGCGACCCCGGCCCGCGGCAGGGCCTGCGCGGCCACGACATCTGCCCCTCCTTCTGCGAGTTCGCCCCGATCTGCCGCCGCGACCGGGCGCCGGCGAGCGAGGTCGACGAGGAGGCGGAGGAGCGGTGAGCAGGCACGCGCCGACACCCGAGCAGGAGGCGGCGATCCGGATCTCCGGACGGGACGTGCTGCTGGAGGCGGGCGCCGGAACCGGCAAGACGGGAGTGATGGTCGAGCGCTACTGCCGGCTGGTCTGCGACGAGGGGGCTTCGCCCGACGCCGTGCTCGCCTTCACCTTCACCGACAAGGCGGCGGCGGAGCTGCGCCAGCGGATCGCGGCGGAGCTGGCGGCCCGAGCCGAGGCGGGGTCCGAGCGGGCGCGAGCACTGCTGGGCGGCATCGGCGCCGCCTGGGTGACGACCATCCATGGCTTCTGCAACCGCCTGCTGGCCGGACACCCGGTCGCGGCCGGGATCGACCCCCGCTTCCGCGTGCTCGATGCGCCGGTGGCCGAGCGGGCGGCGCGGGAGGCGTTCGACGAAGCGCTGGAGGACTTCCTCGCCGAAGGGGAGGATCCCCCCCGGGAAGAGACCGTCGCCGCGCTCGGGGTCGACGGCCTGCGTGCGCTCATCGTCGGCCTCCACGCGGAGCTGCGCAGCCGTGGCGTCGCCGAGCCGCGGCTGCCGGAGCCGCCTCGGCCCGATCCGGCGGCGGCGATCGCGCACGCGGCCGAGGTCGTCGCCGAGACGCTGGGGGAGCTGAGCCCGGGCGACCGCAAGCGGGAGCTGCTCGAGAGAGCGCTCTCCGTGCTCACCGGCAGCGACGACGGCCTGCCGTCGCTCGACCGGCTGGCCGCGCTGCGGACCGCCAGCAAGGCGAAGAGCATGACCGCCTACCGCGAGGCGATCGACGCCGCGGTCGCCCGCACCGCCGAGGCCGGAGAGGGCGGGATTGCCTACCGCCGCATCGCGCTGCTCCTCGAGCTCTTCTCCACCCGCTTCGAGGGGGCCAAGGCCCGCCGCGCCGGGATCGACTTCGAGGACCTGCAGATCCTCGCCGTCCGCCTGCTGGAACGAACCGAGATAGGCGCCGCCTACCGTTCGCGCTTCAGCCACCTGCTGGTCGACGAGTTCCAGGACACCAACCGACTGCAGCTTCGCCTGATCGAGGCCCTGCACGGCCCGCGGGCCGAGCTGATGGTCGTCGGCGACGAGTTCCAGTCGATATACGGCTTTCGCCATGCCGACCTCGACGTCTTCCGCCAGCGGCGACGGGTAGCCGAAGAGAGCCCCGACGCCGAGTCGATGGAGCTGAGCGGCAACTTCCGCTCGCGGCCGGAGCTGGTCGGCGCGGTCAACGCGATGGCCGGGAAGCTGCTCGGCGCCAAGTGCTTCCGCCCGCTGCGCGTCGGCGCGATGCCCGCCGACGACGCTCCCGCCGGCGACGGGACCCCGGTCGAGCTGCTGCTCACCGCCCGCAACGGCTGGGATGCGGAGGGGATCGACCTGGAACCCGCGATCGACGGGGCGACGCCACTCCACTGCCTGGCCGAGGCTCGCGCCGTCGCCGAGCGGCTGCGACAGCTGGCCGACATCGGGGTCGACCGCGGCGAGATGGTCGTGCTGCTGCGGGCGTTCACCCATCTCGACGCCTACGAGGACTCGCTGGAGCGGGCCGGCCTGCGCCCCTACGTCGTCGGCGGCCGCGGCTACTGGTCCCAGCAGCAGGTCGCCGACGTCTGCGCGCTGCTGGCGACGCTCGCCAACCCGCTCGACGACCAGGCGCTTTTCGGCGCCCTCGCCTCGCCCGCCTGCGGCGTCGCCCCGGACACACTCTGGCTGCTGCGGATGGCAGCCGGCAAGCGGCGCTGCGTCTGGCCGGCGGTCGAGCGGGTCGCCGGCCTCGGCGACGCCGAGCTGGCCGAGCCGGAGCGGCTGGAGCAGATCCCCGAGAGCGAGCTGGCGCTGTTGCGACGTTTCGCCGAGACGGTCGCGGGCCTGCGCGAGCGCGGCTCGCGCCTCTCCCTCGCCGCCCTCGTCGACGCCGCGGTGACCGAGACCGGGTACGACCTCGCGGTCCTGATGCGCCCCGCCGGGGAGGCCCGCTTCGCCAACGTGCGCAAGCTGATGCGGCTCGCCACCGAGTTCGAAGCGCGCGAGGGCCGCGACCTGCGCGGGCTGCTCGATTTCCTCGCTGCCCGCGCCGAGACCGACGGCGACGCTCAGGCGGCAACCGCCGTCGAGGGGCACGACGGCGTGCGGATCATGACCGTCCACAACGCCAAGGGGCTCGAGTTCGCCGTCGTCGCGGTGCCCGACCTCTCGCGCAGCCTGCTGGCGGGGTCGCGGCAGCCGCCCCTGGCGATCGGCCGCGAGGAGGAGCCCCGGGTCGGCATGCAGCTGCGCCGGCTGGGCGCCAGCGCGGTCAACCTCTACTCCTATGCCGATCTCTGCGAGGAGCAGAAGCGGCGCGATGCCGAAGAGGGACTTCGGCTCTTCTACGTCGCCGCGACACGGGCGCGCGAGCGCCTCATCCTCAGCGGCGTCGCCAAGCCCGAGCCCGGCGGCGAGACGAAGCCGGGGACGCCGGTGATCGAGCGCATCGCCGACGCCTTCGGCATCGACCGCGAGCGCGACTCCACCGTGCCGATCGAGCCCCCCGAGCCGCGCGCCGGCCTCGACGCGAGCTTCGCCTCCTCCGAGGTCGCGGTCAAGGTCAACCTGCCTTCGCCCGAGCGGGGGGCGGAGCTGAGGGCGACGCGGCGCGAGGGCGACGCGGCGCAGGCGCTCGGCGAGGGCCCGGCGCCCCTTCTGAAGCGCCGCCCCCCGGTTGTCCCCGCCCGCCCCCTTTCCTACACCGCGATCTCGGCCTACGAAGAGTGCCCCTACCGCTTCTACATGGAGCGCGTGCTTGGGCTTGCCGCGAGCGGTCGCGCTGCTTCCCGCATGCCGGAAGCAGGTGCGACAGCACCATCCCCAGCGATGCGGGAGGAGGGAACGGCGCGCGGTGCGGTGGTGCACGCGCTGCTCGAGTGGAGCCAGGCGAACGGGTGGCGGGAGCCCCCCGAGGAGCTGGCACGGCGACACGCGCTTGCCGAGGGTCTCGACCCGGACGCCGACGGCCTCCTCGGCGAGCTGCTGGCGCCGGTTCACGGCTGGCTCGGCTCCCCACTCTTCGGGGAGCGCGTCGCGCCGGGACAGGCGGCGGTGCGAGCCGAGGTCCCGCTCCTGCTCGGGGTCGCGGGCACAGTCCTGCGCGGCTCGATCGACCTCCTGGTCGAGCGGGAGGGCGCCGCGCCGCTCGTCGTCGACTACAAGACCGACCGCCTCGACGGCGCCGAGCCAGCCGGGCACGCGTCCCGCTACGGGACCCAGCGCGCGATCTACGCCCTCGCCGTCGCAGAGTCCCGCGGGGCGGAAGAGGTCGAGGTCGCCTACGTCTTCCTCGAGCGGCCGGACGAGCCGCAGACCAGCGTCTTCGGCCCCGGCGAGATGGACGCCGCCCGCGAGCGACTCGCAACCGCCATCGCCCGCATCGGCGCGGGCGAGTTCGGGGTCGCCCCGCCCGAGGAGCGAAGCTGGGCCCTGTGCGAAGGCTGCCCGGCGCTCAAGCGGCTGTGCTCGGGCCCTGTTCCAGCTTCGACGCCAGCTCGTCCAGCTTCAGCTCCCTGAGGCCCTCGCCGACGGCGTCGAGCTCGGCGGCGCAGTAGACGACCAGCTCGCTGCCCTCCTTGCAGAGGTCGAGGGTCTCGCGCAGGCTGGCCTGACCGGAGTCGAGCCGGTCGATGATCTCCTCCAGCCGCTCCATCGCGGCCTCGTAGCTATCCGGCTTCTCAGTCAATCCCTTCCCCGTCTTCGTCGATCGTCGCTCCGACGCTGCCGTCGGAGAAGCGCAGTCTTACGCGGGCGGCGGCGCGAGCCGCTTCGGCGCTCGTCACCGGCTCTCCCCCGCTCGTCTCCGCAAGCGCGTAGCCGCGCTCCAGCGTCTGCTCGGGGTCGTGGGCGCGCAACGCCACGCCGACGTGTCGAATTGCCGTGCGCCGCCTGTCGAGGGACGCCGCCGCGGAACGGGCCAGCCGGGTGACCCAGGTCTGCGCCACCGGACGATCGACGACACGGTCGGCGGCGCGTCGCAGCGAAGCGGCGCTTCGCTGCAGTCCCCCGCGCGCCGCGTGACAGTCGAGCGGCACCGCCGCCTCGGCGGCGTGGGTCGGGGTCGAGCAGGCGACTGCGGCGACGTCGTCGATCAGGGTCGAGTCGCGCTCGTGGCCGATCGCGCTGATCACCGGCACCCGCAGCATCGCCACCGTGCGACAGAGCGTCTCGTCGCAGAAGGCCCAGAGGTCGGCGAGGCTGCCGCCGCCGCGGGTGACGACTATCGCCTCGACCTCCGGACGAGCCGCGAGGTCCTGAACGGCCGCGGTGATCGCCGGCGCCGCATGGCGATCCTGCACCGGCGCGAAGGCCCAGACGACCGTGCCCGCCCAGCCGCGGCGGGCGAGCCCGGCCAGGAGGTCGCGCCGTGCGGCGCCGGCCTCCGCGGTCACCACGCCGATCGTGCGCGGCAGCAGGGACCTCGCCAGCTGCTTCTGCAACTCGAACAAGCCCTCGGCGCGGAGCTGCTTGCGCAGCGCCTCCAACCGAGCCAGCAGGTCGCCTTCGCCGGCCAGCCGCACGTGGGTCGCGCGAAAGGCGAAGCTGGGCGAAGACTGGGCGCCGCCGGGGTAGTAATCGGGACCGCCCGCAACCACCACTTCGGCGCCGTCGCGCAGCGCCCCCTCGGGCAGCCCCGCCTTTGCGAAGTCGCTGAGCCAGATGGCGCAGGGAACCGCCCCCTCGCCATCGCGCAACTCGAAGTAAACCTGCACCTTGCTCAGGCTGACCCCGGTGACCTCGCCGATCAGCAACACCCGCGCTCGCCGCCGCAGCTCCTCCTGGAGCTTGCGCGCGTAGCGGCCAACCGGGAAGGGTCCGGGGAAGTCCGGACCCCGCGCCCCGCCTCCCTCAACCGGCGATATCGCCTCCTGCGTCACGCGTCGAGGCTACTCGCAGCGCTTCCAGCGGCGGGCCCAAAGCCGCAGCTCGCCGATTGCAGGCCCCAGGTCGGCGCCCTTCTCGGTAAGCGAGTAGGTGACACGCACCGGAGAGCCCGGCTCGACCTCCCGCTCGACGACGCCCGCCTCCTCCAACTCCCGCAACCTCTGGGAAAGCAGCCGGTCCGAGAGCCCTGGCACAGCCCTGGCAAGCTCACCGAAGCGCTGCGGTCGATCGATCAACGCGCAAACGATCGCCCCGGTCCACCGTTTTCCGATCAGCTCGATCGCGGCGTGGAAATGAGGGCATACACCCGGCGCGGACTTCTCTTGGGCGGTGAACATCGCCTCCACATCGAGTGAGCTTACTGAACGTAAGTGATGGGCCCGATCAGCTCGTGCAAGGTCCCGTGCCGGCCAGGGCAGTCGTCTCTCCAAGGGCAGAGCGGACGAGGTCGTTGGGAACGGCGAAGCCGCCGGCGGGGCCGTCGGTGGTGGCGGCGAAGACCGTCCCGAGGACGCGGCCGCGGGAGTCGACCATCGGGCCGCCGGAGTTGCCGCTGCGGACGACCCCGCGCAGGGAGCTGATCGAGCGGCGAGTCGGGCCGTCGCCGTAGGAATCGTCGCTGATCACCTCGCGGGTGTCGCCAAACCGGGCGGGAGTGGCCGTGTAGGGGCCGTTTTCCGGGTAGCCGAGCACCGCGCCGGCGGTCCCGCGGCCGGGTTCGTCCACGATCGGCAGCGACGGAAGCCGGGCGCTGACCCGAAGCAGGGCAAGGTCGTTGTGGGGGTCGTAGTAGACCGGCGTTGCCGGCAGCGAGGCGCCGCTGCTGGTCGTCACCGTCGTGTCGCTCTCGCCCGCGACGACGTGTGCGTTGGTGACGACGAGGTCCGGCCTCACCGCCCAGCCCGAGCCCTCGAGCCCGAGTCCGCACGCGGTTCCCAGCACCCGAACCACCGAGCGGCCGGCGCGGGCCACGTCGGGGTCGGAAGCGACCGCCACGTCGGGGGGCGCCACGGGAGTCGTGGGCCCGGCTATCGAGGGCGCGGGGTCGACCCTGTTCAGTGCGTTCAGCACCGGCCCCGACGGCGGCAGCACGTCGTTGAGACTGCGCAGGATGACCGAGCGCTGCACGTCGGCCCGCAGCCTCGCCGTCCCGGGAGCGTGCAGCGCGACGGCGCCGAAGACCCAGACGAGGCCCAGGGCAACCGAGGCGACCAGCGCTCCGCCTCCCGCCCCGTCGGCAAGGTGAAGGCCGCGCCTGCGGATCACCCGCTCCCGCAACCCCAGCGCGAGGCTCTCCAGCGCCACCGCGACCAACGCCCCCGCCAACAGCGCACCGAGGGCGGCGAAGAGCGGGGCATAGGGCGACTCCGCACCCTGGCTCAGCACCAGCGGCGCGATCCGGCTCCCCGCGAACGCCCCGGCGGCGAAGCCGAGCAGCGTCAGCGCCCCGACGATCAACCCCTGCCGGTACCCCCAGGCGCCCAGCGCCAGGGTGAAGGCGACTATTCCCCAGTCCAGAACAGACATGTGTAAATGGAAGCAGGCCACGGCGTCCGGCGCCCGACCCCTCCACTACCTTTCAGCAAAATGAACCGCCTCCCGCCCGAGGTGGAGCGGCGTCGTCGTCTTTTCACCCGCACGCTCCCCCTAGCGATCATCGCGACAGTGTCCTTCGTCATGGGCGCGAGCGCGGGCGCCCCGGGGTCGCCGGAGAAGGAAGCCGCCGAGCGCTACACCCGGGCCTGGGCACGGGACGAATTCGCCGCGATGTACGGGGAGCTGAACCCGGCCTCGCAGCGCGCGATCACGGTCAGCGACTTCACCACGGCCTACCGCGAAGCCGCAATGACGGCGACACTGCGGTCGCTCGAACCCCACACCCCGCGGGAAACCACCTCGGCCGGCGGCGCGACGGCGGTGCCGGTGGCGATAGAAGCCGATACCGTCGCCTTCGGCCGGATCGATTCCGACATCGACCTACCCTTCGACGAAGGCGGCATCGACTGGGACCCGAGCCTCGTCTTCCCCGGACTGCGCCGAGGCGAGCACCTGGAGAACCAGGTCGAACTGGCGCCGCGGGCGCCGATCCTCGCCGCCGACGAATCGCCGCTGGCCGAAGGTCCCGCCAATGAACGCGCGCACCCGCTCGGCAGCGCCGCGATCGACGTCACGGGAGAAGTGGGCATGGCGGCAGCCGCCGAGCTCCCCGCCCTGGCCCGCCACGGCTTCGCGCCCGACACGCCGGTCGGCGTCAGCGGTCTCGAGCGGGCGTTCAACGCCCGGCTCGCCGGCAAGCCGGGGGGCTCGCTGCTCGCCGTCGCCGACTTCGGCGGCTCCGCTCGCATCCTCGCCAAGTCGGAACCGAAGGCCGGCGCCCCGGTGAAGACGACGATCGACCCGAACCTGCAGGTTGCCGCCGTCTCGGCGCTGGCCGGGCGCGCGGGAGGCATGGCGGTCCTCGACGCCCACAACGGCGACGTCCGCGCCCTCGCCGGCCAGGCTTTCTCCGCCCCCCAGCCGCCCGGCTCCACCTTCAAGATGATCACCACCACAGCGGCGCTGGCGAAGGGCGTGGTCTCGCTCGACGACGAATTCGAAATCACCAACGGCGTAAACGTCGGGGGGCGCTTCATCGAAAACGCCAACGGCGAGTACTGCGGCGGCACCTTCCGGCAGGCGTTCGCGGAGTCATGCAACGCCGACTTCGTCCCGCTCGGGCCGAAGATCGGCAACGACGAAATGGTCGCGACGGCGGAGCGGTTCGGCTTCAACTCGCCGCCCACCCTCTACGCGCCGCGGATCGCGCGCGAAGTCGAACCGGCCGAGTCCAGCATCCCGAAGGAAATCGGCGACGAACTCGACCTCGGCGTGAGCGCGATCGGACAGGGCGAAGTCCTGGCCACCCCGCTGGAGATGGCGAGCGTCGCCCAGACGATCGGCAACGGAGGCGTGCGCGAACCGACCTCGATCGTCGCCAACAGCAAGCTGCGGCCCGACCCCGAACCGGTGCAGGTGATGTCGAAGAAGATCGCCGGCGAGCTGACCGATCTGATGATCGGGGTGGTCACGGAAGGCACCGGCACCGCGGGCGCGATCCCCGAGGGCCAGGTCGCGGGCAAGACGGGAACGGCCGAGCTGGGCCCCGAGCCTGGGCAGGAGAACTCCCCCCACCCTGTCCAGATAAAGGACGCCTGGTTCGCCGCCTTCGCCCCCGCCGACAAGCCGAAGCTGGCGATCGGCGCGCTGTTCATCGACGCCGGCGCGGCGGGCGGCGAAGTCGCCGCCCCCGCTGCAGCCCAAGTCCTCTCCGCCGGCCTCTGAGCGGCGCAGCGAGCCTAGAGGTCGAGCGTGACCTCGGCGGGGCCTTCGGGCCCTGGGATGGAGAGCGTCAGCGGACGATTGTCAGAGGTCGCGCCGGGAAGCAGGAAGAGCGCGAGCGAGCCCTCGATCGGGCCCTGCTGGGGGGTCGAGTCGAGGACCGGGACCTGTTCCTGCGGTTCGGCCGAGCCGCCCAGCGGGAGCGCATAGAGGCTTTCGCTGGGAATCACGTCGTAGACCTGGTGCGCCGCGTCGGTGATCGTCAGCGTCTTCGGCAGCGCCTGGAGGCCGTGGCTCTGGTTCTGGACTTCGAAGAAGACCCCGAAGTAGGCGGAGCCCTCCGGCGGGGCGGGCTGCCCGACCAGGTAGGCGGAGTCCTCGCTGTCGTTCGTGTTGAGGTAGCGGGAGAAGATGACGGTGTACTGGAGGTCCCCGAGCGAGACCGTCTGCCCCTCCATCACGCTCTTGGAATCGCTCGAGTAGCCACAGGCGGAGACGGCGAGGGCGAGGGCGGCGAGAACGAGCGCGGCGAACGACGGCAGGAGAAAGCGGCGGGAACGGGTCATCGGCGGGCGGGAGTCTATAAAGGCGGACTCAGGGGATGCCGGTCGCGTAGCGGCTGCCCCCGGCGACGGCGACACGGCCGGCGGCGAAGGTGCCCGACTCGAGCCCGTCGCGGAGTCGCCGCAGCGCCTCGCGCCAGCGGCGCTCGTGCCGGAAGGAGGCGCCCGACAGCGCCTCTTTGACCCTGTCGACGGGATGCGAGGACTCGGTCCAGCAGGAGACTCGGACCTTGGTCTGCGAGCCCGGACCCTCTGTCAGCTCCCAGACAGTGGTCGAGCGGACCCGGTTGCCCCGCCCGCCACTGCCGTGCTCGACCACACGGTGGGGCACGTCCAACTCGGCGATCGCCGTATCCATCCAGCACGAGCTCAGCGGGACGTCGAAGCGAAAGCGCGCCCCCGCGCCAACCCCGGCGGACTCGATCCGGGTGAGGCGAAAGCCGGAGATGAAGTGGCCGGTGAACGAGGGGCGGTTGGCGAGGTCGGCGACGAACTCGAACACCCGCTCCCGCGGCACGTCGATCTCGACCTCGGCGCTGACCGGTCCCATCGCGGCGCGATTCTAGTCTCACGCCGCCCCGGCGGACCATGAATGCGGACCGCCACTTGCGAAGAGATGGGGCGGCGCGCTAGGATCGATTGAAGAGGCGCCGGGAAGGAGTCCCTATCTCTGCCAACGTCAGCGCCAGTTCGGTCAGCAGCCGATTCCAGACCGGGATGTCCCCAGGGTCGGGAACGTTCTTCTGTCTCGAGTGCGGCTCCCAGCTCTCCCTGCAGGAGACCGACAGCCTCCCCGAGTGCCCACGCTGCGGCGGCTCCGATTTTTGCCGCGACTCGATCTTCGAGTCGATGCAGGAGCACGGCGCGCAGACCGCCGAGTTCGCGGTCTCCTCCCAGGAGCGCCCCCGGGACTGGCTGCGCGAAGCGCGGGAGATGCTGCCGGGACCGGGCCAATACCTCGCCCTCTGCGAGGAGGACGGCGAGATCCGGATCTTCCCGATAGAGCCGGGCTGGACGCGAATCGGGCGCAGCCTCGTCGCCGACATCCGCCTCGACGACCCCAGCGTCTCCCGGCGCCACGCTCTGATCGTCTCCGAGCCCCCCAAACCGCTGCGAGTCTTGGACGACCGCAGCCTCAACGGGGTCTTCCTCAACAGCGAGGCGGTCGAGTGGAGCCGCATCGGCGATGGCGACGAGCTCGCGATCGGCCGCTACCGGCTGATCGCGCTCGAAACCTAGCCGCCCGGACGCGGGAGCGAGGAGGCGGCGCCTGGCTAATCCGGTTCCGCCACCCCGCGCCCTAGCATGCGGGGCATGAGCGTCGGTCCCGACCCCTCCCATCCGCCTGGCACGCCGGAGTTGTCCGCTGCCGCCGAGCGGGCACGCGAGCGGTTGCATGAGGAAATCGAGCGGGTGCGGGTGGGGGTCGAGGAGATGCTCGCCGAGCACGGCGGCGAGGATGACGCCGACCTGCGCAGGGAGCTGGATGCGCTGCGCGAGGAGACCCGCCGCTACGTCAAGCGGAGGGTTCGCAAGAGCGAGAAGCGACTGGAGCGCTCGGTGCGCAAGGTCGACGAGCGTACCCGCAAGCTGGAGCGCCGCCTCGACGCCTTCGAGCAGGACCGCCGCTACGCCGAGTGGCGGATACACACGAACACCGAGGCCATGCTCGACGGCCTACTCCACGAGGTCCGCGCCATAGCCGACCGCTTGACCCTGTAACAAGCCCCAAGGAGGGTCGGGTGCCCTTCCGACGGAAACTTTGGGAGCGACAACGCTTACGTCCCTGTGAACGTGTGAGGCGGACGGTTTCCGGCGGAGGGGTGCCCGACCCTCCTTGCGCCTGTCACTCAGTAGAGATGCTCGGGTCCGCCTGGAGCTTGTGCGGCACGACCATGAGGAAGTTGCTGGTGGCGTCGGCGGCGAGCTCGAGGATCCGGACAACCTCCTCGCCCTGATCGGTGGCCCTGAGCTCCTCGGCGTAGTGGGTGAGGAGGTCGTCGATGTCGAGCAGGCCCTCGGCGTCCAGGTCCCTCAGCTCGACTTTGGCGCCCTCGCCTATGCGGCGTTCGATTGCGTCGCGGTCGATGCCGAAGGCGTTGTGGCGGACGTAGACGCGGCCGCCGGTCATCCCAGCACAGGCCCACGGGCCGATGTCGCCGAGGACGACGGCGCGGCCGGAGGTCATGTACTCGAAGGCGAACCCTTTGGCGTTGGCGCGATCGACGATGCAGCCACGGCTGTCGTCGATGTCGCGCTCGGGCTCCCCGGCAAGCACCACGTCGGCGCCGGAGAGGCGGATGCAGAAGCGCGAGTCGGCCGAGCCCTGGACGAAGAGGCGGCCGCGCTGGGCGCCGTAGGCAAAGGACTTGCCAACCGAGCCGTTGAGCCGCCGGCCCTTTGCCCCCTTGCCCTTCAACACGGCCACGGTACCCCCGAGCATCGCCTTGCCGACGCCGTCCTGAGCGCCGCCCTCGACCCGGATCGAGACGCCATAGGCGTTGAAGGCGCCGAAGCCCTGGCCGGCGACCGAGCCGCCGTTGAACTCGAGGCTGGCGAGCACGTCCTCGCCCGGCTCGGGGCCGTCGTCGAAGATGCGGGAGCGAGAGATCGCCCCGGCGAGCTCGGTGCCGAGCACACGATCGTTGGCGTCGGTGGGGCGCGGGAAGGTGCTGCGCACCGTCCGCCCCGAGCAGACTTCGCCCGCGAGCGCGCCGATCTGGGCCGAGGCCGCCTTCGCCTCCATCCGGATCGGCCGCGCCGCGACCAGGCCGGCCTCGGCGCGCTCCTCGGCGATCCCCTCCGCCACCGGCAGGTCGAGCGGCTCGAGGTCGAGGAACTCCTCCAGCGGGGTGATCAGCGGCGCCAGGTCGATGCTGTCGTGGGCCGCGATCTGCTCCAGCAGGTCGTAGCGGCCGACCAGGTCCTGGGCGCGCTCGTAACCGAGCGAGGCGACCACCTGCTTGACCTCCTCGCCCATCGCCTGGAAGAACCGTGCGCAGCTCTCGGCGGCGCGGTCGATCTCCTGCGGGGTGAACTTCTTCAGGCCGTGCTCCTGGGCCTGCTCGACCGTCTCGATCTGGGTGGCGATGCCGACGTGGCAGGTGTCGAGCTGGCAGCCGCGGCAGATGGTGCAGCCGATGCTGACCATCGCCAGCGTCCCGAACCCGACCCGGTTGGCGCCGAGGCAGTGCAGCTTGACGATGTCGTGGCCGGTGCGGTAGCCGCCGTCGGCCCAGATCTCGACCCGGTTGCGAATGCCCGCCTCCATCAGCGCCCGGTGCACGGCGCGGGTGCCGATGTCCGACGGCAGACCGACGTGACGCAACGCGTGCTGGCGGGCGGCGCCGGTGCCTCCCTCGAAGCCGGAGAGGGTGATGATGTCGGCGCCCGCCTTGGCGATCCCGAGGCCGATCGTGCCGATGTTCGGCACCACCGGCACCTTGACCGAGACCCGCACGTCGGGGTTGACCGTCTTCAGCTCGTCGATCAGCTCCGCCAGATCCTCGATCGAGTAGAGGTCGTGGTTGTTGGAGGGCGAGATCAGGTCGGTGCCCGGCGCCGCGTTGCGCGCGGCGGCGACCTTCTCGGAGACCTTCTTGCCAGGCAGGTGGCCGCCCTCGCCGGGCTTGGCGCCCTGGCCGATCTTGATCTCGGCGACGTAGGAGGAGTTGATCATCTCCGCCGAGACGCCGAAGCGGCCCGACGCCACCTGCTGGCCGCGCCACTTGCGGTACCGGCCGTACATGTCGCGGATCTCGCCACCCTCGCCGTTGATGCAGAGGACGTTGATCGCCTTCGCCGCCTCGGCGTAGGCGCGGAAGGCGGGCTCGGACTGCGAGCCGAAGCTCATCGAGGAGATCACCACCGGGTAGTCGTGATGGCCGACGCCGACGTCGACCGAGGCGGGGTCGACCGGCTCGCGATCGCCCTTCAGCCCCATGACGTGGCGCATCGAGATCGGACTCTGGCGCTCCAGGTCGCGGACCTTCTCCGAGTACTCCTCGTAGGTCCCGCTGCCGTTGGCGGTCGCGATCGCCGCCTTGTAGACCTTGGGGTAGAAGCGGAACGTCTTTGCCGGTTTGGCGTCCTCCTCGCCGGCCAGCGCCCGCGCTCGCTCGTTGCTGTCCTCGTCGAGGTCGGAGAAGCCGACCCCGCTCTTCACCGAGGCGGCGAAGGCCTCCGTCTGGAAGATCTCGGCCAGCTCGGGCTTGACGCCGATCGAGGAGAACTGGCGCGCGTAGCCGCGCACCTCGTGGATCCCGATCGTCGAGATCACTTTCTCGATCCCCTTGGCCAGCGCCGCGCAGAGGTTGGAGACGTCGGTCTCGTAGTCCTCGACGCAGATCACCTCGACCATCGTGTAGGGGCAGGCCCCGTCGGCGCCAAGGCCGAGCGCGAGCATCGTGTCGTGGACGTTGCGGATCGCCGCCGAACGCAGGACGATCCCGCAGCGGCGGCGCAGGTTCTCCTCGCCGGGCTCGACCCTGAACTGCTTCAGGGCCTGGTCGACCGCGGAAACGGCCAGGTGGGGGTCGAGGTAGCGGCGGTCGCCGTCGTAGACGGTGCGATCGGTGAGGACGAGCAGCTCGGCGCCGTCGCGGACCTTCTTCACCGCCTCCTGCTGGATTCGCTCGATCGCTCCCTGGGTCGTCTCGGACTCGAGCAGGGAGACGTCGACCGCGGCGGCGCGGCCGCGGAACTCCTCCCAGAGGTCCTCGAGCAGGTAGGTGCGATGCTCGCGCGCGATGCGGCGGTAGGTCTTGTCGGAGAGCGGCGCCATCTCGTGGTGGCCGCCGAGGATCACCGGAAACGAGGTCTCGATCGTGCCCGTGTCCTCGCCAGCGGCGTGGATCGAGGGACGGCGGCCGAAGACGGTGCGGGTCGAGAAGTGCTCGACCTCGCGCTCGCGGTCGATCGCCGGGTTGGTGACCACGGCGACCGTCTCCTTGAAGTAGTCGGCGAGGTTCTGGCGCTCCGGCGAAAGCGCCGCGAGCGGCCCGTCGTAGCCGAGCGAGCCGATCGGCTCGGCCCCGTTGGAGGCCATCTGCTGGACCAGCTTGACGTCGTCGCGCTGCCAACCGAATCCGGCGAGCACGCGGTCGGCGACCTTGACCGGCTCCTCCGGGCCGGCGTCGGAGTAGCCGGGGACGTCCTCGCCCTCCAGCGGGCCGCCGGTCTCCAGCGCCCGGTCGTAGGGACCGGCCTGCTCGGCCCCGTTGCGCTCGAGCCAGCGATCGCGGACGATCCGCAGCATCTCGTCGTGGGAGTGCAGGGTCGAGCGCTTGCGTTCGCGGTCGATCGCGACCAGGACCTTCTCGCCGGGGGCGAGCGGCTTCGGCTCGGAGACCATCGTGTTGACCGAGACGACGCCCGGCTCGGAGCTGAAGACGAAGTCCTCGCCGGTCTCCATCTGCCACAGCGGCCGCAGCCCGAGGGCGTCGGCCGAGAACACGCACTCGTCGGCATGGCGGGCGATCAACGCCACCGGGCCCTGGGCGAACGGACCCATCGCCTGGTGCAGGTACATGTAGAAGGGATGCAGGTCGGCGGGAAGCGAGCGAATCTCGTTGACGATCGGCGGCACCACCATCTCCATCGCCTCGGCGAGGCTGAGCCCGTCGCGGCTGACCAGGGTGTCGATCGCGCGGTTGAGGTCCTGGGAGTCGGAGGAGCCGGGCTGGATCGGGACGCCGAGCATCCGCGCCTCCTGGCGCAGCTGCTCGATCGTGTTGATCTCGCCGTTGTGGCCAAGCACCGAGAACGGCTGCACGCGCCTGAACGAGGGCCAGGTGTTGGTCGAGTAGCGGTTGTGGCCGAAGCAGCCGATCGTCTCGAAGCGCTCGTCGCTCAGGTCGGGGTAGTACGCGCCGAGCACCTTCGGAGCGCCCATCACCTTGTAGACGCAGGTCGTCGCCGAGAAGGAGGGGACGTGGACGTCGAGCTTTCCCTCCAGCTCGATCAGCAGGTCGAAGAGGACCCGGTCGCGGTTGGAGGCGGTGGCGAGGAGGCCGGCGAGCTGCCAGAAGTGGGGCTCCTCCTCGCGGGCGGTCGGCCCGAGCGCGGTCGAGTCGACCGCGCCGATCCGCTCGGCGAGGACACGGAAGCCGCCCTGGCGCAGCAGCTCGCGGGCGTCATGCTGGACCTTCTGCAGGTCCAGGGTGCGATCGACGAAGACGTGGGCGACGGCAAAGGCGTCGTCGAGGGCGAGCGAGGGGTCGTGGCCGCCGGCGCGGACCTCCTCGGCCCAGATCTTGCGCGGGATGTCCACCAGCATGCCGCAGCCGTCCCCCTCGCCGTCGACGTTGCCGGCGCGGTGGAGCATCTTCTGCAATGCCGGGACCGCCTGCGCGATCGAGGTGTGACTGGGGGTCGCGTCCTTGCGCACGGACGCGTAGATCGCGCAGGCGTCCTTGTCCTCGACGCTGGGCGGGGAGACGAGCGGTCGATATGGGCGCTCGGGCGAGTAGCGGACGGGTCCGTGCTCACCGCGAATCTCACGGGACTGGGGTGCAGACAAGTTTACCTCCCGGGTTCCGCGCCTTCTCCGAGCGGGCGCGCGACGGGTTGACGAGAGCGGCGCATTATAGGGCTACGCGAACGACGGGGGCTCGTATTCGCCCTCGGGGTGGACGCCGATCAGCAGCGCGGTGACCGGGGCGTCGGAGCGGTTGAGAATGGTGCGGCTCGCCGGCGGCTCGATCGAGGCGAAGGTGCCGGCCGGGGCCGGGTGGTCCTCTCCGGCGATGCGCAGCGTCGCCTCGCCCTCGAGGATCACGTAGAGCTCGACCTGGCCGCTGCCGGCCTCGTCGTGCTCGGGGATCTGGCCGCCGGGCGCGATCTCGACCAGGTTGAAGCCGAAGGCAGAGGTGCTGAGCGCCTTGCGCGCCAGCCGCCAGGTCGAGTCGCCCGAGCCCTCCATCGCCTCGAACTCGTCGCGGTGCTTGATCGTGTAGCCGTCTGCCATCGGATCCTCCAGTGCGCACGGGTTGTCGAAGTGCGACCATACCCCGGGTTTTCACCACCGCCAAAGGAGAACGCGTGAACGAGGGATCCAAGGACTCCGAGACGGCGCTGCGGGGGGCGATCGACCGCTACAACGAGGCCTGGAACTCCCACGACCTCGACGCGATCGTGGCGATGCACGCGCCCGACATGGTCTTCGACAACCACACCGCCGGCGAGTCGGCGACCGGCGAGGAGGTCCGCGACCACATCGGCTCGATCTTCGCCACCTGGCCCGACATCGAGTTCACGACGCGCCGCCTCTACGTCCACGAGGGCCTCGTCGTGCAGGAATGGACCGCGAGCGCCACCCACGCCAAGACGATGCGCCGCGGCGACCTCACCGCCGAGCCGACCGGCAAGCGGGTCGAGTGGGACGGCCTCGACGTGATCCCCTTCGAGGGCGGCCTCGTCAAGCGCAAGGACGTCTACTCCGACAGCGTCTCGATCCTGCGTCAGCTCGGCCTGCTGGACTGACTACAGCTCGGGAGGTTGGCGCTGTGTGGAGGGGGTCAGCGGCTCCAGTCGGGTTCGAAGGCGGTGTGGACGAGCACCCTGCGCTTGCCACCCGCGTAGGGAACTGTGGCGACGTTGTGGTTGGGACCGGGTTCGAAGCCGCCGGTGAAGCCGAGAACCGTCTTGCCGTCGGCTGAGAGGGCGGTGCCGACGAAGCCCTGCTCCCCCACCTTGTCCAGCGGCCGCTGGGCGCCGGTCCTGGGGTTGACGGTGACGGCGTAGCTGGTGTCCTGGCCCTCGAACTCGGCCAGCAGGCGCTTGCCGTTGGCCGACCACTCGGTTGGGTAGAGCCCCTGCAGCAGGGGGTCGACCTTGGTGTGGGTCAAGCGCTTTACCTGGCCGCCGCTCGGGTTCGTCAGGTACAGCTCGTTCTTGGGGCCGTACCTGCGCTGCTTGGCGCCAAGGAGCTTGACGAAGACGATCTTGCCGCTCGGGCCCCAGAGCGGCGCGATCGAGCGGTGGTCGTGGGTGAGGCGAACCGGCGGGACGAAGCGGACCGACTGGCCAATCGGGATGTCGAACCGGTAGACATCGCTGTGGGGCGGGTACTTTTCGCTCCCCGCCTTCGCGTAGACGAGTTCACTGCCGTCGGGCGAGAAGCTGAAACCGCTGAAGTAGCCGCTGGCGACGATGAGCTGAGAGCCGGTCGCGACATCGATCAGGACCAGCGTCTTCGGACCGACTTCGGGCCCGCGCATCGCTGCGATCGTGCTCGAGTCAGGTGACCAGTCGAACTCGTACGGTTCGCGCCAATCGCCCAGCAGGGACGGGCCGATCGCTGCGGTGGATCGGTCCAACCGCAAGTCACGGAACCGTCGAGGCCGCCTTTGCTGCGGGTGAAGGCGATGGTCTGACCGCGAGGCGAAACCCGTGGATTGGCGCCGGCCGCGTACCTGTACGCATCCGCGCCGTTGTCCTTGGCAGCCCAGACAACCGGTGATGCAACGGGTTGCGGACGAATACGAGCGTCGCCTGCGCCATGCCCGGTACCGCGAGCGCCACGACTGCGGCCATGGTCGCCACCACCCATCTCAGCTTGCCCGGCACACCGCGATGGTAACGCCGGCCCGGCGACCCGGACTCGCTACAGCTCGGGGACGTCGGCGCCGTGGGGGGTGAAGGGGAGGCGACGGACCTCGGCCCAACCCTCGCAGCGACGCTCCAGCTCCTCGGCGACCTTGCCGGCGTCCTGCCAGGTGGTCCAGACGAGGACGGTCGGGCCGGCGCCGGAGATCGTCGCGCCGAGGGCGCCCAGCTCGACTGCGGAGTCGACCAGCTCCATCGAGCGGGGGTAGAGGTCGCGGCGGCGCGGCTGGTGAATGCGGTCGGAGAGGCCCCGGGCGAGGAGGTCGAGGTCGCCCGTCTTCAGTCCAAGCACGAGCTGCGAGACGGCCGAGATATTGGCGACCGCGTCAGCGAGCGGGACCTCGTCCGGGATCGCCTCGCGGGCGCGCTCGGTCGAGACCTCCTCGGCCGGGACCACGGCGACGCCCTCGACGTCGCTCGGCGGGTCGAAGCGGGCGGCGACCGGCGCACCCCCCGGGTCGGAGCCGCAGACGACGAAGCCGCCGTAGATCGCGGCGGCGACGTTGTCGGGGTGGCCCTCCAGCTCGGTCGCCCGCGCCAGCATCTCCTCCCGGGACAGCGCCAGCTCGAAGAGATGGTCGGCGGCGAAGAGGCCGGCGACGATCGCCGCCGCGCTGGAGCCGAGGCCGCGGGCGAGTGGGATCTCGCTGCGCAGCCGGAAGGCGATGCCGTCGGCGCTGTGCAGGCTCTCGAAGGCCCGCACGACGAGGTTGTCGCGCCCACTCGAGACCTCGAGCCCGCCCGGGTCGAGCGAGAACTCCCCCGTCTCCTCCAGCTCCAGCTCCAGGTGCAGCGAGACCGCCGCCGCCATCACGTCGTACCCCGGGCCGAGGTTGGCCGAGGAGGCGGGAACGCGAACGAGTCGGCGGCGGGTGGTCATTCGAATACGACTCGCTCGACCGCGCTGAGGTCGTTCTCGCAGTTGATCACCGCCGGGGCCTTGCCCAGCGCGGTGTCGGGGTCCTTGAGGCCGTGGCCGGTGAGGACGCAGACGACCGACTCCGGCGGCGCGGCGCCCTCGAGCGTCGGCAGGCCGTGGGCGAGCAGACCGGCGACCGAGGCAGCGGAGGCTGGCTCGCAGAAGACGCCCTCCGTGGCCGCGAGCCAGCGGTAAGCGTCGAGGATCTGCTCGTCGGAGACGGCGGCGACGCGCCCGCGCGAAGCGGTGAAGGCGTCCATCGCCTCCTCCCAGCGGGCCGGGTTGCCGATCCGGATCGCGGAGGCCACGGTCTCGGGGTTGGCCACGGGCGCCCCGTGGACCAGCGGCGCCGCGCCCTCGGCCTGGAACCCGTAGAGCACCGGCGCCACGCCGACCTCTTGGAACCCGCGCCAGTAGGCGGTGACGTTGCCGGCGTTGCCGACCGGGATCGCCAGCGCCCCCGGTGCCTCCCCCAGATCCTCCACCACCTCAAACGCGGCGGTCTTCTGTCCTTCGATCCGGTACGGATTCACCGAGTTGACCAGCTCGATCGGGTGCTTGTCGGCCAGCTCCCGAACGATCCGCAGCGCATCGTCGAAGTTCCCCTGCAGGGCGACCACCCTGGCGCCGTGCATCAAGGCCTGGGCGAGCTTCCCGATTGCGATCTTCCCCTCGGGGACGATCACCGCTCCCCGCAGCCCGGCCCGCGCCGCGTAAGCGGCGGCGCTCGCAGCCGTGTTCCCGGTCGAGGCGCAGATCACCGCCTCCGCCCCCCGCCCCTTCGCCCGCGACACCGCAACCGTCATCCCCCGGTCCTTGAAGCTGCCGGTGGGGTTGGCGCCCTCGAACTTCAGGTAGGCCCGCACGCCGAGTCGCTCGGAGAGCCGCGGCGCCTCGATCAGGGGCGTCGACCCCTCGTTCAGGGTCACCACCGGGTCATCCGGCTCCAGCGACAACCGATCCCGATAACGCTCTATAAGAGCTACGGGCATCAGCGGGCGTCGGGGGGCTGTTTGGCGGTGCCTCCCCCGGCACCGCGGAGTGATTCCTGCCCCGAAGGGGCACTGTGTTTCACCGGCCATCGGCCGGTGAAAGGCACCGACGGACAGTCCCCCGGCGCCCTCACACGAACTCCTTCTCGATCACCCGGATCGCCCGCGGCGCGGAGCGCAGGTCATCCAGCTCGGCAATCTGCTCGAGCGCCGTCGCGAACCGCGACTCGAGGCACTCGTGGACGACCATGACCAACCGGGCGTCGTCGCCGATCCCCCGCTGCACCACGCTCTTCACCGAGATCTCGTTGTCCCCCAGCACCTGCGCGATCTGCGCCAGAACCCCCGGCCGGTCCGCCACCTCCAGGTGCAGGTAGAACGAGGACGTCACGTCGGCGACGACCGGAAGCTCCTCGCGGGTCTCGTGGACAGGCGCCTCGCCGGCGAGGATCGAGACGACGTCGCCAAGCACGGCCGAGGCGGTCTGTACGCCACCGGCGCCCGGCCCCGACATCGTCACCTCGGTGATCGCCGGCGCCTCGACCATGACCGCGTTGAACGGGCCCGCGACCGGGGAGAGCGGGTGGCCCTGGTAGAGGAAGCAGGGAAAGACGCGGACGCTGATGCCGCCGTCGCGGCGTTCGGCGACGCCGAGCAGCTTCAGCGAGAGACCCAGCTCCTTGGCGTAGGCGAGATCGTCGGGCTGAATCGTCTCGATCCCCTCATGGGGAACCTCGGCGAGGGTGACGGGGGTGTGGAAGGCGAGCCGGGCGAGGATCGCCATCTTCGCGGCGGCGTCGGCGCCGCTGACGTCGTCGCTGGGATCGGCCTCGGCATAGCCCAGCTCCTGGGCGCGGGCCAGCACCTCCTCGTAAGCCGCGCCGGTGGCGGCCATCTCGCTGAGGATGAAGTTGGTGGTGCCGTTGACGATGCCGAACACCTTCGAGACCTCGGTGACGCCGAAGCTCTCCTGGATCGTGCGGACGATCGGGATCGCCCCGGCGACAGCCGCCTCGAAGCGAAGTTGCACCCCCATCTCACGGGCCAGCGCGAACAACTCGTCGCCGTGCTGGGCGAGCAGCTGCTTGTTGGCGGTGACCACGGGTCGCCCCGCTCGCAGCGCGTCGAGCACGTACTGGCGCGCCGGGTCGGTGCCGCCGATCAGCTCGACGATGAGGTCGGAGCGCCCGAGGATCTCGCCGAAGTCGCCCTCGTCGCGGGTGAGGACGCCGGCGATCTCCGCCCGCCGCCCGGTTGCGGCCTCAACCGCCTCGGCGCGCTCCGCAAGCAGCTCGGCGAAGGCGCCGCCGACCGTGCCGCGCCCCAGCAGCCCGATGCGGACGGGGGATTTCGAATGGGCTCTAGACATCGCGGGCGGTGAGGTCCTCGTAGGTCTCGCGCCGGACGACGACGCGGGCGTTGCCGTCGCGGCAGAAGATCACCGGCGGGCGGGGCACGCCGTTGTAGTTGCTCGCCGTCGCGTAGCCGTAGGCGCCGGTCGCCGGCGTCACCAGGACGTCGCCCACCGACGGGGAGGCGAGCATCACGTCACGGACGAGGATGTCGCCGGACTCGCAGTGCATGCCGGCGACCGTCGCCAGGGTGTCCGGAGCGGCTGCGGCCCGGTCGGCGATCAGCGCTTCGTAGCGAGAGCCGTAGAGCATCGGCCGTATGTTGTCCGACATGCCGCCGTCGACCGCGACGTAGGTACGGACTCCGGGGATCTCCTTGACCGTGCCGACCCGGTAGGCCGTGACCCCAGCGTTGCCGACCAGCGAGCGCCCCGGCTCGATCAGGATCCTCACCCCTTCGCCGAACACCTCGGCGACGCCGCGCACCTTGACGTCGACGTAGGCGTCGATCTCCGGTGGCTCGTCCTCTGCGGTGTAGGCGATGCCGAGGCCGCCGCCGACGTTGACGACCCGACACCACTCGCCCGCCAGCCCGCCGATCGCGCGGATCGCCAGCGTGTAGGGCTCCAGCTCGAAGATCTGGGAGCCGATGTGGGCGTGCAGGCCGACCAGGTTGAGGGTGTCGGAAGCAAGCACCCGCTCGATCGCGCGCGCCGCCAGCCCGTCCTCGATGCCGAAGCCGAACTTCGAATCCAGCTGACCGGTCTGCACGTAGTCGTGGGTCGAGGGCTTGATCCCGGGCGTAACCCGGATCAGCACGTCCTGAGGCCGGTCGAGCAGCCGCTCGCAGCGGTCGATCTCGTCGAAGGAATCGAGGATCAGGTGGCCGACGCCCGAGCGCGCCGCGAAGAGGATCTCCTCGTCGGTCTTGTTGTTGCCGTGCATGTAGATGCGGCCCGGGTCGAAGCCGGCCCGCAGCGCCATGTGCAGCTCACCGCCGGAGGCGACGTCGACCGAGAGCCCCTCCTCGGCGAACAGCCGGTAGGCCGCGGTGCAGGGCAGCGACTTGCTGGCGAAGAGGACCTCGAACTCGGCGCCCCGGCGCTCGAACGCGTCGCGGTAGGCGCAAGCGCGGGCACGCATATCGTCCTCGGCGTAGAGGTATGCCGGCGTGCCCAGCTCCGCGGCCAGCTCGACCGTGTCGCAGCCGCCGACCTCGAGACGCCCGTTCTCGTTGACGCGACTCCCCGCCGGGTACACCAGAGACCCCGCGACTGGGTTCGCCAGCGTACCTGCCTGTGAACGCTCCGCCATGAGACGGGCATTGTGACGGGTGAGGCGTTGTCGCCGGTCAGCGATGGGGATGGAGCAAGTCGCCGACCGCGCCGATCGTTTCGTCGACCGCGTGGCCGACGGGCGATTGGGGACCGGCGACGCCGTTGACGACGCCCTGCGCCCCTTCGGTCACCCCGGTTTCGCCGAGGGTTTCGTCGACCTGCGAGACGGTGTTGTTGGCGGTGTTCGCCACCGTTTCGCTGCCGCCCTGGCCGCCGCCGTCGCCCGAGCCCTTGCCACCCGAAGGCGCCGATGCCGACCCGCCGCCACCCGCTCCGACGGGGCTCGACGGAGCACCCGCAGACCCCGAGCCGCCACCTGAGCCCGAGCCAGCAGTCGGGCTACCGGTCGATGGCGCGTTCGTGCCCGCAGCGCCGCTGCCGAGTCCGCCCGCATGCCCACCGGCACTCGGATGCCCAGCGCCGCCGCTTCCAGTGCCCTGCCCCGGCGCGGGCGATGTCGGGGCTTTCCCAACCGTCGCGGATGCCGAGCTCGAGACCGGCTTCGCTGGCGCGACCGCGGCCGTACCGCCTGCCTCGCCCAAGCCCGAGATCGGCCAATTCTGGAAGGCTTGGAGCGAAACGAGCACGACAAATGCGGCGATGGCGGCGGCGACCAGCGCCGCTCCGGACATCGCGCCCACCAGATAGGAGTGCGCCTGACGGATCATCGCGACTACCTAAAGGTAGCCCATGGGATCCGTGACTTCCCCGTTGATCCGGACCTCGAAGTGGACGTGGGGGCCGAGGCAGTAGCCGGTGCAATCGCTGTAGCCGATCACCTGGCCCTGGGAGACGCGCTGCCCGGCGGAGACCGCGAAGGACTCCTGGTGCGCGTAGCAGGTGGAGAGCCCGCCGCCGTGGTCGATGCAGGTGTAGTTGCCGTAGCCGCCGCTGCTCGACTCGGGCTCGGTGAAGACCACGGTGCCGGCCGCGGCGGCGCGGATCGGAGTGCCGCTCGGCACCGCGATGTCGACTCCGGGATGGAACTCGTAGCTGCCGTTGATGTTGCGGGGCCCGAAGCCCGAGACGACCGGCCCGTCGACCGGCCAGATCAGCCCGCTGCCGTTCCCGGCCTGGATCGGGCCCGCCGCCAGCGGCGCCGAGCCGGTCCCCATCAGCTGGGCGGCGATCTTGCCCTGGATCGCGGCGACCGAGCCGTCCAACTCACGCTCGTGGCTGCGGATCTTGGCCAGCGCCGCCAGGCGGCGGCCGCGCGCGGCGAGGAGCGCCGACTGGCGACTCTGCACCGCGGCGCGGGCCCTCGCCAGCGCCTGCTCTTCGGCGGCGATCGTGTCGCGGGCGGCCTGAATCTGGTCCTTGCTCGCGCGCAGGCGATCGACGGTGCTCCTCACCTCGTCGCGAAGCAGCCGCACGCGGCCGACGATCGCGTCGTCCATGCCGTGGATCCGGTCCAGGTACGCGGCGCGGTTGACGAGGTCTTCGTAGCTGCTGGAGTCGACGATCACGCTGAGCAGGTCGGGGGTACCGACCTCATAGACCGCCACCAGGCGCTCGCGCAGCACCATCAGAGCCCGTTTCAGGTGGGCGCGCGCCGCCGCCAGCCGCTTCTTCGCGACGTCGAGCCGGGCCACCGCGCGGTCGAGCTCGGCCTGCTTGGCGGCAAGGCGGGCGCGCACTCCGGCCTCCTGGCGGCGGAGACCGGCGACCTCGCTCGTCAGCCGTTCGATCTGGCCCTCGTAGCGGGAGATCGTCGTCGTCAGCACGCCCTTGCGTTCCTGCACCTTGGAAAGCTCGGCCTGTTTGGCTTCGAGCTTCGATTGCAGGTCCTGGGCGGGCGCGGCGGCGCTGGAGAGGAGCAGCACGGCGAGCGCCGCCGCGGCGGCGACAGAAGCCGCCAGGGCGAGGCGAGTCTTCGGCATCGAGGCGAGGCTAGCTGAGGCTCGAATCGGTCAATGACAAGGGAAAAGCCCTGCAATCGTGCTTGCGGTCAGTCCTCGCCAAGTGCGTTCTCGACCCTCAGCAGGCCTCTTTCCGCCTCCTCCTCCATCTGCAACGTGGTGTGGTCGATGCCGAAGCGCTCGGCCAGCAGGACCTCGAGGGCGCGGCGGATCAGGTCGCGGTCGCTATCCAGAGCGACAACGACGTGAGCGGCGAGCGCTCCGAATCCGGAGGTGACCGTCCAGACGTGGAGGTCGTGGACGGAGCGGACTCCGTCGACCCCGCAGATCGCACCGCCGACGGCATCGACGTCGACGTCCGCCGGCGCCGCCTCCATCAGCACGTCGAAGGGCTCCTTGATCAGCCGCCAGGCGGAGGCGAGGACGAGGCCGGAGATGAGAAGGCCGGCGAACGGGTCGACGATCGGCGAGCCCCCGGCGAGGACGAAGGCGCCGGTGGCGACGACGCCGAGCGAGCCGAGAGCGTCGGCGGCGCTGTGTCGCAGGGCCCCCTCGAGGTTGATGTCCTCGCGCTGGCCGCGGGCGAGGACCAGCGTCGCGGCGACGTTGCCGGCCAGGCCGAGGAGGCCGAGGGCCAGCACGCCGCCGCCGTCGATCCCGGGAGGGTCGCCAAGCCGGCCAGCGGCGGCGATCGCGATCCCCGCCCCCACCCCAAGCAGCAGCAGCCCGTTGACGAGCGCTGCGAGCACCTCGGTGCGCTGGTAGCCGAAGGTGCGGCGCCCGCCGGCCGGCCGCGAGGCGAGACCCGCCGCGATCAGCGCCAGCGCAATCGAGCCGACGTCGGAGAGGAGATGGCCGGCGTCGGCGAGGACCGCGAGCGAGCCGGTGAGGACGCCGCCGACGGCCTCGACCGCGAGCATCGCGACGTTGATCGCCAGCGCGATCCGCATCCGGCGCCGGCTGTCACCGCGCCTTGCCTCCAGCGCGTACGCGTGATGGTGCACCCCGCCGAGCTTAGACGGGCGCCAGCTCCTTCTTCTCCGCCATCGCCTTCTCCGCCACTTCGGCGGCGTAGCCGAGGCGCTCGCCGTACTCGCGGGCCTGCATGCGGGAGATGACCATCCGCTGGATCTCGGCCGTGCCCTCGAACAGCTGGTAGATCTTGGCGTCGCGGAAGAACTTCTCCAGCGGGCACTCGGTGCTCCAGGCGTAGGGGCCGACCAGGTCCATCAGCGTCGTCGTCGCCCACATCGTCACGTCGCCCGCCTTGAGCTTCGACATCGAGCCCTGGCCGCCGGTCATCGGCACTCCGTTACGGCCCATCCAGGCGGCGCGCTGAACGAGCAGGCGGGCGGCCTCGATCTCGGTGGCGACGTCGGCGAGCGTCTGCTGGATCCGCTGCGCCTGGAGCAGCGGAACGCCGCCCTCGGAGCGGCCGTCGAGGTACTCGAGGGTCCACTCGTAGGCGGCCTGGGCGATGCCCAACGCCGAGGCGCCGACCAGCGGCCGCGTCACCTCGAAGGTCGCCAGGGCGTCGGCGCCACGCGACTTTTTCCCTTCCCGGCCCCGCTGCAGCTTGCGCTCCAGCTTCTCCTCTCCGCCGAGCAGGTTCTCGGCCGGAATGCGGCACTCGTCGAGCACGACCTCGGCCGTGTGCGAAGCGCGAATCCCGAGCTTCGTCTCCTTCTTGCCCTGGCTCAGGCCCGGAGTTCCCTTGTCGACGACGAAGGAGGCCTGGCCGCGGGTGCCCAGCTCGGGGTCGACCGTGGCGACGACGACGTGCACGTCGGCGATGCCGCCGTTGGTGATGAAGACCTTGGTCCCGTTGAGGACCCACTCGTCGCCGTCGCGCTTGGCGGTCGTCTTCAGGCTCTTCACGTCGGAGCCGGCCTGCGGCTCGGTCACCGCGTAGGCGCCGAGCTTGATCTCGTCGCCGGTGCCGAAGCACTCGGGGACCCACTGGGCGATCTGCTCCGGGGTGCCCGAGGACGCGATTCCCGCCGCTGCGAGGCCGGAGCCGGAGATCGCCAGCGCGATGCCGGCGCAACCCCAGTGGAACTCTTCGGCGGAGATCACCTGCATCTGGCCCTCGGAGTCGCCGGCCGAGCGCTGAATGCCCTCGAGACCGCCGAATCCCTGCTTGCGCGCCTCCTTGATCACCTCCCAGGGAATGCTCTCCTCTTCGTCGTGCTTGCGGGCAGCCGGGCGAATCACCTCGCGGGCGAACCTCCGGCAGCGCTCCTTGAACTCGAGCTGCTCCTCGTTCAGTGCGAAATCCATTGAGTCCCCTCTAAAATCGAAGCCCGCCTGGCGAGCCGATCGGCAACTGATTGACTGGTCAGTCAGCCAGTTTATCTGACCGGCCAGCCAGCATCCCCGTGTAGCGTTTCCTCCTTGGCTCGCAACCGCCCGATCAACGCCGGCGTGCCGGCAGCGGAGCCTCCCGCGTCGACGCCACAGCCCCCTCGGGCCAAGCGGCGGCGCCGGCCGGTTCCGCTGGCGCTGAAGGCGATCGCCGGGCTGGTCGTGGTCGCGGTGGCGTTCATCGCCGCTGCGATCCTCGGCGGCAGCGGCTCGACGAGCTCCACGCCCGCGCCCAACGCCCCCGCCGTCCAGACCGCGGCCCAGTTCGGCTACCCGGCCCTCGCCACCAAGAACACGACCCGGGTGGGCGGCTCGGACCCGGCGTCCAACGCCGCCGCAGTGGCGCTGGTGACTTTCCCCTCCACCACCCCCTCCCTGCGCCCCGCCGCCGTCACCCTCGTCGGCGAAGACGACTGGCAGGGCGCAATCGCCGCCTCGGTGCTGATGGCCGGCCCGGTGCGCTCTCCCATCCTCGTCTCCAACCCGGGGGGGATTCCGGATCCAACCTCCGCCGCCCTCTCCTCCCTCGACCCGCAGGGAAGCGACGCCACCGGCGGCGCGCAGGCTTTCGCCGTCGGCGACGCCGAGGCGCCGGGTGCTCTGAGCAAGGTGACGACGATCGAGGCGGGCGACGCCGCCTCGACGGCCGCAGCGATCGAGAGGCTGCGCGACAAGCTGTTCGGGGCGCCCCCCGAGCACGTCGTGATCGCCTCCTCCGCCGAGCCGGGCTTCGCGATGCCCGCCGCAGCCTGGGCGGCGCGATCGGGCGACCCGGTGCTGTTCAGCGACGCCGGCAGGCTGCCGCCGGCGACCGCCGCCGCGCTGAAACGACATCCGCAGGCGCCCGTGTACGTCCTCGGCCCGTCCTCGGCGATCTCCTCCGCGGTCCTCCGCGAAATCGCCAAGCTGGGGAACCCGGCCCACCGCGTCTCCGGCGAAGACCCGGTGGCGAACGCGATCGCGCTGACGCGCTACGGAAGCGGGGGCTTCGGCTGGAACGTCAACGACCCAGGCCACGGCCTCGTCGTCGCCCGCAGCGACTCGCCGCTCGACGCCGCCGCTGCGGCTCCTCTCTCGGCCTCGGGGACGTGGGGGCCGCTGCTCCTCACCGACAGCGCCGGTACGCTGCCGTCAGCGCTGCGCGGGTACCTGCTCGACATCAAGCCCGGCTATACCACGGACCCCACGCGCGCCTTCTACAACCACGTTTGGGTGATCGGAGACGAAGGGACGATCGACGTGAACCAGCAGGCCGAGATAGACAACCTGGCGGAGCTGACCAAGATAGGAGGAGAACCATGAGCAAGGCGGAGAGCCCGGAGCTGTCGACCCACACCCCCGAGGTGACGCCGGAGGACATCCGCGCCCTGGTCGGCGCGTCCACTCCCCACTTCGCCCTCCAGGTCCGCGACCGCGTGCGGCGGCTGATCGAGCCGCTCCCCGCCGGCCACCCCGCTCGGATCGAAGGCGAACGCAAGATCGCCGAGCTGGAGGATCTCGCCGATCACAGCGGCGACCCGCGAGGAGCGCTCGGGATCTCGCATTGAGGTACATGGCCCCCGGCGTCTGGCGGCTGAAGGAGTTTCCGGCGCCGAGCATCAACGTCTACCTCGCCGAGGACGTGCTGATCGACGCCGGACGGACCTGGGACCGGCGCCGCATCTTCGCCGAGATCGAGGGGCGCGACCTCTCGCTGCTCGCCCTCACCCACGTCCACCCCGACCACCAGGGCGTCGCCAGGGATGTTTGCCAGTCCCGCGGCATCCCGCTCGCCTGCCACGCCGACGACGTCCAAGCGATGGAAGGCAAGAAGCCGATGCAGGAGGCTGCGGTCAACCACCCGGTCAACAGGATCATCAAGCGCCTCTGGGAGGGCCCGCCCCACAGGGTCGACCGGGTGTTGAACGAGGGAGACGAGGTCGCCGGCTTTCGTGTCATCCACGCCCCCGGCCACGGTCGCGGCGAGGTGATCTTCTTCCGCGAGTCCGACGGGGTGGCGATCTGCGGCGACGTGATCCGCAACATGAGCTATGCGACCGCCCTGCCTGGGATCAAGGAGCCGCCTGAGATCTTCACCTACGACCCGGCCGAGAACCGCCGCTCGATCCGCAGGCTGGCCGACCTCAACCCCACTCTGATCCTCCCCGGCCACGGCCCCGCCGTAACCGACATGGACAAGTTCGAGCGCTTCGTCTCGACTCTTCCCTCCTAGCACCGCAGCTTCCAGCTTTCCCGCGGGTTACCCAATTTCAAGGACTCCGCAACGGAAGGAGCACCATGAACTGGTTGAAGCAGAGCAGGCCCTCGCCCGCGTTGGTGGTTTCCCTCATTGCGATGGTGGTCGCGTTGGCAGGCACCGCCTACGCCGCGCAGGCGATCAATGGCGGTGCGATCAAGAAGCAGACGATCGGGGGCGGCAAGCTGAAGCAGAAGACCCTGACCGGGTTCCAGATCAATACCAACAAGCTCGGTACGGTGCCGGCCGCCAAGCGCGCCGCACACACCTACTGGGCCGTGGTCAACAACCCGGGGAGCCCCGGCAACGCGACGCTCGCTCGCGCCAGCGATGCGGGCATCGCCGCGACCGAGGGCGGCGGCGGCGTGTCGGTGACCTTCCCGGTCAACGTGACGGGCTGCGCCAACGTCGCCGGCCGCAACAACGCCGGTACCTCGGTGCCGAACGCCGGCTATGCCCAGACGAACTCGTCGGCGGCCAACCCGAACGCGATCGAAGTCCACACCCGCGACAAAGCCGGCGTAAACGAGGACGCCGACTTCCACCTGCTGGTGATCTGCCCTTAGGCAGACGGACCGAAGTTGGCGATGATGCGATTTTGGAACTCGCTCAGCTCATCGGATGAGATGAAGTAGGTGGGTGGGGTGAGGAAGAGGCCGTCGGCTCGTTCGGCGGTTTCCTCCACCCTCGCGCGGACCTTGTCGAGCGGCCCGGCAGCGCAATAGGTCTCGACCATCTCGTCGCTGATCGCGGCGGGAACGGCGGCGAGGTCCCCGCGGCGAAAGGCGTCGCCCGCGGCAACGGCGTTTTCGGCGAAGCCGTGCAGCTCCCAGAGGGGCATGTAGGTCTTCACCGTCGCGTAGAAGGAGATCGTGCGGCGGGCCATCTCGATCGCGCGCGCCTCGTCGTCGTCGATCGCGCAACAGACCGTGGGCAGGTAGTCGAAGCCCTCGCGCTCGCGGCCGGAGCGGCGCAGCCCCGCTTCGAAGGAGTCGACGACGACCTCGTCGATCCAGCGCAGGCTCTGGATCGGGTGGCCGATCAGACCGTCGGCGACGTCGCCCGCCATCCGCGCCATCCCCGCCTGCACGGCGGCGGTGTAGATCGGCACCGACTCGCGCGGAGCTGGATGTGGGCGCACCCACCCCCTGATGTCGATGTCGTAGTAGTCGCCCTGGTAGCGAATCGGCTCGCCCTTGCTCGCCTGCTGCATGATCAGCCTGGTCGCCTCGATCGCCTCGCGCAGGTGTGGGGCGGGCTTGCCGTAGGCGGCGTTGTGCCAGGTTTCGTTGAGACGCTTTACGCCAGCTCCCATACCAAGGCGGAAGCGCCCTCCCGACATCTCGTCGATGTCGAGCGCGGTCACCGCGTGGATGAAGGGGCTGCGGGTGAAGGCCCAGACGATCCCCGTGGCGACGTCGATCCGCTCGGTCTTCGCCGCCAGGTAGGCGGCCTGCGTCGCCGCGCTGCGAAACAGCTCCGGCGCCCAGACGCACTCGACCCCGGCGGCCTCGGCGCGCAGCGTCTCGGCCTCGAGGTCGGCAATCGAAGTTCCGATCGCCGCAACGGAGATGCGGTCCAACGCTCCCATCCTCCGCTCCCGGCGCCTCAGGCCAGCGCCGGCTCCGCGGCGCCCGAGAGAACCGCGTCGGCGACCCGCTCGCGGTGCCACTTGGCGTCACCGAACAACGCGGCGTTGGCGCGACCGCGCTTGAGGAAGAGGTGCAGGTCGTGCTCCCAGGTGAAGCCGATCCCGCCGTGAACCTGGATCGATGCGTCGGGGACGCGCCAGCCTGCATCGGAGGCGTAGGCCTTCGCCATCGACGCCGCCAGCGGCAGGGACTCGGGCTCGGCGTCGGCGGCCCAGGCCGCCCCGTAGACAGCCGAACGGGAGTTCTCGGTCTCCAGCAGCATCTGCGCGCAGCGGTGCGATACCGCCTGATAGGAGCCGATCGGCCGGCCGAACTGCTTGCGGTCCTTGGCGTAGGAGACCGCCATCTCCATCGTCCGCTGCGCAATTCCGGTCGACTCGGCGGCAAGCGCTACGCAGAGGCGGAAGAAGACCGGGAGGTAATCGCCCTCCTCAGCCGGCATCGAGTCGGCGGCGGCAACGCGAACGCCGTCGAAGCGAACCGAGGAGAGGCGACGGGTGATGTCGATCGACGGTTCCGCCGTGACCGTGACCCCGTCGGCGCCGCGCTCGATCAGGTGACGCCTGCCGTCAGAGGTGGCGACGACGAAGAAGTCGGCGCTCGCCGCGTCGGGAACCAGCACCTTCTCGCCGTCGAGGACGATCCCGTCGCCGTCGGCCTTGGCCTCCATCGTGAAGCCGCCCGGCGTCGCCGGCGAACCGGCGTCCCAGAGCGCGGGCGTGCCGCGCTTCTCGCCCCCCGCGAGGGGCCGAAGGAAGCGCTCGCGCTGCTCGTCGGAGCCGCAGAACGCCAGCGCCAGCCCGGCGATCGTGTTGGAGAAGAGCGGCGAGGGGGCGAGCGCGTAGCCCATCTCCTCGAAGAGGACGGCAAGCTCGACGATGCCGAGGCCCTGCCCGCCCCACTCCTCCGACAGCGCCAATCCCGGCCAGCCGAGCTCGGCCATCTCCGCCCAGTCGGCGGGGTCGAAGCCGTCCTCGCTGTCCGCCAGCTCGCGGATCCGCTCGGATTTGTAACGGGCGGCAAGGAAGTCGCGCGCAGTGGAGCGGATCGCCTGCTGCTCGTCTGTGAGGTCGAAGTACATGGTCGGTGAAGGTCAGCGGAGCCTGGGCAGGCCGAGCACCCGCTCGGCGATGATGTTCTTGAGGATGTCTGTGGTGCCGCCCTCGATCGAGTTGGCGCGTGAGCGCAGGAAGCCGTACTGCCAAGCGCCGTTGGCGACCGCATGCTCGGAACCGCGCGCCAGGGGCGCGTAGGCCCCCTCGATCTCGAGCGCCAGCTCGGTCAGGCCCTGGTTGATGTCGGCCCACTGCCACTTGCCGAGCGAGCCCTCGGGACCGGGGACGCCCGACTGCATCGTCTTGGTCAAGCCGCGGTAGGCGTTGAGTCGCATCGTCTCGGCCTCGATGTGGAGCTGGGCGATCCGTTGGCGGTAATGGGAATCGTCCGCTGCCGAGCCGCCGTTGGTCCGGACCTCGCGAGCCAGCTTGGCGAGCCGGCCGAGGCTGTTCTGGATCTGGGCGATGGCGCCGAAGGCAAGGCCGGCGCGCTCGTTCATCAGCGTCGTTATCGCCACGCCCCAGCCGTTGCCGACGCCGCCGACCACGTTGGCGTCGGGGATTCGCGCCCCCTCGATGAAGATCTCGTTGAACTCGCCCTCGCCGGTGATCTGGACCAGCGGCCGGACCTGAACCCCCTCCTGCTCCATGTCCATCAGGAAGTAGGTGAGGCCCTTGTGCTTGGGTGCGTCGGGGTCGGTACGGGCGACGAGCATGCACCACTTCGCGTACTGGGCAAAGGTCGTCCAAACCTTCTGCCCGGTCACCACCCATTCGTCGCCGTCCCTCACCGCCCGCGTCTTCAGCGAGGCGAGGTCGGAGCCGGACTCGGGCTCGGAGAAGCCCTGGCACCAGATCTCCTCGCCGGTCAGGATCGGCTCCAGGTAGCGCTGCTTCTGGTCGTCGCTGCCATGGGCGATCACCACCGGCCCGCCCATCGCCAGGCCGAGAACGTTGGCGGGGCTGGGCGCTTCCTGGCGCGCCGCCTCGCCGGCGAAGATCGCCTGCTCGATCAGGGTCGCGCCACGGCCGCCGTACTCCTTCGGCCAGGAGATCCCGGCCCAGCCGGCGGCGTGCATCTCGAGCTGCCACTTTCGCCGGAAGGCCATCACCTCGTCGAGCCCGGCCTCGGGCTCGGGACCGGGGTGGTTCTCCTCCAGCCAGGCGCGAACCTCGTCGCGGAACTCGGCCTCCGATGGCGACAGGGTCAGGTCCATCGACCGCGGAGCCTAGACCCTCTGTATGAGAGTGCCCGTGCCCAGGCCGCCGCCGCAACACATCGTCACCAGGCCCATCTCCTTGTCGGAGCGCTCCATCTCGTGGAGCAGGGTGGTGATCAGGCGCGCTCCGGTCGAGCCGAGCGGGTGGCCGAGGGCGATCGCGCCGCCGTTGACGTTGACCCGGTCCATGTCGGGATCGAGCTCGCGGCGCCAAGCCGCCACAACGGAGGCGAACGCCTCGTTGATCTCGACCAGGTCGATGTCGTCCATCGTCATCCCGTTGCGCTCCAGCAGCTTGTGAGTCGCCGGGATCGGCCCGGTCAGCATGATCACGGGGTCGACGCCGACCGTGGTCTGGTCGTAGATCCGGGCGCGCGGCTTGAGGCCGAGCGCCTCCGCCCTCTCGCGTGCCATCAGCAGCACCGCCGCCGCGCCGTCGGAGACCTGGGAGGAGTTGCCGGCGGTGACCTTGCCGTCCTCCTTGAAGGCCGGCTTCAGGCTCGCCAGCGCCTCCAGCGAGGTGTCGGGCCGGATGCCCTGGTCGGTGACGTAGGTGTCGCCGTTGACGGCGAAGGGGATGATCTCGCGCTCGAAACGCCCCTCCTCGGTCGCCCTCGCCGCCCGCTGGTGGGAGCGCAGTCCGATCTCGTCGAGCTCGGAGCGGGGGACCTCCCACTTGTCGGCGATCATCTCGGCGGAGATGCCCTGAGAGACGAGGTCGTAGCGCTCCATCAGCTTGGTCGAGAAGGGCGAGCCGTGCTCCTTCATCACCTCGTAGCCGTCGGCGAAGGAGATGTGGCCCATGTGCTCGACGCCCGAGCCGATGGCGACGTCGTGGACGCCGGTGGCGATCAGGGCGGCGCCGAAGTTGACGGCCTGCTGGGCGGAGCCGCACTGGCGGTCGATCGTGGTGGCCGGCGTCTCCACCGGCAGGCCGGCCTCCAGCCACGCGTTGCGGCCGATGTTGACGCCCTGCTCGCCGAACTGCTGAGCGCAGCCGGTGATGACGTCACCGACCTCGGCCGGGTCGATCCCGGCGCGCCCGATGACCTCTGAGTAGGCCTTGGCCAGGAGGTTCGACGGGTGAACGTCCTTGTAATAGCCCTTCTCGGGATGCCCGCGACCGATCGGCGTGCGCGCAGCCTCGACGATGACGACCTCGCGGCCCCCAAACCTGCCGTTGCCGTTCTCTGCCATGGAAGCCTCCGTTCGATCGCCGCCGACAACTGAACTCTACCCAGGTTGACTGGCGGATCAGCCAGGAGCCGCCAGCCAATGACGTGCAGCGGCGTGATAGGAACCCCGTTCTGATGAGCGCAGGTCATGGGTATGAGAGTCCGGGAATCGCCGGCAGCGGGGCCATCGCCACTGGGCTTGCCGCCGTTTCGACCACCACCGCGAACACGATCCTGCTGGCGCGCAGCGAGGCCTCGGCCTGGCGGGCCGAGGAGAAGGTGGTCGCCGCCTGCGCGAAGATCGAGGGGGCCGACCCCTCTCGCCTGCGGGTGACGACCGACCCGGCCGACCTGGCCGAGTGCGATGTCGTGGTCGAGTCGGTGATCGAGGACCTGGGCCCGAAGGGCGAGGTTCTCGGCGCGGTCGCCGAAGCATGCCCAGAGGCCGACCTCGCCACCACCACCTCTTCGCTCAGCATCGCCGAGGTCGCGGCGGCGAGCGGCGCCGCCGGCCGCCTCTTCGGCCTCCACGTCTTCAACCCCGTGCCGCGGATGAAGCTGGTCGAGGTCTGCTTCCCGAGCGGCGCCGAGGACGCCCGCGAGAAGGCTCTCGCCTGGTGCGCGGCGCTCGGGAAGACCGCGGTCGAGGTCCCCGACCAGGCGGGCTTCGTCGTCAATCGCCTCCTCTTTCCCTACCTCTTCGACGCTGTGCGGATGATCGAGCGGACCGGCATGGAGGCCGGCGAGGTCGACACCTGCATGAAGCTCGGGGCCGGCCACCCGATGGGCCCGCTGGCGCTGCTCGACTTCGTCGGGCTCGACGTCGCCGAGGCGATCGGCGACGCGCTCTACGCCGACTCGTCCGAGGCGGCCCACAGGCCGCCGGGGCTGATCGTCGAGATGGTCGGCGAAGAGAAGCTGGGCCGTAAGAGCGGCGCCGGCTTCTACGAGTACGACTAACCCGGCTAGCTTGCGGAACCGCTTATCCGGACCGCCTCGATCCGGTTCTCGCGAACCGCCTCGACCCTGATCGTGTAGCCGTTGGCGGTGATCTTGTCGCCGCGCTTGGGCAGCCGGCCCAGCTCGCCGAAGACGTAGCCGCCGACTGAGTTGAAGGCGTCGGTGTCGACCGGCAGCTCGATCCCGGCGGCGGCGAGGTCGCCGAGCGAGACGTGGCCGCGCACGAACCAGTCGCCGTTGGTGAGCCGGCGCAGGGCGGCGGCGCGCGGATCGGTCTCGTCCTCGATCTCCCCCACCACCTCCTCGAGGATGTCCTCGACGGCGACGATCCCGACAGTGCGGCCGTACTCGTCGACCACGACGGAAAGCGAGGTGCGCTGGACCTGGAGATCGTGAAGGAGGTCGTCGAGGGGCCGGGTCTCGGGAACTATCAGCGCGTCGCGGACGACCGGCTCGATCGAGGCCTCGGGGCCGTCGCTCATGTAGAGACGGACGAGGCTGTTGTTGTGGACGATCCCCTTCACCCTGTCGGGGTTGTCGTCCTCGATCACGACCAGTCGCGTATGACCGGAGGTGACGCAGCGCCGCAGCGCTTCCTCCGCGCTCTCGGAAGCGTCGACCGTCACCACGGCCGGGATCGGCGTCATCACCTCACGCGCCTCCTGCTCATGCAGGTGAAAGACGCCGCCGAGCATGCCTGCCTCGCCCGGGTCGAGCGTCCCCCCCACCCTGGAGCGGTCGATGATCTGCTTCAGGTCCTCGGCGGTGTGACGCTCCTCGATGTCGGTCGGGTCGACGCCGAAGAGGCGCACGATCGCGTTGGAGAGACGGCTCAGCGCGAAGGTGACCGGCGCCGTAGCGGCGCGGAACCAGTTGAGCGGGCGCGAGACGCGGCGAGCGGTGCGCTCGGCGTGGCTGATCGCCAGCATCTTCGGCACCTGCTCGCCGATGCTGATGTGGATCGCCGTCACGAGGGCGAATGCGATCGCCAGCGACAGGGCCGCCGCAACCCCATGCGAGAGGCCGCCGAACACTGGCTCCAGCAGCTTCGCCAGCGAGGGCTCGCCGAGGAAGCCGATCCCGATCGAGGCCATCGTGATCCCGACCTGGCAGGCGGAGAGCGACTCGTCGATCTTGTCGAGCTGCTCGATCACGGCCTCGGCGCCGCTCTCGCCTTCGGAGGCGAGGTGCTCGATCTTGCCGCGCCGGCTTCGCACCAGCGCGAACTCCGCCGCGACGAAGAAGCCGTTGACGGCAATCAGCACGAGGAGGAGGACGAGCAGGAGAACGCTCATCGGTTATTTGGCCCCGGTACTTCGAGGGAGTTCGTCTTCGGCCATGCGGCGCACTGAATATAGCTTCCCGCCCCGCCGGTTCCTCGAGAAGTGCCATATTGGTCGGGGAATGCGTATCGCGAGTCTCGTACCGTCGGCGACCGAGATGCTGTTCGCCCTCGGACTGGGGGACAGCGTCGTCGCCGTGACCCACGAGTGCGACTACCCGCCCGCCGCGCGCTCGCTCCCGCACCTGACCAGCACCGTGTTGCCGGCGGGGCTCGACGCCGACCAGATCGACGCCACGGTGAAAGCGATCGTCGGCGAGGGTCGCGCGCTGTACCGCTTGGACGAGGAGAGGCTGGCGCAGCTCGCCCCCGACCTGATCGTCACACAGGCCGTATGCGACGTGTGCGCGGTCTCCTACGAGGACGTGCTCGCCGTCGCCGAACGGCTGCCGAGCCGGCCGCGGGTGCTGCAGCAGGATCCGCGCAGCCTCGGCGAGATGCTCGACGACGTGATCCAGCTCGGCGAGGCGACCGGAGTGGAGGAGGAGGCGCACGAGCTGCGGGCGAATCTGGAGGGGCGCATCGCGGCGGTCGGCGCCGCCGTTGCGGGCGCCGGCCTGCCGCGGGTGGTCGCGCTGGAGTGGCTCGACCCGCCCTTCGTGGGAGGCCACTGGATCCCGGAGATGATCTCGCTCGCCGGCGGTGAAGACGTCGCCGGGCCACCCGGCCTGCGCTCGCCCGAGGTGAGCTGGGGCGAGCTGGCGGGGCTCAACCCCGACGTGGTGATCGCGATGCCGTGCGGCTGGCACGTCGAGGATTCGCGCGCCCAGGCAAGCGAACACTGGGACCGAATCGAGTCCCTCGGCGCGACGCGGGTCTTCGCCGTAGACGCCGCCTCGACCTTCTCCCGACCGGGACCGCGCCTCGTCGACGGCATCGAGCTGCTCTCCCACCTGCTCCACCCCGATCGCGTCGACCCTCCCGGCAACGTCGACTTCGCCGAGCTGCGGGCACCGGCGCCGCGTGGCGGTCTTCTAGGCGACGGCTAGGGCGCCGGCAATCGAGACGATCGCCACCGCTGCCATCGCAGCCAGCTCCGCCGGAAAATGACGGCGGCCCAGCATCCCACGCTCCCCGGCGAGCACCGTGAAGGCGCAGAGGACCCCCGCCACGAGGCCGCCGAGGTGGCCGCCGAGGCTGATGTGCGGATCGCCGAAGCTGATCGCCAGGTTGAGCAGCAGGATCACGCCGATCGTCGAGGCGACCGCGTCGAGACCGCGCCCGCGGGCGATCGCAAAAGCAGCGCCGAAGATGCCGAAGACCGCGCCCGAGGCGCCATAGGTGAGTGCATCTGGGCTCAGCAGGAGCGCCCCGAAGGCGCCTCCGAACAACGAGGCCACGTAGAGGAAGACAAAGCGCGGGGTGCCGATCGCCGGCTCCAGCAGGCGCCCGAGGAAATAGAGCGCGAACATGTTGAATCCGACGTGGAGGAGGCTGGCATGGAGGAAGGCTCCGGTGAGGAGCCTGTACCACTCGCCACCCGCCACCGACGGGCCGAACAACCCGTAGTTGACGACCAGGCTCGCGCCGGGGCTGTTGAGACCACCTGGGCCCGAGGCGATCTCGGCGATGTAGACGGCTACGTTGATCGCGATCAGGGCGAAGGTGGCCGGTGCATGGACCGAACCGCCGAACGCCGCAGCGCCGTGCACCACCCTGGTCCGCTGCCGCATGCACTCGGGGCAGCGCATGCCGACCGGCGTCGGCGTCATGCAGTCGGGGCAGATCGGCCGCCCGCAGGAGGAGCAGGAAACGCCGGTCACCCGGTCGGGATGGCGGTAGCAGGTCTGGGCCACGGGACTGCGCAGCCTACAATCGCCGCCCATGGACGGCCCCAGCCCCGCCCGGCTCTACGCAACCCTGATCGGCGCCGCCCTCGTCGTCTTCGGGATCGTCGGCTTCTTCTACAGCGCCTCGTTCGGCAGCCCCGGCACGGTGGACGACGTCTTCGGAGCCTTTCCCGTCAACGGCTGGCTCAACGCCATCCACATCGCGACCGGGGCAATCGGCCTGCTGGTCGCCGGCTATGCGGCGCGCCAGTACGCAATCGTGCTGGGAATCCTCTACCTCGTCATCGCTCTCTGGGGATTCGCGGTCGGCGGCGGGCACTCGATCCTCGGCTTCGTCCCGACCGACGCGGCCGACGACTTCCTCCACCTGACCCTGGGACTGCTCGGCGTCGGCGCCGCATTCGCCACCCCTGCTTCCATGCGGCCTACCTGAAGCGGTTCGCGATGATGCGGAGGCGGCCACCGGCCTCCTGACGTCCCCGCCGGCGCAGCTCGAGCGCGACCAGGGCGCCGGTGGCGAGGCTCCCGGCGCCGACCGCGACCACCGGGCGGACCCAGTTGCGCGGGTCGCGAAGCGCCCGCAGCTCGCTCTCGGAGAGCTCCTCGGCCCAGTCGGACAGCTCCTCCGCCGCGGCCTGGGTGACCGCGGAGAGCGTGTCCTCCACCCGCCCCGAGAGCCGCTCCGGGGGCTCGATCGGCCGCAGAGCGTCGTGGAGCAGCGCCTCGAGGCGCTCGCCCTGGTCAGTCATCGCCGATCTTCTCCTGCAGCTGCTTGATCGCGCGGTGGATGAGCACCTTGGTGGCGCCGTCGGTCCGGCCCAGGGCGCGAGCGATCTCGCGGTTGTCCATACCGAGCGCGAAGCGCATGATCAGGGCGTCGCGGCGGTCCTCCGGCAGGCGCTCCAAGCTCTCCATCACCAGCCGCAGCTCCTCGCGCCCTTCCGCGATCGCCTCGGTGCCGTGGCGAGCCGCAATCGGGTCGACGCTGTCCAGGGGGGTCTGCGGCCGGCGCGAGCGGTCGCGGTAGTAGTTGGAGGCGAGGTTGTGCGCAATCCGGATCAGCCACGGCCGCAGCGGTCGGCCGTCGGACTCCCGCCGGGCCCGGTCGAAGTGGCGGTAGGCCTGGAGAAAAGCCTGCTCGGTGAGGTCCTCGGCGTCGTGGTGGTTGCCGACTCGGTAGTAGGCGTAGGAGTAGACGTCGCGCAGGTGCTTCCGGTAGAGGTCCTCGAAGGCGCGATCGAGCTCCGCCTTGGCGGCCGGGTCGAGCCCGGCCGGCTCGACGTTCTGCTTGGGGCCGCTCACGGGCCAAGACTAGTCCCATCACGCTGCTCTCCTGGACCGCTCGACCCGACGCAATCCGGCGACCCAGGACTCGGCGTCTATCTCGCCGCGAATCAGCGCCGCCAGCCCGTTAAGCGCCTCGGCCGGGACGCCGGCGGCCGCAACCGCTTCGGCCAGCAGCGGCGCCGTGTCGAGGCCCTCGGACGCCTGGCCGATCAGTCCGGGGATCTCCGCCGCCGGGGTCCCGCTGCCGAGCAGCTCTCCGGCGCGGCGATTGCGGCCGGCCGGCGCCATCATCGTCGCGGTCAGGTCGCCAACGCCGGCGAGGCCCGAGAACGTTTCCAGCTCCGCGCCCCTGCCGATCGCGTAGCCGATGCACTCGCGCCAGATCTCCGCCGCGGCGATCCCGGCGGCGTTGAGCCCGTGCGGCTCGGCGGCGGCGGCGGCAAGTGCGGCGGCGTTCTTGGCCGCTCCGGCCATCTCCACGCCGATCACGTCGCCGGAGCGCTCGCAGACCAGGCCGGCGCGGTCGAAGACCTCGCCCAGCTGGCTGCGGAGATCGCGATCGGCTGAGCCGAGGACGAGGGCGGCCGAGCCGGAGACGGCCTCACGCGCATGGGCCGGCCCGCCGAGGCAGGCGATAGCGCGGGCCCTCACCCTCTCCCCCACGTACTCGGCGGGAAGCTGGCCCAGGGGGGCGATCAGGCCCTTGGTCAGGAGCAGCACGGCGGAGCGGTCACCGACCCGGTCGCCGATCGCACCGACCGCCTGCGGCAGCGACTTCGAGGGGATCGCGAGGCAGATCAGGTCGAGTCCAGCCAGCTCGATCTTCGACGCCGGGCGCACGTCGAGGGACTCGGGCAACTCGATCCCCTCCAGGTAGCGGCGGTTCTCACGGCTCTCCGACAGCTCGACCGCCTGCTCGGCGGTGCGGGTGCCGAGCTGGACGTCGAGCCCGCCGCGGGAGAGCAGCACGGCGACGGCGGTGCCCCAGCTGCCGGCGCCGATCACCGCGGCGCGGCGCATCGGCGGCAGGCCTCCCAGGTATTCCCACTGGAGCTGTACGTTGGGCCAGATCCGCGCGGTCACCGCTTCGGCCAGGGCCGGCGAGGGATTGGCGGCCTCGGGAAAGGTCATCGCGCGGCCGAGGCGGACCTTCACCTTGCGGGGGCGGATGCGCCAGCCGCGACGAACGCGTTCGGTGCCGAGCACCGCGGTGGGGACCACCGGCGCACCGGTCTGCAGGGCGAGCCGGCCCACCCCCCGCTTCGGCGTCGCCACTGAGCCCGTCCTGATCCGGGTCCCCTCGGGGAAGATGCAAACGGTGCCGCCCCGCTCGACCACGAGGCGCGAGGTCTCCATCGCGTCCTCGTCGGACTCGCCGCGGCGGATCGGGAGGGCGCCTAGCCGGGAGAGGATCCACCCCTGCCAGCGACGCTCGAACAGCTCGACCTTGGCGACGTAGTTCATCGGCCGGCGCCACGGAAGGCAACCGCCGATCGCGAACGGGTCGAGGAAGCTGCGGTGGTTGGAGGCGACGATCAGCCCGCCCTTCACCCGCGCGTGCTCGCGGCCGGTCCGCGCATAGCGGAAGTAGACGAGGAAGAACGGCGTCATCAGGACGCGCGCCAGCAGGTAGATGACCCAGTTGACGCCGTGGCGGCGGGTGTAGTCGTGGTAGGCGGCAAGCCGCTCTGCGGTCACGCAGAGCGCTACACGGGCGGGACCAGACAGTTACCTACCAGGCGCTCTCTATTAATTGCGTCAGCTGGTCGCGGTTGGGAGGCATAGGAGCAAACGCGAGCTCCGGGCGGACGAGGATCGCGTCTATGGCCTGGTCGAGCTTGACGCGGTCGGCTCCGGCGGCGGCCAGGCCGGGCGGGTCGCCGCCCAACTCGAGGATGCGAGGTTCGATCCCGGCGGGGTCCGTGCCGATCGCCGCCGCCAGGGCCGAGATCTGCTCCGGGGCGCGGGGGACCATGAAGGCCGTCGCGCGCGGGAGGATCGCCGCGTTGGTCTCGGCGTGGGAGCTGCCGCAGACGCGGACCAGCGTCTGGCAGATCACGTGATGGAGGGCGAACATCCCCGAGTCGATCGCGTAGCCGCAGAGGATCGAGCCGAGGGCCAGCGCGGCGCGGTCGCGATCGGCGCGATCCTGGTCGAGGGAGGCGGCGATCAGCTCGGCGCCGCGCAGCGCGGTCATCCGCGAGACCGGATTCGCGAACGGTGTGTAGAGGGAGTCGGCCCCGTGGGCAAGGGCGTTCATCGAGGACGCCCGCAGCGACCGCTCCGGGAGGCTGGTCATCGCGTCGGGGTCGGCGATCACGAGGTCGGGACGGACCGGGGCGCCGACCCGGTCCTCGGCGCCGGCGGGCAGGCGGTGAATGCCGGTCATCTCGGCACCGGACATCGTGGTCGGGATCGCGGCAACGCGGGCGCCTGTCACCGAGGCGACCGCCTTCGCGGTGTCGATCACCCGGCCGCCGCCGAGGGCGACGAGGTGGTGCGAGGAGGAAGAGACGTCGAGCAGCGCCGCGGCGGCCTCTGGCACGGGGCCCGGCTCCACCGAGATCACCGCCCGGGCAGCGCTCGCCAGCCCAGCCGCGCCCGCAAGCCTCCGCTCGGTGGTCAGCAACCCGAACTCGGCGAAGCCGTGCTCGCGAAGCAGCTGCGGGGCCTGTTCGACGCCCCGGTGGCGAAAGGCCACGGTGCGGCCGGCGTCCCGCCAGATGAAGTCGCCGTTCACTCGGCGGAGAGAACCCGCGGGTTCACGACTGGGCGAAGATTGGGCTCCACCTCGGCCCGCAGGTGCTCGTAGTCGGGAGGGAGCGAGAGCTTCTCCCCGAGGTGCTCCAGCGGCTCGTCGACGGTGAACCCCGGCCCCAGTGTGGCGATCTCGAAGAGGACGCCGCTGGGCTCGCGGAAGTAGATCGAGCGGAAGTAGAAGCGGTCGATCACCGGGGTCGGCTGGGCGCCGGCGGCGATCGCCTTCTCCCGCCACTCGGCATGCTCCTCGATGGTGGAGGCCCAGGCGACGTGGTGGACGCTGCCCGCCCCCTGCAGGCCGCGCTCGCCGGGCGGCTCATCGTAGAAGTAGAGGCCGCCGCGCTTCTCGCCTCGCGCCTCCCAGCCCTCGCCGGCCGGCTCGAACTCGAGCGCCTCGAGCAGCCCGCGGCTGGCGTCGGGCGCAGCGCCGTAGGCGCGCACGGCGTGGAATCCCTGCAACGCCAGCTCGCCCGGGACCTCCGGGTGATCGGCAATCAGGGGCTCGTCGTCGACCTCGACCACCACCAGCTCGTGCTCGAGCCCCTCGGGGTCGCAGAAGACCAGGCTGCCCCCGGCTCGCTCGGACTCGACCCCGTTGGCCGCCAGCCGCTCGGCCCAGAAGGACAGGGAGTCCTCGGAGCCGACCCGCCAGAGGATGCGGTGGACCATGCCCGCCCCCGCCCGCCCCCGCGGCACGCCCGGGTACTCGAAGAAAGTGAGGTCGGACCCGGCGCTGCCCTTCTCGTCGGCGAAGAACAGGTGGTAGACGGCTGGATTGTCCTGGTTGACCGTCTTCTTCACCAGGCGCAGCCCCATCGTCGCGGCGTAGAAATCGACGTTGCGCTGCGCGTCCTCGGTGATCGCCGTGATGTGGTGAATTCCTTGGAGCCTCACCGTGTCACGTATAGCATCCTCTCGATGAGTCGCGGACGTCGACGCGCCGTTAGGGCCCTGGTGGTGCTCGGCTCGATTCTCGCCTTCTTCAGCGTCTTTGCAATCTGGATCGAGCGTCAGGCGCTCAACACCGATGACTGGGTTCACACCAGCGATCAGCTGATCGCCAACCCGACGATCCGCACCGCCGTCGCCAACTACCTGGTCGACCAGCTCTACGAAAACGTCGACGTCCAGCAGGAACTGAAAGGCATCCTTCCCGGCGAAACCAAGCAGCTCGCCGGGCCGATCTCGGGTGGGCTGCGGCAGGTGGCGGGCAACGGCGCCGAAGAGCTGCTGAAGAGCTCGACCGCCCAATCCCTATGGGAGGACGCGAACCGCAGCGCGCACGAACAGCTCGTCTCGGTGCTCGAAGAAAAGGGCGAAACGGTCTCCACCGAAGGCGGCAGGGTGACGCTCAACCTCGGCAGCCTGGTCACCAACCTCGCCAACCAGGTCGGCATCGGCGCCAACCTGGCCGAAAAGCTGCCGCCCGACGCCGGGCAGGTGGAGATCCTCCGCTCCGACCAGCTGAAGACGGCACAGAACATCGCGGTCGGGGTGAAGGGCCTGGCGCTGCTGCTCTCGATCCTCACCTTCGCCGCCTTCGCCGGCGCGATCTACCTGTCTCGCGGCCAGCGCTGGGTGACCGTGCTGCTGAGCGGAATCGGGCTGGTCGCGGCCGGGTTCGCGGTGATCGTCGCCCGCCACGTGGCCGGAGGTATCGTCGTCGGCCAGCTGGTCGCCAACGAAAGCGTCAAGCCGGCCGCGGAAGCGACCTGGTCGATAGGGACCTCGCTGATGACGAGCATCGCGACCACGGTGATCGTGGTCGGCGCGCTGTTCGCCGCCGCCGGCTGGCTCGGCTCGCCGACCGGCTCCGCCCGCACCAGCCGCAGGGCGATCGCTCCCGCCCTGCGCGACTACGCGCCCTATGTGTACAGCGGCCTGGCGATCGTCGTCTGCATCTATTTCCTCTCCGCCCCGACCCAGGGCCTGCGGTCGTTCCTGACCACGCTGATCATCGCCGGAATGGCCGCCTTCGGTATCCACGAGCTGCGTAAGCAGACGGCGCAGGAGTTCCCCGACGCCAGCTACGGCGACGCCTACGGCCGCACCAAGGACAGAGTCGTCGATGCCGTCAAGGGCGCCAACCTCGGCGAGCGAGCGGCGAAGCTGCGCCTGCCGGAGATGCGCCGGCCGAGCGGCGAGACCCCGACCTCGGAAGCACCCACCGCCGCCGCCGCCGCGACAAGTGAGGACGACGCCCGCCTCGGTCGCCTCGAGCGCCTCGCCACCCTCCACGAGAAGGGCGTCCTCACCGACGAGGAGTTCGCCGCCGAGAAGGCCCGCGTGCTTGAAAACGGCGCGTGACGCGAGAGCCCGCCTCCGGACTCGAACCGGAAGCCTCTTGATTACAAATCAAGTGCTCTACCAATTGAGCTAGGCGGGCAGGCTGCCGAATATAGACGGCATGGAAGCGACGTTTCGGTTCCTGGAGCCCGAGGAGGCGAGCCTACTCTGCGAGGCGATCGAGGTTGCCTACGGGGACAGCTACGACGTGCGGTGGGTCTACGACCGGGATGCGGTTGCGGCGCGGCTTGCCGACGGGACCTATGTCTCCTGCGTCGCCGAGACACCTGAGGGCGAACTGCTCTGCCACGAGGGGATGAGCCTGGGCGCCGCCGGAGACCTGGTCGGGCACTCCGGGCAGGCGGTGACGATGCCCGCCGCCCGCGGGCAGCACCTCTTCACTCAGACCAAGCGCCACCTGATGGACTGGGCGCGGGAGCGGGGACTGGCAGGGATGTACAGCGAGGCGACCGCGGCTCATCCCTACAGCCAGCGCGCCAACGTCGAGTTGGGGGCGCACGAGACCGGTTTCCTGCTCGGTTGGATCCCGGCGTCGGTGTCGAACGACGCGGCGGAAGGCGCGCGCCGCAAGCGCCAGTCGGCGGCGCTCTTCTACGCCAAGCTGAACGACGGGCACGACCGCCCTGTCTATGTTCCGGAGCGCCATCGGAAGATCGTCGGACGCACCCTGGAGTTGTGCGAGCTGCGCGGGGCGTTGGCCGAGCCGCCACCCGACGCCGAGCTGGCGGACCGAACCGAGCTGCACGTCGACGTCGACGCCGACCACAACCTCGCCCTGCTCACCGTCCACACGCCGGGCGAGGACCTGGAGGCGGCGATCGCAGCGGAGCGCCACCACCTCTTCCACCGCGCCGGGCTCGACGCGATCTACGTCGACCTGCCGCTGGAGACGCCCGCGACGGCCCTGGTCGCCGACCACCTCGAGCGCCTGGGCGTCTCCTACGCGGGGGTCTTCCCCAACAGCCGCACAGACGGCGACGTCCTGCGAATGCAGTCGCTGCACCGGGTCCGAGTCACGGCCGACGACGTGGCCGTGGCCTCAGACCACGGCCGCGAGCTCCTCGATTACGTCCTGGCCGACCTGCCCTAGAGCGGGACCTCTCGGGAGGACAGGTGGGCGCCAACCTTGCGCTTGACTCGCTGCAGGGCGTTGTCGACCGTCTTGGTGTCGCACTCGAGCTTCTCGGCCACGATCTCGTAGGAGTAGCCGTCCAGGTACAGGGAGAGAACGCGACTCTCGAGGTCGGAGAGCACGCCCGAGACTCCGGAGAGGCAGGAAACGAGGCTCTCCAGCTCTTCGGCGGCGATCACCTGGTTGACCGGGTCGAACACGGTCGGGCCGGGCAGGATGTCGTCGAGCGTCGTTTCGGAGTCGCCTGCAGCAGCCGGCGTCTGGCTGAACGAGACGTACTGGTTGAGAGGTGTGTGCTTGTTCCGCGTCGCCGTCTTCACCGCGGTGATGATCTGGCGGGTGATGCAGAGCTCCGCGAAGTTGCGGAAGCTCGACTCGCGGTCGGTGCGATAGTCCCGAATCGCCTTGTAGAGGCCGACCAGGCCCTCCTGGATCAGGTCGTCGGCATCGCCGCCGAGAAGGAAGTAGGACGAGGCCTTGAGGCGAACGAAGCCGCGGTAGCGACGGACGATCGCGTCGTAGGCATCGGGCTTGCCTTCCTTGGCGAGGGCGACCAGATAATGGTCATCAAGCTCAGGTTGAGAATTAGCCTGACGCGCCCGGACAGCGCCGGACCTGCGCATCGAAGGGAGCCGCATTTCCTGCGTAGGCGTCGATAGAGCCACAGATCCTTCTCCTTGATGAAGGGTCGTGGCGCCGCTTACCTCCCCCGGGGCGCCCTATTGACTGGGAGATTCTCAGACTCAAGCTGAGGTTCACCCTTTATAGGCGCGTTAGTTTACGGTCGCGCAGAGTTCTGTCAACCCCGAACTGAGGTTCGTGCAATCGCCGTTGCAATTGCTAGCGTTGGCGGACTGCCTCGAAAAGGAGCGCAGCCGCCGCGGCCGAGACGTTGAGGGAATCGACCTCGCCGCAGCGGGGAAGGGCTATGAGGGCGTCGCATGCGGCCGTTACGCGGGGGCGGATGCCCTTGCCCTCGCCGCCGAGGACGAGGACGGTCGGGCCGGTCAGATCGACATCCCACGGAGGGGAAGAGGCTTCTGCCTCGGCGCCCCAGATCCAGAAACCGGCCTCCTTCGCTTCGGCGAGCCAGTCGGCAAGGTTGCCGACGCGGGCAATCGAGAGGTGCTCGACCGCGCCTGCCGAGGCCTTGCAGACGACTGCCGTCACCTCGGCTGAGCGGCGCTCGGGGATGACCAGGCCGGCAGCGCCGGCGAACTCGGCCGAGCGCGCCACGGCGCCGAGGTTGCGCGGATCCTGAACCTGGTCCAATGCAACGAGCAGCGGCTCGTCGCCTCGGAGCAGAGCCTGGGGATCGGCATAGGGATAGGAGTCGACTTCGGCGACGACGCCCTGGTGGTCGGGCGAGCCGCAGAGGCGCTCCAGCTCCTCCCGGGAAACCTCCGGCGCTCGCCAGACTCGGTGGACCCGCCGCCTCCCCCGCTCGGCCTCGGCGACGGGCTGCTTGCCGTAGATCAGCTGAGAATCCATCTAGCCCTTGGGCACGAGCTTCGCACCCTCGGCCGAGTCCCGAACCTCCCACCCAAGCTCGGCGAGTTCGTCGCGGATCGCGTCAGCCCGCTCAAAGTCGCGTGCGGCCCTTGCCTTCTCTCGTTCTGCCAGAAGCTCCTCTGCGCGGCGTGAAAACGCTTCTAGCTGCGCGTTGACCTCGCCTCGGCCTGTAAGGGTCGCTTCAAGTTCGACGACTTTCTCGACTGCGAGCGAGCCGAGCCCGAGAATCTCAAGCATCTCCTGTACAGCCTCCGGCGCCCCAGGCACGTCCTCGCGGTTGGCTTCGGCGACCAGCTCCGACACCTGAGCCATCGCCCGCGGCGTGTTGAAATCGTCAGCAAGGGCTTCCTTGAACGCATCGAAGCGCGACGCTGACGGAGGGCTTGGGGAGGTCCCGGCGGAGCCTCCCCGCTGTTGCTCCGACGGGGCCTCACCAGGCCCTTCCCCAACCGGGTGCTCGCGGAAGAAGTTCCGCAGCCTCTTGACCCGCGCCACGGACTGGTCCATCTCCGCAGGCCCGAACGCCAGCGGCTGGCGGTAATGACCCGAGATCAGGTACGCGATCACCGCCTCGCGGCCGTAACGGTCGAGCGCCTCGGAGAGCTGGAAGATGTTCCCCTCCGACTTCGACATCTTCGCCGCGTCCGCCTCGATCATCCCGTTGTGCATCCAGATACGCGCGAATGGCCGCCCCGCCGCCTCGGACTGGGCGATCTCGTTCTCGTGATGGGGGAAGACGAGATCCGAGCCGCCGCCGTGGATCGCGAACGAAGGCCCCAGCTCCCGCTCGGCCATCACCGAGCACTCGATGTGCCAGGCCGGTCGCCCGGGGCCCCAGGGCGAGCCCCAGCTGGTGTCCTCGTCGTCCTTTCTCGCCTTCCACAGCGCGAAATCCAACGGAGTCTCCTTCAGCGAGTCCGATCCCGCCTCCTCGCCCTGGTCCATGTCCTCGGGGCGGCGGTTGGAGAGCTTGCCGTACCCCGCGAAGCTTCGCACCCTGAAGTACACGTCCCCGCCCGACTCGTAGGCGTGGCCCGAGTCGATCAGCTCGGAGATCAGCGCGACGATCCCCTCGATCGTCTCGGTGGCCAGGGGCTCGGCGTCCGGCCGTCCCAGCCCGAGCCGGTCGGTGTCCTCGAAGTAGGCCCTCGTCATCCGCGCCGCGAACTCCGCCGAGGGCTCCCCCGCCGCCCGCGCCGCGTCGTAGATCTTGTCGTTGACGTCGGTGACGTTGACGACGAGCTTCGCCGAGTAGCCCTCCGAGCGCAGGAAGCGCGCCATCAGCGAGAAGATCACGAAAGGGCGAGCGTTGCCGATGTGGATGCGGCTGTACACCGTCGGCCCACACGCATAGATACCCACCTCGTGCTCCGAATCGAGCGTTCGAAGCTTCCCGCTCAGCGTGTCCTTGATCCGCACCTCGCGCATGGCGAGGGTGAGACTAGAAGGTCCGGTAGCCGGCGGTCGAGGCCGTGGCCTCGCTGCGAGCCCAGGCGGGAGCCGTCTCGTCGGCGGCGGAGAGGGCTTCGCGCTTGGCGCGCTTGGCGCTCGCCTTGATCTCTTCCTCCGCTGCTCGCCGGGCACGCTCCTCGCGCCGCTCTGCCTGCACTCGAATCCGGTCCGACTCGGCTCGAAGCTGGTCCTCCGCCCGCGCCCGTGCAGCCTCCTCGGCCCCGTGCTCCACTTTCTCGATCAGCTTCTGGACGCGCTCCTCCGCCTCGCGGCGCACGTCCTCGGTTCCCTCCATCACGCGCTTCTCGATTTCGGTCTCCAGCCGCACCGCGATCTCATGGGCCTCCTGTGCCGCCGCGTCGGCGTCGGCCGCGTGCTGCTCCGCCGCGGCAACCCGGCGATCGGCCTCGAGCTGGACTTCCTCGCGCGCCTCGCGCACTCGCTTGTCCGCCTCCGCCCGCGCCTTCGCCATCTCGCCGGCCAGCGCTTCGCGATCGAGCTCGGCGCGCCGCTGCTGCCCTTCGAAGGCCGCCTCGGCGCGGTCGCGGGCTTCCTCCGCGCGCGCGGCGCGGGCCTCGACCTCGAGCCGCTTCGCGCCCTCGGCGGCGATCCGCTCGCGGCCCTGCTCGCCGAGCTTGCGCAGCGCCGTCATCGCCCGCTCCTTCATCTCGGCCTGGATCTTCTCGGCCCTCGCCTCGGCCACGGCGACCCGCTCCTCGCTGACGCGAACCCACTCGAGGGCCTGCTCGGCGATGCCGCGCACGGTCTCCCTTGCGTCACCCACCGCTCGCAGCTGCGCCACTGGCTCGCCCATGTTGGCGCAACCTACTACGGCGGCCGGAGGGCTTGCTACCCCGCCGAATACCGGAAAAGCCGCAATTTGCGCAGGTCGGACGCGCTCTACGCGGAGGGCTGCGCGTGGCGCGCGTGCAGGACGCGCTTGAGGACCTTGCCGGTGGCATTGCGCGGCAGCTCATCGAGGAACTCGACCTCTCGCGGGGCCTTGTAAGAGGCCAGGTTCGTCTTCACGTGCGCCTTCAGGTCGTCCTCGTCGACCTCAACGTCGGCAGCGAGGACCACGAACGCCTTCAGCCGCTGCCCATACTCGTCGTCCTCGACGCCGATCACCGCCGCCTCGACCACCGCCTCGTGGTCGGAGAGCAGGTCCTCGACCTCGCGCGGGAAGATGTTCTCGCCGCCGGAGACAATCATCTCGTCGTCGCGGCCGTCGATGAAGAGCCGGCCACCGGAGTCGAAGTGCCCGACGTCGCCGGAGCAGAGCAAGCCGTCGATCGCCTCTTTGCCGCCGCCGCCTGTGTAGCCCTCGAAGGACATCTCGTTGCCGACGAAGATCCGCCCGACCTCGCCCTGCGGTACCTCACGGCCCTGCTCGTCGTAGAGGCGCACGACGGTGCCGCGCGGCGGGCGGCCGGCCGTGCCCGGCGCGGCGCGCAGGTCCTCCGGCGTGGCGACGCTCGCGTAGGCGACCTCGGTCGACCCGTAGAGGTTGTAGACGGTGTCGCCGAAGCGGTCCATCCACTCGATCGCCAGCTCGCCCGGCAGCGCCGAGCCCGAGAGCGAGGTGATCCGCAATGAGGAGAGGTCGTACTTGGCCAGGGTCTCGTCGGGCAACTGCAGGATGCGCTGGACCATCACCGGCACCGCTGCCAGGACCTGAGCGTGGCTTTCCTGCACCGCCAGCAGCGTGTCCTCGGGGTCGAAACGGCGGCGCAGGATGATCGTCGAGGCCGTCGGCAGGCTGATCACGAAGTGGAAGAAGCCCCAGGAGTGAAAGAGCGGCGCCGCGATCATCATCGTCTCGCGAGCGCGGAAGGGGATCTTGTCGATCAGCGCCGCCACCGCCAGCAGCCCGTCGGGACTGGAGCGCTGGGCCCCCTTTGGGGTCCCGGTGGTGCCGGAGGTGAGGATGACGAAGCGCGGTTTGTCCGGGGGCGGCTTCAGGTCGGACTCGTCGCCGCCCGCGATCAGCGCCTCCAGCGTCGGCCCGGCGACCTCCCCGTCGTGCCAGGCAACCACCCGCGTGACGTCTCCGTCGACCCCTGCGAGCAGCCCGGAGAACTCCTCGTCGTAGACGAGCACCTTGGGCCCCTCGCGCTTGGTCACCTCCGTCAGCTGGGGGCCGGCGAACATCGTGTTGAGGTAGAGCGCGCTGGCGCCGAGCTTGGCGGCGGCGAGGGTCGCCTCGACGAAACCGCGGTGGTTGCGGCACATGATCCCGACCCCGTCTCCGTACCCGATCCCGATCTCGGCGAAGGCGTGGGCGAGCGCGTTGGAGCGGCGCTGCACCCGCTCGAAGCTGAGCAAGCCGAGCTCGTCGACGATCGCGGTCTCGTGCGGATGGTGGACTGCGGCGGTGGCGATGCCGGTCGCCGGGGAGGCGCCCCAGCGGATGAAGGTCGAGCCGATCTTCGCCGCCTTGTCGGGGCGAACAGGCGTCAGGATGCCCGACTCGCGCAGCACCTTGATCTCGAAGGCGGCGTCGGAGATCGACTGCCGCGCGCTCGACGCGAGAGAGCTGAGGCTTCCCATCGGACCGGGAAGCCTAGTGCTAATCGTCCTCGACCGAGGCGACCGCTATGCAGGCGATTCCCTCGCCACGGCCGATCCAGCCCATCCCCTCGTTGGTGGTCGCCTTGACCGTGACGCGGGCGGAGGTCGCGTCGGCGATCGTCCGCTCCATCTCGGCCTTGTAGGGGGCCATGCGCGGCTGCTCGCAGACGACGGTGGCGTCGATGTTGACGATGCGGCCGGCGATCGTGCCGACCACGGTCCGCAGCAGATCGATCGAGTCGGCGTCGCGCCAGCGCGGGTCGTCGTCGGGAAAAAGCGCGCCGATGTCGCCCTCGCCTGCGGCGCCGAGCAGGGCGTCGATCACCGCGTGTGCGAGGACATCGGCGTCGGAGTGGCCGGCGAGCCCACGGTCGTGGTCGATCTCGACACCGCCGAGAACTAGGCGGCGCCCCGCGGCGAAGCGGTGGCTGTCGTATCCGATTCCAACGCTCATGCTGCTAATCCCCGCTCACCGGCGCCCCGGAATCTAGCGGCTCGAGCCTGCACTCGCGACGCGCGAACACGCAGATCTCCCCGACGCCCAACCCGTCGAGGAACTCGACCGCCCGGTCATAGGCGAAGCCGACCTGCTCGGGAAGGTGGGCGTCGGAGGAGAGGGCGAAGGCGACGCCGGCCTCGACGCACATCTCGGCGAAGCTGCGGGCCGGGTAGATCTCGCCAACCGGCTTGCGCAGACCGGCGGTCGAGACCTCGACCGCTATCCCGCTGTCCGCGATCGCCTCGACCGCGGGCTCGTAGAAGAAGCGGGGATCCCGCTCGGGCAAAGGCCGGGCGGCCCCCCAAACCTTGACCAGGTCGGGGTGGGCGAGGATGTCGAAGAGACCGCTGCGCGCGCACTCGGCCAGCGACTCGAAGTAGCGGCGCCAGACCTCGTCGGGGTCGCCGCGCGCCTCCCAGGCATCCCATCCCTCGTGGTCGACCGCGCGGTCGCCGACGAAGTGGACCGAGCCGACGACGTAGTCGAAGTCACGCGCCTCCAGCAGCGCAGCCGTGCGGCCCTCGGCGCCGGGGACGAAGTCGCACTCGACGCCCAGCTTCAGCGGCGTGCCGCGGACGAACTCGCAGTAGGCGTCGAGGTCGTCGCGGGCCTGTTCCTCCCAGAACGGGTGGCGCCAGAGGTCCAGCGCCTGGGTGAAGCGGTAGACGTGCTCGGAGACGCCCAGCTCCCCCACCCCGGCCGCGGCGGCGGCGGCGAGGTAGCGGTCGACGTTGGCGGCGGTGAAGAAGCGCTCGGGCGGCGTGTCCCCCTCGTCGGGCCGCAGGTGCAGGTGGTAGTCGGTCAGCACGCGCCGCCGAGCCTAAGGGACGCGGCGCGCGGGTACGCTGCCCACCATGGTCCACCTGCGGATCGTGGTCCCGCCGGACCGCACGAAGAAGATCATCGACCTGCTGGAGGCGGCTCCGTCGGTCTGCAACCTGGTTCTCCTGGCGGGGGCGGCGCGCAGGCCGGCCGGCGACCTCGTCCTCTGCGACGTTGCCCGCGAGGAAGCCAGCGTGATCATCGACGACCTGAAGGAGCTGGACGTCCCGCGCGACGGCTCGATCGCGCTCGAGCAGATCGACTCGCAGCTCTCCGACGCCGCGACACGGGCCGAGCGGGCCGCCCGCGGCAGCCGCTCCGACGCGGTCGTCTGGGAGGAGGTCGAGGCGCGCACCTCGGAGAGCACCGAGATGGGCGGCAACTTCCTCGCCTTCATGGTCCTCGCCTGCCTGATCGCCTCGGTCGGCATCTTCACCGGGTCGCCGATCCTGATCGTCGGCGCGATGGTCGTCGGGCCGGAGTTCGGGCCGATCGCCGGTCTCTGCGTGGCGATCGTGGAGCGGCGACCGGTCGTGGCCTGGCGCTCGCTCGCCGCCCTCGCCGCCGGCTTCCCGATCGGGATCACGGCCGCCTTCCTCTTTACCCTGATCGCCAAGGCGACCGGCCTCATCGCCTCCGGCTTCACCAGCGCCGGGCACCCGTTGACCCAGTTCATCTCCCACCCGAACACGCTCTCGTTCGTCGTCGCCTGCTTCGCCGGCGCTGCGGGGGTGCTCTCGCTGACGTCGTCCAAGTCGGGGGCGCTGGTCGGGGTCCTGATCTCGGTCACCACGATCCCCGCCGCCGCCAACATCGGCGTCGCGGCCGCCGGCGCCGACTGGTCCGAGTGGCGGGGCGCGATGGCGCAGCTGGCGATCAACCTGACCGCGATCGTGATCGCCGGCGTCGGCACGCTCTCCGTCCAGCGCAGGCTCTACGAGCGACGGCGCACCCGGCATCTCAACGACGGCGCCCGTGCCGCGGCGGGACTGCCAGCGGACCCGCAGAGAGCCCCGTCGAGACGATGATCCGCCAGCTCGCGATTCTCCTCGCAGCCTTCGCGGGCGGCGCCGCCCTGGCCGGAATCCTCGGCGCGGCCAGCCTCGGCGTCGCCCTCGGGGTCGGCCAGGTCTGCTTCGCAGCGACCCTCGTCTTCCTCCTGCTCCGCTAGCGTGGGCAGGGCGCTTTATTCGGCCATACGCCGATAAAAGCGCCTACTCGACTCCATCTCCCAGCAGCAGCTCGGCAACGCGGAGGTCGAGTGGAGTCGTCACCTTGAGATTCTGCGGCGATGAGGGGTGGATCAGTACCCTGCCGCCGGCCGCCTCGACCAGCATCGCCTCGTCCGTCGCCGCCGCAACCACGTCGGAACCAGCCTCCAGCGCCCGGCGCAGGACCTCGACCCGGAACACCTGCGGCGTCTGCGCCGCCCACAACCCGCGCCGGTCCAGAGTCGACTCAACCACGCAAGCCTCCGCCGACGGGACGATTTGCCGCCCATATCTCTCCAAATCGTCCCGTCGGCCCTCGAGCCGGCGGTGGGATGTCGCCTGCTTGACCGTGTCTGTGATCGGCGTGGCGGCTATCGCGCCATCGGCATCGGGGTTGGCGAGGAGGGTCGCAACCACGCCCTCGATCAGCTCGGGCGTCAGCAGCGGCCGCGCCGCATCGTGGACGGCGACCAACTCGGTCCCGACCGCCTCCAGCGCGTTGGCCACGGATTCGGCGCGCGTCGCGCCGCCGGAAACGACACCGAGGTCGTGCCCGCCGAGGTCATGGACGTGCCCGGGCGGGCAGGCTACGACAATGGAGCGCACCCGCCCGGCGGCGCGGAAGGCCGCGATCGACCACTCGACCATCGGCCTCCCCGCCACCGAGACGAAGGCCTTCGGGCCGCCGGCTCCGAGCCTCTCGCCCGAGCCGGCGGCCGCGATGACCGCGGTGACCGCTGCTGCGTTAGACGGTCGCCGTGGGGGCGAAACGCTCCTCCAGCAGCCCGTCGAGGAACTCCTCCGCGCCCTCCTCGTCCTTGTCGAGCGCGTACATGAACTCCGAGGCGAGGATCTTCTTCGCCCGGGTGTACATCTGCTTCTCTCCAGTGGAGAGGCCCTTCTCCATCTCGCGGATGGCGAGGTTTCGAACGACCTCGGCCAGCTCGAACACGTCGCCGGTCTTGATCTTCTCGCGGTTGTACTTGAAGCGCCGGTTCCAGTTCTTCGGCATGTCCGACACGTCGTCGGTGAGGACGTTGGTGACCTTCCTGATTTCCACCTCGTCGATCACGCGCCGCAGCCCCGCCTTGCCGGCGTTCTCGCAGGGAACCATCACGGTGAGTTCGTTGTGGAGGATCTTGATCGTGAGGTACTCGCGCTCGACCCCGATCAGCTCGCGGGTCTCCTTCTTCATCACGAGACCCGCCCCATGATGGGGATAGACGACCTTGTCTCCCTCCTCGAATTCACAGACGTAAACGTCCTCTTCGAAGGCTGCCTCCATGGCCTCATCTAGCTCGGAAATCGCTTTCTCCTTTCGGTTCGCGACAGCGCCCATCGCCGTCAACTCTGCAGGTACCGATCGACCAGGTCGACCTCCTGAAGCCTCCGCAGGCCCTCACGGATGTCCTTGGCCCTTGTCGGGCCGACCCCGTCGACGGCCTCGAGATCGGCGTCGGAGGTCGCCAGGACCTCCTCCAAGCCGCCGAACTCGTGGATGATCTTCTGGACTACAAGCTTGGGGATGCGGGGAATGCGGCCGAGGACGCGGTAGCCGCGCGAGGAGACCGGGAAGTCCAGGGTGTTCATCTTGCGGTCGTAGCCGAGCAGCTCGGCCAGGCGCCCGAAATCGAGCACGTCCTGGTGGGGCATCCGCGCCAGCGACTGCAGCACGGCGGCGAGGTTCTGCTCGGAGTCCTCGATCGAGTAGTCGCGGATCAGCGCCGTCTTGTCGGCGGCGACGCCGACCATCGTCTCCTCCAGCTGCATCTCGATCAGGCGGCCCTCGGTGCCGAGCTCGACGATGTAGCGCTCGACCTCGACCGCCATCCTGGTCACCAGCTCGGCCCTCTGCAGCACGGCAAGCACGTCGTAGAGGACTCCGCCGCCCTCGAACTCGAGCACGGTGAGGCGGGAGGAGACCTGATCGAGCCGCGTTCGGTACTTGTCCAGCGTCGCCAGCCCCTGGTTCGCCTTGGCGAGCACGGCGGGGATGTCCTGGAGGATGTACTTGGTCCCCTGCACGTAGAGGGATACGACGTCGCGTCGCTGGGAGATCGCGATCACGAGGGCGTCGGTCTGTTTGGAGACACGCTCCGCCGTGCGGTGGCGGGTGCCCGTCTCCGAGGAGAGGATCGTCGGGTCCGGCATCAGCTGCACGTTCGCCCAGGCGATGTTCGTCGCCTCGGCGTTGAGGACGATCGCGCCGTCCATCTTCGCCACCTGGTAGAGCATCGCCGGCGTGTAGTCGATGTCGAGCTTGATCCCACCGGAGAGCAGGTGGGAGAGGCCGCCAAGGTCACCGACGACGATCAGGCCGCCGGTGCGGGAGTGGACGATGTTGTCGAGTCCCTCGCGCAGGGCGCCACCCGGCGCGACCATGTCGAGGGCCCTCAGTAACCGGGGGTCCTGTCGTTCTGAAAGCTCGTGAAGCTCATCCCCGGGTAAAGCTGGCATCGCTTTCTAGGATGGCAAAAAGCGCTCTGGAATGCGGTCAGGTGATATCCGTGTGGACAGGTCGGGATAACCTTTGTCAAGGACTCAACCCACTGAGGAGGCGAGATCTCGCTCGGGGTCGATGCCCCAGCGCTCGCCGACCGTGGCGAGGTCGTCGCTGAGCGCCCAGCAATCGGGACGCTCCTCGCCCTCGTGCGCGGGGCTGGCGCCCTTCAGCGCCATGCACCCGGTGTTGTCGCCGACCGCGCGGATCGCAGCGACGTCCTCGTCGGTGAGACGCTGCTCGGCCGGCAGCGCTCCCAGTTCCACCCTCTTGGCCTCGATCGGGCAGGCCTCCTCGCCGGGCTCCTGAATCAGGGTGGGAACGACGCACTCGACAGCAGGGTGGGCGAGGTCCCATTGGCAGGCGAGCTGGATCGGCGTAAGCCTGACTCGTTCCGCGATCGGAAGAACCTGCTCCAGCTTCTCAAGACCCGCCTCGATCCAGCCATCGGGGCGGAAAGCGCGGTGGTCTCCCTTGGCCAGCTCCATCCCGGGACGCAGGTCGCCCCAGAAGAGACCCCCGTAGTCGACCACCCGGGTGATCACCTTCACGTCGTGGCGGGCGGCGGCGTCGAGGCAGAGCTCGCCGGGCCAGGGCTCGAACGGGTTGAGGATGATCATCGCCCAGTCGATCCGATCGCCGAAGCGCTCCAGGCAGGAGATCAGGTCGAGGGTGAAACCGTTGGCCGGGCCTGGGGCGACGCCGATCTGCGCCGCAAGGCCCGCCTCGCGCAGCGCCTCCATCCCGTCCCACACCGCCTCGCTGCTGTAGCCGACGCGGTCGGGGTTGTGGAGCAGCAGCAGGTCGAACGAGTCGGCGCCGATCCGCTCGAGGCTCGCCTCAGCCGCCATCCGCAGGTAGGAGGCGTACTCGGCGGGGCCGCGCAGCGCCTGGTCGGTGAAGCGGGGGAATCCGCGAGGGCCGTCGCGCCTTCCCTCGTAGAAGTCGTGGCCGACAGCACCGATCAGGGAGTAATCGTCACGCGGCACCCCCTCGAGCGCGCGGCCGAGAACGCGGTCGGCCTCGCCCTGGCCGTAGGCGTCTGCAGTGAGGACGGTGTCGATGCCGCCGCCGGGGCGCAGCAGCGAGGCCAGCCGCTCCTCCTCGATCGCCTCGCCGAAGCGCAGGAAGCGCCCCCCGCTCCAGGTCCCGATCGCGCTGCGGCCCGGCTCACGCACTGGCGGGGCCTTCCTGCTCAGTCGGCGTCGCCGGGGGGGTGATCCTCGATGTCCGGCTCACCCTCGCCGTCGCCGTCCTTCTTCGCCCCGACGCCGACCTTTTCGGGCTCCAGCTCCTGGGGCGTCGCGGCTTGCTTCAGCGGCTTCTTCGGCTCGATGATGGTGAGGCTGAGCGGGCGGTCCTCCTCGTCGCCGGAGGGATCGCGGGCGACCATCACGGTCGAGCCGGCCGTCATCTGGCCCTGGCGCAGGACTTCGTCGGCGAGCGGGTCCTCGATGTAGCGCTGGATTGCGCGGCGCAGCGGCCGGGCGCCCATCGAAGGGTCCCAGCCCTTCTCGACCAGGAGGTCCTTGGCCTCGTCGGTCAGCTCCAGCTGCAATTCGTGCTCGGCGACCTGAACGCGGACGCGGGCGATCATCAGGTCGATGATCTCCTTGACCTCGTCCTTTGCCAGCTTGTGGAAGACGATCACCTCGTCGATCCGGTTGAGGAACTCGGGCCGGAAGACTTTTTTCAAGTCGCTCATGATCCGGTTCTTCATGTCGTCGTATGACATCCCGGTCTCGTCGGCGACGGTGAAGCCGATCGAGGTGTTCTTGGCGATCTCCGACGCTCCGATGTTCGAGGTCATGATCACGATCGCGTTACGGAAGTCGACCGTGCGACCCTGGGCGTCGGTGAGCCGCCCGTCCTCGAGGATCTGGAGCAGGATGTTGAAGACGTCGGGGTGGGCCTTCTCGATCTCGTCGAGCAGCAGCACCGAGTACGGCTTGCGCCGCACGGCCTCGGTCAGCTGGCCGCCCTCGTCGTAGCCGATGTAGCCGGGCGGCGAGCCGACCAGGCGGCTGACCGCGTGCTTCTCCATGTACTCGGACATGTCGATCCGGACCATCGCCTCCTCGTCGCCGAAGAGGAACTCGGCGAGGGTGCGGGCGAGCTCGGTCTTGCCGACCCCGGAGGGGCCGAGGAAGATGAACGAGCCGGCCGGGCGCTTCGGGTCCTTGATCCCGGCGCGCGAGCGGCGGATCGCCTTGGAGACGGCGGTGATCGCCACCTGCTGGCCGATCACCCGCTTGTGCAGTTCCTCCTCCATCCGGATCAGTTTCTTGGTCTCGGCCTCGGTCAGCTTGAAGACCGGAATCCCGGTCCACATCGAGACGATGTCGGCGATCTCCTCTTCACCGACCTCCGGGCGATCGCTGCTCTCGCCCTCGGCCCACTCGTCCTCGAGCTGGCGCTTGCGGGTGGTCAGCTGGCGCTCGCTGTCGCGCAGGTTCGCCGCCTTTTCGAACTCCTGGGCCTCGATCGCGGCCTCCTTCTCGCGCCGCGTCTTCTCGATCTCCTCCTCGAGGTCGCGGTAGACCGGCGGCGCGCTCATCGACTTGATCCGCATCCGCGAGGCGGCCTCGTCGATCAGGTCGATCGCCTTGTCGGGCAGGAAGCGGTCGGAGATGTAGCGGTCGGCCAGCTCGGCGGCAGCCGACAGCGCGTCGTCGGTGATCTTCACCTTGTGGTGCTGCTCGTAGCGTTCGCGCAGCCCTTCGAGGATCTTCACCGTGTCCTCGGGCGAGGGCTGGTTGACCCTGATCTGGGCGAAGCGGCGCTCCAGCGCCGAGTCGCGCTCCAGATACTTGCGGTACTCGTCGAGCGTGGTCGCGCCGATCGTCTGCAGCTCGCCGCGCGCAAGGGCCGGCTTCAGGATCGAGGCGGCGTCGATCGCGCCCTCGGCCGCGCCGGCGCCGACCAGGTTGTGGAGCTCGTCGATGAAGAGGATGATGTCGCCGCGCTGGGTGATCTCTTTCATCACCTTCTTCAGGCGCTCCTCGAACTCGCCGCGGTACTTGGAGCCAGCGACCAGCGCCGCCAGATCGAGCGTGTAGATCTGCTTGTTCTTGAGCAGCTCCGGAACCTCGCCCTTGTTGATGCGGGCGGCGAGACCCTCGACCACGGCCGTCTTGCCGACCCCGGGCTCGCCGAGCAGCACCGGGTTGTTCTTGGTCCGGCGGGAGAGGATCTGCATGATCCGCTCGATCTCGGTCTCGCGGCCGATCACCGGGTCGAGCTTGCCTTCCTCGGCGAGCTTGGTCAGGTTGCGGCCGAACTGGTCGAGCAGCTTCGAGGACTTTTTGCCCTCCCCGCCTGCTCCACCACCGCCCGAGCCCTGGCGGCGCCCGCCGGGGCCGGACAGCATCCGGATCACCTCGTTGCGGATCTTGTCGGAGTCGGCGTCGAAGTCGAGCAGGATGCGGGCGGCGACCCCCTCGTTCTCACGCACAAGGCCGAGCAGGATGTGCTCGGTGCCGATGTAGTTGTGGCCGAGCGAGAGCGCCTCGCGCAGAGCCAGCTCCAAGACCTTCTTGGCGCGCGGTGTGAACGGGATCTGTCCCGAGGTGACCTCCTCGCCGGAGCCGACGATCCGCACCACCTGGGAGCGGACGCGTTCGACCGTGATGTCGAGCGACTCGAGGACGCGGGCGGCCAGGCCCTCCTCCTCGCGCAGCAATCCGAGCAGGATGTGCTCGGTGCCGATGTAGTTGTGCTTGAGCGTGCGCGCCTCCTCCTGGGCCAGGACGACCACTTGGCGGGCTCGCTCTGTGAATCTCTCGAACAATTGCTTCCTTACTTGATCGAACTCGGCTTGGTAGAGGAAGTTCCGGAGACGCCCTTCGATATCGGGAGGCGCCCATGTGCCCTTTAAACGATACCGGGACCGTGCAACCGGCCTTTGGCCCCAGAAATCCGCTAACAGCGGGCTTTTGCACGCTCTGGGAGCACCAATCCGGCCGCGTCAGGTGCGCATCGCCGGGAACAGCAGGACCTCGCGCAGGCTAAGGGCCCCGGTCATCATCATCACCAAGCGGTCGATTCCGAGGCCGACGCCGCCGGTCGGGGGCATTCCCTGCTCCAGCGCCTCGACGAACGCCTCGTCGAAGGGCTGGGCCTCTTCGTCGCCGCGCTTGCGCTCGGCGGCCTGCTGCTCGAAGCGGCGGCGCTGCTCGTCGGGGTCATTGAGCTCGCTGAAGGAATTGGCGATCTCTACGCCACCGACGAATGCCTCCCAGCGCTCGACCAGCCCCTCCTCGCTGCGGTGCGCCTTGGCGAAGGGCGAGAGCTCGACCGGGTAGTCGAAGACGAAGGTCGGCTGGAGGAGGTGCGGTTCGACCTCCTTGGAGAGCAGGCCGTCGACCAGCTTGCCCCAGCCCTCAGCAGGGTCGAGCTCGGCGTCCATCGCCGCCGCCAGCGCCTCGCGAGTCGGGTGCTCGGCAATGTCGACGCCGGCGCGCTCGCGGATCGCCTCGCGCAGCGTCACCCGCCGCCACGGCGGCGCCAGGTCGATCTCGACCTCGCCGCGCTTCACCTTGGTGGTGCCGAGAACCCGCTCGGCGACCTCGGCGACGAGCAGCTCGAGGTCGTGCGCGGTCTTGCGGTAGTCGGCGTAGGCCTCATACCACTCGACCATCGTGAACTCGGGGTTGTGTTTGTGGGAGACGCCCTCGTTGCGAAAGTCCTTGCCCAGCTCGTAGACGCGGTCGATACCGCCGACGACCAGCCGCTTCAAATACAGCTCGGTCGCGATCCGCAGGTAGAGGTCGCGGTCGAGCGCGTTGTGGTGGGTGACGAAGGGCCGGGCCAGGGCGCCGCCGTAGAGCGGCTGCAGGACCGGCGTCTCGACCTCGAGGAAGTCGTGGTCGTCGAGCCAGCGGCGAACCTCGCTGACGGTGCGCGTCCGGGTCGCAAAGAGCCGGCGGCTCTCCTCGTTGGCGATCAGGTCGAGCTCGCGCCGCCGGTAGCGGATCTCGGTGTCCTCGAGGCCGTGGAACTTGCTCGGCGGCGGCCGCAGGCTCTTGGCGAGCAGGCGCCAGCGGGTGAGGGTCAGGGTCAGCTCGCCCCCGCGGCGGGTCGCCATCGCGGTCCCCTCGACGCCGACGATGTCGCCGAGGTCGAGGTGGACCAGCAGCTCATAGGCCCCCTTCCCGAGCAGATCCTCGCGAGCGTGGACCTGGATCTGCCCGCTGCCGTCGCGGAGGTCGAGGAAGCAAGCCTTGCCGTGCCCACGGCGGGCGACTATGCGACCGGCGACCCGATGGGCGGACTCGGTCTCGATCCCCGGCGCCAGCCCCTCGTGGGCGGCCCGCACCTCGGCAATGTCCTCGCGTTCGCCGAACTCATGCGGAAACGGATCGATGCCCGCGTCGCGTATGCGCTCCAGCTTCTCCCGCCGGTCACGGAGGACATCGGTTCCGCCCCCCTCCTCAGGCTCGGTCATTCGAGCGAGCCTATCGGCAGTCAGGCTTTCTCGATCTTGGTGATTTTGAGTTTCTTCTTCGGACCGCGAGGAACCTCGACCGAGACCACGTCGTTGCGCTTGCGGCCGACGAGCGCCTTGCCGATCGGCGACTCGTTGGAGAGCTTGTGCTCGAGCGGGTTGGCCTCGGTCGAGCCGACGATCTGGAACTTCTGCGAGTGGCCTGTCTTCTGGTCTTTGACGTGGACGATCGAGCCGAACGCGACCTCGTCGGTGCTGATCGCCTTCTCGTCGATCACGGTCGAGCGGCGCAGCCGCTCTTCGAGCTGGGCGATCCGCTGCTCGAGCAGCGCCTGCTCGTTCTTGGCGTCGTCGTACTCGGCGTTCTCGGCGATGTCGCCGAACTCGCGCGCTTCCTTGATCCGCTCCGCGACCTCGCGGCGTTTGGTCGTCGAGAGACGCTCGATCTCCTCTTTGAGCTTCTCGAGACCTTCGGGTGTGATCACGGCCTGGCGACTCATCGGTTAATCCTCGCTTTGGTGGCGGAAGAGCCTAGAAACGGCTTCAAGACCCAAAAACGCCCGGCTGCGGCGGCATTGCGCTCACCACACCTGGGCACGAAGTCGCGGGATTATAGCGACGGGTCTACCTGGGCAATCGAGGACTTTCTACGCAATCGTCACAGGCGCCGCCAGGCCGCCGATCAGCTCCTTCGCGCGGGCCAACGAGGCACTGCGCTGGAGCTCGTCGGCGAGCGCCGCGGGCGGGTCGAGCGCGGTCATATACCAGGGGTAGAACTTGCGCAGGTAGCGCTCCGCGCGCGCGGTCCCGAAGTGCTCCTCGGCGCGGTCCATCACCCAGAGCAACTCGGCGACGACCTCGTCGCGACCGGGGGGCTCGGTGCGACGGCCGGTGAGTTCCTCGAAGAGCCATGGGTTGCCGAGCCCGCCGCGGGCGATCATCACCGCGTCTGCCCCGGACTCCTCATAGGCGCGGCGCGCTGCCGCGGCGTTCTTCAGCCCACCGGAGACGATCACCGGAACGTCGACGCTCTCCGCCAGCTCCCTGGTGAGGGCGTAGTCCGAGCTTCCCTTGTGGCCGGTCGTCGCGGCGCGCGGGTGGAAGGCGACGGCCGCCACCCCACCCTCGGCGACGAGGCGCAGCGCCAGCTCGAAGCCGGAGCGGTCGCCGGCCTCGATCCCGGAGCGCAGCTTCACCGTCACCGGCAGGCCACTGCCCTCGGCGGCGGCGCGGGCGAGCGCCAGCGCCAACATCGGGGTCGCGGAGCAGCTCGGCGCCTGCGCCGGTGCGACGCACCTTGCGCACCGGGCAGCCCATGTTGATGTCGATCAGGTCGGCGCCGGCCTCGGCGGCGATCGCCGCGCCCGAGCGCATCACGTCGGGGTCGTGGCCGAAGAGCTGCACCGAGACGGGGTGCTCTTCGGGGTGGATCCGCATCAACTCGCGCAGGGTGCGCTCGTTGCGGTGGTGCAGGCCGAAGCTGGAGACCATCTCCGAGACCGCGAGCCCGGCGCCGTGGCGTTTCGCCTGCAGCCGCACGAACCAGTTGCCGATCCCCGCCAGCGGCGCCAGCAGCACGCGGTTGGGAATCTCGAGGTCGGCGATCCGGAACGGATCAGTCAGCGGAGGCTGTGGGGGCATTGCGCTCATGGATAAGGCGTAGGCCCTTCAGGGTAAGCAGGTCGTCGACCTCGTCGATCGTCTCGGTGAAGGGGACCACGGTCGCGGCGTAACCGCCGGTGGCGAGCAGCCGCGGATTCGGCAGTTCGTCTTCGATCCGGCGAACGATGCCGTCGATCAGTCCGGCGAAGCCGAAGATGAAGCCCGAGTGGATCGCGGCGCGGGTCGAGCGGCCGATCGCTTCCCGGGGCTCTTCGAGGTCGATGCGGGTGATGCGGGCGGCACGTTCGATCAAGGCGCTGAGCGAGGGCGCGAGGCCGGGCCCGATGGCGCCGCCGAGGTACTCGCCCTCGGCCGAGACGGCGTCGATGTTGATGCCCGTCCCGAAGTCGACCGAGACGCAGGCCTCGCCGAAGCGCTCGTAGGCGGCGATCGCGTTGACGAGGCGGTCGGCTCCGACCTCGAGCGGGTTCTCGATCCGGATCGGCATCCCAGTCTTGACCCCGGGCCCGATCGTCAGGCACTCGGCGTCCAGGTAGCGCCGCGCCAGCTCCTCGAACTGGCTACCGAGCGGCGGCACCACCGAGGAGACACAGAGGGCGTCAACGTCCCCGAAGGCCATCCCGGAGAGCGAGAAGAGGCCGGCGATCCGCTCCGCCAGCTCGTCGCCGGTCGCGCCGGAGCGGGTCTGAAAACGCCAGTGCTCGGCAAGGCGCTCGCCGTCGAAGGCGCCGAGGTGGGTCTGTGTGTTGCCGATGTCTACCGCAAGTAGCACAGGGCGATTATCGTCGGACTGGCAAGAATCGGGCAGGAGCCGCCCCGATGCGCATAGGATGCGTCGCCAGTGGACGCACGCCTCTACGTGATCCCCGCCTCGCACCCGAGCATCGCCGCCGAGCTGATGCTCAAGCACAAGGGCATCGCTTACAAGCGAACCGACCTGCTGCCTGTGATCTCCAAGGGAGTGCTACGGGCGGTGGGCTTCCCGGGCATCACCGTGCCCGCCCTGAAGATCGACGGACGCAAGGTGCAGGGCTCGCGAGAGATCGCCCGTGAGCTGGACCGGCTGCGACCCGAGCCGCCGCTCTTCCCCACCGACCCCGAGAAACGAATCGCGGTCGAGGAGGCTGAGCGCTTCGGCGACGAGGAGCTGCAGCCGCCGATGCGGCAGATCCTCTGGTGGGCGATCAAGCGCGACAAGGCGCCGCTGCGCAGCTACTCGGAGGGCGCCAAGCTCGGCGTGCCGATCTCACTGGCGATGAAGACGGCGGCGCCGATCGTCGCGCTCTCGGCCCACTTCAACGAGGCCGACGACGAGCATGTCCGCAGCGGCCTCGCGGCACTGCCCGCCATGCTGGACAGAATCGACGACTGGATTGCCGCCGGAGTGCTGAACGGCGAGCAGCTCAACGCCGCCGACTTCCAGATCGCCCCCAGCCTGGGGCTGGCGATGACGCTCGACGACCTGCGCCCGGCGATCGAGTCGCGCCCCTCCGGTGCGCTGGCAAGGCGCGTCGTCCCAAGCTACCCGGGCCACACCCCGCCGATCCTCACGCCGGCCTGGCTAGAGCCGCTGCACAGCGGGTCAGCAGCGGCCTGATTTTCCCGCTGCGCACTTTCACCCCAGCGGATTGGGGTCAAAGTCGGCAGGGCGAGCGATTGACGCGTTCGCCGGGGCCGAGGGCGGCGAGAGCGTCGGCGAGACGCGTCCCGTCTGGGAGGGCCAGCTCGGGGTCCAGCTCCAGCAGGGGGGCGAGGACGAAGCGACGGGTCGCCACCTCCCGGTGCGGGAGGGTCAGCCGCTCGGTGGAGAGCTCGAGGTCGCCGAACAGGAGCAGGTCGACGTCGAGCGGACGGGGGCTGTGGCGAGGGGCGTCGAGGGCGCGGCCGCGCTCGGCCTCGATCCGCTTGCAGAGGTCGAGCAGCGCCTCGGGCTCGAGGTCGGTGCGGATGCGAACCGCGGCGTTGAGGAAGTCCGGCTGGTCGAGCACCTCTCCCACCGGCTCGGTCTCATACGTCGAGGAGACGGCCTCGACCTCGACGCCCCGTTTATCCAGCAGCGCGATCGCAGCGCGCAGGTGTTCGGCACGATCGCCCACATTCGACCCCAGCCCCAGGTACCCGATCCGCATAGATTCACCGTCGAATGACGAGTTGACCCCCCCATGGGGTGGAAAAGTCGTCAATCGCTACTCGGCCTCGTCGCCTTCGTCTTCATCCACACCCCGCTCGTGGGTGACCTCGACGGCGACCTCCTGGATCGCGAGTGGAAGCGGCGGCTCGGGCTTGGCGATCCGAACCCTGACCGACTCGCAGCCATAGCGCTCCATCAGCCGCTCGCCGACGACCTGGGCCAGGCGCTCCAGGGTCTTGTAGCTGCGCTCGGTTGCGGCCAGGGCGACGATGTCGCAGACCTGGGCGTAGTCGACCGTGTCCTCGAGCCGGTCGGTCAGGACCGCGTCGCAGTCGGGCACGTCGAAGGAGACGTCGAACTCGAGCCGCTGCCCGACCTCCTGCTCGGCGCCGCTGACGCCGTGGTGGGTGTAGATCGAGAGTCCGCGCAGCTCGACCTCGACGCTCGATTCGATCCCGTTTCCGTGAGCCTCCATCGAACGGGGAACCTACCCGAGGATCGCGGCGGCGACGGTCATCGCCTGCCGCATCTCGGCGACGTCGTGGATACGGAGGACGTCAGCCCCCTCGGCAGCGGCGAACACCGAGGATGCGATCGTCCCCCCGAGGCGCTCGCTCGCCGGCGACCCGTCGACCTTTCCGATGAAGCTCTTGCGCGAAGTCCCGACGACCAGTGGCCGCCCCAGGTCGCGAAGCTCGCCTAGCCGTGCCAGCAACTCCATGTTGTGCTCGAGCGTCTTGCCGAACCCGATCCCGGGATCGAGCCAGACCCTCTCCTCCTCGACCCCGGCGGCCAGGGCCGCCTCCATCCGCTCCGCCAGGAATGCCTTGACCTCGTCGACGACGTCCTCGTAGAGAGGATTCTCCTGCATCGTGCGCGGGTCTCCCCTCATGTGCATGAGTACGAGACCGGCGCCGCGATCGGCGCACAGCGCCGCGATCTCGGGATCTCCCCGCAGCGCGGTCACATCGTTGACGATCGTCGCCCCGGCGTCGAGCGCAGCCTCGGCGACCGACGACTTGGAGGTGTCGATCGAAACCGCGGCGCCTCCCCCGGCCAGCTCGCTCACCACCGGCTCGACCCGCGCCAGCTCCTCCTCGGCGCTCACCGCCTCCGCCCCAGGCCGAGTCGATTCGCCCCCCACATCCAAGATCTCCGCCCCATCCCGAACCAGCTCTTCCCCGTGCGTGATCGCCGCACCCGGATCGAGGTACAGCCCCCCATCCGAGAACGAATCCGGCGTCACGTTGACGACACCCATCAGAAGAGGGGACACGGGGTGCCTCTCGAACGGGCGGATACTCAAAATGCCGGGCTAATTAGCCCGGCATTTGTCCGGGCGAGAGGCACCCCGTGGCGCCTCAACTGGCGTCGCCGCCGGCGAAACCGGGACGGGGCCGCGGAGCCGGCCGCGCACCTTCGCGCTGCGGGCGCTGCGGCTCGGCGGCCGGCTCGGCCGGCTTCGCCGGCTCCTCCTCGTCGGCAAAGATCTCGTCCTCGGGCTTGCCTTCGAGCAGCGCCACGAACTGCTCGGCGTCGATCGTCTCGCGCGCGAGCAGGATCTTCGAAACGCGGTCGAGCTCCTCGCGCCTCTCCGTCAGCAGGTCCTTCGCCGTCTGGTGGGCGCCCTCGACGATGCGGCGGATCTCGTCGTCGATCTCGCGTGCGATCTCGTCGGAGTAGTCGGGTTCGGCGCTGAATTCGCGACCGAGGAAAGGCTGGCCGCGATCGTGGCCGAAGACGCGCGGGCCAAGCCGCTCGGACATGCCGAAGCGCATCACCATCTGCTTCGCCGTCTCGGTCACCTTCTCGAGGTCGTTGGAGGCGCCGGTGGTGATCTCGCCGAAGACGATCTCCTCGGCGGCGCGACCGCCCAGCGTCATCGCCATCGTGTCGGTCAGCTCCGCCCGGGTGGTGAGGAACTTGTCTTCGGTCGGCATGCTGATCGTGTAGCCGAGCGCCTGGCCGCGACTGACGATCGAGACCTTGTGGACCGGGTCGCAGTTGGGCAGGAGGTGCCCGACGATCGCGTGGCCGAGCTCGTGATAGGCGGTGATCAGCCGCTCCTTCTCGCTCATCACGCGGGTCTTCTTCTCGGGACCGGCGACCACCCGCATGATCCCCTCCTCCAGCTCCTGCATGGAGATCTCGCGGTTGCCCTGGCGAGCGGTGAGCAGCGCCGCCTCGTTGATCAGGTTGGCCAGGTCGGCGCCGGTGAAGCCGGGGGTCTGGCCGGCCAGCGTGTCGAGCTCGATTTCCTTGGCCAGCGGCTTGCCGCGGGTGTGGACTTCGAGGATCTGCTTGCGGCCCTTGCGGTCGGGGCGGTCGACGACGACCTGGCGATCGAAACGGCCGGGACGCAGCAGCGCCGGGTCGAGGATGTCGGGACGGTTGGTGGCGGCGATCAAGATGATGTTGTCCTTCATCTCGAAGCCGTCCATTTCGACCAGCAGTTGGTTCAGCGTCTGCTCGCGCTCGTCATGGCCGCCGCCCATGCCGGCGCCGCGGTGGCGGCCGACCGCGTCGATCTCATCCATGAAGATGATGCAGGGAGAGTTCTGCTTGGCCTGCTCGAAGAGGTCGCGGACGCGGCTGGCGCCAACGCCGACGAACATCTCGACGAAGTCCGAGCCGGAAATCGAGAAGAAGGGCACGCCCGCCTCGCCGGCGACGGCGCGAGCGAGCAGCGTCTTGCCGGTGCCGGGCGGACCGTAGAGGAGAACCCCCTTGGGGATGCGGGCGCCGAGCGCCTGGAACTTCTTCGGGTTCTCGAGGAATTCCTTGATCTCCTCGAGCTCCTGCACCGCCTCGTCGACTCCGGCGACGTCGCGGAAGGTGATTTTCGGCGCGTCCACGGACATCCGCTTGGCTTTCGATTTGCCGAAGTTCATCACCCGCGAGCCGCCGCCCTGCATCTGGTTCATCAGGAAGATCCAGAAGCCAAAGAAGAGGACGAAGGGCAGGATGTAGGTGAGCAGCGAGAGGATGCTGGAGCCGCCGGTGCCGTGGACGGTCGTCTTCACGTTGGCGCTGTCGAGGGCGTTGATCAGGCTCTGCTCGGTGTTGAGCGGATAGCCGGTGGAGAAGCTTTCTTCGTTGCGCTCCTTGACGTCGAGCGTGTTGTCCTTCGTGTTGATCGAGACTTCTTTGATCTTGCCGCTCGCGATCAGGCCGGTTTTCGGCTTGATCAGTTCGTTGTAGGAGGGCGCTTCGGTGCTGGGCCCGGGGCTGATCAACCGCTGGGCGATGAAGGCGAGGATCACCACCAGCAGGATCGGGAAAGCGGCGCTCTTGAAAAAACGTCTCACGGAGAGGAAATCAGCGTACCAGGGGGGTTTCGCCCTCTAATCGGCAAGCGCCGCCACGTAATTGAGGTTGCGGTAGCGCTGCGCGTGGTCGAGGCCGTAGCCGATCGCGAAGCGGTTGGGGATCTCGAAGCCGACATAGCGAGGCGAGAGGTCGACGCGGAGGCGCTCGGGCTTGGTCAGCAGCGCGCAGACCTCCAGCGAGGCGGGGTTGCGGGCCCGGAGGTTGCGCATCAGATAGTGGAGCGTGAGGCCGGAGTCGATGATGTCCTCGACGATCAACACGTGGCGGCCCTCGATCGGGGCGTCGAGGTCCTTGAGGATCCGCACCACGCCGGAGGTGTCCGTCTGCGAGCCGTAGCTGGAGACAGCCATGAAATCGATCTCGCAGGCGACGCTGACGCTGCGCATCAGGTCGGCGAGGAACAGCACCGCCCCCTTCAACACCCCGACCATGACCAGGTCGCGGCCATCGTAGTCGCGGCTGAGCTCGGCGCCGAGCTCGGCAACGCGACGCTGCAGCTCGTCGCTGGGGACGAGGGTCTCTCCGATCGCCGGGTCGGCCATGGGCGCGAGGTTAACGCTCGGCGCGCACAATCCCGCGCTCGGCGACGGCTCGGACGCCGCCGCCCAGGTCGAGCATCGCGGCGCCGGTGCGGCGCAGCGCCGCGACCTCGTCCGCGTGGTTGGCGGCGCCGGGGACCGGCCGGCCGGCGGCGAGGTCGGCGAGACGCTGCACGACCAGGCGGCGCAGGGCCGGGGGGAGCTCGGCCAGCCGCTCCAGCGCGATCGCGTTGCGGGGGGCGCCGTTGGACGATCCTTCCAACTCGACATCGACCAGCGCGTCGAGGACGTCGGCCTCGTCGCGCAGCAGCTCAGCCGTGCGCAGGACGTTCGCGGCCGCCGCCGGGTGGATCGCCGCCAGCGCGGGCACGAGGCCGTGGCGCACCCGGTTGCGCGCATAGGTCGGCTCCTCGTTGGTCGCGTCGTCGCGCCAAGCGAGCTCACGCTCCTCGCAGTAGGCGGTCGTCTGCTCGCGGGTGCAGGCGAGGAGCGGCCGCACCACCTGGCCGTCCCGGGGGCGCATCCCCAGCAGCGCCCGCCGACTCGGCGAGGAGGCGAGCCGGTAGAGGATCGTCTCGACCTGGTCGTCCGCCGTGTGGCCGGTGGCGATCGCGGCGCCATGTGGCAGCGCCAGCCGCGCCGCCGCGCCGTAGCGAACGTCGCGAGCCCAGGCCTGCAGGTTGCCGGGGCCCTCGGGACGCCGGGGCCGCTCGACCTCCAACCGCACACCAAGCCGCTCGCACAGCTCAACGCAGAGCCGCTCGTCCTCGCCGGAGCCCTCGCGCAGCCCGTAGTTGACATGAAGCGCGACGACCTCGTCGGCCCCCAGGATCCTCACCGCGACGTCGAGCAGGCAGACCGAATCGCGACCGCCGGAGAGCATCGCCACAACCGGTGTGCCAGCGGGCAGCAACCCGCCGCCGCGCACTCGCTCGAGGGTCTCCTCCGCGCTCATGGTGCGTGGCGAACGAGGAAGAGCGGGGTCGGCGCCGGGAAGCCCTTGAGGCTGACCTCGCCGATCGGCTCGAACCCGAGATGGTCGCGTCCGGCGATCGCCTCGACCACTCGGTCGGTCACCATCACCTCCCCCGCCTGCGCCCGGGTGACCACCCGGTGCGCGAGGTTGACGTGGGTGCCGAAGTAGTCTCCGTCGCGGTAGACGGCCTCGGCATAGTGGATGCCGACGCGGGGGTGCGGCCGTTCGGAGAAGCGGTCGAGGAAGCCAACCGCCCACTCGGTCAGCGAGGCGACATCGGGGGAGACGACCATCACCTCGTCGCCGATCGTCTTCACGATCGTCGCCTCCGGCGGCAGCGTCGTCTCCACCGTCTCGACGAAGTTCTCGACCACGTCGAGGGCCTCTAGGTCGCCCTCCTCCTCGGTGTAGCGGGTGAAGCCGGTGATGTCGATGAAGCAGAGCGTCACCGTGACCTGGCCGAGCTCGCTGGCCGGGGTGCCGAGGTCGGTCTCCATGTGACCGACCACGTCCTGCTCGAGGAAGAAGCGCAGGTACCGAGTGTGGAGGTACTCGGTCAGCGGCGTCGCCAGCGGCAGGATGTCGGATGCCAGCTCCCCCATCTCCTCCGCCATCTCCAGCTCGGGGATGGCATCGCGGATCATCGGCTCGTGCACGTAGAGGTGGAACAACCTCACCTCGGCGTCGGCGATGCGCCGCATCGACTGGACGTAGACCCGGACGAGCTGGAGAAAGGCGACGAGCGGGAAGCCGGCGGCGAGGACGCGGGCGCAGTGGCGCAGTGCGGCGACGTCGGCGGAACCGAGCAGCCGCTCGCGCTCGGTCGGGGTGCCGAGGATGGCGAGGATCCGCTCGAGCAGCTCCGGCTCCAGTCCGGTCTCCTCCGATACCTCCTCGACCGTGACCAGGTCCTCCTCCTCGGAGAACAGCTCTTCGGCGAAGCCGAACGCGAGCCGGCCCTCGCGGCCGGCCCTGCGCAGATCCTCCAGCGAGTGGCCGCGCTCCCGCATCCGCCGCACCACCCGCGCCTGCGCCGCCCCCACCGCGGTCCAGCGGCCCCGTCGCACCGGCACGATCTTCTCCTCGGCCCAGCGCTTGAGGGTGGCGGCGGGGACACCGGAGCGGCGTGAGGCCTCGCTGAGGGAAATGCGTTCGTCGTGGAGCATCGCGCCCACGAGGATAAGGTCAGCCACCGTGCCGAGGCGACTCCGCCCCACCGCGCCGATCGGCGCCGATGCCATCCTGGTCGGTGACCCCGGCCGGGCGCTGCTGCTGGCGCAGGAGTTGCTCGAGGCGCCGAAGATGAGCAACCACGCGCGCGGTCTCTGGGGCTACTCGGGGCGGACTCCGGCGGGCGAGGTGCTGACGATCCAGGCGACCGGGATGGGCGGACCGAGCGCCGCGATCGTGCTCGACGATCTCGCCGAGCTGGGGGTGCGCCGAGCGGTGAGGGTGGGAACCTGCGTCGCGCACGACCCGGCGCCGGCGACCGGCGCGCTGCTGATCGTCGGCTCGGCCGAGGGCAACGGCGAGACCGCCCTCCCCGACCCCGATCTCACCGAGCGGCTGGCGCGAGAGCTGGACAGCGAGGGCGACGCGGTCATGGTCGCGAGCTTCCACGAGCCACTCAGCCGAGCGACACCGCACCCCCCCGGGGCGATTGCCGCCGACATGCAGACCGCCACCGTGCTGGCCCGAGGGCGCGCCCTCGGGGTCGCCGTCGCGGCGATCCTGATCGTCGAGACGGCCGCAGGCGGCGAGCAGATCGCCGACGAGGATCTCGAGGCTGCCGCGAAGCGGGCCGGACGGGCCGCCGCAAGCGCACTCTCACCCTGATGTCGAGGGTTAGTCTTTGCTCTTTTTGGCCAGGCCGCGGCGGATCTCGCCGAGGTCGCGCGAGATCTCGTCGATCTGCTCCTCGACCTCCTCCAGCCGCTGGGAAAAGGAGCGCAGGCGCCGCTCGAGGCGCTCGACGTCGCCCGCCGAGGGCAGGTTGAGCGCGCTCATCGCCGCCTGCTGGGCCTCGAGCGCCTTCTCCCGGGCGCCGAAGGCGGCCGAGATCGCGTTGTGCAGGGTGGGGTTGTCCAGCACCGCCTGAGCGAGCTCGCCGAGCGCCTGCTCGCTGCGTGCCCGAAGCCCGTCCTGGTCGTCGTAGTCGACGGTCATTGACACCAGCTTAACGAGCCCATCCGGCCCGACTGAAACGCTCCCGGCTTGCGGGCATGAATGCGACATTGATTAAGGCCTTGTTGGGGGGCGGCGCAAGCCGTTGCGTGCCCCTCGGCGAGCAAGTAGCTTGGTCGGGTCCGCTGTGCGGCAGGAACGAACACGAGTTGCGTAATCCGTTGCAGCGGGAACTAGGCGCCAAGGGATGACACACAAGCTCGCACTGACCGTTGCGCTGACCGGCTTCTTGGTCGTGACCGCGCTCGGCGTGGGAATGGCGGGGGCGGACTCGCTGGCGGCCGGCGAAGGCGCGCCGGCCACGCTCCTCCCGGCGACGACCCCCGCTCCCTCTGTCCAGGCTCCGGCCTGCGCCAATGGGGTCGACGACGACGGCGACGGGCTCCTCGACTCCGCCGATCCAGACTGCACCTCTCCCTCAGACGAAAGCGAGGCGCCCGCGCCGAGCGCCGTGGCCGGCGCCGGCGCCACCGTCGCCGCCACCCAGCCCGGCGGGGTCCATCAGGGCACGCCGATCGACGGCGGTGCGAAAGGCCAGCACGGCGGCGTCGTCCGCCACCAGAGCATCTCAGCCAGCGGCGGCAGCGCCGACGGGGGAGTCAGCTTCCCCAGCGCCACCGGGAGCGGCGACCAGGCGCAACCCGAAGCCGCCACCGGAGGCTCGCAGTTCAACGACGGCGGCTCCCCCACTCCGGCCAATCCGACGGCGACGATCGCCAGCTTCGGCCCCGCTCCGATCGGCGTCCCCAACTTCGTCATCGACTCGTTCGAGATCCCGCCCTTCCTGCTGCCGATCTACCAGGCGTGCGGAACGCAGTACGGGATCCCCTGGCAGGTGCTCGCCTCGATCAACAAAATCGAGACCGGGTTCGGCACCAACCTCAACGTCTCCAGCGCCGGCGCCGTGGGCTGGATGCAGTTCCTGCCGTCCTCCTGGGAAACCTACGGCCTCGACGCCAACGGCGACGGTCGCAAGGATCCCTACAACCCGGTCGACGCGATCTGCTCCGCGGCCCACTACCTCAACGTCGCCGGCGGCACTAAGAACCTCTACAACGCGATCCTCGCGTACAACCACGCCGACTGGTACGCGCAGGAGGTGCTCACCTACGCGCGGGTCTACGGCAAGCTGCCGGCAAATTTGGTCGGCTCGCTGACCGGCCTCACCGAGGGCGCCCACTTCCCGGTCGCCGCCGACGCCCGCTACGCCGACGACGTCTCCGTCCGCGAGACGCTGAAACGCGCCACCCCGCGAAGCGAAGGCAGCAAGTCGCTGGGCAACGCAGCCGAGGTGATCTCCTCTTCGCCGACCCGGCGCGGCATCAACATCTTCTCTCACCAGGGGGCGCCGGTCGTCGCCGTCAACGACGGCAAGATCAAGGCGATCGGCCACTCGCGCAAGCTGGGCAAGTTCATCGTCCTCGAAGACGCCTACGGCAACCGCTTCACCTACGCCGAGCTGGGCCAGATCGTCCGCGCCGGCGGCGGCTCCCTCGACACCGGCGTGAAGCGCCAGCCGGTGGTGAACACCGAGAACCTGCGGCCGCGGCTCTACGCACTGCCGCAGCGGGCTCACGACCCCAGCGGCAGAGCCCGCCTCGGCAACCGTGTCGAGCGCTCCCACAAGCAGCTGCAAGTCGGCGCACGGGTCCTCGGCGGCGCCGTGATCGCCCGCGTGGGTCCGGGCGCCAACGGCGTCGAACCGCACATCAACTTCTCGATCCGCCCGGTCGGCGTTGGCGCGCCGCGGATCGACCCGAAGCCGGTACTCGACGGTTGGAAGCTGCTCGAAGCAACCGCGATCTACCGCGCCGACGGCAAGAGCCCCTTCGCCCGCGACCTCAGCGTCGGCGGGGTGCTGCTGCTCTCCAAGGAAGCTCTGCAGCAACGCGTCCTCGACGACAAGAGCCTCTCGATCTATCCCTGTGGGCGCACCGACATCGCCTCCGGCAAGGTCGACCGTCGGGTCCTGGCGACGCTCGAGTACCTGGTCGCCAAAGGCTTCCGGTTGACGATCACCTCGCTCGAGTGCGGCCATGGAGACCTCACCTCCTCGGGCAACGTCTCCGAGCACAGCACCGGCGACGCGGTCGACATCGCCGAGATCGACGGCGTCCCGGTTATGGGCCACCAGGGGACGGGGACGCTGGCCGACGCGCTGATCAAAACGGTGCTGCGCCTGCAGGGGACGATGCACCCACACCAGGTGATCTCGCTCGAGAACCTGCCGGGGCCGACCAGCTTCGCCCTCTCCGACCACGCCGACCACGTCCACATCGGCTTCTCGCCGGGCTTCGAAGTCGAATACGTCAGCCCCTTCCTCAACGCGACAACCGGCCGCATCGACCAGGGGGTCGACTTCACCGGGACCGGACCGATCGCCGCGGTCGGCGACGCCGTCATCCTCAGTACCGGCGCGCCGGGCTGGCCGGAAGGAGGCGGGGTCCTCTACAAGCTCCTGAACGGGCCGCAGGCGGGCCAGGTCATCTTCGTCTACGAGGGAGTCCAAGCCACCGTGCGCCCGGGCCAGCGCGTCTCCGCCGGCGAAGAGATCGCGACCTTCGTGCCCGGCGGCTCGATCGAGATGGGCTTCGCCGACGCCAACGGCACCCCGCTCAGCCACGCCGAATACACGGAGGGCGTCGAAACCGTGTGGGGTCACAGGATGGCGGAGTTCCTCTCCACCGTCGGCGGGCCCAGCGTCCTCACCCCCGGTCTCGGTCAGCTCTCGCCGGAGAAGTGGAACCGGCTGATCAAGCGCCTGGGAGAAATCGAAAACCCGACCGTCCCCACAGAGCCCTCGAAGTACTCGCTGCCGGCGGGCAAGGGCAACTAACAGAGAGAATCAGGGCTTCTGGCCCAGCTCTTCGGATTCGCGCAGCTCGAGTTCGCCGGCACCATCGCTGTTGCCGACGGGCGCTACCTCGCGCGCGGCCGGGGGGGCGAGGAGAGCGTGCTGGTCGTCGAAACGCTCACGGCGCCGGCGCCTCTCGCGCGACGGCGCCGCCGTCCACACCAAGCGGCAGCCGGCACGCAGCCGGCGATGCTGCCGCTGGCCCGCGCCACCGCGGTGCGCGCCTTTGAACCGTTCGAAACAACGCAGGACGCCGCCCGCTGGCTGGACGCGGCGAGCGAGGCCGAGGACACGGTTGACGCGCTCCTCGCCGACGCGATCGGCCTCCTGAACCGGGCGCTGCACGCCCATGCCGCGGCAAGCGCCGACCCGCACGCGGCCGAGCTCAGCCTCGAGCGCGCCGTGAAGGTCCGGATCGGCTACGGCAGTGGCGACGAAGTGGCGTCGGGCAACTTCGCAGCGGCGCGGGAGATCGACGTCTGGACGACCGGGGCCTCGCGCCGCCGGCGCCGGGCGGAGAACCTCAACCCCCAGCAGCGAACCGCGGCGGTGCTGGGTGGGCGCGAGAAGATCGACGCCTGCGAGACGCTGCTGTTGCGGGCCCGCGCCGACCTCGACGCCGGCCGCGACCGTGAGGCGGCGCTGCAGCTCCGAGTCGGCTTGGAGGCTCTGCTGGCCGAGCTGCAGGCGGCGGTAACGGACCCCGGCCACAATGAGGACATGGAGACGCTGCACGAGCGGCGTGGCGAGGCGGGCGAGGCGGCGAACGCAGCGCTGCGGGGCGAGCTGGACGCCGCGGCCGCGGGGAGCGTGGGCGAGCTGCTCGAGATCTGCGAGCGGGTGCTGCGGCGCCGGCGCGTGCTTCGGGGCTGACCGAGCCTTAACCTCGAGGTGAGAGTTTGGCTTGGGCCGAGCTCAGAGGGCGAGGCGGCGGAAGACCACGTCATCGAGCAGGGACTCGGCCAAGTGGTGAGCCTCCTCCAGGGCGACTCCCTCGATCGAGGGCACCCCGATCACCGTCAACCCCGCCGCGCGGGCGGCGGCCACTCCGGTCGGCGAGTCCTCCAGGGCGACGACGCCGGGGCCGGGCTCGACGTCGAGGCGCCGGCACGCCTCCAGATAGGGATCCGGCGCCGGCTTCGGCGCCGCCACCTCGTGGGCGCTGAGGACGACGTCGAAGTGGTCCTCGAAGCCGGCGATCTCCAGCGAACGGCGCACGAAGACGAGCGGCGAATTGGAGACGAGGCCGATTGGCGTCCCTCGCTGTTTGAGCGAGTGCAGCAGCTCGCGCGCGCCGAGCATCGCCTCGACCCCGTGCTCGAGCTCGGCGACAACGAGTGCGTTCAGCTCCTCGATCAGCTCCGAGGCACGGCCTGGCTCCTCCAACCGCCGCTCGAGGACGCCGCCGGCGATCTCGGCTGAGGTACCGACCAGCTCACGCTTGTGGCTGGCCGTGAACTCGACACCCCGCCGCTCGAAGAGATCCTGCTCTGCCCTCGTCCAGACGGACTCGGTGTCGAGCAGCAAGCCGTCGTTGTCGAACACGACGGCATCGGGCGCGGGTTCCACCTACGCTGCCGCCTTGCGCGCCGAAACGAACTGGCCGAGGCCGGCGACGCGCTGCTCGACGTCGAGGAGGCCGCGCTCGGCCAGGCAACCGGTCAGCTCCTCGCGGCCGAACATGCGCACGCCGGCCAGCGCGCGGGTGACTGCGCCCAGGGCCCGAGGGGGCAGCGGTCCGCGGTTGCAGCTCGCCAGCAGCGCCACCCGACCGCCCGGGGCGAGGACGCGAACGATCTCCCCGAGCGCCTTCGTCGGTTCCTCGATCAGGTAGAGGGCGGCGAAGCAGCAGACCGCGTCGAAGGCGCCGTCGTCGAAGGGCAGATCGCAGGCGTCGCCCCGCACATAGGCGAGGTTGGCCCCGCCGCCGTGCTTCACCGCCGCGGCGAGCATCGTCTCCGACGCGTCGACGCCGACCACCAGACCCTCCTCGCCTGCGGCGCGGGCGAAGTCGCGGCTGAAGTTGCCCGGCCCGCAGCCGACATCGAGCACACGGTCGCCGGGCGAGATGTCGAGCATCTCCAGCGCGATGCGGTGCTCGCCGGCGGTTCCCGGTCCGATCGCCCCCATCAGGACGCGGGCGCCGAGCGGGCGCCAGAGGCGCTCGTAGACCAACGGCAGCACGCGGCTGCGCATCAGTCGCTGGCCCGGGTGCGACCCGGTCGGGTCCCGCTCGCCCAGCAGATCGACGTAGCCGGGCTCGACGGAGGGCTGCCGCGAGCCCGGCGCCGCCCGAAGCAGTCCGAGGGTCGCCTCAATCGCGGCCGGAGGGGCGTCGGCGATCGTCGAATCGCTCATCTCAATGCCCAGGCCCCGCCTCGCAACCGTGCGAGCGGCCGGCTCCGGGGCTGCCGTCGCAATAGTCATGGCCGGACCCGCCGTAGAGCTGGTCGGGGCTGGGTCCGCCATAGAGACGATCGTTGCCGGGCCCACCGTGGCAGCCATCCTGCCCGGGGCCCATGTAGCAGACGTCGTTCCCGCGCCCGCCCCAGCAGCCGTCGCTGCCCGTGCCCGTCCGGCAGTAGTCGTTGCCGGCGCCACCGACGCAGTCGCTGTTCCGCTCGCCGGTGACGCAGACGTCGTTGCCCTGGCCGCCGATGCAACGGTTGCGTTTGGTGCCTTCCGAATAGCAGATGTCGGGCTCGCCGTTGCCGATCAGCTTGTCGGAGCCGGCGCCCAGGTGGGCGGTGAGGGGAACCGGCAGGGGGTCGAGCACTTCGACCTTGTCGGCTTCGGGGCCCATCTCGACTTCGATCCTGCCAACCCCCGCGAGCGGGCAGCGAAGGTCGTGCCGGCCGTGGATGCAGCCGACCTGGCCGCCGCGACTCAGATGGCCGTCGACGACGATGGCGCCACCGCTGACGGCAAGGCGCAGGTGCGAACTCGAAGCGGGGCCGCGGATGACGATCTCGCCTTCTGAGGAGGCGGTGGTGGGGCTGGCCAGGAGCGCCAGCGCGGTGAGCACCGCCGCCGCCAGCAGCACAACCCGTTTCTTCTCTTTGCTCAGCATCTTCCTCATATCGGCTAATTAAAGGCTGACGTGAAGCGGCGCGGAGCCTGAGCTACTTGTCCCGCTGCACCAGCACCTTCGTCGCCGCCCGCGCATCGACCGCGCGAGTTCTATCGCCAATCCGCACGTGAAGCTGGGCCGTGTCTCCTGCGACCGCGCGGGTAACCTGCGCCCCGGGCACGAGCCCGAGCTTATACAGCCGGGCGAGGACTGGGCCGTCCTGCTCTACGAGGCGCGCCACCCTCGCCTCCTCGCCCGGGGAAAGCGTGGCCAGCGCACTCAGCTCGCGGCCCTCCTCGCGAGCCTGGGCGGGATCGATCGGCCACCCGTGCGGGCAGCGGTGGGGGTCGCCGAGCGCGCGAGAGACCCGCTCGATTGCCTCGTCGTCGAAGGCCCCGTCGAGGAGCCTGGCCTGCTCGTAGGACTGGGCGGGCGCGTAGCCGAGGAAGTCGCTGGCCAGGCACTCGAGCAGGCGGTGGCGCCGCACGGCGCGGTCGGCAGCGACGCGACCCTTCGCCGTCAGCATCAGCTCCTTGCGTGGGCTGCGCTCGATCAGGCCGGCGGCATGAAGCCGGGCCAGCATCTGCCCGGCCGAGACGCGCGAGACCGAAAGCAGCTGGGACACATGCGCCGCCAGAGTGGGGGCATCGGCGGCGAGGGCGCCGCACTGAACCACCGCCGAGGCCAGCGCGTCGATGGCGAGGAGGTAGTCGTCGACCCCGTGCGTTCGCTTCTTTGGCGCTGCAGGGTCCGGGCGGGCGGGTCTGGGCGCTCGTGCGCGTCGCCCGCTCGCCGGCCGTTGGCGAATTCGCGCTGCGACCTCGGCGGCGAGCTGCGCCACATCGACCTCGGCCGCGCTCTGCCCCTCGACGCCGAGCTCGGCAAGGTTCAGCGCTGACCGCAGTGGCACGCCCTTGGCCTGCAGCAGCCGCACGCTGCAGCCGGAGGCGCAGCCGTCGAGCGCGATCACCGCTCGACCGGCACGAGCTCTCCCGTCGAGGAGACCTGTGTCCTCGGCGGTCTCCACGACGGCCAGCTCGTCGAGTGCGGCGGCGGTCTGCCGAGCGACTTGTGCGCTCGGACTGCCACCCTGGCAGGAGATCAGGAGCGGAAGTCGAGCAGTGGTCGTCATCGGATCAAGCTCACACCTGGTGCTGTTAGGGCTGCCTAACATGTGATAGGAGTTAGGACACCCTAACTATATCTCGCCCCGCGGGAGGCGCTCGATCTACTCGGCACTCGTCATCACGATCCGCGAGACCTTCGAGGCAAGCCTGCTCGTCGGCGTCGTCTTCGCCCTGCTCGCCCAGGAGCAGGAGCGGCACCTGCGTCGTGTCGTGTGGCTGGGTATCGCGATCGCCACGGCTGCGAGCGCGCTGCTCGGCGTCGCCCTCGTCGTGAGCATCGGCAGCCTCCGCGGGCACAGCCAGGCGCTGGCGGAGGGCCTGCTCATGTGGAGCGCCGCCGCCATCCTCACTTACGTCCTCTGGTGGATGGGAAAGCGCGCTCGCGAGCACTCGAGCGCGCTGCGCCTAGAGGCACGGGCGGCGCTCGGCGCCGGCTCGGGGCTCGCACTGCTCGTGCTGGTGTTCCTGACCGTCTTTCGCGAGGGCGCCGAGAGCGTCGTCTACCTCAGCGCCACGGCGGCGGGCCACCCCGCGCGCGGGGTGGCGACCGGTGTCGGTATTGGTCTCGTCGCCGGCGTGTCGACCGGCTTTGCCGTCTACCGCGGCGGCACCCGCATCCTCGACCTGCAGCTCTTCTTCCGGGTGACCACGGTCATCCTGCTCGCCTTCGCCGCCGGCCTCGTCGGTCGCGCCACGCTCGCACTCCAGGCCGCCGGCCTCTTTCCGGGCACGATCCACCTCTGGGACACGAGCCGCCTGCTGCCCGACGGCTCACCGGTCGGCGCCGCGCTCTCGGCGCTCGTCGGCTATACGGCGCGGCCCTCGGTTCTCCAGCTCATCTTCGTGGCGAGCTACCTCGCGATCGTCCTCTCGCTCCGCGCTCGCCCGAGCGGTGCGCGCCTGGTCCCGATCGGGCGCGACTACGCCCACCCGCTCTACCGGATCGTGCGCGACGCGCGGATCGTGCGCGCTCTGCCAGTCGCGATGGGGCTCGCGCTGGCGCTGCTGCTCGCCGTCGCCGCCCTGCACGTCAGTGTCGGCCCGTTCGACAACCGCGGCTGGATCCGCCTCGGACCCTTCACCACCGTCGGGGACGAGAACAACCTCTTCGAGTTCGTCCTGTGGATCCTCTGGCTGCCGCTGCTCAGCCTGGGGACGCTGCTCTTCGGGCGCCTGTGGTGCGGCAGCCTGTGTCCGTTGCGCCTCCTCACCGAATCTACGCGCTCGCTCGCCGACCGGCTCGGGCTCGGGCGCGGCGCGGTGACCAGGCGCGCCTTCCGGATGGGCTGGCTCTTGCCCTCCTCCTTCATCCTCGTGACATTCGTGGTCAAGGGGTGGCCGCTACAGCAGGAGGCCCGCCTCGGAGCGCTGTTCTTCGCCGTCATGTTCCTCGTCGCGGCTGCGGTCGGCTTTCTCTTTCGCCGCGGCACCTGGTGCCGTTACCTCTGTCCGATCGGCGGCTGGCTGGCGCGGATCGCGCGCCTCAGCCCACTCGCCCTGCGACCCGACCCCGCGGCGTGCGCCAGCTGTCCTGACAAACCCTGCGTGACCGGCACGGCCCTGGCCGGCCGCTGTCCCATCGCACTGAATCCGGCACGCCTCGAGACCAACCAGAACTGCCTTGCCTGCTGGAGCTGCGTGACCAACTGCCCGCCGGAGCGAGCCTCTCTCAAGCTCGGCTGGCGCGCGCCGGGCGCCGAGCTTGTGGGACCGACCCGGCCGGACCTCTGGGAGTCGCTTTTCGTCGCCAGCATGATCGGCATGTACATGACTGTTGGCCAGCGCTCGCCGGCGCTCGCGCAGCTGGCCTGGCCGCTTCGCTTCTTCGGGCTGATCGGCGTGACCACGCTCGCTTATCTCGCCGCGTGCGCGCTGGCGGCGCCGCTGGCCGGCCTTCGGTGGCGCCGGGCGCTCTCCACCTTCGGCTACGCCCTGCTGCCGCTGGAGTTCGGGACGGCGATCATCGCCATGGGCGACGACGCGCTCGAGTTCCTGAAGATCCTGCAGCCCGCGGCTGTGCTCCTGCTGACGGTCGGCTTCGTCTGGAGCGTCGCCCTTGCGGTTTCGATTCTGCGCAACCACAGTCGGACGCCGCTGCGGGCGGTCGCCGCTGCGGTGCCGCTCGGGCTCCTCCTGGTCTCGGTGTTGTTCGTCTGGCTGCACTGGTATGCGGCCGGCGTCGTCGTCGACCTGACCTGACCGGGCGGCCCGGCTATTCGCTCGGCTCGTAGACGAGGATCGCGATGCCGTCGCCCACGGTCTTCGAGCCGGTCAGCCGCAGGCTCTTCTTCCCGCCCAGCTGGGTGTCGAAGAGGCGCCTGCCCTTGCCCAGCACGACCGGGAAGACCATCAGCCGCAGCTCGTCGACGAGGTCGTGCTCGATCAGAGCCTGCACCAGCTGGGCGCTGCCGGCGACCAGGATCGCCCCGTCGACCTCGCGCTTCAGCTTCGCCACCTCCTCGGCGACGTCGCCGCGCAGCACAGTCGAGTTGTTCCAGCTCACGTCCTCCAGGGTCGAGGAGACGACGTACTTCGGCATCGCGTTCATCTTCTCGGCGAAGCCCGCCTCATCCTCGATCGACGGCCAGGCGGCGGCGAAGCCTTCGTAGGTGACCCGCCCCAGCAGCTGGGCCTCGGCCTCCATAACCTCGTCGAGCTTGAACTTGTCGCCCTCCTCACCGCGATCGATCTCGAAGGTCCAACCTCCGTGCTCGAAGCCCTCGGCGCCGCCGGGATCCTCCATCACCCCGTCCAGCGAGACGAACTCGGTTACGACGATCCTTCCCATCCTCTCCTCCTTCGGGTCGGGTTTTCCAACTATGACCGCTGCGCGGCCCGGAACTCATCGGGCAGGCACCGCTACCGAGCCCTCCGGTCTCGTCCTCCCCTCGTCTCATCGGCGACGTGCGCCCGTCGTGGTCATACAATCGGAGCGAGTTCGAGCCTAGGTGACAAGCCGTTTTGAGCGTAAGCGACTGCCGTGAAAGGTGAGGAGGGCGGGCCCCGCGACCGGGGTCCCCGCCAGGGAGTCACGCGACGGGGCGTGCTGGCAGGCGCGGCCCTGCTCGGGATCGGCGCCGGCTTGGACCACGTCCTGGCCGGTCCCGGCGATTCGGCGACTGGCGGCGGGAAGGCCGCCTCCTCGGGCGCCGCGGTCCCGTTCTACGGAGCCCGCCAGGCTGGAATCTCGACGCCCGCCCAGCAATTCCTCAACTTCGCGGCCTTCGACGTCGCGACCGACAGGCTCGAGAACCTGGGCTACCTTCTCCAGGACTGGACGAAGGCGGCGGCTGCGCTGACGGACGGCCGCCCGTACACATCGGTCTCCGCGGCACCGGGCCAGGCGCCGCCCGATCCGGGCGAGGCGGTCGGACTCGGCCCGGCCCAGCTGACGATCACGGTTGGCTTCGGCCCAGGCCTGTTTGGAACGCTCCGCCGAGATCGCTTCGGCCTGGCGCGGCACAGGCCGGCGGCGCTGCGCCACCTCCCTCCCTTCAGGGGGGAGAGACTCGACCCCGCGCGCTCCGGCGGCGACCTCTGCGTCCAGGCCTGCGCGGACGATCCCCAGGTCGCCTTCCACGCGATCCACCTCCTCGCCATGCTCGCCGGGCCGACGGCGACGCTGCGCTGGTCCCAACAGGGCTTCGGCCGCACCTCCAGCACGAGCCGAAGCCAGGCGACGCCCCGCAACCTGATCGGCTTCAAGGACGGCACCGACAACATCCGGGCGGAGGACACGGCGGCGATGGAGAGGTTCGTCTGGGCCCAGTCCGGCGATGGCCCACGCTGGATGGCGGGCGGCAGCTACCTGGTGGCGCGCCGCATCCAGTTCCTCTTCGACGTCTGGGACAACACCAGTCTCGAGGGCCAGCAGCGCGTCATCGGCCGCGACAAGCTCAGCGGCGCCCCGCTCGGCGCCCGCCACGAGTACGACCCCGTCGACCTCGCGGCCACCAGCAACGGCAGGCCGACGATTCCGACCCACGCGCACATCCGGCTCGCCAGCCCCGAGTACAACGACGGCCAGCGCATCCTGCGCCGCGGCTACTCCTATGCCGAACCGACGGAGCCGGGCTCGGCGCAGATCGACGCCGGCCTCTTCTTCCTCTGCTTCCAACGCGATCCGCGGCGTCAGTTCATCCCGATCCAGCGCCGCCTCGCCGCCTCGGATGCCCTCAACCGCCACACCCTGCACACCGCCAGCGCCATCTTCGCCTGCCCACCGGGAGCGAAGCCCGGCGGCTTCGTCGGCGAAGGGCTGTTCTCCTGACCGGGAGATCCCGGTCCCGAATCTTGCCGCGTGAACGTAGAGTTGGTCTATGCCCTTCCATGTCGAGGTCAGGTCGTCATACGACCATGCGCGGGTCTTCAACCTCAGCGAGGCCGAGTTGGAGCGGGCGATCTTGGACCCGTGGATAGCCGGGCGGACCTTCGAATTCGGCGAACAGGAGTGGGAACCCCGCGAGAGCAAGCTGACGATCCTCGAGGGGCGGAACCTGGACGGCCCGGACCTCGCCTTCGGGCAGGGCTGGTCGAACGCGCTGCGCTCGGCCGAGGACGTGACCGCGCGGATGATGGGGTCAGCGGAGATCCGCGCCCCGCTGGCGCCCATCGTCGCGGTCGAGGCCGACTCGGTGGACGCCGCGGCGGTGGAGATCGCCGCGGGCAGCAGCCCAAGCCCGATCGAGTGGCCGGCGGCTCGGGAGCGGATCGACGGCCGCGACCCCGAGGTCGCGGCCGTGATCTTGGTCCTCAGGCCGTCTGGGCCTGAGGCGTCGCGAAGCTGAGCGCGACTCCGCGCGGAGTCACCAGCACCGGGTGGGTCGCCGTCTCGATCTCGTAGTCGCTGGCGGCGCTGAGGGTGACCTTCCCCTGCGGCGACTCAGGCCGCGAGCCGACCACGAGCAGGTCGACCGGGCCGCTGTCGTGCTCGCCGACACTGGCGCCGAGCGCGGCCGCGAGGCTGCTGGCGGTCTCCCTGGCGCTCGCGTCGCCTTCGTCGAGGACGCCGATCGTGTTGACGCTGATCGACGGGTTCGAGCGCAGGCCAGCCGGGGCGACGGCGATTGCCGCCGGACCGCCCAGCAGCAGCTTGTGGGCTGGGATCCCGGGTTTGACCGTACCGGGGGCCGTGCGGTACTCGGAGCCGAAGACGATGACGTCGGCGTTCTCGCGCTCGGCCAGTTCCGCCAAGCCCACGCTGGTTCCGGGATTGACGACGACGTGGCGGGGCATGTCCGGGGCGCCGACCGAGGCGGCCCCCCGGGCCAGCAGCTCCTCCGCCTCCTTCTGCTCGAGCGCCCCACCCTGGGCGTGACGGACGTAGGCGAGCGAGAGCTCGGCGCCGGAGAAGGCGAGCAGCCGTCCCAGCGCCAGCGCGTCGCGGTCGTTGTCGGTGTCGTCGTAGGAAACGATGATCTTCAGTGCCATGGGTTGCCTCCTCGAAGGTTCGGAATGCGAAGTTCGAAAGCGACAGTGACACCGATTCAGCATTAGCACAACTGTTAATGCCTATAGATAGAATTAGCTTTGCTTATGCTGAATGTCAGCCGCCTCAACGTCTTCCGCGAGGTCGTCGCGCGCGGCTCCTTCTCCGACGCCGCCGACGCCCTCTCCTACTCGCAGTCGGCGGTGTCGCAGGCGATCGCCACGCTGGAGGGAGAAGCGGGCGCCTCGCTGATCGAGCGCAGCCGCGGCGGCGTGCGTCCGACCGCAGCCGGCGCCGCGCTTGCCGGCCATATCGGCGGGATCCTGGCACGCATGGAATCGGCCGAGGCCGAGATCGCGGCGATCGCCGCCGGCCACGGCGGCAAGCTGCGAACGGCCTCCTTCCCCACCGCCGGGGAGACGCTGATGCCGCAGGCGATCGCCAGCTTCCGCGCCTCGCACCCCGGCGTCGAGGTCACCCTCGCCGAGGGCGAGCCCGAGGAAATCGCCCCGCGGCTGCGGGCGGGAGAGTTCGACCTCGTCCTGCTGTTCGAGTTCGAGGGGGTCGGCGAGCGGCTCGGCGCCGGCATGCGGCGCTTCGAGCTGCTCGAGGACCCGCTCCACCTTGCCCTGCGCCACGACCATCCGCTCGCCAAGCGCAAGCAGCTGCGGCTCGAGGACCTGCGCGAGGAGTCGTGGGTCCAGACCTCCGCCACCAGCCCCTGCGCCAAGCACGTCGTCCGCTCCTGCCACGTGGCCGGATTCGAACCCCGGGTCTCCTTCGAGAGCGACGACTACCTGACGGTGCAGGGCCTGGTCGCGGCCGGGGTCGGGGTGGCGCTGATCCCACAACTCGCCCTCGCCACGGTTCGACCCGACCTTCGCGTCCGCGCCCTCCACCCACGGAGCCCGGTGCGCAAGGTATTCGCCGCGACCCCGCGCGGCGCCGCCGTGACGCCGGCTGTGGCGACCATGCTCGACGTGCTGCGGGACGTTTCCCGAAGCCGCCGCGAAGCCGCGGCCTGAACAGCCGCCGCCAAACGGAAACCGCCCCCGAGGAGAGGGCGGGGGCGGTTCCGTGTGGCTTCTCGGCCGGCTCGGCCTAGCCAGCCCCTCCCGAAGCCGGTGAGGACTGAGGGATCCCGGCCGGGAACCCGAGCGAGGGCACGTCCGACGGGTACACCTCGTGCCCGTGGACGGCGATGTCGCCGATCTCCATTTCCTCGTCGGACATCCGCAGTGGGACGACGAGGCCGACCAGTTTGAGCAGGATGAACGTGCCGATCGCTGAGAACACGATCACCCAGAGCGCGGTCAGAGCCTGCCATCCGAGCAGATGGAGGCCGCCGCCGGAGATCGTCCCGGCCAGCGTCGTTTCCGCCATCGCGCTGTTGGCGAAGATGCCGACCAGCAGGCCGCCGGCGAGGCCGGCGAAGCCGTGCGTGTAGACGACCCCGAGCGTGTCGTCCACGTTGCGGAACGGACGCCACGCGGCTCAGGTAGTTGAGCGCGAAGTAGACGAGGGTGGCAGGCGACCACGCCGATGATGATCGCGCCCCAGCCGTTGACGAACCCGGCGCCCGGAGTGATGGCGACAAGGCCGACGATCATGCCGTTGACGCTGCCGATCAGGCTCGGCTTGCGACCGGTCGCGTAGTCCCAGGCGACCCAGACCAGGAAGGCGACGGCGGTACAGAGGTTGGTGTTGAGCACGGCCGCCGAGGCGATGTCGCTGGCTTCGTACCAGTCACCGCCGTTGAAGCCGTTCCAGCCGAGCCAGAGCAGGCCGGCGCCGACCGCAACCATCGCCAGGTTGTTCGGAGCGTCGACCTCGCGGTCGCGTTGCAGGCGCGGCCCGATCACCCATGCCGCCACGAAGCCGGAGACACCGGCGGCGAGATGGATCACGTAGCCGCCGGAGAAGTCGACGGCGCCATGCTGGGCGAAGAAGCCGCCGCCCCAGATCAGGAAGGCGTTGATCGTGTAGACGAGCACGGTCCAGAGCGCGACGAACGGGATCCACGCCTTGAAGTTGATCCGCCCGAGCACCGATCCGAGCATCAGGAGCGGCGTGATCGCGGCGAAGACGATCTGGAAGTAGGCGAGCGTCGACGTGCGGGAAGGCGAATTCCAATTCGCTGTACTCCGGAATGTGCGCCTGTCCGAGCAAGCTGGAGCTGCTCAGAATCGAGCCTGGCTTGCCCCAGAAATTCCCGAAGAAGCCGCTATCGCGCAGATGGGTGCATCGGGATCTCCAAAGGCCATTTTGAACGCGAACAAGCACCAGAGGATGAGCACGATCGCGAAGGCGACAAACGCCATCATCATCGAGTTCACCGACCAGCGCTTCTGCATCACGCCGCCGTAGAGGACGACCAGCCCCGGGATGCTCATCAGGCCGACCAGGGTCGCTGCGGTGAGCTGCCAGGAGTTATTGCCTCGTATCCAACCATTCCATTGATCCGGTGTTCCTTTCTTATTGCGGGCCTGCCGGATACCTGCGAAGAGAAGCTCCCAACCGGCGAGATGCACCCCACATTGGACTTGCCGCAAACCCTTCCGCCGCCAGGGCTTCGCCACCACGTACAAGTGTCCAAAGATCGGGTCGGGCGGTTCGCCCAAATGTCGGGAATGGCCCTTCAATCAAGCGTTAAGCTGCCCGCGCGATGCCCCTGGAAGGACATTGGCGGACCGTCAACACGCCGCTGCGCCGGCTGACGGCGCGCGAGCGCAACGTCGTGATCGCGGGCCTGATCGTGACGATCGTCGCCGTCTTGGCGCTGATCCTGCTGCAGCGAGAACCACGGCCGGCCGGCCCCCGCTGCGGGCTGCATCAACGTCATGGTCGCGGGCCGTACGGGCGGCGAAGCTGATTCACCCCTGCGGCGCGGCGGCGAAGACAACCTGTGCCAGTGCAGCGACCTTCGACACTCCCCGCTCCCGGGCCATCGTCGAGAGCTGCCGCGAGGGCCGCATCAAGTACTGAGCGGCGGCGTGGCTAGGCCAGTGCCGCCAGCAGCGCCTCGAGCTCTACGTCGACCTCGCCGTCGAGCTTCAATGCGGCCTCGTCGTCGTACGGCGTCGGGCCCTTTGTGACGATCGCCAAATGCCCACCCCGCTCCAGGGTTAGCTGTGGCAGACCGGCGACCGGGTAGACGGCAAGCGAGGAGCCGACGCAGAGCATCAGGTCGGCCCGCTCGGCGAGACTGCGGGCGCGCGCCATCGCGCTCTCGGGCAAGCAGCTCGCCGAAGAGAACCACGTCGGGTTTGACCGGCCCACCGCAAGCCGAGCAGTTGGCGACGCCCGTCGGCGTCGAACAGCTCCTCGACTTCCTCGACCCCAAACGAGTGGCTGCAACGGGTACAGGACGAGGTCTCGATCGAGCCGTGTACCTCGACCACGTTCTGCGAGCCGGCGGCGCGGTGCAGGCGGTCGATGTTCTGGGTGATCACGCCCTCCAACAGGCCGCGGCGCTCCAGCTCCGCCAGCGCCTCGTGTGCCGCGTTGGGGCGTTTGTCGCCAAGCGACTGAAAGCGCGGCCGGTAGTAGGACCAGAAGCGCGTCGGGTCCCGTTCGAAGACGTCGATGTGGGCGACCTCCATCGGGTCTACGTTCGCCCACAGCCCAATCTCGGGGGTGCGGAAGTCGGGGATCCCGGAGGGCACCGACACCCCTGCTCCGGTCAGCGCAACCGTGCAATCCGACTCGCGGACCAGCGCCGCCAGCCGCTCCGCATCGCCCGTGCGCCGCTCCTCAGCCCTAGCCTCCACGCTCGGATCTTCCCAGAGCGCTCGCGCGCCTACTTACCGGCCCACCTCGGGGTGCGCTTGCCGAGAAAGGCGGCGATTCCCTCCTTGGCGTCCTCGCTGCGGAAGGCGGTGGCGAAGCCCTGCTTCTCGGCCTCGATGCCCTCGTCGAGGTCGCCCGCGTGGGAGACGAGCTTGATCTGCTCGACGGCCACCGGCGCCTGCGCGGCCAGCTTGCGGCCCCACATCAGCGCCGTCTCGAACAGCTCGTGATCGGGCACGACGCGGTTGACGAGGCCGAACTCGAGCGCCTCGTCGGAGAGGATCGCGTCGCCGACCAGGTTCATCTCCAGCGCCTTGTTGGGACCGACCAGGCGCGGCAGCCGCTGGGTGCCGCCGAAGCCGGGGATGATCCCCAGCTTGACCTCCGGCTGGCCGAAGACCGCGGCATCGGCGGCGATCCGCACGTCGCAGGCCATCGCCACCTCGCAGCCGCCGCCGAAGGCGAGCGCGTTGACGGCGGCGATCGTCGCCACCCGCGCCTGGCCGAAGTCGCGCAGCAGCGCGTGGGCGGTGTGGATCAGCTCCTCGCCGCCGGCCTCGTCCATCTGGGTGAACGCCTTGATGTCGGCGCCGGCCGAGAAGACGACCGGGACCGAGGAGGCGATCACCATCGCGCCCACCTCGCCCGAGCGCCTTGACCCTCTCCCAGACCGTCTTCAGGTCGCGGATCACGTCGGGCGAGACCGCGTTCATCGGCGCGTTGGCCAGCCAGGCGATGGCGACGTCGCCGCGGGTCTCCAGCTTCACCGTCTCGGCCTGCTCGCCCTCGTCGGGCTGCGGGTAGGGGTAGAAGCCCTGTCCGGACGCCATCCCGAGGCGGCCCTGGGCGACGAGGCGCCTGAGCAGCACGGGCGGGGCGAAGCGGTCGCCGTGACGCTCATGGAGCTGCTCGATCCGCTCCAGGACCGAGTCGAGCCCTTCGACGTCGGCTTTCCAGAATGGGGGCAGCAGGCCGCGGCGCGGGTCGAGCCCGGCGCCGGCCATCATCCCGAGGTCGATGTCGCGGACCGAGCAGACGCCCTCCTCGACCAGCCTGCAGGCCTCGATCAGCGCCCGGCTGGTGAACAGGGCGACCAGCTCCTCGGCGTCGGGGTCGGCGTCGCCGGGGATCGTCTGCTCGCCGTCGGAGAAGAAGCCCTCTCCCCCGACTTGGCGCCGAGCTTGCCGTCGGCGACGAGCCGCTTCAGGCCCTGGTGGACGTAGAAGGTCTCGCCGTAGGACTCGCTTAGGTGCTCGGCGACGTGGAGCACCGTGTCGAGGCCGAGCAGGTCGGTGAGGAAGAAGGGGCCCATCGGCGCCACCTGGGCGGCGGCGATCGCCTCGTCGATCCCCTTCAGCGACAGCCCCTGCTCCTCCTGGGCTCGCCAGATCTCCCCGATCGTCGCCATCAGGATCCGGTTGACGACGAAGCCGGGCACCTCGCCGCAGACGATCGGCTGCTTCTTGATCGCCTGGGCGAAGTTGTAGGCGGCGGTGGCGGTTTCGGGCGAGGTGTCCTCGCCGACGATCACCTCGACCAGCGGCATCACAGAGGCCGGGTAGAAGAAGTGGAAGCCGACCACCTTGTCGGCGCGCAACGTCGACTCCGACATCTCGGTGATCGAGAGCGAAGAGGTGTTGGAGGCGAGGATCGCGTGGCCCGGGGTGGCCGCGTCCAGCTCGCGGAAGACGGCCTGCTTGATCTCCATCTTCTCCGGGACCGCCTCGACGACGAAGTCGACGTCGCCGAACTCCTCGTAGGTCGTCGTGCCCGTGACGAGGCCCATCACCTCGGCGAGGCGGGCGTCGGCCTGCTCCTGGGTCAGCTTCTCCTTCTTCACCAGGCGGGCGAGCTGGCCCTCGGTGACGGCGCGCGCCTTCTCCAGCGCCGCGTCGACGAACTTGCGGTCGATGTCCTTGACGACGACGGGGATGTCGGCTGCGGCGATCGCCTGGGCGATCTCACCGCCCATGGTGCCTCCGCCGACAACGGCGGCCTTGGAAACGAACATTGGCTGGGATTCCTCCAGATCGGTGGGCGGGCCGAAGGCTATAGAGGCAGCGGCGCGACCGTCGCTGCACCCGTTCTCCACCCGGGCCAACGCGTCGCGGCGATCGTTGTACCGCCGTACAACCCACGGCGTCGCGTCTCCCATTAGTCTGCTTCCTCTCCTCATATGGAGAGAGACCGGACTGCCAATCCGCGCCCATGCCCGTGGACGCGTCGCCGAGTGAGGAACTAGACCAAGCGATGACTCGTATCCGCCAGCAGAACCTGACCGCCGCGCAGTGGAGCTCCAACGGGGAGGCCCTCGGCGCGCTCGACCTGACCCAGCCCGAGAACGACCCCTTCGGCATCAACGTCTTCTCCGTCGCGGTGCAGCGCGAAAGGCTGCCCGCCGACGTCTTCGAGAAGCTGCAGGCGACCCTGGCCGGCGGCGAGGCGCTCGACCCGGCCCTGGCCGACGCGGTTGCCGAGGCGATGAAGGAGTGGGCGCTGGAGAACGGCGCCACCCACTACACCCACATGTTCCAGCCGCTGACCGGCTCCACGGCGGAGAAGCACGACTCCTTCTTCGAGCCCGCCGGAGAGGGCACCGCGCTGGCCGGCTTCTCCGGCAAGGAGCTGATCCAGGGCGAGCCCGACGCCTCCTCCTTCCCGACCGGCGGCGTCCGCGCCACCTTCGAGGCCCGCGGCTACACCGCCTGGGACCCGACCAGCCCCGCCTTCATCCTCGAGAACCCGAACGGGGCGCTGCTCTGCATCCCGACCGCGTTCGCCTCCTGGACGGGCGAGGCGCTCGACGCGAAGATCCCGCTGCTGCGCTCGATGGACGCGCTCTCGCGCTCGGCGATCAAGGCGCTGCGGCTGCTCGGCGACACCGACAGCCAGCGCGTCTTCACCACGGTCGGCGCCGAGCAGGAGTACTTCCTGATCGACGAGCAGTACTTCTTCGAGCGTCCCGACCTGATCTCCACCGGTCGCACCCTGTTCGGCGCCAAGCCGCCGAAGGGGCACGAGCTGGACGACCACTACTTCGGCTCGATCCCGGAGCGGATCCTCGCCTGCATGCTGGAGGCCGAGCTGGAGATGCGGAAGCTCGGCATCCCGGTCAAGACGCGCCACAACGAGGTGGCGCCGAATCAGTACGAGATCGCGCCCGTGTTCGAGAACTCGAACGTCGGCTCCGACCACCAGCAGCTGATGATGCAGGTGCTGGAAAGCGTCGCGCGGCGCTACGGGCTGGTCTGCCTGCTGCACGAGAAGCCGTTCGCCGGCGTCAACGGCTCCGGCAAGCACAACAACTGGTCGATGGGGACAGACACCGGCAGCAACCTTCTCGACCCGGGCGACACGCCGGCCGACAACGTCCACTTCCTGTTCTTCTGCGCGGCGGTGATCCAGGCGGTCAACAAGCATCAGGGCCTGCTGCGCGCGTCGGTCGCCAACATCGGCCAGGACCACCGCCTCGGCGCCAACGAGGCGCCGCCGGCGATCATCTCGATCTTCCTCGGCGCCGAGCTGGAGAAGGTCTTCGAGGCGATCGCCGCCGGCGAAGGCGATCCACACACGCCGGCCTCCTTCCTCGAGCTGGGGGCGACAGTGCTGCCCTCGCTGCCGATGCACGGCGGCGATCGCAACCGCACCTCGCCGTTTGCCTTCACCGGAAACAAATTCGAGTTCCGGGCGCTGGGGTCGAGCATGTCGCTCGCCTTCCCCAACACGGTGCTGAACACGATCGTCGCCGAGGCGATCGACGAGCTGGCCGGCGAGCTGGAGGCGAAGACCTCCGGCGGCGCCGACACCCCCACGGCGGTGATCGAGATCGTCAAGGAGTCCTACACCGCCAACAAGCAGGTCTGCTTCGGCGGCGACAACTACTCCGAGGAGTGGCACGCGGAAGCCGAGCAGCGCGGGCTGAAGAACCTGCGCACGACGCCCGACGCGCTGCCCGAGGTGCTGACCGACCAGACCGTCGCGGCGTTCGAGAACTACCACGTGCTCTCCAAGCGCGAGCTGGAGTCCCGCTACGAGGTCTGGCTCGAGCAGTACGCGCTCCGCGCCAACATCGAGGCGGAGGAGACCTTCGCGATCGCCCAGACGATGCTCCTGCCCGCGGCGCTGCGCCACCTGGCGTTGATCGGCGAGGCCGGGGTCTCGACGCTCGAGGGCGAGACCCGCGAGCTGGCCGACGAGCTGATCGCCGCCCTCGGCGAGCTGAAGGAGGCGAACGCCTACCCCACAGAGCTGGAGGGGATGGAGCTCGCGGTCCATGCCCGCGACAAGCAGCTGGCCGCGATGGACAGGGTCCGCGAGGCCGCCGACAAGCTGGAGAAGGTCGTCGCCGACGACTTCTGGCCGCTGCCGAAGTACGAGGAGATGCTCTTCATCAAGTAAGGGCCCCGGGGGCGAGGCGCACGTTGCGCCGGTACCAGCGGCGGCCGTGCAGCCGCTCGGTTGTCCAGGCAATCGCCGGCAGCAGCCCACGGCGGTGCAGCCAGTAGCGGCGGGGGATCGGTGCGACCGGGGGCACCCTGCCGACCTCGGTGTCCGCGACGATGACGCCCGACCCCTCTCCGCCGCGGCGCAGGCCAAGGACGCTGCCGTCGGCGGCGGCGATCAGGGCGCCGCCCTCGAACCACCCCCTGTAGGGGATGAGCGGCAGCTCGGGCATCCGGCAGCGGATCTCGCCGCTGATCGCCGCGTGGACGACGGGGGCGCCGACGAGCCGGGCGAATGCGCTGGGCGCATGCAGGGCCGTGCGAGCGTTCGCGTCCTCCATGCGCCGCGTCAGCCTGCGCGGCGGCCACGACGGCACGCTCCACCAGTTCGACCCTCCCACGACTACATCCACCCGTCCGACGAGGCGACGCGCCGTCGCGCTGCGCATCAGCTCCCAGCAGACGGCGGCCCCGACCTCGAACGGACCGGCGTCTATCACCCCGTCGTCCGCGCCGCCGATGTAGAACGCGTTCTCCCACATCGTCGGCAGGTCCTTGTCGTGGCGGCCACGCAGCTCGCCGTCGGGCCCAGCGAGGAAGAAAGCGTTGCGCACCTCGCCGTCGGCGTCCCGGCAAAGGAACGAACCACCGATCCAGATGCCCTCGTCCCCGGCCACCCGCGTGAGCATCGCGGTCGCGGGCCCATCCGGGGGAAGCGCCGCGCCGGCGAGCTCGGGCACAAAGGCGGCGCCGGTCGTGAAGAACTCCGGCAGGGCCACCAGCTCGGCCCCCTGCCGCGCCGCCTCGCGCGCCAGCCGCTCGGACTCGTCCAGGTTCCGCTCGACCTTTCCGAGCTCGACCTCGAGCTGAACCGCCGCCACCCGCATGGGGCGGACCGTAGCGTCTCTCCAGGTCTCGCGATCAGTCCTCGTCGCGGTCGCGGGCGGCGCGGACGATGACGTAGCCGATCGCGGCCAGGCCGAGGATCGGGATCAGGCCGCCGAAGACCGCCGGCCAGGCCTCGGCGCCAAGCGGCATCATCCGCCCGGCGGGCCCGTTCCGCTCCGCTCGAGCACCCGCATCTTCAGGCCGCCCCTGGGGGAGAGGGTCGGCATCTGGCGGATCGTCATCGTGCGGCCGGGCATCGCGTCGAGGCGCAGGCGCTGCAGCAGCATCGTCGCCACCAGCTTCACCTCGGTCTGGCCGAAACGCTTGCCGATGCAGATCCGCTGGCCGCCGCCGAAGGGAACGTAGGCGCCGCGCGGCAGGGCGGCCTTGCGCTCGCGGGTGAAGCGCTCGGGGATGAAGGCCTCCGGCTCGGGGAAGACCTCGGGGATGCGGTGGCTGGCCCAGGAGGAATAGTTGACGTAGGCGCCCCGGGGCACGGTGTAGCCGCCGAACTCGAATTCGCGGACGGCGCGACGGGGGCCGATCCATGCCGGCGGATAGAGGCGCAGCACCTCGTCGAGGACCATGTCGAGGTAGGGCAGCTCCCGTTCGAGCTGGTCCGCGGTGGGCGTCGCACCCCCGAGCACACGATCCTGCTCCTCGCGGAGGCGAGAGGCGACCTCGGGGTGGCGCGCCAGCTCGTGCATCATGAAGGTCAGGGTCGAAGTCGAGGTGTCGTGGCCGGCGAACATCAGCGTCATCACCTGGTCGCGGACCTCCCTGTCCGTGAACGCCTCCCCCTCTTCGCCGCGGGCCGAGAGCAGCAGGCTGAGGATGTCGCGGCTCTCCGGGTTGGGGTCGGCGCGGCGGCGCTCGATCTCGCCGAAGACGATCTCGTCGAGCACCGCGCGCGAGGCGTTCATCCTGCGCCAGGGAGAGCCCGGGCCGCGCAGCAGGCGCAGCGCGAAGTCGATCCCGTAGAAGCCGAGGGCGCGCTCGAAGTGCTCGGCGGCGACCGCGCCCTTGCCGGCGCCGTCGGGATCGAGTCCGAGCAGAGCCCGCATCGCGATCCGCATCGCCAGGTTCCGCATCCAGGCGTAGAGGTCGACGACCTCGCCGGGTTGAAGTCGGGAGATCGCAGCCTCGGCCTCGGCACTCATCGACTCCAGCATTGCCGTGACCTGCTCGCGGTGGAAGGCCGGCATCATGATCGCCCGGGCGCGGTCGTGGAAGTCGTCGTCGATCGTCAGCAGGCCGTCGCCGAGCAGGGGGATCAGATCGCCGAAGCTGCCCTCACGCCAGTGGAAGTTCTCCGGGTGGGCAACGGTGACGAAGTGGTTGGCCTCCGGGCCGAGCATGAAGACGCTGCGGGTGTGCAGGAGGCGGAGGCTGAAGATCGGCCCGTGCTCCTCATAACAGGAGAGCAGGATCGGCAGCGGGTCGCGGACGATCTGCCGGGTGCGGGCGATGCTGAAGTCGCCCGGGCCGGGCGGAAACTTGCCGCGCCCGCGCCACTCGGCCACCACATCCGAGACCACCCGCCGCACCGGATTGGCGGACATCTGGGGTGGCTTGGCGACGGGCGTTGCGGTATCGACGGCCATCGCTCGAAGATCTTAGTTGGCTGAGCAGCCAAACCTTCACCATCGGTTTTTCGCCGCTCTTGGCGCATTGTTCGGCACAGAGCCGAATAAAGCGCCTGCTGGTAGAGCTCAGGCCGATGCAGACGCGGCGAGCTGGCCGCAGGCGGCGTCGATGTCGCGGCCGCGGGTGAGGCGGACGGTGGCGGTGAGGCGGTGCTCCGCGAGGATGGCGCGGAAGCGCTCGATCTGCTCGGGGGAAGAACCGTCGTAGGCGCCGGTCGGGTTGTAGGGGATCAGGTTGACCTTGTAGGCCCGAGGGTCGAGCAGGGTGGCGAGCTGGCGGGCGTGCTCGGGCCGGTCGTTGACGCCATCCAGCATCACGTACTCGACGAAGACCTTGCGCCGGCGCCGGGCGCGGTAACGCTCGCAGGCGGCAAGCACCTCGGCCAACGGATAGCGATCGTTGACCGGCATCAGCGAGGAGCGCAGCTCGTCGCTGGGCGCGTGCAGCGAGAGGGCGAGGGAGACCGGCATCTCGCACTCGGCGAGACGGTCGATCCCCGGCACCCAGCCGACCGTGGAGATCGCGGTGCGGCGGTGGGTGACGCCAAGGTCGGGCAGCCGCTCGCAGGCGGAGAGCACCGCGTCGAGGTTCATCGTCGGCTCCCCCATGCCCATGAAGACGACGTGGTCGATCGTCTCGGCGCGGCGGAAGTGCAGCGCCTGGTCGAGGATCTCGTCGACGCTCAGGTTGCGACCGAACTTCATCGTCCCGGTGGCGCAGAAGGAGCAGGTGAGCGGGCAGCCCGACTGCGAGGAGAGGCAGACCGAGCGCCGCCCGTCCCGATAGCGCATCAGCACCGCCTCGATCGGCCGCCCGTCGGCGGTGTGGAAGAGGGCCTTGACGGTGCCGTCGTCGGAGCGCGCCTCCGCCTGGACGGTGAGCGTGGAGAGCGGCACCGTGCCCGCGAGCCGTTCTCGCAACCCCGCCGGCAGGTTGGTCATCTCCTCATACGACCGCGCCCCACGCGCAACCCACTCCCAGACCTGGGAGCCACGGTAGGCGGGCTCGCCGGCGTCGGCGAGGGCCTGTTGGAGCAACGCGCGGTCCACCCGCCCGAGTGTACGGGCGGAACCTCGGCGCCTAGCCCTTCAAGTCCTCACGTAGTGCATCCGCATCGATCCCTTCGACTCGGACCAGCTTGTCGCGCGACTTCTCTCCCCGCACGACGCTCACCTTCGACGGCGCGACCCTGAGCCGCTTGGCGATCAGCCGGCATAGCGCCCGGTTCGCCTTCCCGTCGACCGGCGGCGCCATGACCCTCGCCTGCAGGACTCCGTCCCTCATCCCGATCAGTTCGTCCTTGTGAGCACGGGCGCGAAGCCGGACCATGACCTGAGCCTCGGGTTCGCTCACCTCAGGGCAGAACCTGGTCTCATGCCCGCACCTTAACCCGAGGCCCGGAATCGAAATCTATGATCGCTGTGCCAACCCGGTCAAGGAGGACGAATGAGCACCCATACAGTGAAGAGGATCGACGAGATGGAGGCCGTCTTCGGCGGCGGCTTCAAGCGCGCCCGGGCAGAGCTCGGGGTCGAATCGTTCGGCATGCAGATCATCGACATGCCCCCGAACTACGAGAACTACCCCGAGCACGACCACGAGCAGGACGGGCAGGAGGAGGTCTACGTGACGCTGCGCGGGAACGGCGAGATCGAGATTGCCGGCGAGCGCTTCCCGCTCGACTCCGACCATGTCGCCAAAATCGGGCCGGGCATCAGCCGCAAGGTGTGGCCGGGCGACGACGGCATCCGCATCCTCGTCCTCGGCGGCGTCGCCGGCGAGGCCTACGAGGCGCCCGACATCACCAAGCTGGGCGAGCCGGACCCGATGGCGAGCTAGAGGCCGGCGCGAAAGAGCGGCGGCAAGGAGGCAACATGACCGAACAGACGATCACCCTGACGATGTCGAAAGCCGATGCCGAGGTGCTGCTGGGAGTGCTCTCCTCGGAGCGCTACAACGCCGAGGTCGAGACGGTCTGCGACGCGATCCGCGAGCAGCTCGACGAAAGGCTGGCCGAGCTGGGTACGAGTTAGCGGTAATTCGGAAAGTGCGGGCTCGGGGGCTCGGGATGCCGCCTCGCGGGCGGCTAGCTTTGACGTGTGAACGACACCGCGACCCTGTTCGACGCCGACGCGGCGGCCTACTCGGGGACGGTCGAGGTGCTCGGCGTCATCTTCAGCGCCGACGACGACGGTTACGCGGTGCTGGAGGTGCAGGACGCCGACTCGGGTGAGGGGTTCGCGCTGGTCGGCCCCGTCGCCCACCTGGGGGTCGGCGACCGGGCGGAGGTGAGCGGCGATTGGCAGACGCACTCGCGCTACGGGCGGCAACTGCGCGCCCAGGGCGCCCTTCCGCTCGACCCTGCCGACCGCGAGGGACGCATCGCCTACCTCACCTCGCTGCGGCACATCGGCCCGACCCGGGCGGAACGGCTGGTCGAGGAGCACGGCGGGGGAGTCCTGCAGGCGATCGCCGCCGACCCCCACGCTGTGTTCGGCGCGCTGCGCGGGGTGAGCGCCAAGCAGGCCTCGGCGGCGGCGGAGTCATGGCACGCCTCGCGCACCGTCCGCGACCTCCACGTCCTGCTCGCGCCACACGGGCTGGCGCACCTGGCGGCGCCGATCCACGCCCGCTTCGGCGACCGCTCGACGGTGATCCTGCACGAGGACCCCTACCGGCTGACCGAGGTCGACGGGGTCGGGTTCGCCCGCGCCGACAGGATCGCCCTCGCCGCCGACGTGCCGCCGGAGTCCGACCGCCGCGCCCAGGCCGCCGCCGTCTTCGCGCTCGCCGAGGCCGAGCAGCAGGGGCACACCTACCTGCCGGTGGCCGAGCTGGCCGGCCGCGCCGCGAGGCTGCTCGGGCTCGAGCCCGACCCCGACGTGCTGATAACCGCGAGCGGCCTGATGGTCGACGAGGGCCGCGCCTACCGGGTGCCGACCTACGCCTGCGAGCTGACGGTGGCCAAGGCCCTCGCGACCCGCGTCGCGTCCCCGCCCCACCTCGACCACGAGCCGGACGACACGCCGGAGGACGGGCTGACCGACGAGCAGTGGGCGGCGGTGCGGGGCGCGTTCGCGGCGCGGATCTCGGTGCTGACCGGCGGGCCCGGCGTCGGCAAGACGGTCTGCACGCGGGCGATCGTCGCCGAGGCGAGGGCCGCCAACGCCACGGTCGCCCTCTGCGCGCCGACCGGCCGCGCGGCGCGGCGGCTGGAGGAGGCAACCGGCCACAGGGCGATGACGATCCATCGCATGCTCGAGTGGGCGCCGGGGCGCGAGCCCGGGTTCAGGCCCGGCCACCCGCTCCCCGCCGACCTGGTCGTCGTCGACGAGTCCTCGATGCTCAACCTGCGGCTGATCGAGGTGCTGCTGGGCGGGCTGGCCGAGTCGACCCACGTCGTCTTCGTCGGCGACGCCGACCAGCTTCCCCCGATCGGCGCCGGCAAGCCGTTCGAGGATCTGATCGCCTCCGGCGTCGCCCCCGTGGTTCGGCTCAGCCACATCTTCCGCCAGGCGGCGCGCTCGATGATCACCACCGCCGCCCACGAGATTAACCGGGGACGTCCGCCGCACCTGGCGCCGGAGGAGGGGCAGGACCACGACTTCTTCTTCATCGACCGCCCCAACCCCGCGCGGGCGCTGGAGACGGTGGTCGAGGTGGTCGCCGAGCGCGCCCCGAAGCGCTTCGACGTCGACCCGATCCGAGAGGTGCAGGTGCTGGCTCCGATGTACCGAGGGGCGGTCGGGATCGACGCGCTCAACGAGCGCCTGCAGGAGCGGCTCAACCCGCGCGGCCGGGCGGCGGTGAACGAGCGGTTTCGGGTCGGCGACCGTCTGATCCAGACCCGCAACTCGCACGAGCTGGGGTTGATGAACGGCTCGATCGTCTTCCTGCGCTCCGACGACCCCGAGGAGGAGGCGATCGTCGTCGACACCGACGAGGGCAACTCGCTGGTGATCCCATACGAGGAGACCCGGACGCTGCGCCTCGCCTACGCGATCTCGGTCCACAAGGCGCAGGGGTGCGAGGTGCCGGTCGTGGTCGGCGTCTGCCACCGCTCCCACACCCGGATGCTGACCCGCCCCCTCCTCTACACCGCGATCACCCGCGCCCGCACGAGCTGCGTGCTGATCGGCGACCCCGGCGCCCTGGCGATGGCGGTGCGCCGCGACGACGGCAGCGGCCGTCACTCGGGGCTGGCGAAGCGGCTGCATACGTGAGGCGCCCGCTGGCATCGGTCGCCGTCGCCTGGCTGGCGGTCGCGGGTGCGACGGCGCCTGCGGCGGCCGTTGCAGGCCCGGCGGCGCCTCGTGGCTACGTGCAGGCGCTCTTCCTGCTCCACCATCCCGCTGGACTGGACCGCTTCGTCCGCTCCGTCTCCGACCCCCGCTCGCCGCGGTACCGCCACTACGCGACGGTCGAAGAGCTGGTCAAGCGCTTCGGCGCCTCACCCGCCGTTCGTCGCGCCACCCTCGCCTGGCTCGCCCGCCACGGCATGAGGGGGCGAGTCGGCCCGACCGGCGCCTACCTCATCGCGTGGATGCCGAGCGAGCTCGCCAAGCGAGCGCTGCCGCGCCGCGCCCCTGCGACGGGCTCGGCAACAGGTACCGCCGTTGTCGTCCGGCGCGTCCCGCCCGCTCTGCGCGGGTACGTCGACGCGATCGGCATCCTCGGCACCCGGCCGGGCGCATTCGGCCACACCGCGAGCGTCGCGCCGGCTTCGGCCGACGGGGCGGCGGTCCGCGGTGGGAGCTCGCTCCTCCCCCACTCCGGCACCGCCGCCGGCTGCCCATCCGGCAGGGCCGCCGGGGCGCCCTCGCCGCTCTCGGCGTTCACGCCGAACCAGTACCTCACCGCCTACGGGCACGAAGCGATGCACCGCCGCGGGTTCCGCGGAAAGGGGACGAGCGCCGCCGTGATCGAGATCGACGGCTTCCGCCACAGCGACGTCGTCGCCTTCGGCAGGTGCTTCGGGGTCCGGGTCGCCGCCGATCCGCGTGGTCCTGGTCGGACCGAGGAAACGGCTCCAGCCGGCCGGCGAGACGACGCTCGACCTCGAGGTCCTCTCAGCGTCTGCGCCCGGACTGAAGCGGATCTACGTCTACGAGGGAGGGTCCTCGGAGGCGGGGGTGCTGCGCAGCACAGCGGCGGCGCTGGGCTCGAGGGGGCGCCATCCCAACGTGATCTCGATCTCGCTCGGCGGCTGCGAGCCGCGGCTGAGTCTCTACCTCGCGTTTCGACGTGCGCTGGACAACGTCTTCGCCGTCGCCGCCGGAGCCGGGATCTCGACGCTGGTCGCCACCGGGGACGAGGGCTCCAGCGCCTGCGCGGTCGAAACCCCCGACGGCAGGACCGCGCTGCCGCTGCTGCGCGGTCAGCGAACCGGCCAGCTCGCCGTTCGTGACCGCGGTCGGCGGCACGAACCTGAAGCTGAACGCCAAGAACCGAATCGCCTCCCAAATCACGTGGAACGACGCTCCCGACTTCTTCGGCGCGAGTGGGGGCGGGGCCAGCCTGCTCTCGCCGCGGCGGCCCTGGTGGCAGCGTGCGCCGCGCCTGCACGAATACGGCGACGGCCGCCTCGTCCCCGACATCGCCGGGCTCGCCGACGTCCTGCCCGGCTACGCGATCTACTGCACGGCCGCGGCCTGCGCGGAAGCCCCCCAAACCAGCCCGGGGTGGATCTCGGTCGGGGGCACCAGCGCAGCGACGCCGCTGATGGCAGGCGGCGTTCTGCTCGCCGACCAGTACGCGGCGCGCCATCGCCAGCCGCCGCTCGGCTTCCTCAACCCGCTGCTCTACCAGCTCGGCCCCGAAGGGGCCGGGCGCGGCGTCTTCTCCGACGTGAACAGGGGAAACAACGACCTCGGCGTGCTCACTCCCGCCGACGCCGGGGGCGGACGGCCACTCGGCTGCTGCCCCGCGACGCCCGGATACGACGTCGCGACGGGCTGGGGATCGCTGAAGGTCGAGGGCCTGGCCAAGGCCGCCTGGAGAGTCGCCGCCCGATAACCCCTTGTGCGAACCTGGCCCGGGTCAGGTGAGATCGCCTTCGACAACCGGGAAGAGCGGGACCCCCGCCTCACCGCACCGGCCGCCGCGGGTGCCGCTGCTCGAGATCGCGATCACGCTTGCGGGGATCGCGATCCTCGCCGCGCTGGTCCTCCTGGTGCCGCCGCTGCACGACGCCGCCGCGGCGGCAATCCGCGGCGACACCGCCGAAGTCCGCAAGCAGATCGACGACCTCGGCATCGCCGGGCCCCTGCTGATCGTCGCCCTCGCACTGATCCACATGGTGGTCTTCTACCCGGCCGAGATCGTCAACGCCGCCGCCGGCTTCGCCTACGGGTTCTTCCCCGCGCTGGCGCTCGTCACCGTGGGCTGGGTGCTCTCCGGCCTGGCCTGTTACGCGGTCGGGCACACGATCGCGCGCCCGCTGCTCGACCGCTGGCTGGGCACCGAGCGCTTCGAGCGGACGGAGGCGATGATCGAGCGCGGCGGCGTCACCCTGCTGCTCGCGGTGCGCCTGATCCCGATCGTCCCCTTCAGCCTCGTCTCCTACGCCGCGGGCGCCGCCCGCGTGCCGCTCTGGCGCTTCGTCTGGACGACCGTGGTCGGGTACATGCCGATAACCGCGCTCGCCGTCTACTTCGGCACCCGCCTCGAGGGCCTCAGCCTCACCGACCCGCTCGTTATCGGCAGCGCCGCCGCCCTGCTCGCGTTGCTGCTGACCGGTCACTGGATCGTGCGGCGCACCCAGTCGGCGGAGCCGGCGCCCTGAAGGTCAGCCGACCTGCTTGACCCGGAAGCGGAAGACAGCCGGCGTGCGGTCGACGTTGCCGGCCGCGTCGCGGGCTTTGACCCTAACCACGTGCTTGCCGACGTGGAAACGCCGCGAGAGCCTTGCGCCACAGAAGCGGAGCAGCCCTCGATCCACCTTGCAGACGAAGGTGACGCCGCTCTCGTTGGAGCCGAAGCGAAAGGTGGCCCGCACCTTGCGGTGACGGGTGCGGATGCGGCGGGACGGGTGCTTGCGGAAGAAGGTGTTGGGCCGCCGGGTGTCTACGGTGAAGGAAGCCGTGGCCGAGCCGGTCCGCCCGGCGACATCGGTGCCGCTGACCGCAATCGCGTGCGCGCCGTCGGCGAGCGGCGCCGGGACCGTGAACGGCGAGGAGCACGGCTGCGCCGCTCCGCCGTCGACCTCGCAGGCGAATGCGACCGGCCGGTTCGCCGTGAATTCGATCGTCGGAACGCGGATGCGGCCGATCGCCGCGGGAGCCTTGGTGATCGCGATCGCCGGCGGCAGGGCGACGCTTTCCACCGCCCCATAGGCGTTGGCCAGGCCACCCCCGACCGCGTCCTGGCCGAACGACCCGACCGGCGTCGCCGTCTCCGCCAGCGCGCCGCGCACCTGCGCCGGGCTCAGCGACGGGTTGGCCTGGAGCATCAGCGCGGCCACCGCAGCGGCGTGCGGCGTCGCGGCCGAGGTTCCGCAGAATCGCCAGGTGCTGCCGACCAGCTCGGCGAAGAAGGTCGTCGCGCCACAGTCGGTCGCCGCAATATCGGGCTTTGGGATCGTCTGCTTAGGGATTGGCGATGCTGGTTTCGTACTGACGACCGGACCGAAGTAGTGAGTCACCGGACCTCGCGACGAGAATTTCTCGGGAGCCGCCGTGGTGTCGTAGCGGACGGCTCCCACGCTGACCGCGCTGGCGGCGCCGCTGTGGCCGAAGACCGTCGGACCGACCGTGTCTTCCCCTTCAGACACTGGATACTCGGTTTCCGTCACCGCTTCTTCACCGTTCTCCAGCAGGGCGAACTTGACCGGGGGGATCTGCCCCGGGGTAGCGGCGGGGTTGCAGCCGCCTTCGCAGCGGTTGATCGCGAGCCGGACTTCCTGTGTCGGACCCGTGTTTTCCCAGGTGAAGACCTCGACCGGCTCCTGTGTGCCTTTGTTGTCTTTTAGGCTCCCGACCAGTTCGCCTTTGACTTCGAGGGGTTTGTCGCTCGAGTCGAGCAGCAGGACATCGAGGTCGGCATTCACCCCGAACCAGGGTTCGCCCCACTGCAGGTCGACGGTCAGGCTGCCGCCATGTTTGACGGTCATCCCAAATGTGTCATCGGGACTTCCCGACGGTGCGAAGTTCATGCACTGGTCGAAGCCTTCGGCGATCGCTTCCACTTCCGGCGGGCATGCTCCGGCTTCTCGAAAGGCGGGCGCTTCCCAGGAAGCGACATCGTGACCTCCAAGTATCAGGTTGTCGTTGCCAGCGGCGGAGAAATAATCGACCCCTTCGGCGGTGACTTTGTTGACCGCGGCCGCGACCGGTCCGTCCTGGAAGAACGGCTCGTCGAAGTAGGCGACATCGTCCGCGATCACCTTTGCCCCAGCACCGCCTTCGGGGACCGGCCTCGCCAGCCGTTCGATGTTTTCGGCGAAGGGGAACTGGGTATTGAAAAATGCTGTCGCGAAAGCGAGCGAGGCGCCGGGGGCGAGGTCGTGGACGATCTGGGCCATCGCCCTGCCCTCGTCTGCTGATTCTTCTTCGGCTGACCCAGAGAAGTCTTCGAGGACGTTGACCGACGTGGCGTACCCGCACGGGTTTCCCAGTCCGGGCAGATCGCCGCTGGCGACGTCTCCGGGCGCATGGGTGGCGATGGGGCCTTTGCCGAAGACTTCCGAGGTGGCCTGGTCGAAGGAGTCGGAGAGGATGCCGACGGTGACGCCGCTGCCGTCGACGCCGAAGGAGCCTCGCGCTTCCGCCGCACGAAGCTGGCTGTCGCCCTCGGAGACGACTGCGCCCGAGGGGCAGGTGGCGGAGACGATCGGGGCCAGGTCCTCGGTGACGCCGGCGACGCGGGTGACGCCGGCGACTTCGCGCAGGTCGGCGGGCTTGGCGGCGACGGTGACCGTCTGGTAGCGGCGGCTGACGTTGACGACCTTCGCTTCCGCCGCGCGCAGCGCTTCGACACCTGCCGCGGCGCCGTGGTCGAAGCGGACGTCGACGAGGATGCGATTGCCTTCGCGGAGAAGGCTGCCGGGGCCCTCCGCAGCGACGCTCAGCCTCTTCGCCTGCTGCGCCGGGGGAAGCGCTCGCACCGACAGCTTCGCCAGCTCGGCCAGGCGCGGCGAGAGGGTCCCGTCGGCTGGCGTCGACATCGCCGCGGCCGGCGGCGCCCAAATCGCACAGGCGAGCGCCAGCGCAGCGATCGACGATCGCGCGGCGCGGTGGCTGCGGCGGAGATCCCCTGGCATCTGGGTCAAGGTATCGGCTGGTCTCCTCGGTTCCTCAAACACACCTGAACCCTGTTACGAGCGCAACCGGCTCCAGGATCAGATGTAGTCGCTGCGCCGGAACCAGACCAGCAGCGCGACCACCGAGAGGACGATGCTGCCAATCCCGAGCGCGAAGAACGCTCCAGGCGAATCGATGTTGACCACCAGCCACTTGAAGTTCTGGCCGAAGAAGCCGACGACGAAGGAGAGCGGCAGGAAGATCGTCGCCATCACGGTCAGCTGCTTGGTGATCTGGTTGAGGCGGTTGGAGACGACCGAGAGATAGGCGTCGCGGGACCCCGAGAGCAGGTCGCGGTAGGAGTCGATCTGGTCGGAGATGCGGATCGAGTGGTCGTAGACGTCGCGGAAGTAGTTGCGCGAGTCCGATTCGAGCCCGGGGATGTCGAGGATGTCGTCGATTCCCCGCGCGAGCAGATCCCGCTGGGGGGTGACGATCCGGCGCAGCTCGACCAGCTGGCGCCGCAGGGCGCTGATCTCCTCGAGCTGGCGCGGCGTCGCCCGCTCGAAGATCTCGCCGTCGAGGCGCTCGATCCGGTCGTCGAGATGGTCGAGGACCGGGAAGAAGGTGTCGGTCAGCGCGTCCAGCACGCGGTAGACGACGAACTGCTCGGAGCGCGGCGCCTGCGCCTCCAGCCGCTGGCGGACTTCCTCCAGCGCCGAGCATCGCCTCGAGTGCGTGGTGACGATATAGCCGCCGCTGAGGAAGGCGTGCACCTCGACCATCTCCACCTCGCCGTGCTCGGCCTCCTCCGCTCCGTAGTAGACGAGGAACATGTACTCGCCGAAGTCGTCGAGCTTCGGCCGCTGGCTGCGCTTCAGCGTGTCCTCCAGCGCCAGGGGATGAAAGCCGAACACGTCCTTCAGCTCGGCGACCTCCGCCTCCCCGGCGGCGGTGAGATCGAGCCAGAAGTACTCGTCGCGCTTCAGCAGCTCGGCGATCTCGCCCTTCTCGATGCGATCGAAGATTCGCACGCGGCAACGCTAGATCGACACCCGGACGCTGTGACCCTGCTACGGTCCGCGCGTTAGGCCGGGTTGATTCCGGCAAAGTTGTGTCTAGCGCTCGCGTCGTTGCTTCACCGCATCCTCCGCGTTCGCAGCACATGAAGTGGAGGCAATGCATGCCTACTGGAACTGTCAAGTGGTTCAGCGACGACAAGGGCTACGGGTTCATCACTCCCGATGACGGCTCTAAGGACGTCTTCGTTCATCACAGCGCGATCGTCGGCGAGGGCTTCAAGTCCCTGACCGAGGGCGCCAAGGTGAGCTTCGAGTCCGAGGAAGGCCCCAAGGGCCCTGCCGCGGCGAGCGTCCAGCAGACCTCGTAGTCGCGCACCGCGCACTCAGCAGTAGCGAAGCCCGCCTCCGAGGCGGGCTTCGTCTTGCCAGGGCCCCTTTCCCGATCTTCCTAACATCCCCCTGCCCATGACCCGCAGAGACGACCTTCGAAACATCGCGATCATCGCCCATGTCGACCACGGCAAGACGACCTTGGTCGACGCGATGCTGTGGCAGTCCGGCGCCTTCCGCAAGGGCCAGGACGTGGCCGAGCGGGTGATGGACTCGATGGACCTCGAGCGCGAGAAGGGGATCACGATCCTCGCCAAGAACACCGCGGTCCACCACGGCGGAGTCAAGCTCAACATCGTCGATACGCCGGGCCACGCAGACTTCGGCGGCGAGGTGGAGCGCGGCCTGACCATGGTCGACGGGGTGCTGCTGCTGGTCGACGCCTCCGAGGGCCCTCTCCCCCAGACCCGCTTCGTCCTGCGCAAGGCGCTGGAGGCAAAGCTGCCGGTGATCCTCGTCGTCAACAAGGTCGACCGGCCCGATGCCCGCATCGCCGAGGTCGTCGACGAGGTTTACGAGCTCTTCCTCGACCTCGACGCCGACTCCGAGCAGATCGACTTCCCAATCGTCTACACCAACGCCAAAGCCGGCTGGGCCTCGCTCTCCGAAGGGGTCGAGGGAACCGACCTCTCCCCCCTGCTCGACCTGATGCTGGAGAAGATCCCCGCTCCCGAGTACGACCCCGAGGCGCCGTTGCAGGCGCACGTCACCAACCTCGACGCCTCGCCCTACGTCGGCCGGCTGGCGATCTGCCGGATCCGCAACGGGACGATCCGCTCCGGCCGGCAGATCGCCTGGTGCCGGGCCGACGGCTCGATCCAGCGGGCGACGGTGTCCGAGCTCTACGTGACCGAGGCGTTGGAGCGGGTCAGCGCCGAGGAGGCCGGGCCGGGCGAGATCATCGCCGTCGCCGGAATGCCAGAGGTGACGATCGGGGAGACGCTGGCCGACCCCGAGGACCCGCGGCCGCTGCCGGTGATCACGGTCGACGAGCCGTCGCTCTCGATCGTGGTCGGGATAAACACCTCGCCGCTTGCCGGCCAGGAGGGGAGCAGGCTGACGGCGCGCCAGGTCCGCGACCGGCTCGACGCCGAGCTGATCGGCAACGTCTCGATCCGGGTCCGCGACACCGAGCGGCCGGACTCCTGGGAGGTGCAGGGACGCGGCGAGCTGCAGTTGGTCGTGCTGCTGGAGCTGATGCGGCGCGAGGGCTTCGAGCTGACCGCCGGCCAACCGCGGGTGATCACCCGCGAGGTCGAGGGCAAGGTGCACGAGCCGGTCGAGCGGCTCTCGATCGACGTCCCCGAGGAGCACGTCGGCTCGGTCACCCAACTTCTGGCGACCCGCAAGGGGCGGCTGGAGCAGATGGTCAACCACTCGACCGGCTGGGTGCGGATGGAATACCTGGTTCCGGCCCGCGGGCTGATCGGCTTCCGGACGGAGTTCCTCACCGAGACTCGCGGCACCGGCATCCTGCACCACGTCTTCGACCGCTGGGAGCGCTGGGCAGGGGAGTTGCGCACCCGGCCCAGCGGCTCGATCGTCGCCGATCGCCGCGGCAAGACCGCCTCCTACTCGCTGGCCAACCTGCAGGAGCGCGGCACGCTCTTCGTCGGCCCGGGCGAGGAGGTCTACGAGGGAATGATCGTCGGCGAGAACGCCCGCTCCGAAGACCTCGACGTCAATGCAACCAAGGAGAAGCACCAGACCAACGTGCGCGCCGCCAGCGCCGACATCCTCGAGCGGCTGGAGCCCCCCACGCGGCTCTCGCTGGAAGCGGCCCTGGAGTTCCTGCGCGAGGACGAGTGCGTCGAAATCACCCCGGAGTCGGTGCGCCTGCGCAAGGCCCTGCTGGACAAAACGCAGCGGCAGAAGGCGGCGCGGCAGAACCCCTCGGCGTCCCGCGTCGCCGCCCGCTAACCGGCGCCCTCTGGGACGGCGGGACGACGCTCAGCCAGGCGCTGGCGCCGGCTGCCCCTCCGCCGCCGCGGCCGGCTGCCTGGTCGGGATCCGGCCGGTGAAGAAGAGGCCAAGGAGGGCGAGGAGGGCGAGTACCGAGAGTGCCGTGCGCAGGCCGTCGAGCCGCGCGGTTTCGTTTTCTTCGACGATCGCGTCGCTGGCCCGGGGGGCACCCGCGCTTCATCAAGCGCGGTTTCCAGTTCCTCGTCGGAGAGGAAGGGGATTCCGCCCGACAGTTCGGTCGAGGCCTGCGCCTTGACCGGCGCCGGCACGGCGGGGTTCTGCTCCACCCCGGTGAGGAAGGACGAGCTGAGGGCGGCGACGACGATCGCGCCGGTGAGCGCCGTGCCGACCGAGATGCCGAGGTTCGTGATCGTGTTCTGCAGGCCGCCGACCTCGCCGCTCTGCTCGTCGGGGACCGAGGAGACGGTGACGCTGCCGAGCTGCGAGGCGAGCGAGCCAATCCCGAGGCCGGCGAGCAGCATCGGCCAGGTCACGATCTCGGGCCCGGCCCCGGCGTCGAGCGCGGCGACCATCACCACCAGCCCGGCGAACATCGCCAGGAAGCCGAGCCGCACCACCCGCCGCGGCGAGACGTCCGGGAACAGCTTCGGGATCCCAGCCGCGGAGAGGATCAACGTGAAGGAGAGCGGCAGGAGGCGGACGCCGGTTTCGATCGCCGAGAGCCCGAGCGCGATCGAGAGGAAGAGCGGCACCGCGAAGAAGAGCCCGCCCTGGAGGAAGTACTGGAAGAAGAACGAGGTGAGGCCGCCGCGCAGGACCGGGGCCCGCAGGATCGCCGGGTCGACGAGCGGCTCGCCGCCGCGGCTCGCCAGCCGGCTCTCCCAGGCCGCGAACAGCCAGAGCACGAGCGCGCCGCCGAGGATCAGCCAGACCACCGGCGAGAGCCCGAGCCATTCCGGCGCGTCGGGCTTGGCCTTGACCAGGCCCCAGGTCCCCGAGCGGAGGATGCCGAGGACGACCAGCCCGAGGCCGAGGGCCGAGAGCCCGGTCCCGACCAGGTCCAGCCGCACCTTCCGCTCCGGCTCGCCGGCCTCGATGCGGCGGGCGAGCGCAAGGATCGCGATCACGATCAGGACCTCGCCGGCGAAGACGTAGCGCCAGGAGAGGTAGGTGGTGAAGAGGCCGCCGACGATCGGGCCGACGGCCACCGCGATCGCCGCCGCGGCGGTGACCAGCCCGTAGGCCCGGGGCCGTTCTCCGCGGTCGAAGTTGGAGGCTACGAGGGCGACGATCGCGGGCAGGATCAGCGCCGCCCCGAGGCCCTCGAGGCCCGACCACCCGATCAGCAGCACGGTCAGATTCGGCGCCAGGGCGGTGGTCAGCGAGCCGCAGCCGTAGATCACGCAGCCGATCGCGAAGCCGCGCTTGCGGCCAATGATCTGGCCGATCTTGCCGCCGGTGATCATGAACGAGGCCATCACCAGCGTGTAGAGGGTGATCGCGGTCTGAATCCCGGTGACCGTCGTGCCGACGTCCTTGGCGACGGTGGCGATCGAGACGTTCATCACCGAGCTGTCGAGCATCATCAGGAACTGCCCCGCGCACAGCGTCAGCAGGATCAGACCAGCCGCGCCTGCGCCCGCCTTGCGTTCCACGTTCAGGCATCCTCCGCGATGAGGCGGCCGGAACCGATCGCGGCCACGAGAGCGGCGTGGTCGCGCTCGCTCTGGTCGGCGTAGCGCTCGGCGAACTCCGCGATCGCCCGGTCGAAGGCGTCGCCGGCGCCGAGGTAGGCGGCGATCGCCACCCGGTCTCCGGAGCGGGCGTGCGCGCGGGCAAGCGTCCAGCCGCAGAGGCGGGCGTAGACCTCCATCCCCCGCGGGGCCAGGCTTTCGACTTCGGCCGAGAGCTTCCAGTCCCAGAGCTGGCGCACGTAGAAGTCGCGCTGGCGCCCATCGACCCCCGTCGCCGGGCACCAGCCGAGGAAGATGTCGCCGGCGGCTTGCATCAGCCGCTGGCCCTCGACCACCCGCCGGCCGTGGTTGCGGAAGCCGCTGCGCCCGGCGTAGGGCTCCAGCACCGAGGCCTCGGCCTCCTTCGCCTGCAGGAAGAGAGGGTCGCCGTCATCGGCGCCGGTCAGCAGGACGATCCAGGCCCGCGTTCCGACGCTGCCGACCCCGACCACCTTGCGCGCGATGTGGCGGAAGCGGTAACCGTCGAGCAGGTGCTGGCGGTCGGCGGGCAGAGTCGCGCGGTAAGAGGCGAGGATCTCGTGCAGCGCCTGGCCGAGGTCCCGCGCCTCGGCCTCGGGCATCAGCTCCTCGGCGGGGACGACCAGGGGCGGTTCGCTGACGATCCGCAGCTCCCCGTCGACGACATGGGTGAGCTTCTCGAGCGCCCGCAGGCTGTCCTTCGACCGCGCCTTGGCGACGCTCTTGCGGACCCGTTTCACCACCTTGGCATCCTCGGCCTCGACCTGGCCCATCGCCGCCTCCACGTCGAGGCGCGCGTACCAGACCTCGAGGTTGCGCATCGAGGCGAAGCCGCGCATCGCGTCGCGATAGGTGCGCGTCGCGGTCAGCACCGCGGCGACCCGCTCCCTGCGCTTGAAGCCGCGTTCCCGGCCGGCGATCTCGAAGCTGGCGGCGAGCCTCTTGACGTCCCACTCCCACGGCCCCGGCAGGGTCTCGTCGAAGTCGTTGAGGTCGAAGACGAGGCGACGGTCGGGCGCGGCGAAGGCGCCGAAATTGGAGAGGTGGGCGTCGCCACAGGCCTGCACCCGCAGCCCGGAGACGGGCGTGGTGGCGAGGTCGGCCGCCATCACCGCGGCGGCGCCACGGAAGAAGGCGAAGGGGGAGACCGCCATCCGCCCGTAGCGGATCGGGACCAGCTCGGGGACGCGCGAGCGCGCCTGGGCCTCGAGTACCTCGACCGGGTCGGCCCGGCCGGCGGGCGACTCCCACGCCGCATGGGCGGAGCGGGGAGCATCCGAGCGCGCCGCCTTCCCGGCGGCGGCGCGCTCGGAGAGGTCCATGGGCTAGACCGTAGCGGCTGCCTGCTCGGACTGGCTGCTCTCGGAGGCTTTGGCCTTCGCTTCGGCCTCCGGCGTGGGCTCGTCGACGTTGCGCGGCAGCAGCACTTCTTTGGCGATCACCAGGCGCTGGATCTGGCTGGTGCCCTCGTACAGCTGCATGATCTTGGCGTCGCGCATCAGCTTCTCGACCGGGTACTCCTTGATGAAGCCGTAGCCGCCGTAGACCTGGACGGCGTCGACCGTGATCTCCATCGCCGAGTCGGCGGCGAAGCGCTTCGCCTCCGAGGAGACGAGGGTGTTGCGCTTGCCCTGGTCGAGCAGGACGGCCGAGTTCCAGACCAGCAGGCGGGCAGCGTCGACCTTGGTCGCCATGTCGGCGATCATGAACTGGATCGCCTGGTGCATCGCGATCGGCACGCCGAACTGGACCCTTTCTTTCGAGTACTCCGCAGCGAATTCGAATGCGGCGCGGCCGATGCCGACCGCCATCGCGGCGACGCCGGGACGGGTGCGGTCCAGCGTCATCATCGCCAGTTTGAAGCCCTTGTTTTCCTCGCCGATCAGGTTCTCGGCCGGGATCTCGACTTCGTCGAAGGAGATGGTCGCGGTGTTGGAGGCCCGCTGACCCATCTTGTCCTCCTTCTTGTCGACCGTGACCCCGGGCAGATCGGCGTCGACGACGAAGGCGCTGATTCCGCGGTGGCCGGCCTCGGGGTCGGTCTTGGCGTAGACCGTGAACCAGTCGGCATGGCTGCCGTTGGTGATGAAGCACTTGGAGCCGCTGATCACCCACTTGTCGCCCTTCTTGACGGCGCGGGTCTTCATCCCGCTGACGTCGGAGCCGGCGTCGGGCTCGGTCAGGCAGAAGGAGGCCAGCTTCGGCGCTTCGGTGAGAATCCCCAGGTACTTCTTCTTCGTCTCCTCGGAGCCGCCGAGCATGACCGGGGCGCTGGCGAGGCCGTTGCACGTGAGGGAGGTGCCGATGCCCGAGCATCCCCAGCCCATCTCCTCCTCGATCAGGGTGCCGGAGAGGTAATCGAGGCCCGGACCGCCGTAGGCCTCGGGGATGTGGGTGTTCATCAGCCCCACCTCCCAGGCCTTCTCGACGATGTCCTGGGGCCAGGTGCCGTCCTTGTCGTACTCCCAGGCGACCTTGCGGATCTCTTTCTCGGAGAAGTTGTGGGCCAGCTCGCGCAGGTCCTTCTGCTCGTCGGTCAGGGTGAAGTCAACCACGGGTCGAGACTCCTTTTGTCTGTGCGATAAGCCTTTTGAAGGGCACCGCCCAAGCAGGCGATCGCCCACCGATTGACTGGTCAGTCAACCAGCGACAAGACTAGCGGATAGCTCGGTGAGCATGGGGGTCTACCCTTGCCTGCGTGAACTTCTCGATCGCGATGACGCCCGGGGCGATGGTCGGGTACATGTCGCTGATCATCACCGCCGGGGCGACCGTGGCGGGCTACCTCCTGATCCGCTGGGTCGACGCGTGGGACTCGATCGGCAAAGGACGATTCGCGATCGACCCGGACCTGCCTCAACGCAGGCCCCTGGAGCTGGTCTCGCCGGTCGACCCGGCGATCCAGGCGGCAGAGGCCCGCCAGATGATCGAAGCAAAGTCATACCGGCGGCGCCAACGTGGCGAAGCGCCGATCGACGTCGAGGCAGAGGTCAGACGGGCGCTTGCCCTGGCCCCTTCCCGTCCCACCCTGACGGAAGAGTTGCGGGCCGAGGTGCGCGGCATGGTGATCGCTCGCAACGAACGGCGGATGTGCCGGGGCGAAGCGTCACTGGATGTCGATGCCGAGATCGAGCGGCAACTGTCCGATTTCATAGGATGCGAGTAATGACCGGCCCCGCGAAGGAGAACCTCTACGAGGTTGAGGAGCTGCTGATGCAGCCGGGGACCTACTTCAACCCCCAGACCGAGGTCGTCGTGATCGTCGACGACTCGACCTCGCTCGATCAGGAGGTCTTCAACATGGAGGCCTACGAGGGGGCCGACTGGGTGCGCATCTCCGACGAGGTGCCTGTCGACGAGGATCGTCGCGACGAGGTGCTCGAGCGCTTCCAGACCCACTACCACCCCGGCTCCACCGGCTCGGTCTCCGAGACCGCGCTGGAACAGGGCGACGAGGAGCTCGACGAGGACGAGAACGGCCAGGACCCCGGCCGCGAGGACTGATGCTCGCCGAGGGAGAGAGGGCGCCGGATTTCGCCCTGCCCGACCAGAACGGCGATTTGGTCAAGCTGTCCGACCTCAAAGGGCAGACGGTCGTGCTGTATTTTTACCCGCGCGCCGACACCCCGGGCTGCACGATCCAGGCCTGCGGGGTGCGCGACCGCAGCGGCGAGTACCGCGAGAGCGGCGCCCGCGTTCTCGGCGTCTCCCCGGACTCGGTCGAGGACGTGAAGAAGTTCGCCGACAAATTCGACCTCGACTTCACCCTGCTTGCCGACGCCGACCACGCCGTCGCCGACGCCTACGGCGCCTGGGGCGAGAAGTCGATGTACGGCAAGAAGTACATGGGCGTGCAGCGCGCCACCTTCCTGATCGACCCCGAGGGCAAGATCGCCAGGGTCTTCCCCAAGGTCTCGCCGAAGACGCACGACGACGTCGTGCTCGAGGCGCTGACCGAGCTGACTGCGGCCTGAGCGCGCCCGGCAAGGCTGGCAGGACACCGCCAAGCGCGGCCAAGCGCGCTCAGGCGTAGTAGAAGGCGATCCCGAAGACGAGGTAGACGGCGAGGAGCTGAACGCCCTCGAACCAGGTCGACTCGCCGTCCTGGGTGACGTAGTTGGCGATCAGGACGGTGAGCAGGATCGCGCCCAGCTCGAAGCCGTTGAAGACCAGGGCGAGCGGGTGGGGGCCGAGGAAGAAGGACGCGAGCACGAGCACCGGGGCGACGAAGAGCGCGACCTGGGCGCTGGAGCCGATCGCGATGTTGACGGCGAGGTCCATCTTGTTTTTCATCGCGACCAGGACCGCGACCCAGTGCTCGGCGGCGTTGCCGACGATCGCGACGACGATCACGCCGATGAAGAACTCGGAGAGGCCGACCGCCCTGGAGGCCTCGCTGATCGAGCCGACCAGCACCTCGGACATCACACCGACCAGGATCCCGCCGATCGCCAGCGCGATCACCGAGGTGCGGACCGACCAGCCCAGGCTGTCCTCGTCCCCGTACTCGGGATTGAAGATGTCGCGGTGGGTCTTCAGCGAGAAGACGAGGCCGATGACGTAGGTGGCGGCGAGGACGATCGCGACGGCGAGCGAGAGGTGCTCGACCGTCGAGCCGTAGTTGACGATTTCGGCGCCCGGGCTCGGCAGGCCCTTGCCCTCGACCAACTCGAAGATCGCCGGCATCAGCAGCGCCGCGGCCGCGAGCAGCAGCATCGACGTCTGCACGCTGGCGCTCGTCCTGCTGAAGGTCTGCTTCTCGCGCCCCAGGCCGCCCGCCAGCATCGCGGCGCCGAGCACGAGCAGGATGTTGCCGATGATCGAGCCTACGATCGAGGCCTTGACCACCTCGTGCAGGCCCTGGCCGAGGGCGAAGAGGGCGATGATCAGCTCCGGCGCGTTGCCGAAGGTGACGTTGAGCAGGCCGCCGATTCCCGGCCCCGAGCGCGCCGCGAGCTCCTCCGTCGCCCGCCCCATCAGCGCCGCCGTCGGGACGATGCCCAGCGCCGAGACGACGAAGACGACCCCGGCCGGCGCGCTCGCGATATCGAGCGCCACCGCGGCCGGAATCAGCGGCGTCAGCAGGTACGGCCAGCCATACGGTGTTCGCAGAAACGTGGCTATTTGAGCCCGGCGCACTTCTGTATGTCGACCGGCGTCTGAGCTCCCTTGAGGCAGTTCAGATAGGCCTGCGTGCTTCCCGAGCCCCCACCGCTCGACGAGCCGCCGCTACCGCCGATTCCGTTGAGCAGGCCGCCGAGGCCGCCGGCCCCGCTCAACCCGCCGAGCCCGCCCTTGCCCTGGAGGACGCCGAGCAGTTCGATCGGGTTGACGCCCAGCTTCAAGAAGAGATCGTTGAGGGGCTTCGCGCCGGAGGGCGCTTCGATCGTCTGGTCTTCGTTGACCCCGTCGATCGAGAGCTCGAATTCGAGGTCGACCTTCTTCGGCCCGCTGCTGGACGCGTTCGGAGGTTCGATCGAGAGTTCGGCTGCGATCTTGCGGACGATGTTGTCGTCGCCGACGTAGACGTCCACATGGGCCTTCTTCAGCGCGCTCTCGATCTGAGTCTTGGCCTTGTCGAGTTCGGCTTCGGAGGGCAACGGTCCGGCGGCGCCAAGCTGGGCGCCGCAGGCCGGGTCCTTGGTCAGTTCGAGCAGCGCGTCGATCGCGCCCGGGACGTTGAGGTCGCCGCTGATCTTCGTCGTCGTCGTGCCGCCGACGTCGGTGCTGCCTTCGTTGCTGAGGTTGTCGACGAAGTTGCCGACCTTGAGGCCGCTGACCGCTTCCTGACAGGCGGTGGAACCGGCCGACTTGCCCTGGGCCCCGCCCTGCTTCTGGGCTTTTTCCAGCGCCGACTTGACGAAGCTGAAGGTGGTCGGGTCGACCGCGTACTCGGTGCCCTTGTAGTTGACGAAGGCGCGGTCGGACAGCAGAGTGAGGCCACCTTCGAAGTTGATGTCTTCGCCGTTGAAGGAGCCGTTCGCCTTCGCGGTGATGTCGAGTTCGGGTAGCTGTTCGGAGCCTTCACCTGAGCTCTGGAACGGCCCCGAGAGGCTGACGTCGAGATTGCCGCTTTCCTTGCCCTGCGCCTTCACGCCCAGCGAAAGGTCGAGGTTGCCGCTCTTGATCCCCTTCAGAGTCGCTTCGTTGAGGACCTTCTGCGGGTCTTCACCGCTCTTGCTGCTGCTTCCGCCGCAGGCGGATAACGCGGTCGCCAGCGCGACCAGGGCGGCGAAAAGAACGAAATAGCGAGCTCGGCTCAAGGCGGTGTCCTCCTGGTGGGCGAAGGGTGGGCTGCTGAAGATGGATCGTAGACGCTAAGGCGGGGTCTGGACCGGCGGCGGCCTGTTCTCGGTGGTCAGGTTGACCGCCAGCGGGAAGAGGAAGGCGCCAAGGAAGACGAGGATGATCCCGACGGCGACGAGCCAGCGGAGGCGGATCAGGTGGCCGAGGATCCCAGCGCCGAGGCCGATCAGGATCAGGGCGGCGTAGGCGCCGGGCCTGTGAGGCAGGAGCGCGGCGAGCGGCAGGGCGAGGTCGAGCACCGGGCGGATTATCATCGCCTGTGATGGCCGATGGCTCCGTGGCAGAGGTGAGGGACGCGCTGGCGCAGGCCGGCTACCTCGCCGACGAGTCGACCGCGCTCGTCTCCTTCCTCGCTCAGCGGCTCGACAAGCCGGTCCTGGTCGAGGGGCCGGCCGGCGTCGGCAAGACCGAGCTGGCCAAGGCTCTCGCGCGCGCCACCGACCGTGAGCTGGTGCGGCTGCAGTGCTATGAGGGTCTCGACGAGGCGAAGGCGATGTACGAGTGGAACTACCGCAAGCAGCTGCTGCGGATCCAGGCCGGCGGCGAGGACGGCTGGGACGACGTGCAGGACGACATCTTCCGCGACGAGTTCCTGCTCGAGCGGCCGCTGCTGCAGGCGATCGCCAGCTCCGAGCCGGTCGTGCTCCTGATCGACGAGATCGACAAGACCGACCAGGAGTTCGAGGCGATGCTGCTCGAGCTGCTCTCCGACTTCCAGATCACGATTCCCGAGCTGGGGCAGGTGTCGGCGACGACGATGCCGATCGTCGTCCTCACCTCGAACAATTCGCGCGAGCTGACCGAGGCGCTGAAGCGCCGCTGCCTCTACCTCTGGCTCGACTACCCCGACATCGAGCGCGAGATGGAGATCGTCCGCCTGCACGCACCGGAGCTGCCCGAGACGCTGGCGCGACGGCTGGTCGAGGTGGTGCGGATGATCCGCGCGCTCGACCTGAAGAAGCCTCCCTCGATCGCCGAGTCGATCGACTGGGCGCGGACGCTGCTGCTGATGGGGGCCGAGGACATCGACCGCGAGACCTTCAATCAGTCGATGTCGATCATCGTCAAGCACCGCACCGACATCGACCTCGTCGCCGAGCGGGTCGGCGTGAAGCTGGCCGGGGCGCCCACCCAAGCGGCGGGGTGAGGCCGACGGCCGCCTCCCCCTACGGGCAGAAGGCCGACCCCGGCCCCCCCGGGCTGGCGGCGAAGCTGCTGAGCTTCTGCGAGGAGCTGCGCAGCGAGGGCGTCGCCGTCGGGACCTCGGAGATCCTCGACGCATTCGCGGCGCTGGACCAGGTGCCCTGGACCGAGCAGGAGGACTTCCGCGAGGCGCTGGCGGCGACGATCGCCAAGTCCCAGGAGGACCGGCGGCTGTTCGAGCTGCTCTTCGATCGTTTCTTCTTCCGCACCGCCGAGGCCGAGGCGATCGAGAGAGGGGTCGGCGAGGAGGGGGCACGTCACGAGGGCGGCGAGCGGCTCGACATCGACGAGCTGCGCGAGCAGATCCGCCAGGCGATCGTCGAGGGCAACGACGGCGAGATGCGGGATCTGGCGCGGCTGGCGATCGCCGCCTTCGGCCGCCGAGCGGAGGGCTCGGGCGTGGTCGGCGTCGATGTGCAGCGGATCCGGCGCACCCTGGGGCTCTCCGCGGGCACGCAGCCCGTCGCCGAGGACGGCGCCGCCGAAACGCCGCCGATCGACCGCGAGCAGCTCAACCGCTTCGAGCGCCACCTGCGGCGGGAGCTGGAACGGGACCTGATCGAGCGCACCGAAACCCTGCCGCCCTCCCGCCCCCTGGCCGAGCTCGACCGCGCCCTTCCGACCAGCCCCAGCCAGGACCTCGCCGCCGTCCACCGCGCCGTCTCGCAGATGAAGCGGCGGCTGGCGACGCTCGGGCACGAGCAGCGAGGGCGCCGCCGAGGACAGGCCGTCGACGTGCGGCGCACGATGCGCGCCTCGCTGGAGACCGGCGGCGTGCCGCTGCGCCTGCGCTACCGGCCGAAGCGACCGCGGCGGCCGGAGATCTACGTCCTCTGCGACGTCTCCACCTCGGTCACCTCGGCCAGCGTCTTCTTCCTCTCCGTCCTGCACGCGCTGCACGACTCGTTCCGCAAACTGCGCAGCTTCGTCTTCATCGAGCGGATCTCCGAGGTGACCGACGTCTTCGAGCACGAGCGCGACTTCCGCGTCATCGCCCAGCGCATCTCCAGCGAGGGAGGCGTCGCCGACGTCTCCGGCTACACCGACTACGGCCGCGTCTGGCTCGAGTTCCTGACCGAGATCTCCGACGACCTCGACCCGCGCTCGACCGTGATCGTGCTCGGCGACGCCCGCACCAACGGCCGCGAGCCCCACGCCGAGGTCTTCGCCCAGGTGGCGGAGCGAGCCGGCCGCCTCTTCTGGCTCAACCCCGAGCCGAAGCTCTACTGGAACTACGGCGACTCGGTGATGGCGGCCTACGAGCGCCACTGCGACGGAGCCTTCGAGTGCTGGACCACCCGCCACCTGGAGAACTTCGTCAACGTCGTCGCGGGGGGCGTACCGGCTCAGGATTGAGCGCTACTGATTTACTGCGCTTGTGCGCGTTTCCGCTAAGGCTGACTATGCGGTCCGGGCGGCTGCTGAGTTGGCAGCCGCGGACGAGGGCCCCGTCAAGGGCGAGAAGCTGGCAGAAGCGCAGGACATTCCCTTGCAGTTCCTCGAGCACATTCTGTTGGAGCTAAAGCACGCTGGGATCGTGCGGGCGCGGCGTGGGGCAAAGGGCGGGTATTGGCTGGCGCGCCCAGCGGACGACGTGACGATCGCCGACGTCGTTCGTGCCGTCGAGGGACCAATCGCCCACGTTCAGTCCTCTCCCCCGGAGGCGATCGAGTATCGCGGCAACGCCAAGCACCTGAGAGAGGTCTGGATCGCCGTCCGTGCCAGCCTCCGCACCGTTCTGGAGCAGGTAACCCTGGCGGACCTGGTCAGTGGAGAGCTTCCGGTCGTAGTCGAGCACCTCACCGAGTCGCCCGACGCCTGGGCGGCGCGCTAGCCGACCGTCTCCAGCTCGAGATCCGCGGCTCGCTGGGCCTGGCGCTGGCGGCGGTGATGGAGCCAGCGCGGGGTCGCGAGGATCAGGCCGAGACCGAGGCCGGCGACCGCCGCGGCGACCGGCCAGACGTTCGGGTCGCCCTTCTGGATCGTGACTATGCCGGAGCCGACCAGGACGATGCCGAGCGCGGTGCGGATGAAGCCCTGCGGAGCCCTGTCGGAGAGCGCGGCGCCGATCACCACGCCGGGGATGGAGCCGAGCAGGATGTTGCCGGCGAGCGTGAAGTCGATGTTGCCGCTGACCCAGTGGGCGATGCCCGCGGCCCAGAGCAGAACGGCCGCGTGGAAGACGTCGGTGCCGACCACCTTCTTCGGCGAGAGGCGATAGACGGCGATCAGCAGGATCGCGATCACCGTGCCCGAGCCGGCGGAGGTGATCCCGATCACGAAGCCGGTGGTCGCGCCAATCGCGACCGCGGCGATTTTGTGGCGGCGCTCGACCTGGAAGCGATCGCGCTCGTCGACCAGCCGGCGCAGGATCAGCGCCCGCGCCAGGGTGACGACGCCGACCATCAAGAGGGTGCCGCCGAGCACCGCGTAGACAAGGGAGTCGAGCCGTTCTTCGCCGATGTGGGCTTGCAGGACCGAGACGACCGCGACGCCGGTGACCGCCGCCGGAACGCTGCCCATCGCCAGCCATTTGACCAGCTCCATGTTCACCGTCTTCATCCGCAGGTGGCGCCAACCGCCGACCGTCTTGGTGACGGCCGAGTAAAAGATGTCGGTGCCGATCGCCGTGGTGGGCTGGATCCCGAAGATCAGGATCAAGAGCGGCGTCATCAGCGATCCCCCGCCCATGCCCGTCATGCCGACGAGCGCGCCAATGCCTAGTCCGAAGAGGATGATTGCCGGGTCCATCGAGAGGCTGCCTGGGGTTTATCGACTTTCTCGACTCATTAGGTCAGGAGCTCGAAGTGCGCCAGGATAGCAAGATGCGGACCGAGATCGAGGATTTCGCCGGAAAGTCCGCCATGCCTGCAACCGAAGAGGGCCGCGCCGCAGGCGCGGCGGTCTCGATCCGCGGGGTCGGCCACTCCTACGGGGAGTTGCGGACGATCGACCGGCTCGACCTCGAGGCGCCGCCCCACTCGGTGATCGGCCTGGTCGGGCCATCGGGCTGCGGCAAGTCGACGCTGCTGGAGCTGATCTGTGGGCTGCGCGAGCCCTCCGCCGGGGAGATCGACGTCGGCGGCGCCCGCGACTGCGGCGGCCGCCTCGCCCGCTGCGCCTACATGCCCCAGCGGGACCTGCTGCTGCCCTGGTTCTCCGCCGTCGACAACGCCGCGCTGGCGCTGCGAAACCGCGGCATGCGGCGCGCCGAGGCGCGGCGCCGGGCCGGAGCCCTGTTCGGGCGCTTCGGCCTCGCCGGCTTCGAGTCCTCGCCGCCGCGGGAGCTCTCGGGCGGGATGCGCCAACGGGTCGCCTTCCTGCGCACCCTCGTCTCCGGCAAGCCGGTGCTGGCGCTCGACGAGCCCTTCGCCTCGCTCGACGCGATCACCCGGGCGGAGATGCAGCAGTGGCTCGCCGGCGCGCTGGAGGCCGACCCCCGCACCGTCGTCCTCGTCAGCCACGACATCGAGGAGGCGCTTTACCTCTCCGACCGCGTGGCGGTGCTCTCGGCGCGGCCAGCGCGAGTGGTCGAAGAGCTGAGGGCTCCGTCGCCCCGCGCCCCCGACCGCGACGAGGCAGTCACCAACCCTGCGTTCGTCGCCGTCCGCGAGCGCGCGATGCATGCCCTTCGAGAGGGCGCCCGGTGAGCCCCCGGGGCGCCTGGGGCGCTTTCTTCGGCCTATGGCCGACTAACGCGCCCCGTCGGTGCGCGCGATGAGGCGCTGGCTCGCTCCCACTCTTCTCCTCGCGGCGCTGGTCGGCGCCTGGCAGGTGGCGGCGAGCACGGGTGCGATCGCGGATGCCCTTCACATCGAACCGTTCCTCGTTCCGTCCCCTGTCGAAATCGCCGAATCGCTCTGGCAGAACCGCTCGCTGCTTGTCGAAAATGCCTGGGTCACGATGAAAGAGGTCCTGCTCGGCATTGGCTGCGCCCTCGTCGCCGGACTTGCATTCGCAGTCGTCCTCCACCTCTTCGAGACGATGCGCCGCGCCTTCTACCCCCTGCTCGTAGGCACACAGGCGATCCCGATCCCCGTCATCGCGCCAATCCTCGTCATCTGGTTCGGCTTCGGGATCGCGCCGAAGCTGGTGGTCGTCGCGTTGATCTGCTTCTTCCCGATCACCGTCAATACGCTCGACGGGCTGCGGGCCGTCGACCCCGACGCGACCAAGATGATGCGCACCCTCGACGCGTCCCGCTGGCAGACCTTCCGTCGAGTCGAAGCCCCAGCCGCGCTGCCCTATGTATTCAGCGGAGCCAAGATCGCCGTCGCGGTCGCTGTGATCGGCGCCGTGTTCGCCGAGGCGGTGAGCCCGAATTCCGGCCTAGGCAGCCTGATACTTCGCGACGGCTACCTGTTTGAAACGACGCGTCAGTTTGCCGGAGTCGTCGTCCTCTCCGCGATGGCGATCTCGCTCTTCGGCTTACTGGCCCTCGCAGAGCGCCACTTGGTCACTTGGCGATAGAAAGCAGAGGATGAACGTCCGCCGAGTCCCCCCCACAGTCCTCGTCGCCACCCTGATCGCCCTCGCGCTCGGGCTCGGGGCATGCGGGGAAAAGAGCGAGAACGTGACCGGCGAAACGCAGCCGTTCAGCCTGACCCTCGACTTCTATCCAAACCCCGACCACGCCGGGATCTACATGGCGCAGAAGCTTGGCTACTTCGCCGACGCCGGCCTCGACGTCCAGATCCACGCTCCCTCAGACCCTTCGGCGCCGATCAAACAGGTGGCCGCCGGGCAGGCAGACCTGGCGATCTCCTACGAGCCCGAGGTGATGCTGGCCCGCGAACAGGGCCTCGACGTGGTCGCCGTCGGCGCCCTGGTCAACCGCCCCCTCACCTCGATGATCTGGCTGAAGAAGTCGGGGATAAAGGGCGTCGGCGACCTGCGCGGAAAGACGATCGCGACCGCCGGCATCCCCTACCAGAACGCCTTCCTGAAGACGATCCTCGCCCGCGCCAACCTCTCGCCCTCCGATGTGAAGGCGGTCAACGTCGGCTTCGGCCTGCTGCCGGCGCTGGTCGGCGGCAGCGCCCAGGCGATGCTGGGCGGCTTCAGCAACGTCGAGGGCGTCGACCTCAGCCACCGTGGCAAGGACCCGGTGGTCACGCCGGTGGACAGGCTCGGCGTTCCCACCTACGACGAGCTGGTCCTGGTCGCCCGCCGCAAGCAGGTCGCAGAAGACCCCGAAGCGATCCGGCTGTTCATCGCCGCCCTGGCGAGGGGGACCGCGGCCGCAGCCAAGAGCCCCAAGGCGGCGACCAAGGCGGTGCTCGAAGTCAACCGCGACCTCGAACCGAAGCTGACCGAAGCCGAGGTGAAGAGGACCCTGCCGCTGTTGGCGCAGCAGGCGTTCGAATCCTCCGGCTCAGGCCATCCCTATGGCTACATGGACCCGACCGAGTGGGCCCGCTTCATCGGCTGGATGCGCGACAACGGGTTGATCTCCGCGCTGCCGTCGCCGGGCGAAGCGCTCAGCAACGCCTACCTGCCGGGCAACATTCCCAAGTAGTTCGGGGATCCCACTTCGAGCTGCTTGGAGACCGCGTCCGGCGGCAGCGGCGGGGCGAAGAGGTGGCCTTGCGCGTAGTCGCAGCTGAGGCGGCGAAGCTCCGACAGCTGCGCCTCGTTCTCAACCCCCTCGGCGATCACGTCCAGCGAGAGCGCCCTGGCCATGCCGATGATCGCCTCGACGATCGCCGTCCTCTCCTGCTCGATCCCGAGCCCGTCGACGAAGGAGCGATCGATCTTGAGCGCGTCGAAGGGGTAGCGATTGAGGTAGGCGAGCGAGGAGTAGCCGGTGCCGAAGTCGTCGAGGACGAGCCCGACGCCGATCTCGCTGAGCGCCTCCAGGGTCGCCTGCGCGGTCGCCGACTCTTCAACCAGGACGGTCTCGGTGATCTCCAGCCGCAGGTGAATCGGGTCGAGGCCGGAGCGGGCGAGGATCTCGGCGACGACCACCGGCAGGTCGCGGTGGGCGACCTGGCGGGCGGAGAGGTTGACCGAGATGTCGCAGGGCCGCTCGTCCGGTCGCTGCTGATGCCACTCGAGCACCTGTTCGCAGGCACGTTCCTGCACCCAACAGCCAATCGGCTCGATCATTCCGCATTCCTCGGCGATCGAAACGAAATCGACCGGGTCGAGCAGGCCGCGGCTCGGGTGCTGCCAGCGGACCAGAGCCTCCATTCCGCTCATCTCGCCGGTCCGCAGCGAGACGACCGGCTGGTAGTGCAGCACCAGCTCCTTGCGGTCGAGGACCCCCCGCAGCTCGCGCTCGGTCTCCAGCCTGCGTAGCGCACCCGCCCTCATCTCGGCGTCGAACAGCTCGCAGCGCGCCCTGCCCCGCTCCTTCGCCCGGTACATCGCCGCGTCGGCGTCGCGGATCAGGAGATCGGCGCTGACCGGCTGGTGGTCCGTGGGCCGGGCGACCGCGACCCCGATGCTCGCGGTGACGAAGTGATCGACGCCGCGCATCGCGTAGGGGCTGACGAAAGCGCCGGCGACGCGGTCGCCGATCGCGACCGCCTCCTCCTCGTCGACGAGGCGGTCGACCAGGACGCCGAACTCGTCCCCTCCGAAGCGGGCGACGAGGTCGCCGGGGCGGAGATGAGAGCGCAACCGCGGCGCAACCGCTTGCAGCAACTCGTCGCCGGCGTGGTGGCCGAGGCTGTCGTTGATCAGCTTGAAGTGGTCGAGGTCGAGGAAGAGGATGCCGACCGGCGACCCGGACGCCACGCTGCGGTGCAGGGCGTTCGTCAGCGCTTCGACGAAGCTGAGCCGGTTGGGGAGGCCGGTGAGGGAGTCGTGCAGGACGCGGTGGCGAAGGGCTTCGTCGGTGCTGTGGCGCGCGATCGCATCGGCGAGGACGTTTGCCACCGCCTGGGCGAAGTGGACGTCCTGCGGAATGAAGCGACGTCGCGAGGTGGAGTGGACGTCGAGCACCCCGAAGGGGCGCTCCTTGCCGTCGATCACCACCGCGAGGCTGCTCTGGATCCCGAGGACGCGCAGCGCCGGCGGCATCGTGAAGCGACGCTCGCCGGACCAGTCGCCGACGATCGCGTGGAGACCTGTCTTGAGCGCGGCGCCCGCATGGGAGTCCCGTGCCGCCGAGACGCGTTGGTTTCCCCCGCTCGCCCTCCCCTCGAGCCCGGCGAGCAGCCGCAGGCGGCGGCCGTCCCGGCCGGGCTCCCAGATGCAGGCGCCCTCGATGCCGTCGATCCCCGCCATCAGCGAAACCGCGGCCCGCATCAGCATGTCTGGGTTGCTGTCCTTGAGCGCCCGCTCGCCGAGCTGCGCGACCACAGCCTGCTGGGACACCGCCCGCTGCAGCTCCTGCTCGGCGACCTTGCGCTCGGTGATGTCGTAGAGGACCCCGTGCCAGACCGGCACGGCGTCGTCGTCGGTCTCGAGGACCGCCTCGTCGAGCATCCAGACCACGTCGCCCCCGCGGGTGAGCATCCGGTACTCGACCGGGCGCGTGCTGCGGTCGCCGAGGTGGTCCTTGGTCTCGAGGGCGAGAGCACGCTCGCGGTCCTCGGGGTGCAGCAGCCGTACCCATAGGCTGGGGTCCCGCTTGAACTCCTCGGAGCTGTAGCCGAGGATCTCCTCGACCTGGGGGCTGACGTAGCGCCACGGCCCTTGCTCGCCCAGCTCGGCGGTGTAGACGATGGCGGGAAGCCGCTCGACGAGGCGGCGGTAGTCCTGTCCTCCGGCGGAGATCTGATCGAGGAATTCGTTGACCTGCTCGTCCGGCCAGTTCCTGTCCCCGGTCACCCGCGCCATTGCGGTGCTTATCGACAGATCGACAACTCGCTTGAGGCGCGTCGCCGGGGCACAAGCCCGTGCAGCCGAGGAGCGGGTTCAGGCGGCGGAGCGGAGGGGCGGGCCCTGGGCGATGGCCCGGTGCAGGCCGACGATGGTGAGGGCGCCGGCGAGGCCGCGGAAGGGCGCGTACGGCGCGTAGAACTCCTCGACCTCCTCGACCGTGGCGCGGCGGCCGAGACCGGCGAGGCGGCCGACCAGCTTGATGTAGGCGAGGTCGCCGGCCGGGAGCGAGTCGTGCTCGCCGCGGCCGAAGAGGCCGAGGCACCGCACGGTCCAGGAGCCGACCTCTGGGATCGCGAGTAGCCGCCGGTCTGCGTTCTCGGAGGCGAGCTCGCAACGGCCGGCGGCGACCTCGCGGGCAACCGCGCGCAGGGCGATCGCCCGGCGCAGCGTCAGCCCCATCGACTCCAGCTCTGCCGGCGCCCTGCCGGCGATCGTCGCCGGCGCCGGGACGTCGCGCAGCCCCTCGCGCTCCTTCCCCAGGCGCGGCCCCCAGCGGCCGACGATCCGGCGCTGGATGCGCGCGGCGCGCTCAGACTCGATCAGCTGCTTGACGATCGCCCAGGCGAGCGCCTCCCAGGGCCAGGGCCGGCGGTGGGGGCGGAAGCAGGGCCGGCGGCGGATCAACGGCCCGAGCAGCGGATCGGAACGGAAGCGACGATGGAACTCGCTGAGATCGTCGTCGACCCCGAGGGCAAGACGCATGCGTTCGACCGCGATCTCGAGCTGCGCCGGCCCGGCCGGCGGCGCTTCCGGCGCCGAGAGCGACCTCGGCGCCGAGATTGCGGCGGGATCGACCGGCTCGGAGCGGAGCACCACTCGCTCCATCGCCGGCTGCCAGGCCCGGACCAGGACCGGGCTCCCCTCGACATGGAGCAGCCGGGTGGCGACCCCGCCGCTGACCCGCATCACCCGATCCTCGCCGCCGGAGGCGGGCAGCCTGTAAGGCGAGGGCGGCCGCACCTCCACCTCCAACCCCTCGCCGACGGGCCGATTTCGGGAGATATAGGCCCGTTTTCGGCCCATCGGCGGTTAACGCCCGAGCAGGTGGACGTCCACCAGGAAGGAGCGGCTGGCGACGACGTTGGCGGGGCGCTCGCGCCGGCGCGAGAGGCGTTTCGAGGAGCGCTTGCGCGAGCCGGCCGCCCCGACCGCCCGCACCGCGGCGACGGTCGCGGCGCCGGCGAGGGCGCCCCCGGCGGCGGCAAGCGCGGCGGTGCGAACCTCTCCCCGCGGCACCAGCGACGAAGAGGGTCGCTCGTAGCGCAGCGGCAGCGCCCGCACCGGCTGCTCGGCGTCCGCCGCGGTGGCGTCCTCCTCTGCCAAGACCTCGCCCTCTACCTCGAACCTGCTCACCGAGGCGACTCTAGCGAGGTGCCTGGCCGGTGAGAGACAGGGGTTACGTAAACCTCGGAACGTGCGGCTTTGCGGATCTACAGCGAACGCTCGTAGATCCGGTAGCGCTTCACGACCTTGCCGCCCATCCCCTCCATCGCCCGGTTCATCGGCCCGTTGGTCTCGAGGATCCAGCCCATCTCCCCGCCGGCGATGCCACCGGGGATCGCAGCCGTCTCCAAGTGCTTCAGGTAGAGGCCCGCCGCCACGCCGGTGTGGCGGTAGTCGTGCTTCACGCCCAGCGCGAACACGCGGCACTGGTCGACCTTGCGCTTGCCGAGCAGGAACCTGGCCCAGCCGAAGGGGAGCAGCCGCCCGTTCAGCTTCGCCATCACCTGGTTGATGTCGGGCAGGGTCAGGGCGGCGCCGACCGCCTCACCGTCCTTCTCGGCGATGTAGGCCCAGTCCTCGTCGAGCACCTGCTTCAGGTTCTTCGCCTGGAACTCGACCTCTGCGTCGGTGATCGGGACGAAGCCCCAGTTGTCGCCCCAGGCCTCGTTGTAGACGTCCATGAAGCGACGCACCTCGCCGGCCATGTCGCCCTTGTCCATGTTGCGGATCGCGATCCCTTCGTCGCCCAGGGCCTTTTCGGCGGCGGCGTGGATCGCGGGGTCGAACCGCTCGCCCTCTTTGAGGTCGCCGAACTGGAGCTCCCACATCAGCACGTCCATCGCCTTCTCGAAGCCCCCGGCCTCGATCAGCTCGCGGTAGTACGGCGGGTGCCAGGGCTCGAGGATCATCGGGCGGCGCTCGTAGCCCTCGATCAGGATCCCGATCTCGTCGTTGGTGGTGAAGTCCATCGGGCCGAGGATCCGGCCGCGGCCCTTGGACGCCGCCCACTCGGTCGCCGCATCGATCAACGCCCTTGCGACCTCGGGGTCCTCGGCGGTCTCGAAGAAGCCGAACATCGCGTCGCTGCCGCCCTGGAACTCATCCCAGCGGTGGTCGACCTGGGCGGTGACGCGGCCGACCGGCTCGCCGTCCCGCTCGGCGATGAAGTACTCGGCCTCGGCGTGCTCGAAGTAGGGGTTCTTCCTGCGGTTGAGGAACTCCATCCGCTCGAAGAGGAGCGGCGCCACCCACTGCGGATGGTTGCGGTGCAGGTGGAAGGGGACCTTGACGAAGCGCTTCAGCTCGCGACGCGTGCGGACCGGCCGGATGGTCACCCCTCCCATGGGGGCGGAACCTACACTCTGAGCATGAACGAGACAGCGAAAGCGCCCGTCGACGTCTTCGAGAAGGCCCGCAGCCACGATCGCCTCGAGCAGCTCGAAGCGGCCAAGGAGCACGACCTCCTCCCCTACTTCCGCCTGCTCACCTCGCAGGCCGGGCCGGTGGTCGAGATGGAGGGGCGCGAGACGATCATGCTCGGCTCCAACAACTACCTGGGGCTGACCGGGGACGAGCGGGTCAAGCAGGGCGCGCGCGACGCGCTGGAGACCTACGGCACCGGCGTCACCGGCTCGCGGCTGCTGAACGGGACGACCCCGCTGCACGTCGACCTGGAGCGCGAGCTGGCCGAGTGGATGGGGACCGAGGACGCGATCGTCTACACCACCGGGTACCAGTCGAACCTCGGCTGCATCGGCACCATCCTCGGGCCGGGCGACACGGTGATCTGCGACTCGGGCGACCACGCCTCGATCCTCGACGGCTGCCGGCTGTCGGGCGCCAAGCTGCGCCCCTTCCGCCACAACCGGATGGACAAGCTGGAGAAGATGCTGCAGCGCGCAGCCGAGGACGGCGGCGGCGTGCTGGTCGTCGTCGACGGGGTCTTCTCGATGGAGGGCGACGTCTGCGACCTGCCGCGGATCGTCGAGCTTTGCAAGGAGCACGGCGCCCGGCTGATGGTCGACGAGGCGCACGGGGCGGGCGTGCTGGGGGCGCGAGGCGCCGGCGCCTGCGAGCTGTTCGGCCTCGAGGACGAGGTCGACCTGCGGATGGGCACCTTCTCCAAGAGCCTCGCCTCCTGCGGCGGCTTCATCGCCGGCCCGGCTGACGTCGTCGAGTACCTGCGGATCTCCTCACGCTCCTTCATCTTCAGCGCCTCGGCGGTTCCGGCGGCGGTCGGCGCCGCGCTGGCCGCGCTGCGGGTGATTCGCGCCGATGGGCCACCGCTCTTCGAGGCTCTGCTCGCCAACGCCTCCTACCTGCGCGAGGGGCTGCGCCAGCTCGGGCTCAAGGTGATCGAGCCGGGGACACTCCCCGACGGCAGCGTGGCGACAACCCCGGTGGTGCCGGTGATGGTCGGCGACGACTGGCAGGCGGTGCTGCTCTGGAAAGCGCTCTTCGACGCCGGCGTCTATACCAACGTCGCGATCCACCCGGCGGTCCCGCCGGGCGGCGCCCTCCTGCGCACCAGCCTGATGGCGACCCACGAGCGCGAGCACCTCGACAGCGCCCTCGCCACGATCGCCCGGGTCATCCAGGACTTCCCCGATCTACCCCGTTAACCGAGGTTTTACATCCCCCCACGTGGGTAGTTTCAGGCTTGTCCAAATCTGGACAAGGCTCGGCAGCCCGGAAAAAGATGCTCTTAGCGGATGGCCTGGGTCAAGTTTCGTTGCCGCGGGTTGACGCTCCCCTCCCCGACGGCATAGCTTGCGGCACGCGCTGATCGCTTCCGCCAGGGACGCGAGAGGGTGAGAATTCGACTCACCTAGGCCACGGTCTTCCGTCGGCCCGGCGCGGGAGAGAGATACCCAGTTAACCGATTCCTTGAAGGGAGGAGTCCCAGTGGACGCTGCTTCGATCGCCCCTGTAACGACGACCGCTTCCGCCGCCCAGACGCCGCAGCACATGCAGGCGCTCGAGCGCGCCAACCGTGTGCGCCTCGCACGCGCTGGGCTGAAGCGCGCGATCGCGAGCGGAGACGTCGACGCGTCCGAAGTCGTGCGGGAGTGCCCCTGGGAGACCGAGAGCATGACCATCGCCGAGTTGCTCGGCAGCCAGCGTCGTTGGGGCCGCACCCGCGTCCGCAAGTTCCTCCTCCCCCTGTCCCTCAACGAGAACAAGCGGCTCGGCACCCTCACGTCGCGCCAGCGCCTGCTGCTGGCGACCGAGCTGGCCGCCAGGAGGCCGGGCGAGCGGATAGCGGTCTTGGTCTAGCGTCGACGACGCGGCCGCATCAGCGTCGGCGTGGGCCGGCCACGCGGAAGCTGAGCCCGCCAGAAGCCCGCTGGAAAACGCGGCGCAGCGCCAGGAAGGCGACGAGAAAAGCGACCGCTCCGATTCCCAGGCAGGCCGCGAGCACCAACCCGGCGAGGTAGAACAGCCCCGCGACCGTGAGCACGAAGACGGTGCCGGCGAGCAGGGTGGTGTGAGAGCGATAGCCGGCGAGGTGCTCGCGCAGCGAAACCTCGAGCCCGCCGAGCCCGCCGAGGACGACGCCGACGCCAATCGCCGTCGGGCTTCCCCCGACCAGTCCGATCGCCAGCATCACGATGCCGGCGAGGACCGTCAACTCGGCCAGCGGGAACGAGCCCCAGGGCGCCGGCGGGCGCTCTTCGGCCTTGGGTCTCTCGCTCAACGGCCGCAAGCCGTCCGGGTAACGGGCATCCGGAGGAGACCTTCACGCGCCACCAGCCCATCAGCATGCCGAGCACGCCGAGACGGGGGCGGGAGTGCCAGCCTCCGCAGCCGGGCTCGCCGACGTCGTGGCGTGAGATCCGCACCCACTTGAACTCGTCCGGTTTGGCGAGCATCTGCCGCAGCAGCTCGCGATTGCCGGTCTCGACCTCGGTCCGTTCGCGCAGCGCCAGGCGGACCTCGGCATTGCGAGTCGCGAGAGCGTCGCGCACCCGCTCTAGGCCGCCGAGGTCGAGCGCCCTCGGCGTCGCGACAGCGGCCTTCACGTCGCAGGCGACCTCCACCCGGCCGAAGGCCTCGCCGAAGAGCCCGGCGAGCTCACGCTCGAGCCGGCCGATCTGGCGTCGCAACTCAGTCCGCGCGAGGCTCTCGTCCGCCCCGGCGCGAAGGTCAGCGAGGGTGTCTCGTTCGAGCAGATCCGGCATATAACCCGTCCCGAGTCTAGATCACCCGGACCCCCCCTCACAATCAAGACGGCGTTAAGGGCTCAGGAGGCCTCCAGCGTCGCCGCCGCCATCCAGAGCGCCTCGTCGACCGCCATCTGCGGCACGCCGTTGACCTGTATCGCCGCCAGCATGACCCGCCGCGTGCCCCTGTCCACCCCACGGCCCTCTCCGATCGCACCGAAGAGCAACCCGACCGGCTCGCGCCCGTCGGCGATCGTCAGCGTCCCCTGCGGCAGCTCACCCGGCCTCCCGGCCAGCGCCTCTCCCGGCGCCGAGTCGCGGATGCAGAGGCCGCCCTCGAGCTGCTCGGCGTCGAACGCGCACAGCGCAACCCCGGTCTCGACGATGGCGATCGTCAGCGCGTCGGCCGGCAGGCCGCGGCTCTTGAAGGCGCCGTCGTGGAGGCGTTCGAGCGCCAGCTGCTCGACCGGGACGCGGGTGCGATCGGGGTCGAGGCCGATCTGGCGGAAGAAGACGCGGTAGGCCCACGGGATCGGGCGCTCGCGCAGGTGGATCGCGTGGGCGCCGAAGAAGCGGTCGGAGAGGTCGCGGAGCCGGCGCCGAACCGGGTCCGGGCTCCTGCAGGGCTGGCTGTCGACCTCGATCCAGGCGATCCCCAGGCCCGGGAACTCGCCGGCGAGGTGGGGGGCAACCCAGCCCTGCTCGGGCGAGGGGTCCCAGCCAAGGCTCGATCTGGCCGCTGCGCCCGTCACCTCAGGGCCTCCCATCCTGCGCGGCACGGGTCGCGCGGAGCAGGCCGGCGACCCGCGCGTCGAGCTGCGCCGGGGTCAGGTCGCCGACCCCGGCGCTCTGCAGCGTGCCACCCGGATAGGCGTAGGCAAAGGTGGGGCAGCCGCCGATCCCGTAGAGGCTCGCCACCGCGCCGTCGCGGTCGTAGCCGACCGGCACCCGCCAGCGATGGCGGCGGGTCAGCTCCCGAACCGTGTCGCGATCGTCTCGCACGTCCAGCGAGAGGAAGTTCACCCGTCCACGGTAGCGCTCGTAGGCGCTGTCGACCACGTCCTGCTGATCGACGCAGCCGCCGCCCTTGGTGAACCAGAACGAGATCACCAGCGGGCGGTCGAAGAGATCGCAGACGCGGATCGCCCCGGCGGTGCCGATGCGGCAGGCCGGAGTGCGGCGCGCTTCGGCGGGACAGGGAACCTGCGAGGTCGCGCAGTCGTCCTGGGCGACGTTGGCGTCGCCTTCGAGCGTTCCCGCAGCCGCCGGCACCGCGAACCCGGGCAGGGGCCAGCGAACGGGAAGCTTGTCGAGCCCAAGCGTCCCCGGCTCGTTGCCACCGACGGTGTTGAAGAAGGCGATCGCGACGATCGCGAGGAAGAGGAGCCCGACCCCGATCGAGTAGCGGTCCCTCATCGCTCCTCGATCCAGGCCAGCGCCGCGGGCAGCACCACCATCACCCCCGCCAGCGCGACGGCGAGGTCGATCACGGTGACCAGGCCGAAGTCGCGCAGCATCTGGATGTCGCTGGCGATCAGCACTGCGAAGCCGGCGATCGCGGTGGCGCCCGAGGCGAGCACGGCGGCCCCCGTGCGCGAGTAGGCGCCATCGAGCGCAGCTGCGACCGAGCGCCCTCCGCTGTGCTCCTCGTGGAAGCGAGCGGAGAGGATGACGCTGAACTCGGTGGCGATCGCGATCGTCAGCACCCCCAGCGCTGCCGACATCGGATTGAGCGGGATCCCACTGATCCAGAGGACGAGCGCCGACCAACCGGTGGCCAGCACGGTCGGGACCAGCGGGACCAGCGCGCGCGAGAAGGACCGGTAGACCACCAGCAGCACCAGCGCCACCGCGAGCAGCCCGGCGAGCGTCAGCCAGTAACGGCTGCTGGAGAGCTCAGATGCCGATTGGGCGGCGATCACCGGCAGCCCGGCGAGGCGTACTTCGGCCCCGGGCGGCGGGCCCTGAGTGGAGCCGGGGTCGCCGATCTCACCGCGAATGCGGTCGATCAACGCCTGCTGGTCTTCCAGCGACTGGGCGCGGATGCCGAAGGAGAGCAGCGCCGTGTGGCCAAGCCGGCCGGTCTTCGGATCGATCGGCGCCACCTGGCGCAGGTCGTAGGGCGACATCGCGGCGAGGGTGGAGCGGATGCCCAGCCTGCTCAGGGCGCCGCCACCCGCGGTGAGGAAGTCGGAGAGCGCCGGCCCGGGACAGACCTCGGCCGTCCGGCAGCTCGCCTGCGGGCCGTCGAACCCATTCGACTCCAGCACCCGCCGCTTGAAGGCGGCCATCCAGCGGATCAGCGCCGGGTCGGCGAGGTCGGGGGCCTGAACGCTGACGTCGAGCTCGCCGGAGACACCCGTGGCGTCTTGGAGCTCGGTCAGGTCGCGCACCGCGCCGAGGCTCTGCGGGGCGAGCTTGGCGATGTTCGACTCGGTTCCGATCTGCGTTCCCAGACCCCAACCGACGACGGCAAGCACCAAGCCGATACCGAGCACACGTTGCGGGTGTGCTTGCGCCACGACAAGAGCGCGCCGCAGCAGGGGCGGGAGCGATGGGCGCCCCGTCGCTCCCGCCTCGTTCCGGAGACTCAGGGCGGCGAAGCCGGCGGTCAGAGCGAAAGCGAAGGCGATGGCGACGCCGACGACCAGGAGCAGGCCGAAGCTGCGGACCATCGGGGTCGGGGAGAGCTGCAGGGCGAGGAAGCCGGCGCCGGTCGCGAGGCAGGCGACGGCGATCGCCGGCCCGCCGCTCGCGGCGGCCGCTCGAGCCGCCTCGGCGCCCTCCGCGCCGCTCGCAACCGCCTCGTCGTAGCGGGCCTGGAGCTGGATCGCGTAGTCGACGGCGAGACCGATCAGGATCGGCAGCACAGCGATCGACGCCATCGTCAGCGACCCGCCCGCCAGCCCGAGCAGGCCGAAGGTGAGCCCCGCCGCCGCCAGGGCGATCGCCAACGGCAGCAGCCTGAAGCGTGAGCGGAAGACCGCGACCAGGGTCAGCGCCATCACCGCGATGGCGACGCCGAGGAGGACGAGGAGGGCGTCCTTCAACGCCCGCGCCAGCCCATCGACGACGACCGGCGCCCCAGAGACGACGTAGCGGCCTCCATGCAGCTCGAAGCAGGGGGCCGGCTTGCCCCCTTCGGCGCAGACGCGACGCGGCGTCGTGTCGAAGACCGCTTCGCGGATCAGCCCCAGCGCCCGGTGGCGCTCGGCCTCGCTCAGGCCCGGGCGCAGGCGAAGGACGATCTGCGCCGAGCGGCTATTGGGGAACAGGTAGGCGAGACGCGCCTTCGGCGTGCCGCGCGAGCGGCGCAGGTCGAAGACGACCGTCGCAAGGAAGTTCGGGCTGCTGAGACTGGGGACGCTGGTGACCCCGTACTTCACCGCCACCGAGAGCAGGAATTCCTGCAGCTGCTCGGGCGGGACCCTCGCCGCCAGCCGGCGCAGCTGTTCGTCGATCTGGATCACCGCCTCGTTGAGGAAGGTGGCCGGGCCGGCGAGGAACTCGACCGGATGCAATCGGGCAAGCTCGGCGCAGGGCCCCGGAATCGGCCGCGCCCCCTGCGGCACCTTCCCCGACAGGCACCCCTCCAGCCGCAGCAGCCGGAAGAGGTTCGAGGTCAGCACCAACCGCTGTAGGTCTCCCTCCGCCAGCACCACCACCGGTTCTTCCCCGAACACCGCCCGCACATGCTGCGTGGCCCGGTAGCTCGCCGTATTCGAATCGACCAGCGTCCCGGTGCCCGCATCGGTGGGAAGCCGGGTCGCGACTGCGCCAGCCGCAACCGCAAGGGCAACCGAAACCGCCAGCACCACCCGTGCATGACGGACCGCCCAGGCCGCTATCGCGCTCAATCCATCGCGAGCGGACCGCTGACGTCCGCGTGCAGGAACTGGGCGATGAACCGGTTGTCCGAGTCGAACAGCTCCTCCTTCGGCCCCGACTCGACGATTTTGCCGTTCCAGAGCACGGCGAGGAAGTCGGGCACTCGCCGCGCCGTGTTGAGGTCGTGGCTGATGATCAGGTAGCAGCCGCTGTGCTCCGCGTGCACCTCACGGATCAGCTCGCAGAGCAGGGCCGTGCGGACCGGATCGAGTCCCGAGTCGGGCTCGTCGAACATCACGATCTGCGGTTCGAGGACCAGCGCCCGGGCGAAGCCGGCGCGCTTGCGCATCCCGCCGGAGAGCTCGTTCGGCATCTTGTAGATGGCCTCGATCAGCCCCACCTCTTTGAGCCGGCGGTTGACGATCTCGCCGATCTCCTCCTCGCTTTTATCGGTGTGCTGGCGCAGCGGGAAGGCGGTGTTGTCGTAGATGTTCATCGAGCCGAAGAGGGCGCCGTCCTGGAACAGCAGGCCGAACTTTTTGCGGATGTCGAACAGCTCGTCGTCGGTCATGTTCGGGATCGACTCCCCGTGCACCAGCACATCGCCGGAGTCCGGGTAGAGCAACCCGACGATGTGCTTGATCAGCACGCTCTTGCCGGTTCCCGAGGGCCCCAGCACCATCGAGACCTGGTCCTCGGGGAGGCCGAGGTTGAGGCCGTTGAGGATGCGGGCGCGGCCGAACTGCTTGACCAGGTCGATGATCTCGATCGCGTCTTCGCCGCCGTGGTCGCGCTTGCGGCCGGTGTGGAAACGGTATGGATCGCTCTCAGAAGGGTCGACGCCGGGGATGACGAAGTCGCGCCCCATCACCGCGCCGTCGGAGCTGACGTAGGGCCCCTCCGGCGCGCCGGCGGCAATTTCGTCCTCGGCCTCGACGACCTCGGCTTCCAGGTCCTCCGCTTCGCTGCCCGTGAACTGATCAGGATCCGTCGACAACTCAGCCTCCTATCGGCGCCCTCGGGTTGGCTCCCCAGAAGATCAGGGTCCCCAACATCCCGATGATGTGGACTAAGACAATATTTAGCACCATCGACTTCGCGGTCGCGGTGCCGACGCCGACCGGCCCACCGGAAGCCGTGTAGCCGTAGTAGCAGCCGACCATGACGATCGCGGTCGCCATGAACATGCCCTTGATCAGGCTGAAGAGCAGGTCGGGGGGATTCTGGAACATCCAGAAGATCAGTTCGTAGCCACCCGAGGAGACGTCGCCGATCTGTTTGACGACGGCCAGGTAGCTGGCGAAGTACATGATCCCGATCCCGACCAGGTACATGAATGGGAAGGCGATCCAGGCGGCGAGCAGGCGGGTGGCGCAGAGGAAGGTGACCGGCGGCACCCCCATCACCTCGAGCGCGTCGATCTCATCGGCGATCCGCATCGCGCCGAGCTCGGCGACGATCCCGGTCCCGACCTTGGCCGCCAGCATGTAGCCGAAAGCGTAGGGCATGATCTCGCGCAGGTCGCACCATGCCGAGAAGACGCCGGCGTAGGCGGGGGCGCCCTGGGCACGGAGCAGGTAGGCGCCCTCGATGCCGCACTGCAGGCCGAGGATGAAGACCAGCCCCCAGATGATCATCGCCGAGCCGAGGATCAGGATGCCGGCCTGGCGCAGGCTCTCGCCGAAGAAGCGCAGGACGCGGCCCGAGTAGACGAGGCCGGCAACCCGCGAGCCGAAGCGGGCGATCTCCCCGAAGGAGTCGAGCCAGCCGCGCGGGACTTCGAGCCAGGCGTTCATGGTCGCTCCGCGCTCATCGAATCGCCTGCAGCTCCGGGTTGGTGGCGAGCAGCGTCTGGGTGAAGGCGTAGTTGAAGGCGAAGACGCCCATGAAGGAGATCACCACCGCCTGGTTGACCGCGCGGCCGACTCCCGCCGCCCCTCCCGAGGCGGTCATCCCCTTGTAGCAGCAGACGACCGAGATGATCGCCCCGAACAGCGTGCACTTGATCACCGAGCCCCAGAGGTCGGTGACCGAGGCGTTGGAGAAGAGCGTCGCGAAGAAACCGCCAAGCGATTGGTGATAGAGCAGCTCGGCGGCGATCCCGCCGGAGATGCCGAAGACCAGCGCGTAGATGTCGAGCAGGCCGGTGATCAGCATCAGCGCCAGGAAACGGGGAACCACCAGGTTCTTGATCGGGTCGACGCCGAGCACCTGGAGGGCGTCGAGCTCCTCGCGGATCTTGCGGGCGCCGAGGTCGGCGGTGATCGCGGTGCCGGCGACTCCGGCGACGACGACGGCGGTGACGAAGGGCGCGAACTCGCGAATCGAGGCGAGGACGAAGAAGCCGCCGAGCCGGTCGAGCGCGCCGAACAGCGAGAGGAAGTTGGAGGCCTGCAGACCGGGGGCGCCGAAGCCGAAGGCGACGGTCGAGACGAGCAGGGGGAACCAGCAGAGGCGCAGGGCGAAGAGGAACTGGCCGATGAACTCCTCGCCGTAGGGGTACGGAGGTCGCAGCGCCGAGACGATCGTGCGAGCCGTGAGGAGCATCATCTCCCCCACCTGCTCGAAGAAGGATCTGGCGGGCAGAAACGTCCTGCCTATGGATGCGGCTCTGTCCATCTGCTCCTCCGACACGGCGCCGCACCCGTGCGACGCCCGCTCGGAGCTGAGTTTATGGGATGCACCAGCACCAACCGTTAGCCGAGTGTTGAGATCCGGATAACCCTGCCGCGATGCAGCGGGCACCCGCCGGAGACGGGCAAACCCCGTGGTATGTTCCGCCCGCTTTGCGGGGGACCGGACCAAATTCCCGGCACGCCTGCTTGCGAGCCGCCGCGACCGGGGTTGCCGCAGTGGCCGCGGCAGCGATGCTCGCCGCCTGTGGCGGGGGCTCGTCCTCGGACGCCAACCAGCCCGCCGGCACCTACAGGGTCAAGGTGACGACGGCGCAGTTCCCGACCGCGCAGCGGCTGGGCCAGACCTCGCTGCTGCAGCTCGGCGTCCGCAACACGGGCGGCAAGACGATCCCGGCGCTGACCGTGACGGTCTCGATCGCCGGCCGCGAGGGCCGGACCTCCTCCCTGCCGTTCGGCATCCACGATCCCCAGCCCGGCCTCGCCCAGCCCGACCGCCCAGTCTGGGTTCTGGCGGAACACTTCCCGAAATTCGCCGGCTCCTCGAAGCCCGGCGGCGCCGAAACATCCAGCCGCAAGACCTTCGACCTCGGGCCGCTGAAGCCGGGCGACACCGCGAACGCCGTCTGGAAGCTGAGCGCGGTGAAAACGGGGCGCTACACCCTCCTCTATCGGATCGACGCCGGCCTCAGCGGCACCGCCAAGGCGAAGACCACCGGCGGAGTCGTCCCGGGCGGGTCCTTCGCGGTGCGGATCTCCAGTGTGCCGCCGAACACGATCGTCACCGACAGCGGCGAAGTCGTCGAAATCGGCAAGACGAAGAACAGGCGCAACGCCGAATAGCAACCGGCTAAGGTTGGCCGACCAGCCAAGGAGCATAGGAAGGGAGTTCCAGGTGGAGAGCGGCACTGTGGAGACGAGCACGACGGCGGTCAACGGCTCGGACAGGGCCAACGGTTCGACGCCGGTCGAGCAGATCGAGGTCATGAACCCGGCGAACGGGGAAGTGGTCGCCTCGATCCAGGTCGATACGCCCGAGACGATTGCCGCCACTGTGGCGCGCGTCCGCGCCAACCAGGCCGAGTGGGAGGCGCTTGGAATCGAGGGCCGCTACCACTGGCTCGGCAAGCTGCGCGATTGGATGCTCGACAACATCGAGCGGATCTCCGACACGGTGCAGGCCGAAACCGGCAAGGTCCGTGGCGACATCTCCGCCGAACTGTTCTACGTCACCGACCTGATCAACTTCTACGGGACCAAGGCGGAGAAGTTCATCGGCGACGAAGCCGTTCGCCCCCACTCGCCGCTGATCGCCTCGAAGAAACTCCTGATCCAGTACCGGCCCCACCCCATGGTCGGCGTGATCAGCCCTTGGAACTTCCCGCTGGCAATGGGGCTGGGCGACTCGATCCCCGCCCTGCAGGCGGGCGCCGCGGTCGTCGTCAAGCCCTCCGAGTTCACCCCCCTCAGCCTGATCGAAGTGATCAAGGCCTGGAAGGAGGAGATCGGCGCCCCGGACGTGTTCGACTGCGTGCTCGGCACCGGAGAGGCCGGCAGCTCCCTCATCGACCATGTCGACTACGTGCAGTTCACCGGCTCCGACCGCACCGGGCGCAAGGTGATGGGGCGAGCCGCGGAGACGCTCACCCCGGTCAGCCTCGAGCTCGGAGGCAAGGACCCGATGATCGTCCTCTCCGACGCCGATATCGACCGCGCCGCCAACGCCGCGGCCTGGGGCGGAATGGTGAACTCCGGCCAGCTCTGCATCTCAGTCGAGCGGATCTACGTCGAGGAGCCTGTCTACGACGAGTTCGTCGCCAAGCTGACCAAGCAGGTCAGCGGCCTGCGTCAGGGCGCCGACGGCCGCAAGCCCGAGAAGGACGTCGGCGCGATGACCTCGCCGAACCAGTCCGCGGTGGTCGAAGACCACGTCAACGACGCGCTCGCCAACGGCGCCCGCGCCCTGACCGGCGGCAAGAAAGCCGACGGCCCCGGCGATTACTTCGAGCCCACGGTGCTGGTCGACGTCGATCACTCGATGAAGGTAATGCGCGATGAGACCTTCGGCCCGGTGGTCGGGGTGATGAAGGTGCGCGACTCCGAGGAGGCTCTGCGGCTCGCCAACGACTCCCGCTACGGGCTCGCCGCCTCTGTCTTCGGCGAGAAGGGCCGTGCCGAGAGGGTCGCACGGCGGATCGAGGCCGGCTCGGTCAACGTCAACGACGTGATCACCAACATGATGGCCATGGGGGTGCCGATGGGCGGCTGGAAGGAGTCCGGGATCGGCTTCCGCCACGGCGAGTACGGGATCAAGAAGTACTGCCGGCCTGAGTCGATCGTCGTCACCCGCTTCGCCGGCAAGCGCGAACCGACCTGGTACCCGTACACCAAGGCCCGACGGCGGCTGGTCGACCGGATCGCGCAGGCGTTCAACGCCCGCGACCTCAAGCGCCGCCTGGGCATGCGCGGCTAGAAGAGCCACCCGCGGCGGCCTCGGTAGCCTCTTTGGGCTCATGGCCGAGCGCGATTTCATAGCCGCGACCAAGGAGCGCGTCGTCGTCTTCGACGGCGGCATGGGCGCGACCCTGGAGCAGTTCGAGCTGACCCAGGAGGACTACGGCGGCCTGCTCGGCAAATGCCACGAGGCGCTGGTCCTGAACCGCCCCGACGTGATCGAGGGTGTGCACGCCTCGATGCTGGAGGCCGGCGCCGAGGTGGTCGAGACCGACAGCTTCCAGGGCTCGCGACTGAAGCTCGAGGAGTGGGGCCTCGGAGAGCACACGCTCGAGATCAACACCAGGGCCGCCGAAATCGCCCGCCGGGCGGCCGGTGAGGACCGCTTCGTCGCCGGCTCGATCGGACCGACCGGGTTCCTGCCGGCCTCGACCGACCCCACCCTCGGCGACATCTCCTTCGGCAGGCTGGCCGAGGTCTTCGCCGAGCAGGCGCGCGGCCTGGTCGAAGGCGGCGCCGACCTGATCGTGATCGAGACCGCGCAGGACATCCTCGAGGTCAAGGCGGCGATCTTCGGCGCCCGCGAGGCCTTTGCCCAGACCGGCCGCACGCTGCCGGTGATGACCAGCGTCTCCCTGCTCCCCAACGGCGGCAAGATGCTGCTCGGGACCGACATCCGCTCGGTGCTGACGACGCTGGCCGCGCTCGACGTCGACGTGATCGGGCTCAACTGCTCGACCGGCCCCGAGGACATGCGCGACGCGATCCGCTTCCTAGGCGAGCGCAGCCCGCTGCCGGTCCACTGCATCCCCAACGCCGGCCTGCCCCTGCAGGGGCCCGACGGCGAGACGATCTTCCCCGAAGAGCCGGAGCCGCTGGCCGCGACCCTGGGCGAGTTCGTCGAGCGCTACGGCGTCGGCATCGTCGGCGGCTGCTGCGGGACCACCGCGGAGCACATCGCGGCGATCCGCGAGCGCGTCGACGGCGCCGTCCCCGGGAAGCGCCCCGCGCCGGGGCCGATCGAGGTCTCCTCGATGATGACCTCGACCCCGCTGGTGCAGGAACCGCGCCCGACCCTGGTCGGCGAGCGGGTCAACTCGCAGGGCTCGCGCAAGGCCAAGGAGCTGCTGCTCGCCGACGACTACGACGGCCTCGTCCAGGTCGCCGAAGACCAGGTCGAAGGCGGCGCCCACGTGCTCGACGTCTGCGTGGCGCTGACCGAGCGCTCCGACGAGGACGAGCAGATGAGCGCGGTGGTCAAGCGGATCTCGCTGACCCAGCCGGCGCCGATCCAGGTCGACTCGACCGAGCCGGAGGTGATCCGCGCCGCGCTGGAGCAGATCCCCGGGCGGGCGATCGTCAACTCGATCAACCTCGAGGCGGGCCGCGACAAGGCCGATGTGGTCATACCCTTGACGAAGGCGCATGGCGGCGCCCTAATTGCGCTGACGATCGACGAGGTCGGGATGGCGAAGACGGCGCAGCGCAAGGTGGAGATCGCCGAACGGCTGCGCGACATCGCCTGCGGCGAGCACGGCCTCGATCCCGAGGCGCTGATCTTCGACGCCCTCACCTTCACCCTGACCACGGGCGATGAGGAGTGGAGGCCCTCGGCGGTGGAGACGATCGAGGGCATCCGCCGGATCAAATCCGAGATCCCCGGCGTCAAGACCTCGCTCGGCGTCTCCAACGTCTCCTTCGGCGTCTCGCCGCGGCCGCGCGCCGTCCTCAACTCGGTCTTCCTGCACCACTGCGTCGAGGCCGGGCTCGACCTGGCGATGGTCAACCCGAACCACATCACCCCCTACAGCGAGATCCCCGACGGAGGAGCGCGAGCTGACCGACGACCTCGTCTTCAACCGCCGCGAGGACGCCCTCGAGCGCTTCATCGCCCACTTCGAGTCGAAGGGCGAGGAGGCCGAGAGCGAGGCTGCCGATCCCACCGCGGGCATGGAGCCCGAGGAGGCCCTGCACTGGCACATCCTGCGCCGCAAGAAGGACGGCGTGGAGGACTGGATCGACCGCTCGGTGGAGAAGATCGGCGCCGTCCCGACCCTGAACGAGGTGCTGCTGCCGGCGATGAAGGAGGTCGGCGACAAGTTCGGCGCCGGCGAACTGATCCTGCCCTTCGTCCTGCAGTCGGCCGAAGCGATGAAGCGGGCGGTGGCGCAGCTCGAGAACTACCTGGACCGGATCGACGGCCACACCAAGGGCAAGGTCGTGATCGCGACCGTCTTCGGCGACGTCCACGACATCGGCAAGTCGCTGGTCAACACGATCCTCACCAACAACGGCTACACCGTGATCGACCTCGGCAAGCAGGTCCCCGTCGACGCGATCATCGAGGCCGCGGTCGAGAACGAGGCCGACGCGATCGGCCTCTCCGCCCTGCTCGTCTCCACCTCGAAGCAGATGCCGACCTGCGTGCAGGAGCTGCACCAACGCGGCCTCGGGTTCCCGGTGCTGATCGGCGGCGCCGCGATCAACCGCGACTTCGGCCGCCGCACCCTCTACCCGAAGGGCAAGGAGTCCGACGAGGTCTACGAGCCCGGAGTCTTCTACTGCAAGGACGCCTTCCAGGGACTCGACACGATGGACGCGCTGGTCGACGCCGAGGCGCGGGCGGCGCTGGTCGAGCGGATCAGGACCGAGGCCAGGCAGCTGCGCGAAAAGCCGGTCGTCCTCGACGACTCGCCTCCGACCACGGACGACAGCGTGCGCTCGGCCGCACGCACCGACGCGCCGATCCCGGCGCCGCCCTACTGGGGCGCGCGCGAGGTCGCGATCGACCTCGACGACGTCTTCCCCTATCTCGACCGCCACGTCCTCTTCAAGCTGCACTGGGGAGGAAAAGGCGTCAAGGGCGAGGCCTGGCGCGAGCTGGTCGAGGGCAACGGCGAGGAGGAGGGCTTCGCGCCGCGGCTGGAGCGGATGTGGCGCGAGCAGGACTATCTGCACCCGCGAGCGCGGCTCGGCTACTTCCCCTGCAACGCCGAGGGCAACGAGCTGGTCGTCTTCGACCCCGAGGACCCCGAGCGCGAGCTGGAGCGGCTCGTCTTCCCCCGCCAGCCCAAGCACGACCGCATCTGCCTCGCCGACTTCTACCGGCCGCTGAACTCGGGCGAACGCGACGTCGTCGCCCTCCAGGGCGTCACCGTCGGGCCCGAGGTGACCGAGCTGATCGAGCGGCTCGAGCGCGAAGGCGAGTTCGCCGAGCAGCTCTACGTCCACGGCCTCGGCGTGCAGGCGGCCGAGGGGCTGGCCGAGTGGCTGCACGCCGACATCCGCCGCGCGCTCGGGATCGAGCTCGACCAGGGCCGTCGCTACTCCTGGGGCTACCCGGCCTGCCCGGACCAGTCAGAGCACGAGAAGGTCTGGCGCCTGCTCGACCTGGAGCAGATCGGCATGACGCTGTCAGGCGGCTACGCCGTCCTGCCCGAGCAGTCGACGGTGGCGATCGTCGCCCACCACCCGCAGGCGGTCTACTTCGGCATGAAGTCGGGCTTCATCCCGGCGGAGAAGGCGCCGGACGAGCTGATTGCCGACACCGAGCGGGGCGGCGAGCTTCCGCCGGAGCGCGAGCCGGTCGAGACATAGCGCCTGGCCCGCGGGTCCTGTCGCGGAGGGAGGGGGGCACTGCGGGCGGGGTCGTCCTCGACCCCCCTCCCTCCGCGCCACCCGCGGGTAAGCCGTCTATACCTGGGCCCGTTCCCCGGCAGGATCGCTGCGGGAGGGGTGAGGTTGGAGGCGGACTGGAGCAGACGAGAGGGCCTGGACTCTAAGGTCGCTCCAGGTCAGGCCCTCCCGGACCAGCGCCGGTAGGCCGAGCATCACTGCCGTCGCGATCTCCACCGCTTGGAGGATTACGCCGTAGGCGAGGGCGTCGGCGGTGCCGATGCCGAAGCCGGTGTGGAGGACGCTGATCACGGCGATCTGGAAGACGCCGATGTTCGACGGGGTCGCCGGCACCACCGCGGTTACGTTGACCGCGAACAGCACCGCGGCGGCGGCGCCGACACCCGCCTTGCCGTCGAGGCCGAGCGCGTAGAGCAGCGCCCAACAGGCGGAGAGCTGAATCGCCCAGGCGCCGAGCTGGGCGGTGGAGGCGGCCACCCCGCGGCGGGGATCGCGGAAGACCGCAAGGCCGGCGCGAACCTGGATCAGCGCCCGGTGCAGAGCGGTGCCGAGCCTGGCCAGCCGCCCGTTGCCATTGCGGCGCATCAACACGGGGGCTGTCAGGACGACGACCAGCAGCACCAGCGGGACGAGGCTGAACAAGAACAGCTTCTGAGTGCCGGAATGGAAGAGCGGGGTGGTCGAGACGATGATCACTCCGAGCAGCAGCAGCGCCGCCAGGTTCAGCATCGTCTGGGAGACGAGGGTTCCGAGTAGGACCGGAAGGGTTTCTCGCATCCGCCCGGTGCGACGAGAGAGGGCGAGGGCGCGCGCAGGCTCGCCGAGCCGGGCCGGCAGCGTCGCCGACATCAGCACGCCGATCATCGTCGCCGAGGTGACGTCGCGGCGGCGGACCGGCCGGTTGGGCAGCGCCGCGCGAACGATCCAGTACCAGGACGCCGCACGGAAGAAGAGGGAGAGCGCCATCAGCGCGCAGGCGACGAGCACCAGCGTGAGATTGGAGCGCACGATGCTTTCGATGACGCTGTCGACGCCGATCTTCTGCGCCGCGAGCGCAGTCAGGCCGAGGCCGAGCGCCCCGGCGACGCCGAGGGCGGCGCGGCGGGCGACCCGCCGCCGCCGGTTGCCGTTCCGGACCGGAGCCGGGTCGAGCGAAGGCAGTCGCTGGGGAGCGCGCCGCGGCCCGCCGTCGGCGGGCCGCATGCCGGCCCAGTGCGCGGCGCGCTCGCTCGCGCTCTGCGGCGCCGGCGCCTCGATCGCCCGCTCGTAGACCTCCGTCACCCTGTCGGCCACCCGCGGCCATGCGTAGCGCCTGGCACTGCGGCGTGCGGCCTCGCCCATCGCCCGCAGGCGCTCGGGCTCGTGGTGGATGCGCTGCAGCTCCTCGGCGAGCCGCTGCGGGTCGGCCGGCGGCACAAGCAACCCGTCGACGCCGTCGGTGACGACGTCGCTGTAACCGGCGATCGCCGAGGCGATCACCGGCGTCCCGGCGGCGAAGGCCTCGGTCAGGACCATGCCGAAGCTCTCGCCGGAGAGCGACGGGGCGCAGAGCACGTCGGCCTCATGCAGCGCGCTCCAGAGCCGCTCGCCGGAGACCCGCCCGCGGACGTCGATCCATCGCATCAGGTCGGGGTCGGCGAGGTAACGCAGCACGTCCTCGCGCTCGGCGCCGATCACGGTAAGGCGACAGGGAACCTGCTCGACCAGAGCGCCGAAGGCGGAGAGCAGGACCGGCAGGCCCTTGCGCTCCTCGTGGCGGCCGACGAAGAGCACCCGAAGCTCGCCGGACGCCGGATTCGGCCCGGACGGCGCGGCGTCGAGGTCGACGCCGTTGGGGACGATCTCGTAATCGCCGCCGAACCAGCGTCGCCCGGTCCAGGCGGCGGCCTCGGAGACGGCAATCCTTGCCGAGAGCCGGTTGAAGACGCGGCGGGCGCCGAGCGCCGAGGCGATGTGGTTCGGGATCGCCTTGGTCGAGTAGGCGTGGAAGGTGCCGATGACCGGGGCGCCCGCGCCAAGCGTCGCGTTCCAGCCGACCAGTGGCACCACCGGCTCGTGGACGTGGACCACGTCGAACTCGCCCCGGCGCAGCTCGCGGCGGGGAGCGACGACACCGCCGGCTGGGAAGGCCGCGAGGTTGGAGATCGCGCCGTTGGAGGCGACCCCGACCGAACGGCCGAGCGGAACGAAGTAATCGGGGATCTCGCGCGGCTCGGCGTGCGCCCGGTGCGTCATGCGGCTGAGCCGGCCGGCCGGGTCGAAGGGGGCGAGCACGCGAACGTGATGGCCGCGGTCGAGGAACTCCTCAGCAAGCGCCTCCACGTGCCGGTTCACGCCGCCCTGGTAGCTCCAGGAATATGGCGAGACGAGAGCGATTCGCACGAATCAATAAGGGTAATCGATAGCCCAGAGGACAACCCGCGCGAGGCGACGCGCGAGGCCAAGCCGATCAAGGACGCAGGGAGCGTGGCGTGCTCTGCACGCGAGCGACCGAGGACGCAGATCGGCGCCGCGCCACGCGCGTCGCCTCGGCCCAGGCGTAGCCGGCGAAGACGAGCAGGTAGGCGGCGCCGATCTCCAGCAGCAGGGCGCCCGAGTCGTTGGCGAGAGTTCCCACCGCAGTCGCCGCGAGCGCCCCGATCAGTCCAGCGCGCATCGCCGGCAGGCCCCGCAGCCATGCGCGCAACCGGTCCCGACGCGCAAGCGCAAGAGCCGCAAGGACCGCGATCAAAGGCAGGAAGACGAAGACAATCGGCCGGGTGAAGCTGCGGGCCGAGAGCTGAAGGCGGCGCTGGGCGATCTGGGCCAGGTCATTGAGACCGCCGGCGTCGAGCACCGATCGCGTCAGGTGCGCGTTCGCGCCGGTGACGAGGTCCGCCAGCGCCAGGAGCGCCACCGCGACGAATGGCACCGCGACGACTATCAGCGCCGTCCGCCGCCGGCGAGCGGCAATCGCCGCAGCGGCCACCGCCGCCCCGACCGGGAAGACGATCGCCGCCCCCACGTCGGCCCCGAACCTCCCCGCAGCGAAGACGAACGCCAGCACCACCCCCACGACGAGGAACGCCGACGCCGCCCGCCGTGGCGAGACCCGCGGCGCAAACCCGGTCAGCCCCGCTCCCGTCCCGGCGACGATCAGCACCGCCAACAGCGCCTCCAACTCGTTGCCGATCCCGTAGAACCGCACCCCCAGGCCGGGGTTCGGCCCCAGCAGCGAGAGCGAGGTGAGCGGCGAGCCGGCGACGACATCGGCCGCGTAGGCGAGGACGGTCAGCCCGGAAGCAAGCGCCAGCGCCCGGTATCCGCCGAGCAGCGCCAGCGTCAGCCCCGCGAGCAGCGGCGACCCAAGCAGCACCAGGAGCTGTTCGGTCGTTTGGCTCGGCTCGAGCGCCGCGCCGGCCAGCAGCAAAAGGGGCAAATAGACGACAGAGAGCCCGACCGTCCGAATCCCCGCCCGGGCGGCCCGGCCCCGAGACGCAGCCAGCGCCAGCCCGAGCGCGATCAGCCAGACGGCGAGGCCAACCCCGATCACCGGCCCCCTTCGCTCGGAGATCGTCGCGAGCCGATCTCCGAGGGAGACCACCGCCCTCACGTCGACCGAGCCCTGCGAGCGGATCGGCTGTCCCGACATCTGCGCGGGCACCGCGATCCCGAACCTATGCAGGATCGTCGGCGCGACGTCGGTCGAGAGCACGTACCCGTCCAACCGAGTGCTGTCGGAAGTCAGACTCCCGTCGAACCCATGCCCGGCGATTCCGATCGCCAGCGCCTCGTCGTTGGCCGGCGGCGCCCGTTCGATCGCGATCAAGAGGTCGTTGCCGCGCAAGCCCCGGACCAGGCCCCCGAGCTGCCGCAGGCTCACAGCTCGAACCCCGCAGCGCCTGCCAGCGGCGGCGAGAGTGGAGGCGAGCAGCCCCGGCACGATGTCGGCAGGTGCCGATTCGGCTCGCTCGACCACCGCCCGGGAATAGGGCGGCCCGCAGATCCCCCCGCCGGTGACCTGCGGCAGGTCCGAGTCGTAAAGCGAATCGAACACCCGGTTTCCCTGCGTGATGTCGAGGTAAGTCTGCCCAGCGGGCACCGATCCCAACCCAGCGCTGAGCAGCCCCGGCGCAACGCCCCGAACCCTCGCCAGCTCCCCCACCCCGGTCCCTCGGGGCACGAGAGCAAGGGTGACACTGGCCCGCGCGGTCGTGCATGCGAGCAGCGAAACGAGCGCTATCGTGAGCCCGATGGCCGACCGCACTTTCGCCAAGTTCACGTTTTTCAAGGTTGATCCAGCCTGGCGCCGTCGAGATCCGGAGCTCCGCGCCGCCGACAAGCAGGAGTTCCTCGCCGCCTGCGAGGACTTCGCCATGGACCGCTCGTTGCGCGCCTACTCAACCATAGGAACGCGCGGCGACGTCGACCTCGTCCTGCTCAGCCAGAGCCCAAACCTAGACGACATCCACACCTTCCACGTCGTGCTCGGCCAGAGCGGGCTGGCGCAGTGGGCGCAGACCCCCTACTCGTTCCTCTCGATGACCAAACGCTCGCCCTACTCCGACGAGCAGGCGCGAGCCGAGATCTGCGTCTCCGAGCGCAAGTACCTCTTCCTCTACCCAATGGTCAAGCAGCGCCGCTGGTACGGGCTGCCGGCGGAGGAGCGGGGGCGGATCATGAAGAGCCACATCGAGGTCGGCCGCCGCTACCCGGAGATCACGATCAACACCACCTACTCGTTCGGCCTCGACGATCAGGAGTTCGTCGTCTGCTTCGAGGGCGACGACCCGGGGATGTTCCTCGACCTCGTCAACGAGTTGCGGCCAACCGAGTCGAGCGAGTACACCGAGCGCGAGACGCCGATCTTCACCTGCGTGGCGATGTCGGTGCGCAAGGCGCTCGACGCGCTCGACGGCGCCCCCAGCGCAGTGCCCGCATTGCCGTGAGCATTGCCGCGCTCAGCTACGCGATCGACGACCAGGACCACCTGATCAAGGTCGACGACGGGTACCTTCGCTTCGCCGAGGAGAACGGCTGGGACGGAGCCGGCGCCAGCCTCGGTCGCACGCTTTGGGATTTCGTCGCCGGCCAGGAGATGAAGAAACTGCAGCGCATGCTGCTGCGCCGGGTGCGCAACGAGGTGCGGACGGTCGAGCTGCCCTTCCGCTGCGATGGCCCGGGCGTGCGCCGCGAGATGGACATCCGGATCGCCGCCAGCAGCTCCGGGCGGATGGTCCTGTTCTCGGTGCGCCTGCGCTCCGAAGAGGCCCGCGACCGGATTCAGCCGGTGCTCGACCCCGATGCTCCCCGCGGCGAGGACCTGCTGGAGATGTGCGGCTGGTGCGATCGCTTCCTGGTCGACGGGGAGTGGGTGGAGATCGAGGAGGCGGCGACGCGGCTGAAGCTGTTCCGGCGCTCGGATCTGCCGGCGATCAGCCACGGGATCTGCCCGAACTGCAGCGAGATGCTGCTTGCCGCGTAGGCGGTGCATTCGCGCCGTTCCGTATTCTTCCGCGTTCCCATGAACAAGATCGGAACCGCTGAGAACCCACTTCGCGTCGCCATCGTCGGCGCCGGCCCCTCCGGCTTCTACGCCGCCGAGCACGTCCTCAAGGACGGCGACGTGCACGCCCAGGTCGACCTTTTCGACCGCCTCCCCACCCCCTTCGGCCTCGTCCGCGGCGGCGTCGCGCCGGACCACCCGAAGATCAAGTCGGTGACCCGGGTCTATGAGAAGACCGCCGCGCGCGAGGGCTTCCGCTTCTTCGGCAACATCAAGGTCGGCCGCGACATCGAGGTCGACGACCTCGAGCGGCTCTACCACGCGATCGTCTACACGGTCGGATGCGAGACCGACCGCCAACTCGGCATCCCCGGTGAGAACCTGCCCGGCAGCCACGCGGCCACCGCCTTCGTCGGCTGGTACAACGCCCATCCCGACTACGCCGAGGAGGAGTTCAACCTCTCCTGCGAGCGGGCGGTGGTGATCGGCAACGGCAACGTGGCGATGGATGTCGCCCGGATGCTGGCGCTGACCGACCACGAGCTGCGCCAGACCGACACCGCCGACCACGCGATCGAGATGCTCGACCGCAAGGAGATCCGCGAGATCGTCGTCCTCGGCCGCCGCGGCCCGGTCCAGGCCGCCTTCACCAACCCGGAGATCAAGGAGCTGGGCGAGATGGAGGGCGCCGACGTCGTCGTCGACCCGTCAGACGTCGAGCTCGACCCCGCCAGCGCCGCCTACCTCGAATCCGAGGAGGCCGACAAGACGACCCGGGTCAATGTCGAGACCCTGCGCGAGTTCTCCCAGCGCACGCCGGAGGGCGAGCAACAGCGGATCGTCCTGCGCTTCCTCGCCTCTCCGGTCGAGATCCAGGGCGACGGCAAGGTCGAGAAGATCGTGATCGGCCGCAACGAGCTGGTCGAGGAGGGCGGCACGCTGCGGGCCAAGGACACCGGCGAGCGCGAAGAGCTGGAGTGCGGCCTGGTGCTGCGCTCGGTCGGCTACACCGGCATCCCGATCGAGGGCGTCCCCTTCGACCAGAGCCGCGGCCTGATCCTCAACGAGGGCGGCCGCGTGCTCGACTCCCACGACGCTGGCCACAAGATCGGCCACTACGCCGCCGGCTGGATCAAGCGCGGCCCCTCCGGCGTGATCGGCACCAACAAGAAAGACGCGCTGGAGACCGTCCAGCACCTGCTCGCCGACGTCGAGTCCCAGACCCTGCTCAACCCCGCCACTCCCGAGCCGTCCGCGGTCGAGGAGCTGCTCTCCGAACGCAACATCCGCTACGTCAGCTTCGAGGACTGGCAGGCGATCGACGAGGCCGAGGTCGGCCGCGGCGAGCCCCACGGCCGCCCCAGGGTGAAGTTCGTCAAGGTCGAGGAGATGCTCGACGCCCTCGGCGAGAAGGTCTCCGGCTAGAGACCCTGTCGACCGCCGAGGTGGCGGCTGAGGAAGTCAACCTGGTCGGAGACCATGCGGTCGAACGTCTCGCCGAGGAACGGACCGAAGTGCCCACCGGGGTATCGGCGCAACTCGCCTTTGGGGGCGCGCCCTGCCGCCTCGATGCCGAGCGCCGGTGGGTTGATGTCGTCCTCCTCGAGGATGCAGTAGAGGATCGGGCAGCCGATGCGCCGCGTCTTGCCGGCGAGGCGGTACGGAGGCGCCAGCGCCGCACGAGCGCAGAGCTCGTTGCGCCAGGTTGACCCGGGTGGGGAGATCGCCTCGAAGCCAGGAGCAGAGTCGGGGCTGTTGAGGACGGCGAGGGAACCGGGTTGGCCGGCGACCGGTATCCGGTAGGGCTCGCCGTGGCGAAGCGCCCGCAGGCCGTCTCTGACGCCGGCCACCGCAAGCCGCAGGCTGTGGGCTGGCCCGCCGACGTACAGCAGGGTGCGGACTCCGTCGATAACCGGAGCGACGCAGACCGCAGCGGCGATCCCCGGCTCGCCGATGGCGAGAGACTGGACGTGGCCGCCGCCCAGCGAGTAGCCCCAAAGCGCAAGGCGGCTCGGGTCGACGAAGTCGAGCGAGCGGGCAAGGGAGAGCGCCGCGCGAAAGTCGTCGCGCTGGCGGCCGGCGCTCATCAGCCCCCGAGGCTCACCGTCGCTGTCGCCGAAATGGCGGTAGTCGAAGGCGAGGGCGGCGATTCCGGCGGCAGCGAAGCGCTCGCCGAAGGCGTCGAGCCCCTGGTCGCGTACACAGGAGAGGCCGGAGCCCATCGCCACACAGGGCACGGGGCCAGCCGCCTGCGATGGCCGAAAGAGCGAGGCCGCGCACGACTCCCCGCCCGAGGCGAACCGGACCTCCTCCCGTTCCATGCGAACGATCCTAGACTCGCCCAGCGGCCCAGCTCATACAATCTCGGAGATGGTCGACCTGGCGGAGCTGAAGACGATGATCGAGGAGGCGCTGCCAGGCGCCGCGGTCGAGGTGAGCGACGAAACCGGCGCCGGGGACCATCTGCGAGCGACGGTCGCGGCGGCCCAGTTCGAGGGCCTCTCGCGGATCGACCAGCACCGGCTGGTCAAGACCGCGGTCAAGGAGCGCTTCGACGACGGCCAGATACATGCGCTGTCCGTTCGGACAGCGCTTCCGGCCCCCTCCTCTGGAGCCGGGAAGGCGGCGGGTTCTCGCTAGTCTTGGCCAATGGCAGATCCCGAGCTGAAATCCAAAGTCGAGGAGCTGATCGCCGCCAACCCGGTGCTGCTGTTCATGAAAGGGACGCCGGAGATGCCCCGCTGCGGCTTCTCGATGCGGGTCGTACAGGTGCTCGACGCGATGAACGTCGAGTACGGCGCGATCGACGTCCTCCCCGCGCTGCAACCGCTGCGCGAAGTCACCACCGAGATCTCCGACTGGCAGACCTTCCCCCAGCTCTACGTCAACGGCGAGCTGCTGGGTGGCGCCGACCTAGTCGAGGAGATGTTCGAGTCGGGCGAGCTGGCCGAGGCGCTTGGCGTCGAGCAGCCGGCGGTCGCCGCCGCGGCGCCGGCTGGGCCACCGGCCCAGTCCCCGCCACTGCAAATCGAATAGCAGCTAGACCGCTGCCGTCTCCGCTGCGTCCTCTTTCACCTGGAAGGAGGAGCCGCATCCACAGGCCGCGACCACGTTCGGGTTGTTGACCTGGAACCCAGCGCCCTGCAGGCCTTCGACGTAGTCGACCTCGGAGCCGAAGACGAACTGCATGCTGACCTTGTCGACGACGACCGCGACGCCGTCGACCTCGAAGACTTTGTCGTCGTCCTTGGGCTTGTCGAAGGCAAGCGCGTACTGGAAGCCGGAGCAGCCGCCGCCGCGGACCGCGACGCGCAGCGCCTGGTCCTCGGAGTCTGCCTGGCCGCCCAACAGCTCGCCGATCTTCTCGGCGGCCTTGTCGGTCAGGGTGATCGCTGCCTGTGGCGTCTCAGTCACTTCACAAAGTGTAGCGATAGCCATAACCCCAGCCACTCACAGGGCATCGGATATGGATATGGCCGGGGTCTGGCAGACTCTGCCTGCCTTGAGTTCCAGCGCCCAGACCGCGGTCGTTTGCGACACGACCGCCTATCTTCCCTCCGAGCTGGTCGCCGAGCGCGGGATCGAGGTGATCAGCCTCTACGTTTCGATCGACGGGCGCCAGGAGCGCGAGTCGGAGATCTCCGACTACGCCGACTTCTACGAGCGCCTGCGCACCTCCGAGAGTGGGGCGACGACATCCCAGCCCTCGGTCGGGGATTTCGTCGCCGTCTACGAACCGCTGCTCGACCAGGGCCGCGAGATCGTCTCGATCCACATCTCCTCCGAGATATCCGGAGCCTTCGAGGCCGCCGGCCAGGCTCGTGAGCGACTGATCGCCGAGGGCAAGGACGGGGAGCGGATCCATCTCTTCGACTCGCGCTCGGCCTGCGGCGGGATGGGTTTCTCGGTGGTGGCAGCCGCCGCCGCGGCGACCGCGGGCGGCGACGGCGAGGCGGTGCTCGCCCGCGCCCAGCGGGCGCGGGCGGAGTTGAAGATGTGGTTCGCGATCGACACCCTCGAGTACCTGCGACGGGGCGGCCGGATCGGCGGCGCCCGCGCCTGGATCGGCTCGGCGCTGAAGATCAAGCCGATTCTCACCCTGGAGGAGGAAATCACCCCGGTGGAGCGGGTGCGCACCCGGGCCCGCTCGATCGAGCGTCTGCGCGACTACGCCCGGCAACGCCACAAGTCCGGCGCCGACGGCTGGGTCATCCAGCACATCCAGGACGAGGAGGCCGCCGCACAGCTGGCCGACGACTGTCGCGAGATCTTCGGACGGGAGCCCCTCTTCATCTCGGAGATCGGCCCGGTGATCGGCGCCCACGTCGGCCCCGGCCTGCTCGGCGTCGGCAGCGTCACCACCGCCGTGCTCGGCCTCTAGCTCGGCTAGCGGCGGCGGCGAAGCGCCATCAGGCCGCCGATGGCGAAGCCGGCGACGGCGGCGCCGACGATCAGCTGGGAGCGGTGCTCGCGGACCTGGCGACGCCAGTCGGTCAGCTCGGTGACCCGCCCGCGCAGGGCTTCGACCGATCGGCCGAGATCCTTCCGCTGAGCGTCGATGTCGCGGCGAATCTGCCCCGCGGAACGGCCGGGCAGGCCACCGGTCGAGGGTCGCACCGGTTCGGGATGAGCACTCATTTCTGCGGCTCCTCCTCGCCTTCCAGCACGGCTCTGGTCAGCTTCGCCTCTTCGATCGCCTGGTCGGGCACCGGCGGCGCCCCCGCCTGGACCGAGCGGTAGGCAAATAAGCCGGCGGCGGCGGCGATCAGGAGGAAGACGGCTGCCTCGATGAAGAAGCCGGGCCACGTCTTGCCGTCGAACACCTCTTCGTTGAGGAGCCAGGCGATGCCCTCCATGATCAAGATCAAGGCGAGGAAGGCGAAGGCGCCGGCGGCGGCGCCGACCGCCGAGCCACGCAGGATCTTGCCGACCTTCTCGGTGACCTCGGTTTTTGCGAGCTCGATCTCCTCGCGGATCAGCGCCGAGGTCTTTTCGGAGACGTCGAAGACGAGCTCAGCCACCGATCTGCGATCGGGCTCTTGGGGAGGCGTCGAGTTCGGCTCGGGCATCGGCTCGCCTACTCCGGAGGCTCTTCGTCGAAGACGCGGCGCCAGACCACAGCCGCGATCCTGGCTGCGACGATGCTGGCGAGGGCGCTGCTCGCCGCGAGCAGCCCGCTCCAGGCGAGTCGCTTGACGATGTCGTTCTCCATCCGGCTCGACCTTACCTATCGAGGCTCGAGCCCGTCGCAGATCGTCGTCACCACCAGGTCCTTTGCACGCTCGTACTCGGCGTCGGCGGAGGGAATGACGTCGAAGATCCAACCCGAGAGCAGCTGCTCGATCGCGCCGTAGAAGGACATCGAGGCGAAGATCGGGTCGACGTCGCGGCGAAAGGCGCCCACCTCCTGGCCGTCGGCGACGATCTTGGCGATCGACTCGTACGCGTTCCGAATCTCCGGCAGGTGGGTGCGGCCGAACGAGTTGGCGGCGCGGGTGACCTCGACGATGATCACCTTCATCAGCTCGGGGTCGTGACGGTAGGACCCGACGATGAACGCCGCCACCGCGGCGAGCTTGTCGCGCGGCGCCGCGGCGCCGGCGTCGATCTCCTCGATCGCCGCCAGCAGCAGCGACCAGCGCTGGCTGAACAGCTCGTTCAGGACCTCGTCCTTGGAGCGGAAATAGTGGTAGACGAGACCGTAGGCGACCCCAGCCTCGTCGGCGATGTCGGAAACGCGGGTCGCGTGGAAGCCCTGGCGGGCGAAGACGCGGATCGCCGCGTCGAGGATCTGGCGGCGTTTGTCGATCGGCGGCGCTTTGGAGGCCATCAGGCGTGCATCTCGCTCAGCTGCGGCCAGACGTATGCCTGGGGGCGGCGGTTGGCGAGGGAGGGAAGCGAGACCCGGATGCGCTCCTGCTCGGCGAGGTCGAGGTCGGCCGCGACGAAGCCCTCGCCCTCGGGGATCAGCGCGAGCACCCTGCCCCAGGGGTCGACGATCGCCGAGTGGCCGTAGGAGGCGAAGTGCGGCGGGGCCTCGCCGGTCTGGTTCGGGGCGAGGACGAAGACCTGGTTCTCGATCGCCCGGGCGCGCAGCAGAACCTCCCAGTGGTCGCGCCCGGTGGCCGCGGTGAACGCGGAGGGAACGGCGATCAGGCGGGCGTCGCGCACGGCGAGGATCCGGTACAGCTCGGGAAAGCGAAGGTCGTAGCAGACGGTCAGCCCCGCGACCAGCTCTCCGAGCGGCGCGGTGACGATCTCGGTGCCCGGCTCCTCGTGGTCGGACTCGCGGTAGGAGACCTCGCCCACGTCGACGTCGAACATGTGGATCTTGCGGTAGACGGCGAGGTCCTCGCCCTCGGGGTCGATCAGGACCGAGGTGTTGAAGGCCTTCTCCGCGCCCCGCTCCGAGACGCTGCCGGCGAGCAGGTGGATGCCCAGCTCGCGCGCCCAATCGCGGGCGGCCGTCAGGCTTGGGCCGTCGAGCGGCTCGGAGCCGGCCAGCAGCTCATCGCCGGCGGCGAGCAGGTTCCACTTCTCCGGCAGGGCGACGAGCTCGGCGCCGTCGGCCGCGGCGGCCCGAACCAGCCGCTCGGCGGCTTCCAGGTTGCGGTCCTTCTCGCCAGTCGAGTTGAGCTGTACCGCCGCTGCGCGCAACGCTTCCTCTCGTCTCCGGGTTATCTGTAACTGCGGGCTGATTGACCAGTCAATCGGCTTCCAGGCCAGTATAGGGCCGGCGCTGGCGACTTTTACCCTGCTATAGGTGGGTAAAGGCCGCCAGCGGCGGCGGACAGCGCCTAGATGCCGGTGGCGCGGGCGACCACCCAATCGACAAAACGGTCGGGGAGGACCCGGCGGCGAAGGCCTGGCCGCGAGCGTCGGCGCCGACCAGGTAGCGGGTGCGAGGCCGGCGGGCGCTCAGCGCATGCTCGATCTTGGCCACGACCCTCTCGGGAGGGATGCCGCGCGCCCCGGTCTTCCTTGCCACCTCGCGGTAGGCGTCCATCGCCTTGCCATAGAGATCCCTGTGCCGGTCCCCGGCGCGCGCGGCGACGGCGTCGGCCGCCGTTGCCCCCGCTCCCAGATCGGCGTCGCGATCGATCCCGGCTCGATCACCGAGACCGAGATCCCCCACGGGCCGCAGCTCCTGGCGGAAGACGTCCCCGACCGCCTCCAGGCCGAACTTCGCGGCGTGATAGGCGCCGCAACATGGGAAACGCCATCAGGCCGCCGATCGAGCCGACGAAGACGACGCGGCCTCGCGCTTTGCGGATCGGCGGCAGCATCGCCTGCGTCACCGCCACCTGGCCGACCAGGTTGACCTCGATCTGGCGGCGGAAGTCCTCGATCGGCAGCGTCTCCAGCGGGCCGGGGACCGCGACCCCGGCGTTGTTGACGAGGCCGTCGAGGCCCGGCTCCCCCACCGCCTCGGCGACCCGGTCCGCCGCGCCGCGATCTGGCTCGGCGTCGGTGACGTCGAGCATCAGCGGCGTCCAGCGTCCCGACCCGGCCTCGCGCAACGACTCGGCGTCCTCCTCGCGGCGCACCCCGGCGAACACTCGCCAGCCATCCGAGTCGAGGCGAAGCGCGGTGGCTCGACCAATCCCCGTCGACGCTCCGGTGACGACGATCGACTTCATCGACTCCTCCTCGCCCGGTGACGCTCGAGCTCGGCGACCATCAACTTGGTGTGGAGGGCGGCGATCAGGTCCTGGAGGGGCTGGGCGCCGGCTTCGAGCATCTCGACCACGCGCTCGGGTGAGACCTCTCCGGCGAGGCGGTTCATCACCATGCCGACCTCCTCTCTGACCAACGCTTCGAGGGCGGTCCTGTAGCGCAGGGTGTCGTAGACGGTGAATCCGATCTGCTCGTCGTAGCCGCCGGCGCGGAAGCGGCTGATCGCCTCGATGATCTTCACGTCGGAGGGCGAGTAGCCGCGGCTGGTGGGGCTGAGCATCTCCAGCTCCTCGAGCCGGTCGAGCACCTCCTTGGGGATGCCGTAGCGCTCGCGCGCCTCGGCGGCGCTTGTCCGCGTGTGCTCGCCAGCCAGGGCGCGCTCGAGGATGCGGTCCTCCAGCTCGACCAGGGCGCGGGCCCGTTCGGGGTCCTCGTCGAGCACCGCCTTGATCGCCTTCAGCGGCATGAAGCGCTCCTCCTGGAGCTGCTTGATCAGCTTGATCCGGTCGACGAACTCGGGCGGGTAGTAGGCCATGTTGCGGCTGGTCTTGATCGGCTCCGGCAACAGCCCCTCGCGCAGGTAATGCTTGATCGTCGGCGCGGGGACGCCAGAGGCCGCCGCCAGCTCGCCCATGCGAAGCAGCGTCTTCTCCACACTGGCGCTCACGCGCGGAAGGTGGTCGCGGCGTCGGCGCTGGGACCGGCGACGGCGCCGGACTCCTTCATCGCCGCGATCTCCTGGTCGGAGTAGCCCGCCTGGCGCAGCACCTCGTCGGTGTGCTCGCCGAAGGCCGGCGCTGGGCGGGTCGGGTCGCCGGGTGTGCGGCTCATCTTCACCGGCACTCCGAGCTGGCGCACCGTTCCCAGCTGCGGTTGCTCCATCTCGACCACCATCCGCCGGGCGAGGACCAGCTCGGAGTCGAGCGCCTCGTCGAGGTCGAGGATCGGCTCGATGCAGCAGTCGTGCTCCTCGTTGAAGGCGCGCCACTCCTCGCGGGTGCGAGAGCGGAAGACCTCGGCCGCCTCGCGCCAGGCATCGGAGCCAGGCGCCTCGAACTGCTTCTCGATCAGCTCGGGCCTCCCCACCCCGTTGCAGAACGCGGCCCAGAACTTCGGCTCCAGCGCCCCGCAGCTGACCCACCCGTCGGCGGCCTCATACGGCAGGTAGCAGAGCAGTCCGCCGGCCAGCTGCTGCTCGCCGCGGCGCGGCACCTCGCCATCGCAGAAGTAGCGGCCGGCGACAAGGGCCAGCCACGAGAGGGCCCCGTCGGCCATCGAAACGTCGACCATCTGCCCCTCGCCCGACCGCTGCCGCTCGTGCAGGGCCGCCATCACGCCGAAGGCAGCCATCAGCGCGCCGCCTCCGATGTCGGCTATCTGCCCCCCGATTGCACCGGCGGCCCGCCCTTGGCCCCGGTCAAACCGAGCAGGCCGACCAGACCTAGGTAGTTCATGTCATGGCCGGCGCGATGGCTGTAGGGGCCATCCTGGCCGTAGCCGGTTATGGCGCAGTAGACGACCGCTGGGTTTGCCTCGTTCATCCGGTCGTAGCCGACACCGAGGCGGTCGAGCACGCCGGGGCGGAAGCCGTCGAGAACGACGTCGTGACTGGCAACCAGCCGCAACAGGGCCTCCCGACCCTGCTCCGCCTTGAGGTCGAGGCGGATCGAGCGCTTGCCGCGGTTGAGCGAGAGGTAGAGCGCCGAGCGGGTGCCGAGCGCTTGCTGCTCCTCGCCGCCGTAGTAGGGCGGCGCCCAGCGGATGTAGTCGCCCATCCCGGTGTCCTCGACCTTCAGCACCTCGGCGCCGAGGTCGGCGAGCAGCAGCGAGCAGAACCCCCCGGGCAGCAGTCGGGTCAGATCGAGGATCTTGACGTCGCTAAGCGGGAGATCGGCCATCGTCGCTGCGCGGTGGACGCCGCCCCTCAGACCCCGGCCCTCTTCGGAACCCCCAGCAGCTCGCGGGCCTCGGCGACCGTGGCCGCGCGGCGGCCGACGTCCTCGGCCATCTGCCGCGCCTTGGCGATCAGCTCGCCGTTGGAGCTCGCCATCTCGCCGTTCGGCAGGTAGAGGTTGTCCTCGACCCCGGCGCGGACGTTGCCGCCCAGCACCAGCGAGGCGGCGAGCAGCTTCCACTGGTCGCGCGAGATGCCGATCACCTGCCACTGGTTCTCGCCTTCGGGCCCGCCGGGTATCTGGTCCGACATCAGGGTGACGTTGCGCGGTGTCGGGCGGATACCGCCGGTCACCCCCATCACCAGTGAGATCTGCAGCGGCGGTTCGAGCAACCCCATGTCGACCAGCGGGTCGAGGTTGGCGACGTGGCCGGAGTCGAAGCACTCGTGCTCGGGCTTGATCCCCAGCTCACGCATCGCGGTCAGGAACTCGATGATCGTGTCGAAGCTGTTCTCGAAGACGGTCTTGAAGACGAAGTCCTTGCGGCGCCTGGAGTACTTGGCGTAGTTCATCGAGCTCATGTTGAGCGCGGCGACGTCGGGCTCGCAGCGCCCGCAGGTACTCGAGTCGCTTGGAGATCGGGATCCCGATCGCCCCGGTGGAGTAGTTGACGATCACGTCGCCGACCTCGGCCAGGATCGCCTCGGTTATCGCCCTGAAATCCTCGACCTCATAGGAGGGCGTGCCGTCGGGCTTGCGGGCGTGGATGTGGATCTGCGAGGCGCCCTCGTCGACCGCCCGCCGCGCCTCGGCCGCGTACTCCTCCGGCGTGTAGGGGATCGCCGGGCACTGGTCGCGGTTGGCGATCACGCCGCTGATCGAGCAGCTGATCACGACCGGGTCCTCGAAGCGGCTCATACGGGCATCACCCCGTGGCGTTTCTTCGGCTTCTCCACGTGCTTGGTCTTCGCCATCCGCAGCGCCCTGACGATCGTCGGGCGGGTCTCGCGCGGGTCGATGATGTCGTCGATCACGGCGTTGCCGGCGGCGATGTAGGGATCGATCTGCTCGCGGACCGCGTTCAGCATCGCCTCGCGGGTCGCCTCCGGGTCCTCGGAGGCCTCGATCGCCGAGCGGCCGATGATGTTGACCGCGCCCTCGGCGCCCATCACCGAGATCTCGGCCCCGGGCCAGGCGACGATCAGGTCGGGCTCATACGCCTTGCCGCACATCACGTAATAGCCGGCGCCGTAGGCCTTGCGAACCACGACGGTCACCTTCGGCACCGTGGCGCGGCTGACCGCGTAGAGCATCTTCGCCCCGTGGCGGATGATCCCGGCGTGCTCGACCTTCGCGCCGACCATGAAGCCGGGCACGTCCTGGAGGAAGACGAGCGGGATGTTGAAGGCGTCGCAGAGGTTGATGAAGCGGGCCGCCTTGTCGGCGGAGTCGTTGTCGAGGATGCCGGCCAGCTGCTTGGGCTGGTTGGCGACGATCCCGGCCGGCTGTCCGCCGAAGCGGGCGAAGCAGGTGATCAGCGTCTTCGCGAACTTCGGCTTGATGTCGAACCACTCGCCGTCGTCGACGATCTCGCCGATCACGTCGTACATGTCGTAGGGCTGGCGCGAGGACTCGGGGACGATCTCCATCAGCTTCTCCGACATGCGGTCGTCGGGGTCGCCGGTCTCGGCGACCGGTGGCTTCTGCTCGCAGTTGGCCGGGAAGTAGGAGAGGTAGCGTCTTGACGGCTTCGATGCACTCGGGGTCGTCCTTCACCTCGAGGTCGCCCACTCCCGATTTGCGGCAGTGCACCTTGGCGCCGCCGAGGTCCTCCATCGAGATGTCCTCGCCGGTCACCGCTTTGGTCAGGTGCGGGCCGGCCAGCGCCATCGCCCCCTGGCCGGAGACCATCGGCACGAAGTCGGCGAGGGCCGGGATGTAGGCGGTGCCGGCCGCGCAGGGACCCATCATCGCCGCGACCATCGGGATCACGCCCGACATTTCGACCTCCTCCCGGAAGAGATGGCCGGAGCCGGCGAAGAGCGAGCCCGTCGCCTCCTGGATGCGGGCGCCGGCGGAGTCGAGCAGCCAGACGAAGGGCATCCGCTTGCCCAGCGCCATCTCGCGCAGGCGGGTCACCTTCAGCTCGCCGGTCATCCCCATCGAGCCCGCCATCACGGTGAAGTCGTAGGCGGCGATGCAGCAGGCCCGGCCGTCGATGTCGCCCCAGCCGGTGATCACGCCGTCCGCCGGCGCCTCGATGCCCTCCATCGCCCGCTGGGCGAAATGCGGCCGGCCGTGGATGCCCATCTCGACGAAGGTGCCCTCGTCGACCAGCAGGTCGATCCGCTCTCGCGCGGTCAGCTTGCCGCGCTCGTGCTGCTTGGCGATCTTCTCGGGGCCGCCGCCCAGCTTCGCCTTCTCGCGCCGCTCGTTCAGCTGCTCGTTCAGCTCGGCCAGCGGGGCGGTCCCCGGGAGGAGGTGCTGCTGCTCCTTGTCGGTGCTCGCCACTCCTACCGTCCCTTCCACTGCGGGTCGCGTTTCTCGAAGAATGCGGTGACGCCCTCGACGATGTCCTCGGTCGAGAAGGTGAGCGAGAGCTGGGAGCGCAGGTACTCGAGCGCGTCGTCGAGGGCCATGTCCTGCTGGCGGTACATCGCGTCGTGGCCGAGCCGCATCAGCACCGGGCTCTTGGAGGCGAGCTTCCCGGCCCACTCGGCCACCGCGGCGTCGAACTCCTCCACCGCCACGACCTTGTTGGCGAGCCCGTAGGAGACCGCCTGCTCGGCGCTCAGCCGCTCGCCCAGCAGCATCATCTCGTTGACCTTCTTGCGCGGGACGTTGCGGTAGATGATCGCCATGATCATGTAGGGAAAGGCGCCGACGTTGATCTCCGGCGTGCCGAAGGTGGCCCCCTCCTTGGCGATCACCAGGTCGCAGGAGAGGGCGAGGCCCATCCCCCCCGCCAGCACGTGGCCGTTGACCGCGCAGAGCGAGGGCTTGCCGAGGCGCGGCATCAGCCGGAAGATACTCGAGGAAAAGATCGGTGGCGAAATGTTTGGCGACAAGCGGAACGTCGGCAGCGAAGCCGCCGAGGTCCGCGCCGGCGCAAAAAGCCTTGTCGCCAGCTCCGGTCAACACCACCGCGCGCACGTCATCGGAGTCGCGCGCGGTCTTCATCGCATCGACCAGCTCGAACAGCATCTGCCCGGAGAGCATGTTGCGCTTCTCCGGGTTGTTCAGCGTCACCGTGGCGACGCCGTCGGCGACCTCGTACTTGACCACCTCGTAGTCCATCGAAGCGCCACGATAGCCGAAGCTGGCTGAAAGTAGGAAGTGCTACTGTCCGCACGATTTTCGGGAAGACCAGCTAACGAGGAGAGAGACCAGTGGCGACCGCGACGACCAACGGCTCCAAAGTCATCAAGCCAGACCACGACGCCGAGCGCAAGCACATGCATCTTCACGCAGGAGCACGAAGACCTGCGCGAGTCGATGCAGGCCTGGGTCGAAAAGGAGCTCTTCCCCCACCGCAACGAGTGGGAGGAGACCACCTGGCCCACGCGAGGTGCTGAAGCGGGCCGGGGAGCTCGGCTTCCTCGGCCTCTGCTTCCCGGAGAAGTACGGCGGCCAGGGCGGCGACTACTACTACTCGCTGGTCCGCGCCGAGTGCATGAGCTACTCGGGCTCGGGCGGGCTCAACATGGGCTTCGTCGTCCACACCGACATGGTGCTGCCGCCGATCGAGATGCTCGGCACCGAGGAGCTGAAGCAGCGCTACCTGCCGCCGGCGATCAGCGGCGAGAAGATCGGCTGCCTCGGCGATCACCGAGCCCGAGGCCGGCTCCGACGTCGCCGGCATCCGCACCAGCGCGATCCGCGACGGCGACGAATTCGTCGTCAACGGCTCGAAGACGTTCATCACCAACGGCGCCCGCGCCGACTTCATCGTCCTCGTCGTCAAGACCGACCCCGAGAAGGCGCACGAGGGGATCAGCCTGCTGGTCGTCGACCTGCGCGACGAGAACGGGCGAGACGGTGCCCGGCTTCAGCGTCTCCGCAAGCTCGAGAAGATGGGGATGCACGCCTCCGACACCGCGCGAACTCAGCTTCGAGGACGTCCGCGTCCCGGCCGGCGAACCTGCTCGGCGAGGAGGGCAAGGGCTTCTACCACATCGCCTGGGAGCTGCAGAGCGAGCGGATGGTCGCCTGCGCCGGCGCCGTCGCCGGCGCGCAGCGGATGTTCGAGCGGACGCTCGAGTTACGCCAAGGAGCGCAAGGCCTTCGGCCGCTCGATCGGCAACTTCCAGGTGATCCGCCACAAGTTCGCCGAGATGGCGACCAAGATCGAGGCGGCCAGGCAGTTCACCTACGCGACCGCCTGGCGCTACGCCAACGGCGAGTACCCGGTCCGCGAGATCTCCGAGGCCAAGCTCTACACCTCCCGCATCGCCTGCGAGGTGGCCGACGAGTGCATCCAGATCCACGGCGGCTACGGCTACATGAAGGAGTACGAGATCGAGCGCGCCTACCGCGACGTCCGCCTCAACCGGATCGGCGCCGGCACCGACGAGATCATGCTCGAGGTGATCGGCCGCTCCTACGGCCTCTAATCCTCGAGCGGCAGGCAGACCGCGCAGAAGTCCTCACCGAACGGCGTCAGCAGGATGCTGCGCCGGACGGTGCGCGCCAGGCGCCCGCCCTTGCCCAGCGCTTCGACCACGTCGGGCTGGGCCTCGAGCACCTGGTAGCGCCGCGGCTCCTCGACCGGCTCGCGCGAGAACCAGATCAGCCCGAGCCGGTGCAGGTTGTCGAGGTGGGGGTGGATGCGGTCGCCGTGCAGGCAGCCGGCTTCCTCGCCGATCATCGTGTGGCCCTGCGAGACCAGCGCCGAGGCGAGCGGTAGGCCGGCCCGCACGTCGACCGCGGGCTGGGGGCCGTTGAGAGCGAGGAAGCGGAGGATGCGCCCCTCGTCGGGGGTGAGCGCTTCGAGGATGCGCATGTAGGCCGGGTGCAGGTCGTCGACCTCGAGCTCGGCCGACTGGCGCAGCAGCTCGGCGCCGCGGCGACGCAGCGCCTGCTCCGAGGAGTCGGTGGCCGCCCGCCTCAGCTCGCGGCGGCTGCGGCCCGATCGCGCCACGCCGTCGGAGATCCCGAGCAGCCCGCGGGCGTACTCGCGCAGGTCGGCGCGGACGTCCTGCAGGAGCTGCGCAGTCGGCTCGCCGCTGGTCGCGGCCCGCGCCACCCGGGAGGCGGCGCGCCCGTAGGCGCCCGCGGCCCAGCCGGCGCTCCGCCAGCTCGCGGCGACTGCGATCCGCGCCAGGCCGGGCGTCGCCCGGACCAGCTCGGGAAGCGGCGGGGGATCGTCGGCGCCGGCGCGGCGCCGGCGCCGGGGGCGTCCCAGATCGTCCTTGCGGGGTCCATCGCTCATCCGAAGATCGCCAGGTGTATCAGGCCGGCGCCGAAGCCGAGCACGGCGCCGTGGAGGTAGAGCAGCCACTCGTCCTCCCGCATCGCGGAGCGCAGCATCTCGGAGAAGTCGGTTGGGTCCATCTTGCGCATCTGGGCCGCCACGAATTCGCGGATGCCGTGGCTCTGTGCCCTGACGAACTCCGGGTCGGTGAGCGGCGCCATCGTGTGGTCGGCGGCCTCCGCCGCGACCGAGAAGCGGATCTGGTCGTACTCGCGGGCGCCGACCGCGACCCGCACCGCGGGCCGGGCGCGGCCGACCGCGTTGTCGACCGCCGGGCGCAGCGCGACCTCGATCATCTGGCGGGTGCGGTCGGAGCTGGGGCCGTGCAGGAGATCCTCGGCCATATTGCCGACGGTGACGATGTCGTCGGCGATGATCTCGGCGTAGACCTCCGCCACCTCGGGTTGGCGCTTGAGGAAGAGCCCCTGCACGCTGAGAGGGCCGATGCGCCGCGGTCGGACCGGTTCGAAGATCATCCGGATCCCGAGCAGGTTGGTGGTGTAGCCGATCAGGACCCCGCTGATCGGCAGCAGCCACCACATCGACCAGACCTCGACCGTGAGGAACGCGGTCGGGATGCCGAGCAGGAACCCGAAGACGAAGCCGAAGTAGACGATCAGGCGCAGCTCCCTGCGGCCCACCTCGAGGAAGATCCGGTTGGCCAGCTCCGGCGTCTCCTCGATGCGGCGGATCACCATCAGCTTCACGTTGAGGAGCTGGTCGACGTGGGCGCCGATCTGCTCGGTGATGCTGTGGACGAGGGCCGGAAGCTGCTCCTGGACCCGGGCGTGCACCGCCTCGCGCAGCCGCGGCGGCAGGTCGTGCCAGAGCTGCGGGTGCTCGCGCTCCATGATCCGATCGACCACCTCGTGGATCTCGTCGCTGGCGTTCTCGAGGACGTGCTCGGCGATCGCCTCCGAGTCGAGCCGTTCGTAGAAGTCGCCCGCGCCGCCCAGCTTCGCGATCCCCTTGTCGACCGCGATCGAGCCCATCTTCGCCGCCCGCGACGGAACGATGCCCTGCCAGCCGAAGCCGCCCTGCATCACGCCCGGGATCTGCTGCAGCCGGCGGGGAAGCAGGTTGGAGAGCTGCTTCAGGCCCGGCACTCGAAAGCCGCGAAACCGGATCGGGTAGAAGAGCATCCAGACCCCGGTCCAGTTGGTCACGTAGCCGATCGCGCCGGTGAACAGCGGGATCGTGATCAGGCTGATTGTCTTGCTGTCCATCGCGATGGGGGAAGATGCGCCAGACGCAGGATGACCGTAATCAAGGACACAGGCGCGCGTGCAATCCTGCCGCCGTTCGGCGAGGAGCACGAGGAGCTGCGCGAAACCGTCAGCCGCTTCGTCGCGAAGGAGATCGCGCCCAACGTCGATGAGTGGGAGGCGGCGCGCGAATTCCCCCGCGAGCTCTACGGGCGCTGCGCCGAGCTGGGCTTCCTCGGGCTGAAGTTCCCCGAGAGCTACGGCGGCCAGGGCGGCACCCACCTGCACGACGCCGTCTGGGTCGAAGAGCTGGCGCGCTCGGGCGGATCGGGCGGGGTCGCCGCCGGGCTCAACGCCCACACCTCGATCGCGATGCCGCCGATCTTCAACTTCGGCAGCGAGGAGCAGAAGCAGCGCTGGCTGGTTCCGGGAATCGCCGGCGAGAAGGTCGGCGCGCTGGGGATCACCGAGCCCGGCGCCGGCTCCGACGTCGCCGGCATCTCCACCTTCGCCGAGCGGGTCGACGGCGGCTACGTCGTCAACGGCTCCAAGACCTTCATCACCAACGGCGTCCGCGCCGACTTCCTCGTCTGCGCCGTCAAGACGACCCAGGAGGGCGGCCACCACGGCATCTCCTTCCTGGTGCTGGAGCGCGAGATGCCCGGCTACGAGGTGTCGCGGAAGCTGGAGAAGATGGGCTGGCACTCATCCGACACCGGCGAGCTGTCCTTCACCGACGTCGAGGTGCCGGAGGAGAACCTGCTCGGCTCCGAGAACGAGGGCTTCCAACTGATCATGGCCAACTTCGCCTGGGAGCGGCTGCTGATGGCGATCGGCGCCGTCGGGGCGATGCAGCGGCTGATCGAGGTGACGGTCTCCTACGCCAAGGAGCGCAAGGCCTTCGGCCGGCCGATCGGCAACTTCCAGGCGATCCGTCACAAGGTGGCGGAGATGGCGACCCAGGCCGAGGCCGCCCGCGCCCTCACCTACAACTCGCTGCGCCTCTTCCACGAGGGCCAGGACTGCATCAAAGACGTGACCATGGCCAAGCTCGTCACCCAGCGCGCCGTCCTGGAGATCGCCGACCAGTCCCTCCAAATCCACGGCGGCTACGGCTACATGCGCGAGTACGGCATCGAGCGAGCCGTCCGCGACGCCCGCCTCGGCCCAATCGGCGGCGGCACCGACGAGGTCATGAAGGAGATCCTCGGCAAGCAGATGGGGCTGTAGGGATTAGCAGGGGCTTCCTGCTCCTCCTCCCCATCGTCCGCGCCGGGCGGACACAAAACGGACACATCGTGTCGCGCCTGCTTGATCTGATCCTCGGCAGACACGCGCTCGGCAATGTCGAACTCATCGAAGACGTGCGCGTAGACGTCGAGCGTCATCGTCGGCGAGTGCCCGGCCTGTCGAGCGACCTCGACCACGCTGCGCCCTTCGTGGATCAGCAGAGAGACGAAGCTGTGGCGCAGGTCGTAGGGCCGCGCGCCCTCCAAGCCGATCGCTCGACACGCGGGCACCCAAGCATCGCGGTGCCAGGTCTGCCAAGCCGGGTCGTTCCAGACGCCGCCCGAACCGTTCGGGAACAGGAGCGCGTCGTCGTCGGGACGACCGCGTAGGAGCCGCAACTCCGCAAGGTCACGAGCAAGCGGCGTAAGCAGGCGAACGGTGCGCGCCTGCCCCGTCTTGGTCGTCTTGATGCCACCCTGCCCGTCCGCTGCCTTCTCGACCAAGAGCGTCCGTTCGCGCACGTCACCCCAACACAGAGCCTGCGCCTCCTGAGGCCGCAGACCTGCGTAGGCAAGCAGGCCGATCAAGGTGGCGTCCCGTGCGCCGTGCTTACGCCTCTTTGGCGGCAACGGCCCGTAGTCGCTCGACGGCGATGGGCGGCAGCGGGCGGACCTCACGATGGCGTCGGACCTTCGGCTTCTGTACGGCCTTGACTGGGTTGTGTCCGATCCGCCGCCACTCAACCGCTCGCCGCAGGATGCCCTGGAGAAGCGCGAGCGCCCGATAGATCGTCGGCTGCCCCACCCCATCGGCTTCCAGTTCCACCCGAAAGCGCTCGATCACCTCTGGCGTGATCGCGTTGAGGCGCATCGAGCCGAGCCGTGGCAGCACGTGCCGATCCCACAAGCCCGCGTAGCTGCGCAGCGTCCGCGCCGCCAGGTTCGGCACCGCGTAGAGCTTCCACCACTCCTCGGCGAAGTCGGCGAGCGTCTCGCGCCCACCCGTCAGAAGGTCCAGGTCGCCGGTGCGCTTACGCCGTACGACTTCCGCTTCGAACGCTTCCGCGTCGCGCTTGCGGCCGACCACTTTCGAGCGAGCCCGGCCCTGCTCGTCGCGCCAGCGCACGCGCCAGACAGCTCCCCCCTTTCGCTCGACCCGCTCAACGCTCACTGTCGGCCTCTCTTTCCCCAACCCCGTCAAGCATGGCTCTCAAGCTACCGCGCCGTACGCTCCGCATGGACCGCGTCACCCGCCCCGACGCTGGAGGCGCCGGAGTAAGCGTTTGCTCGCCGACCCAGCGCTCCAGCTCCGCAGGCTGAACCCGGAGCCGATGGCAGAGCCGCGCCGCTTGCAGCTCGCCCCGCGCAATTGCCCGATAGACCGCTCGGCGGGAAAGACCACAGGTACGTGCAATGTCCTCTGGCGAGAGCAGCCGCTCGAAGTCGTTGTCTGAGTCGTCGCGCATTTCCTCTGCATTGGCTGTCCAGCAAAGACGAGACTTGCATCGCCCGTCGGCGTCCATACGAGCGGCCAGCCGCACGGCGAAGCCGTGCCAAAATCGGCCGCTGGACGCCCGGCGGACGGGGAGTCGCCCAGGCACGGAATCGGAGGGTTCGTAGTGTGTCGGGGGTCGGGGTTGGTGCTACTGGGACGCTCTGAGTGACAGCAGATGGACCTTGATGAGGTTGATGCTTGGTCCTTGGTGGTCGGGGCGCTTCGGTGGTCGTCTGGTTGATTGACTTGTTCTTTGACTTCGGTTTTGAGTTGAAGCTGGCGGCATATCAGTCTGAATGTCGATATCGCTGTCGAGATGCGCCATGATCGCGCCGCCGCGCGCGCGGCGGCACTTGTAAGTGCAAGTGTGTGAGCGGGAAAGCGGTAGCGTCGGGGAGCGGCCTGGGGAACATCGCCACGGTTGCCCCTGAGGCGAATCGCTGGGGGTTCCCTGGGAGCGTGGTAGGGCGCGGGGTGTAGGGAGTGGGCGATGTGGCGCCTCGGAGTAGCGCACCGCTTCAGCGCTGCGCTCAGCTCGTCGGAGAGCTGCATCAAGAGCGTGTTGGTGAAATGCGGGACAGGCCGCGCTCAGCCGTCGCCGGGGCCGAGCACGCCGGTGATCCCTTTGATTAGGTCGGGAGCAGGCCAAGAGAAATGGTGCTCGAAGGCGACCAGCAGAAAGCCCATCATCGCGAGCGCGAACGAGGGGTAGTCATTGCTCTCGCTGTGCTTCTCACGGGCATGGATCGTCGCCTCTCCCTGCAGTGGCATCGTCATGAATCGTTCGATCGACACGGTGTCCGCGTGGACCAGGTTGCTCGTCTTGCTGTAGACGGCGGTGTAAACCCCTATAAAGGTGAGGATGTCCGGGTCCTTGGGGTCGTAGCTGCGGAAGGCGGGTGAGATCTCGGACCAGTGCTTGTCAACTGCGCCGGCCAGCTTGTGCATCTTCATTGGCTGTTTGGCTTTTTTCGCCTTCGTCGCCTCTGCCGGCGTAAGGGGCTCGATCCCGAATCTCTCCTTTGCGTTCTTATGGACCTGATAGCGCCGGTATTTGGCCCATTCCCGCCACCGCGCGATATGGGGCTCCGGGTCAATTGCCAGCCAACAGAAGATTGCGACGTGCTCAATCAGGATGCGTAGGAGCATCTGCGCCTCCCCGGGCATCCCCCGCTCGACTGAAAGCGTCACCGACTCCAACAACGTTCCGGCCCGGGCAAGGAAGCCGTGAGCGATTGGCGGCCACATGTCGTCTGGTGGCAGTTGAAGCGGTAGCCGCTCCTCGATCAGGGCGGCGATCTCGTCGGTTGCCTTCCGCAGTTGCGCAGGCGGGACATCGGGCGGCGGACTGACTCTCTTGCTATATGGCATCCGACTGAGGATGGCAGTCGGGCCAGCGGGCTGGCTGCTTGCCAGCGAGGTAGTCAATTCACTTCGAGCCCTGAATACTCCCCGCTCGACAGGAGCCCGCTATTCGCCTTCTTCAGGACCGGCGAAAATGACGATCTTCTTCCCGGAGCTATCCATCACGATGCTTGGTCCCTTCTGGGGGTATACGACGAGGTAGTAGCGATTCTTGAATTCTTCCTTGTCGACTTTCTTCACTTCAATGTTCACGCTGGGGACCTTCACGCCTTTAGTCCGGATCGCGATATACGCCGCGCAGCCCTTCTTGAAATCTTCGGCGTCGAGACCTTTCAGGTTGCCGATGTCCTTGCCACCGCTGGCGATCGAGAATTCGCGCAGGCTTCGGGGCGTCAAATAGCTGCACACCTCGAACGGCCGCTTTTCACGCAGTGCAGCCTCGAACCGATTCAGGGTCGCTTCCGTTTCTGCTGGAGAGAGAACGGGCGCGTTCCGTTCGGCGAAGTGCTTGCCGGATTCGGATTCGATGATGCCGCCGCATCCGATCAGCAGCAGCGGGAGAACGACGAGCCCCCAGACGAGACGCTTCATGACGCAACCCTAACGTCCACTCCGTGGCTGGGACTCGCGAAGTCGCTCAGGCAGCTGCTCCGCGTGCGGCGCTTGGCGCCGGCAACGCTTCCAGAATGCTCGCGGGCAGGCGGGTACTCGCGTCCCACACCTCGATCGCGACTAGCTTGTGGCTGGCGCGGTCGTAGTCGCGGAGCCCACCCGGCACCCGCTCGCTGACGACGTCATTGGACTCCCCGGTCGGGAACCAAGCGATGTCGGCGTCTGAGTCGTAGTAGGCGAACATAGCTCTAGTTAGGGTAGCGTCGGCAGTGGCCAGCGGCTAAGAATCGAGCCTCCAGGCCGAGACGATCCGGACCGCGGCTTCGTCATCGCCATGCGGGTGGTCGTAGATGGCCTCGAAGACCGCGCCGTCGGCGGTCTGGCCGCTCACGAGCCATTCGGCGCGGCCATCATTGGCCTCTCGCTCGGAATGCCGCTCCTTAATCGCCTGCTCAACCTCGGCTGCGTCAAGTTGCCGCTGGCGAAGGCGCGCCTCCGCGTGCTCGGTCCAGACAAAACGCTCAATCTCCACGGCAGCAAGCCTACGCGGTGAGACTCGGGACGAGTCGCGTCTCAGTGGCGGATTCGGTCGCTATCCAGTCCGCGCGTTGTGCCGCCAGCGCGGCGCCGGTCCGAAAGGCTCAAGCAACTGAACCATGAAGCGATACGTCTCGTCCAGAATCGCCAAGGTGAAGTCGGCCGCGTGATTTTCGAGGAGGCATTCGTAACCCTTGCGGCCACGTTCGCGGTGACCATCGTCGGGCGGGGGCAGTTCGTTCGCTCGTACCCAGACCCACTGGGAAGCTTGAGGCGGGTATCGCGATCCGCCCTGCGCAAGTCGGATGGCATCCGCCCATTGGTGATGGACCCGATTTCGGACGAAGCGGATTCCTCGAACCGCTTCGGCGTCACTCTCGTTCGTAAGTCGAGCGGGCCAATCCCATCCAGGTTGGTTGTCGACGCCGTCCGGCGCCCAGTCCTTCCTTACGCGCTCGTCGAGCGCCACAGCCCAGTTCAGTGCCTCGAACAAGGGAATTGCGGAGGCGACTGGGTCAGACCCTGTGCTTGCAGCATTGAATCGCCTCAACGCTTGGTGGAACCCTGTTGTCATCGCGCTAAAGGGCAGGCGGCTCATCTCGCTCACCAATCCAGGATCGCAGGACGGCATGGCAGGGATGCGATTGTCACGCTGTCCTGCCCGATCCTCCGGGCAAACTCGTCCCGATGGAGCTATACCGCGACGACGATGTCGGCTTCTGGAAGCTTGATGCAACCGAGGAAGAGTGGGAGCTAAAGCCCGACTACATCGAGGCACTGCCGCGCTACCTGTGCGGTCTCGATTCCATATTCGCCAAAGCGAGGGCGTGCGACGAGGCCCAGCTAGTCCTTTCCCTTCTCGGCATTCGCGGAATGCAATCGGAGGGCTGGGAGCCCTACGACACGACCATCGACGCGATCGCAGCTGCAACCCGACTGCACAACGAAACCGAGGACCGCATCGCCGCCCGTCACCTCTCTTTGTGGATCTACGGCCACATCGTCGAGGCAGCCGCCCCATATGAGCTGCTGGCCAACTTGATCAAGGTCGCCCAGGGCCAACAGGCGCGAATTACCTGGCTGCCAGATGACCGTGGCCGTCCCCTCTCCCCCGGCCACAAGGTCGAGTTGATCGGGTGCTGGGCCGCAGAGATCGGAAATCAGGCCGCAGGCCACCTGCTGAATGCGGCTTGGCACCGGCAACTTCGAAATGCTGTCTTCCATGCCGACTACACGCTTCATGGCTCCGAAATCCGCCTGATTGGAGATGGCGATGCCCTCAGCCTCAAAGAATTCGCTGAGCTCGCCGGCCGCGCCCACGCCTACCACGACTCGATGATCGGATTGCGGAACTACTACCGGGGCCTCTATACCGAGCCCAAACGAGTTCCGGCAGGCCCAATCTCGGGTGTGCCGGATGAGGACCTGATCATCATCGTTCGCGAGGGCGAGGGTGCCGTCGGACTGAAGGATTCCCTCACGCCATCCGAACGCGCGAATGGCGGCATCCGCTTCCGGTACGCGAAGTTGTTTCCAGACGAGGTCGAACTGCTCGAAGCAGACCCGGATCTCGCGACGCTGCCTGCGCGACCATCGCATGAAAGGCCAACGTGACCCTCGTCCTCAACGTCTCAACGCCGGCCTACTCCTTGCAGGTCAGCGACCGTTTGGTTTCAAAGGGCGGTGCACCGCACGACCCTCTGGCCAACAAGAACGTCGTCCTGCGCGCCACTGACGGCTTGTTGACGTTCGGCTACACAGGACTCGCTTTCCTTGATGGCATGCCAACCGACACATGGATCGCTAACCAGGTCACCGGTGGTTCCGCAGCCGACGCCGGCGGTTTCATGTCTTTGGGCGCCTTTCCCGTTCGCGATGTGGGATCGAGTCTGATCGCGCTGAGCCAAGCCCTGCAGGACCACACCGAATTCCGTGAGTACAGCGGTGAGATCTGCGCAGTCGGCTGGCAATGGAATGGAAAGCGCGAGCAGGCTCTGGTCCGCAACGTGCTCTGGCGCCTCCAGCCGCAGGGCGACCGACTGCGCTGGACTCAGCTGGTACCGAGACACCTGCCCGAGCGGAAAACCGTTTTCAAGATGACCCCAACTGGCAATTGGGCGATGAGTGGCAATCGCTGGGGGGAGCTGCTCGATCGAGTTGGCGCCGCTGGATCTGACTGGCAGTCGGTGGAGTCCCTCCTGGTAGACGCAATCCGTGAAGCTGCTAATCAATCGCCAGGCACGATCGGGACGCACTGCATGTCGATCCTTCTCCGTCCTTGGCTATTCCCCAACGCGCTGGTCAAGTTCATTCCCAAGAGCGCTCACCATGGGACCGCTTTCGGTCAAAGAGTCGAGGTCTCATACTTCCCCTGGATGGTTGCCCCGGACGCGATCCATGTCCCAGCGGTCTCAGTGGGCGGTGGTCTGAGCTGTGAACAAGGTCTGCTCAACTACACGATGCAGGCCCCCGAACCGCCCAAAGGGCAACATTTGAAGGCGGCTCTCCAGAGCTTTGAGCGCCCGGGTCAATGACACAAGTCAAGCGCCGAGAACCGCGCTCGCCAGCGAGACGTGGATGCCCAGTGAGCCACAATCCAGACACGTAACCCGACCTCGCGCGGTCACACGCGATCACTCGTTCCGGTCGAAAATGCTGCGGCTTTTCTCCTGATTCTCATTCCTAGATGACGAGGTCACATGGAAGCTCAGTCGGATTCCCAAAAAAGCACCTCAGTGGGTGACTTTCCCGCCACCAGGCCTTCCCTAGCGCCCAGCTGAGCGGTCCGGCGGCTGAGGAAATGATCGATCAGATCGCCCTTGTCGGCGAGCAGACCGTCGAGAGCCGTGTGGAGGGCATCGGTGGCGAGCCACTCTGCGAAGGGTAGTACCGAGCCCGCTGCTTGCTCGCCGACGGGCCCGCCATGAACGAGCGCATTTCGCAGCCGGCGCGTGCGAGCACGAAGCGCCGCGAAATGACCGTCGAGCTCATCGAGCCAGCTAAGCGTTGCCTTGGCCGAGGAGGTGCGTTCGCGCAGGCGCTCGACCCGCTCGTGCAAGGCGCTGTCGGGGCTCAGGCGTTCGAGGATGAAGGAGAGGCGCAGCAGAACCCCCTTCAGGTTGACCTCCCAGCCGCCGTCATCTCGTGGCACGTATTCGATCTCGGGGGCGGCAGCGATCTCTGACCAAGCAGACTCTGAGATCTCGCGAAAGGGACCGCTGCCAGCGTTGTGGACCGCGGCCCAACAGTTGGTGATCTCGTTGCGGACCCTCCCCAAGGGCCAGGAGGGCCGCAGGCAATCCTCAACGAAGCGGCCGAGATCGGTGAAGCCTGCCCAACCGGCGACCTGCTCGAATACCCGGTCATAGAGGACGAGGCGTCCGGGCTCCCAGGTCTCCTGCGCGCGCCGCATCCAGTAGGCGAGCTGGGCGGCGCGCCGCAGATCAGGCCGGGTCAGCGGCAGGTGGGGAGCGAGCTGCTCTGACCACTTCGAGAGGACGAAGGGGAGGCGGTCGGAGGCCATCGCCGATTCCTGCTCGAGGTTCGGCTCGAAGACCGGCGGCGCGGTGAAGGAAGCACCAGCGCCGCGGCCGTCGCGGAAAGTCGCGTAGTCGCCGGTCAAGAGCCAGATCGCCGGGTCGGCACCGTGGAGGACCGCGAGGGAGACGAGCAGCTCGGCGGTCTCGCGTGCAAGCGCCAGGGCCTCGGCGAAGCGCACCCGACCGAGGTCGATCCGGATCAGCGCGTACGGCGGGCGCCCCTCGTCGGGGTCCACGTAGGCCTCGTCCTCTTCATCCTCATCGGGGTCGGGAATGCGCGCCATCGTCGCCAGGTTGTGGGGGCGGTTGCCGTCGCGTAGCTCCGGTGGCAGCCGCTCCTGCTGATCGGCGACCCAGGCTTCGCGCAACGATCCCTGCGCGTAGATCCTCACCCCCTCGCTGATCTCGATCATGACTCCCGGGTCGAGTGGCGCGAGTAGGTAGCGCAGCCAGACCACCGCCTCACCACTGGTGCCCGGCGTGGCGAGGAGGCTGCGGCAGAGCTCGAGTCGCTCTCCAACGCTCGCCCCCGCACGTTCGGCGAGGCTCTCGAAGCGATTGGTCGGTTCGCCACGCAGGATCGCAATCCGGTAGCCCGAGTCCCTCAGCACCTCGGCGAGCTGAGATGCGATGGCATCCGAGTCAAGACCCTGCTCGGCGGCGAGGACGAGCAGGGTGTGGGCACGCGCCAGCGCCACTTCATCGGTCGAGGCGAGGAGTAGATCCTCCCAGGCTGTGAGCAGTGCATCGGCTTCGTCGATCGCTAGGCGCAGCTGCTCAGCTGCCCTTTTCAGTCTGCGGCGCAGGACCGGGTCGGGACCCCCGCGGCGGCGATCCCTGAGCGCCTTGCGCACCCCGGTCAGCTCGGCCCATATGCTGGCGCGCGCGCCCGATCGCAGGTAAGTCCCGAAGCGCGCACCAAGCGCCATACGGGCGGCGGTGAGGTCGTCGATCAGCGAGCGCCACTGGCCCGCGTATCCGCTGACCCACTGGCGCTCATCGGCGAGCCACTCCTCAAGCTCGGAGAGGACGACCGGGACCTCTGCCGCAGCGGCGAAGCGGGGCGGTCGCCGGCGCGCCTTTTCAAGCGCCTCGATAACGCGACCGAGCTGAGCTTCGTCTGGCTCGCACTCGGTCATCTAGAAGTAGCGAAGGAAGGGCGAAGCGGCGCGGTGCACGCGCGGCATCACGATCGAAAGCCAGACGAAGAAGTCGAAGAGGACCTCGGCTGCGGGGACCTCCTGCACAACCCACCCTGGAATGGAGCTGCCGTCCTCAGCGCGAAATTGGAAGGCGCCCTTGCCGTCGCCGAAGTTGATTACCCAACCACGATCGAGGAGGAAGATCGCGTCGATGATCTGACCTTCGAGCCCTTTGATCGGCCTCGAGCAGGCGCTCTCCGATCGTCTCGACAGTAAGCTCAGATTCGGCGGCGATCGTGAAGTACGGGCGGCGCTGATAAAAGCGCGGCCGGTCGCTCGGAGCGGCATAGATCATCGCCCCGTCAACCTCCTCTGCCTTCAGGCCCTTGAAGCGTGCCGAGGCCTCGGTCACACTGCCAAGTGCGGTACTTCCCAGCGTCGACTTCAGCTCTCCGGCGGCGGCTACGCCCTCAATAAGAGCCAAGCCTGGCTCTTTGGGATCGAGGCGAAATGGATGGTCCTCGTCGAGGATCAGCACGTCCGTCTGACCCGAAATATGGCCTTCGCCGTCGATCACCTCACCCTGGCCGACCGAGAGACGACGCGGCAGGTTAGCCTCAAGGAACTCCCGAAACGCTGACTCGAGACCGGCGCTGCCGATGTCACCCGGGTGATCGAACTTGGCACGGGCCTCGGTCAGCGCGGCGAGCATTCGCTCCTGCTGAGCTCCGATCAGCTTGCGGATGCGAGGCTCGATCACGGGCTAATCTTGGCCAAGTGGCAGCCTCGGGGCGTTACGCCCTCCTGCCCTAGAGCAGGAGATGCCGAGCATCAGGCCCTTCGCCGCAGCCGGGGAGTTGAATTCGCCCGTGACGTAGCGGTTCGACAGAAGGCCCGTGCTCATTTTGAGACACAATCCGGACACATCAGGGAAGCCACCGGCGATCACGGCCGATCATCGCTCTCATCGCCGAACAACCTCATTTGCGGGGCATCCGTGCCCTCGGATGATCCCGCGTGTCCGGCCGTGCCATGCTCGGGGCTCATGAAGGAGATCCTCGGCAAGCAGATGGGGTTGTAGGGATTAGCAGGGATTTCGCGCGGGGGCACTTTTTAGATGGCGAGAGCCTAGCACCAACTGAGCACATATCGCTACTGTTTTGTACCCTAGTCCATGTCGCTCGCGTCTGAAAGCGTCCCAAACCGGATGCGCCGCTCCGATCAACCCCAGCCCGCCCTAGGCGAAGCGATCCGCCAGCTTCGCCAGAAGCACGGCATCACCCAGGAAGACCTCGCCCATGCGGCCGACATCACAACCGGCACTCTCTCCCTGATCGAGCGCGGACAGGCCAACCCTACCTGGGGCACCGTTACACGGATCGCCTCCGCCCTCGGAGCCTCCCTGGGAGAGATAGGCCGCCTCGTGGACCGATACTCCGCCTAGGTCTTCCGCCGGTCCCTTCGAGAAACTCCGCCGGTCGATGGCGATGGAAATCAGCTATCCAGCATCTCACCTGAACGCTGGCATCGCCGCGTCAGAGTTGATTGCCGAGCCCTGCCGATTGGATCAACCGGCGCGTTGAGACAGTCGAATTGCTGTCACATGAGGAAACGCGACGAAAGGTTTCAATCGATTTCACCCTGTCAGATGAAAAGCTGAAAGAACTCGAAACCGAGCATGGTGTCGTCGTTCCGATTTCTGTGCTCAGCAAGGAGCCACGCCGGAATTTTGATCTTCGCGACGAGACGGGCGCAGCAGTCCCCGTGCTTGGGAAGGAGAGCAATGCAGCCCTTGCGCATACAGCCCTAATGAGCGCCGCTCTCGATGTTCTGCCGGCGGAACTGTCGCCCGAGGCTTTTGAGCTTATTTGGAGCGATCTTCAGCAGGTTGTTGTCTCCGAGCCCGAGCGCGCCAGCGAAGCTCTTGGTGTCTTTGTCGGAGGCGCCGAAGCTGGTGATTCGCTGCGCTCAAAGATTTGGGATAGCGCGGTGTGCCGATCCTTGCTGAATGTGCTGCAAGACAACTATGTGTTGTTCGCAGTCGTCCAACCGAGGAGCGCCAACCGCCGCATTTTGAAGTACAGCTACGGAGACGATTTTGATCTTGCACTCAGCGGCACGCTCAGAGAACGCCTCGCCCCATGGATGCTTTGGCAGCGCGTTCGACGACCAGACCGAAGTCGCTTCAGGATTCTCTGCCCTGGAGCTTGGCGCGCTGCCAGCTTCCATGCCGAGATAGTCGTCCCTGAAGATCTCCGCATTGAAAGCGCAGTTCTCTACGACTTTGCAAAAGAGAAACCGCGTAGTGAGCCCGATTGGAACCGGAACCGAGCCTCGCTGTACGCCAACCGAACGCTGGATGACGACACTTTCACCGATGCCTACGTTGTAGTTGCCCCCGAGCGCCGCGGGAGAACCATGCAGGCTGCGGCCACAGGCATCGTCGTCTCGTCCTTGCTCTGGCTTGGGGAGTGCTCAGGGCTGGACGCTAAGAATCCAGATGCTGCCGTTTCGCTCCTACTGGCAGGAGCAGCGCTCTATTCAGGGGTCACCGCAGCTCGCGGAGAGCACGTCCTTGTTACGAAGCTCTTCTCCGCCTCTCGACGCTGGCTTGCAGTGGTAAGCCTGGCCGCTCTATTGGCCTCGGCCACGCTTGCAATGCAAATTCCCGATGCGCATCCCGTGGGCGTTTGGCGGATCGCCGCTCTAGCCTGCACCGCTGCCTCGCTGAGGCTGCTCTGGTCGGCGATCCGAGCACCTGGCTAAACTGGCTAGAGACTTGATGTTTAACGAGGACGGAGGGGCTTTATGGCTAAGGAATCATCGGTGAGAGTCAGCCGCTCTGGAACCTATGTCGTCAAGGCTGCGGAGAGTCGTCCTTCGCGAGTCATTTCATCGCGCTCGAATGGGCGGACTAGCCGCCCAAGCACTAGCGATAAGCGCGCCGCGCACGCCCTGCTGAAATCAAAGCGGGGCTAACTTCACGGCCGGAAGACCCCGACTGCTCGGTCTGTCCGGATATGAACGTACGATTCGCCTTTGCAACATGTCGTATTGACTCATAGGAGGGTCAAATGAGCAGGAAAAGCTCGCGACGGACCGGACAGCGGGCGGCCTCAGCCGCGGGAAAGGCGCTGCGTTCTAGATCTGCGTCCAAAGCCGCAAAACGAGCAGCCGCATCGGATCTGTCTCAGGTAGGAAATTCCAACAGGACCAGCGCGAGAGCAGCGTCTTCAGCGGCTCGAACCCTCCGGTCAAAATCCGCTTCTAAAGCAGCAAAACGCGCTGCCGCCTCGGATCTATCGCAGCGTCGGCGTTAATCAGAGCACCAGTCGTGCCAACCCGCCGCGGTGCCTAGCCTTCACAGCATGAGTGAGGGGCAGGAACGGGCCATTCGGCAGCTGGCAAATGATGGCTGGGCTCTAATCCCAAGCATCGCGTTCGCCGACCTCTTGGAGTTTTGCGAAGAGCTTGGGGGCCGGCGGCGCGTGAAGCGGCTCGTCGCCCGAGGCGAAGCTGAGGCGCCTGTCCCATCGCTTTCTGCAAATCACGGCCTCGGGCAATTCCCCCCGCACACGGATGGCGCTGAAGACGTGGAGCCGCCGCGCTACGTGGCGCTTTGGTCGCCAGCCAAGCACGAGGCGGCAACGCTCCTCTACGACGGAGAGGACCCATTGCTCGACCGTCCGCTCTTTTCGCGGGCCTGGCTGGCTGGCGTCGGCCGAAGGCGCTTCTATGTGGTTCCCCGCCAAACAAACGGAGATTGTGTGCGCTGGCGCCTGAACCCCGACTGCATGCGTCCAGCGGGTTCAGATGGCCGCCCGGAGGAAAGTCTCGCGTTTCTCGACGCCCTGCCGGGGACTCGGATCGAGTGGCGGTCCGAACAGGCGCTCGTCTTCGACAATGCCCGCGTACTGCATGGTCGCGAGGCGCTGTCGCACGAGGACGGCGAGCGCGAGCTCATGCGAGTATCTGTCTACAGATGAGCTGGACTACCGACGAATTCGTGGGCAAGGCCCGCCTCTACGTCGAGAGGGGGCTCGAAGCCGAGGAGCCCGCCGTGAAGGCATGGTGGTTTCACTTCGCAGTTGAGCCGATGATCCGAGCGATGGTCTCCACGGTTCACCCTGTAGTGCTTGCCGACCCTCGATCGATTGAGTCGCTGCTTGCCGCGGTCGGCGAGACCGAGACGGATTCAGCAGTAATTCGAACTCGCGGCTTGGCCGAGATCACCGAGTACTCGACCCGCCTGGAGCCGGTGACAGTGGAGGTTAAGGACGCAGCGGTGCGTCTGATCGTTCGGCGAAACGCAGAATGCCATGGGCCGACAGCAGAGTTCGAGGATCTGGGCGAGGAGCGCTGGATGCCTGACTTCCTGATCCTTGCGGCTGCATTTTGCAAGCAATGCGGACGGGAGCTGGAGAGCTTCGTTGGCAACGGGTACGCGGAACAGGCCGAGGAATTGGAGAAGCAGACAATTACTGAGGCCGAAGCCGAGGTCGCCAAGTTGATCGCCGAAGCGAAGAAGCGGCCGCTCGAGAAGGTCGAGGTCTCGATGATCACGATGGTCGAAAAGACCTCCGGCGAGGTCCTGTGGGCTGTCGACTGCCCGGCCTGCGAGAAGCGCGGAGAGATGGCTGGCATGCGGGTTCACGTCGGAGCCGCACGGTTCGATGGCGATGAGCTAAGCCAGCCGGTGAGCGTCGCTGGGCGAAGCTTCGCCTGCCCACATTGCGGACTCAAACTGCAGGGAACGGCACAGCTTGTGGCCGCGGAGCTGCCCGCGTCAATGACGACCCATGACTATGTCGACCCTTTCGAGGCGCTGCACATCGATGTAGTGGAGGAGGCGAACAACCAGGGCCTCCAGGTCATCGATGCCTCCTACGAGGGTCAGGAGTACGAAGACGAATAGCTGGGAGGATGGGAGCAGTACGCGATTCGGACACGTCCGGCTGTACATTCGCGATCACGACCGGTTATCGCCTCCATCTCCGAACAAGCTCATTTGCGGGGAATCCTTGTCCTCCGGTGACCTCGCGTGCCCTCCCGTGCCATGCTTCATGAAGGAGATCCTGGGCAAACAGCTGGGTTGTAGGGGCCGCCTCGCCATGCCCTCTCGTCGCACCCTGCGGTATGTCGATCCTGAAGCCACTCGCGGTCCGCTCTACCGGGCGTGGGCTACGTTCGTGGCTTCGCCGGTCGGGTTCTGGCTGTCGAGGAACATCGGGTGGAAGGTCGATCCCTACCTGCTGCGGCTGACCGGCGGTCGTCTCGGCACGGGGCTCATCATCCCGACCGCGCTGCTGGAGACGCGCGGCGCACGCACGGGCCAGGCGAGATGCAACGGGGTCATCTACTTCCACGACGGCGAGCGGGTGACGGTCATCGCCTCAAAGGCCGGTGCCCCCGAGCACCCCTCCTGGTTCTACAACGCTCGCGCAAACCCCGATGTCCGGTTTAGCGGCCAACCATTCCGAGTCGAGATCATCGACGACGAGAAAGCGCGGGCGCGGCTCTGGGGGCTTGCCGACCGCGTCTTCCCGCCGTTCGCGGCCTATCGGGAAAGCGCAGCCCGCGGCGGCCGCACCATCCCCATCCTCCAGCTCGTCCCCCGCTGACGAGCGCGGGGCAATCGAAGGCGGCAGCGCGGCGGGATACGCCGCGAAGCACGGAACTCCCGACGTTATGCTCCGCACTTGACCGCCGAGGGAATCACCGTACGTCGAGGCCGGCAGGCCGACGTGCCGGCAGTGTTGGACCTATGGGCACAGGCTCGAAGTGAGCATGCAAGTACGCCTGATCGCATCGAAGATGTTGAGCGCTTGGTCGCCGAGTCCCCAGCTGCACTCCTGGTAGCCGAGCGGAACGGGGAGATAGTCGGCGCGCTGATCGCTGCCTGGGACGGGTGGCGGGGGAACATGTATCGCCTGACCGTTCGCGATGGGCATCGGCGGCAGGGCGTTGGGCTAGCGCTGACCCGGGCCGGCGAGGACTATCTACGCCAGTGTGGCGTCCGTCGCGTGACCGCGCTGGTCGCCTTCGACGATGAGGTGGCGGGAGCGTTCTGGGAGTCGGCCGGCTATCCGCAGGACCACGACATCGGCCGGCGAGTCCGCAACCTGTAGATCGGCAAGGGGATGGGTTGTAGGGGCTAGGGCTTGCGGGCGCGGATGATCGCGGAGGCGGCTTTGTCGTGGACCCGGTGGGTCGCGGAGACCTCGATCGTCCACGAAGCCGGCTGTCGCCAGCGCTTCCTCGAACTCGCGCCGTGTCAGCGCCCCGGCGATGCAGCCGGTCCACTGCGCGATGTCGGCGCGGGTGGCGGCGTCCATGTCCTCGTCGGCGATCACGTCTGAGACGGCGAGGCGGCCCCCGGGCTTCAGCACCCGCGCCGCCTCGGCGAGAACCGCCGGCTTGTCCCCGGAGAGGTTGATGACGCAGTTGGAGATCACCACGTCGACCGTCTCGGCCGGCAGCGGGATGGCCTCGATCTCGCCCCGCAGCCACTCGACGTTCTCGACCCCCGCCTTGCGCTGGTTCTCCCGCGCCAGGGCGAGCATCTCGTCGGTCATGTCGAGCCCGTAGGCCTTGCCGGTCGCGCCGACCCGCTTGGCGGAGAGCAGAACGTCGATGCCTCCGCCCGGAGCCGAGGTCGAGCACCGTTTCGCCGGCGTGCAGCTCGGCGACCGCGGTCGGGTTGCCGCAGCCCAGCGAGGCCATCGTCGCCGTGTCGGGAAGCTCTCCCTGCGAGGTCTCGTCATACAGGGAGGCGCCGAACACCTGCGCCTCCTCGTCGGACAGCACGGCGTCGGAGGCCCCGCAGCACGAGCTGCCGGGATCGCGGCTCGCGCCGACGTTCTCGGCCGCCGCTGCGTAGCGGGCGCGCACGGCCTTGCGGATCTGATCGGTCTCGGTCATTTGGTCAGCCACGTGGACAGCTCCTCCAGTGCATCGGGGACGACGTAGTAGTAGGCCCAAAGCCCCTGGCGCTCGGACTCGACGATGCCGGCCTCGCGAAGTACCTTGAGGTGATGGGAGACGGTGGGCTGGGAGAGATCGAAGAGCGGAACCAGCTCGCAAACGCAGACCTTGCCGGCGTGCTTGCGCAGCACGTCGGCGAGCTGCATCCGGATCGGATCCCCGAGCGCCTTCGCCACCTTGGCCATGCGTTCGGCCTCGGGGCGTTCGATGTCGGGGTAGACGACCGGCTCGCAACACGCCTCACCGGCGGGCCGCTTCTGCTTCGGGGCGAGCTCCAGGTCGATAACCATCTATTCACATATATCGATTGAAATGACAAATGTCAATGTATAGGCTGTCGCGGGATCGTCGATGAGCGCGCGCGTTGGGATCAATGGCTTTGGGCGGATGGGGCGGCTGGCGCTGCGTGCGGCGTGGGGATGGCCGGAGCTGGCCTTCACGCATGTCAACGAGCCCAGCGGCGACGCGGCCACCGCGGCGCACCTGCTGATGTTCGACTCCGTCCATGGGCGATGGTCCGCAAGCGCCGACGGCGAGGACGGCGCCCTCTCCGTCGCCGGGACCACTCTCGGCTACAGCCGCGCCGCCGACCCCGGCGCGGTCCCCTGGGGCGAGGCCGGAGTCGACATCGTGCTCGAGTGCTCCGGCAAGTTCCGAACCGCAGAGGCGCTCGCGCCCTACTTCCAACAGGGTGTCCGCAAGGTCGTCGTCGCGGCGCCCGTCAAGGAGGGGGCCCTGAACGTGGTGGTCGGGGTCAACGACGACCGCTATGAGCCCGATCGCCACGACATCCTGACCGCGGCCTCCTGCACGACCAACTGCCTGGCGCCCGTCGTCAAGGTGATCCACGAGGGGATCGGCATCCGCCATGGGGCGATCACGACGCTTCACGACCTGACCAACACCCAGACGATCGTCGACGCCCCCCACAAGGACCTGCGGCGGGCCCGTGCGGCGAGCCTGTCGCTGATTCCGACGACGACCGGCTCGGCGACGGCGATCGGGCTGATCTTCCCCGAGCTGCAGGGGCGACTGAACGGGCTCGCGGTGCGGGTCCCGCTGCTCAACGCCTCGCTCACCGACTGCGTCTTCGAGGTCGAGCGGGCGACCGACGCCGAGGAGGTCAACGGCCTGCTCGAGGCCGCCGCCGCCGGGCCGCTGGCCGGGATCCTCGGCTACGAGACCCGCCCGCTGGTCTCGGTCGACTACCGCGACGATCCGCGCTCCGGCGTCGTCGACGCCCTCTCGACCATGGTCGTCGACGAGACCCAGGTCAAGGTCCTCGCCTGGTACGACAACGAGTGGGGCTACGCCAACCGCCTGGTCGAGCTCGCGCGGACGGTCGCCGATGGCCTCAGCTGAGCCAACCGCAACCATGCGGCGGGCCGACCTGCGGAACTACGTCCTGGTCACCGGCGCCTACTGGGTCGAGACGCTGGTCGACGGCGCGACCCGGATGCTGGTGCTGTTCTACTTCTACGAACTGGGGTACTCCCCCTTCACGATCGCCTCGCTCTTCATCTTCTACGAGGTCTTCGGCGTCGTCACCAACCTCGTCGGCGGCTGGCTCGCGGCGCGTTTCGGGCTGAGGAGGACGCTCTTCATGGGCCTCGGCACCCAGGTCTTCGCGGTCAGCATGCTCGCCTTCGCGCCGCAGGCCTGGCTGGTCGTCCCCTACGTGATGGTCTCCCAGGCCTTCTCGGGCATCGCCAAGGACCTGACCAAGATGAGCTCCAAGAGCGCGGTGAAGCTCGTCGTGCCCGAGGGCGACGAATCCTCTCTCTACCGCTGGGTCGCGATCCTGACCGGCTCCAAGAACGCGCTCAAGGGGGTGGGCTTCTTCCTCGGCGGCCTGATGCTGACGCTGACCGGGTTCCAGACCTCGATGGCGATCCTGGCCGGGTTCGTCCTCGCGGCGTTGCTGGTGACCGCGCGACTGATGCACGGGCACCTCGGCCGCCCCGACGCGAAGGCCAAGTTCAAGCACATGTTCTCCAACAACCGCGCGGTCAACGTCCTCGCCGCCGCCCGCATCTTCCTCTTCGCCTCGCGCGACGTCTGGTTCGTCGTCGGCCTCCCGGTCTACCTCGAGACCGTCCTCGGCTGGAGCTTCTGGCAGACCGGCGGCTTCCTCGCGATCTGGGTGATCGGCTACGGGGCCGTGCAGGCCGCGGCCCCTGGCTTCGTGCGCCGGCGAGGCGCGGAGGGAGGCGCCGAGCCGGACGGCAGGACCGCCACCTGGCTGGCCTTCGTGCTGGCCGCGTTCCCCGCCGCGATCGCCATCGGCCTGACGGCCCACGTCGATCCGACCGTCGTGATCGTCGTCGGGCTGATCGCCTTCGGGGTGGTGTTCGCGATGAACTCCGCCGTCCACTCCTACCTGATCCTTGCCTATGCCGACAACGACAGGGCGGCGATGAACGTCGGCTTCTACTACATGGCGAACGCCGGCGGCCGCCTGGCGGGAACGGTTCTGTCGGGGCTGCTCTACCAGTGGGACGGACTGGTCGCCTGCCTCTGGGCGTCGGTCGCGTGTGTGCTTGCGGCCGCCGTGCTGTCGATTCTCCTGCCAGGCAGGACACCGAGCTCGACGCGGCCCGGCGACGAGCTGGCAGTTGCGAGCTGACGGATGACCCACGGGTCGATTCGCCGGCGGTCGGCTCTGGTTGCTGCCACCGTCGCCCTCTGCGCCTGGGGCGCCGTCGGTGTGGGAGGAGCAACGCAGGCATCGCCGGGCCCGGTGGCTTCGGCGACGCCGCGGGCGGCCGCTCCGCGGCCCCACATCATCTCCTGGCTGATCCCGTTCGGCCCCAAGCGCAAGCGTCAGATGGCCGCCTACTCCGCCCGTCACTACGGCGAAAGCACGTGGCGGCTGCGGCACCCTCGCGTGATCGTCGAGCACGTCGCGGTGGCCGGCACCGCCGCCGCGGTCTACAACGCGTTCGCCCCCGACGTCCCGGACGTCGAGCTGCACGAGCTGCCCAACGTCTGCTCCCACTTCGTCGTCTCCTCCTCCGGACATATCTACGAACTCGTCCACCTGGCGATCCGCTGCCGGCACACGGTCGGGCTCAACTGGACGGCGATCGGGATCGAGCACACCGGCTTCGCCGACTCGGACGTGCTCGGCAACCGCCGCCAGCTGCGCGCCTCGCTGCGCCTCACCCAGTACCTGCGCTGCCGCTTCCGTATCAAGCTGCGCAACGTGATCGGGCACAACGAGAGCCTCAGCTCGCCATACCACCGCGAGCTGGTACCCAGCCTGCGCAACCAGACCCACGGCGACTGGAAGCACAGCTCGATGCGGGTCTACCGCCGCAGGCTGAGTCGATTGGGCCCCTGCTGACGGTGGACGGGTAGCGTTTCCACATGGGAGAAACCGACGGGTGAGGATGGCGTGATCTACCTCTTGCGACACGGAGACGCCGAGGACGGGAATGGCGACGACTCGGCCCGACGGCTGACCGAGAAGGGGCAACGCCAAGCCGTGGCGGCCGGCCGGGCCCTGGCGACGATGGGCGCCGAGATCGAGGCCTGTCTGACCAGCTCGAAGGTGCGCGCCGCCGATACGGCCCGGCTCGCCTGCGAGGTGCTTGAGATCGAGCCTGAGGAGACACCCCAGCTGCGCGGCGGGGTCTTCGACGCGCTCGAGCTCGCCGCCGGTCGCGGCGAGGTCCTTCTCGTCGGCCACGAGCCGGACTTCTCGGCCGAGGTCGGCCGCCTCACCGGCGCCAGCGCGAAGCTGAAGAAGGGCGGCCTCGCCATCGTCAACGGCAATACGCTGGTCGCGCTGCTGAGGCCCAACGACCTCCGTGCGATTGCCGCGGAGTGAGAAGGAGGCACCGATGCTTTCGTGGCTGGCCAAGAAGATGATCGCCCGCAACATGGAGAGGGCAAGCGCCGGGGATATCGGCCCGACGCTGAAGATGGACGCCGCGGATGTGAAATTCCGCTTCCCCGGCGACAGCTCCTGGGCAACCGAGCTGGAGGGCAAGGAGAAGCTGGAGCCCTGGCTGCGCAGGTTCGCCGACGCCGGCATCCAGATCCACCCCGACGAGGTGATCCTCAAGGGCTTCCCCTGGAGGCAGACGATCTGCGTCCGCGGCACCGATCATCTCGACTCCTCCGACGGCGAGCGCGTCTACGAGAACCGCTACGTGATCTGGGGCCGCATCTCCTGGGGCCTGCTGCGCGAATACGAGGTCTACGAGGACACCCAGAAAACCAAGGCCCTCGACGAGTACCTGGCCCAGATCGGCAAGCTCTAACCCAGCAGCGTGATCAAGCCACGGATGAGAAGCAGCGCGCCGATCGCCGCGGCGCCGATCACGGCGGCGCGGCGGCCGCTGCGGCCCAGCCACGCCCGGAAACGCGTCACCGCATCCTGGGTCCAATCCGGCGCGATCGCATAGCCGAGCAGCGGCGCCTCGAGCAGCAGCTGCTGCATCAGGCAGAAACCGACGACGAGAAGCACGGTGGGCACCGTCCCGGGGTCCAGCTTCGCGATGTGGTTGAGTGCGGCCAGGTAGGACACACCGGGGAAGGTGAGCACGACTCCCAGCGCGAAGGTGACCCGGGCCGACCCCCGCCCAAGCATTCGCTCCGGCCACGATTCCCTTGCCTCACCGGAGCTTTCCTTCGCCTCCTTGCGACGGCGCCGTCGCTCCTGCAGCCGCGCGTCGCGCCCGGTCCCCAGCACGAACGCGACCAGCAGCAACAGGAGCCCGAGGGCGATGTCCTCGCTCGGGCTGAGGGTGTTCCTCGCGGTTTCGACCGCGCCTGACCCGTTCAGCGAGAAGACGATCGCCAGGCCCAACGTGATGCTCGTCGTGTAGGCGCCGAGCAGGTAGCCGAGCATCAGCCGCTTCGTGTTGGGCAGCAGCATCATCACGGTCACGGCCGCGAGCAGCGTCGGGTTGAACATCGCCAGCAGCGAGAGGAGGAAGACGCTGCTCAGGTCCCCGTTCACCGCTGGCCAGCCTAGACGCTGGCTTCCCTCCAGCCGTCGAGTAGGGTCTTCCCCAACCGACAGGCGGGGAGAACGCGAGATTCAGATGGCCTACGAAATGCAGCTACGGGGCAGTGCGGAAAAGGTCAAGATCCGCAGCCCATGGGCTGCGGCCCTCCTTCCACTCATCACGTTCGGCATCTACCACCTCGTCTGGTGGTACCGGATCAACCGCGAGCTGCGCGACTATGGCAATGCGAAGGGCTATGACCTCGGCCAGAACCCGACCAACTCGGTGCTGGCGCTCTTCCCCGGCGGCCTGATCGTGGTGCCCGCTCTGGTCACCTACTGGCGCGGGACCAAGCGCGTGATGGGCGCGTCGCGACTCGGCGGCCAGGAGCCGCTCAACGGCTGGATCGCGATCATCCTCTACGTCCTCCTCGCTCCCGGCCTCTGGGCCTACATCCAGGTCTCGCTGAACGACCTCTGGCTGGCAGAAGCCGAGGCGCTGCCCGGCGAGCCCGCTCCACCGAGCCCCACGGACCAGATGCCGCCGCCCCTGCCTCAGGAGCAACCGCCTGCCGCGGAGCCGCCGCAGGGGTGAAGCAGCACAGCCAACCCCGCCTGGCCGAGCAGCCAGGGGCGCACGCTTACCTATAGCCTCCCGGCCGACTTCACGAGCCAAAAGGAGACGCAGACTGATGGGACTTCTCGATGGGAAAGCGGCGATCGTCACCGGGTCGGCCAGAGGGATCGGCCGGGCCACCGCTGAGCTGTTCGCGGGCGAGGGCGCCAAGGTTCTGATCAACGACCTCGACGCCGACGTCGCCGAGCAGACGGCGAGCGAGATCGACGGCGAGACGGCCGTCTTCGCCGGCGATCTGACCAAGGAGGGTGCGGCCGACGAGCTGGTCGCCGCCGCGGTCGAGGCCTTCGGCGCCGTCGACATCGCCGTCAACAACGCCGGCTACACCTGGGACGGCGTCGCCCACAAGATGAGCGACGAGCAGTTCCAGGCGATGCTCGACATCCACACCGTCGTTCCCTTCCGCGTCGCCCGGGCGCTCGCCCCCCACTGGCGCGAGGCCGCCAAGGCGGAGCGCAACGAGGGCAAGGAGGTCTTCCGCAAGCTGATCAACGTCTCCTCGACGTCGGGGACGATGGGGAACGCCGGCCAGGTCAACTACTCGGCCGCGAAGATGGGCGTCGTCGGCCTTACGAAAACCCTTGCCAAGGAGTGGGGCCAGTTCAAGATCAACGTCAACGCCGTCGCCTTCGGCTTCGTCGAGACGCGGCTGACCGCGGCCAAAGAGAGCGGCGGAGAGATGACCTCGCCGACCGGCGAGAAGATCGAGCTGGGCATCCCCGAGCAGATGCGGGCGATGGCCTCGGCGATCATCCCGATCGGCCGCCCCGCCCAGCCGGAGGAGGCGGCAGGCCCGGTCCTCTTCCTCGCCTCCCCGCTCGCTAACTACGTCCATGGCCAGGTGCTGAACATCACCGGCGGGATGTTCGGGGGGATGTACACCTGAGCGCCAAGGCGACGAAGGACAGGCCCCAGATCCTTTACCTCGAGGTGACGGATCGGATCTGGCCTGTCCTCCGTCGCTTCATGGGCGTCCACACGTTCGTCTACCGAGCGACGGGTGGGCGCATCGGCCACACCCTCCCCGGCCTGCCGACGATCCTGCTGCTCGACCACGTCGGGGCGAAGAGCGGCACCAAGCGCACCTCCCCGCTGCTCTACGTCGAGAACGGCGACGACGTCGTCATCGTCGCCTCCAAAGGCGGCTTTCCGAAGCACCCCGCCTGGTACCACAACCTGATCGCCAATCCCGACACAACGGTGCAGATCGCCGCCGAGAAGCGGCGGGTCCACGCCCGCGTGGCCACGCCGGAGGAGCGCGACCGCCTCTGGGCGAAGGCGGTCAAGGCCTACCCTGGCTACAAGGACTACAAGGCACGCACCGACCGCGAGATCCCGCTGGTCGTGCTCGAGCCGCGCTAACGGCGCTCCTCGGCGACCGGGTCGCCGCCCTCGGTGGCGATCGCCTCCGGCGGCCAGGGCCCGGCCCAGTTGTCGCGGGCGCCGTCGATCGTGATCGTCGTGCCGGAGAAGAAGTCCCCGGCGGGCGAGGCCAGGTAGGCGACGAGCCAGGCCATCTCCTCAGGGCGACCGGCGCGGCCGATCGGGATCGAGCGCTCCAGGTTGTCGACCACCACCTGCGGGTACTTGGTGAGCAGGGTCTCGGTCGCGAACTGGCCGGCGGCCAAGGCGCAGGTCTTGATCCCGAACCGCGCCCACTCGACCGCCAGTGTCCGCATCATGTTCTCGACCGCGGCGCGCGCCGCGCCCGAGTGAACCATGCCCGGCATCCCGTTGTGGGGGGAGAGGGTGACGCTGAGGACCTTTCCGCCTCCCTGCGGGATGAAGGCCTTGGTCGCGGCGGCGTGGGTCATCAGCCAGGTCCCCTGCACGTTCAGCTCGATCACCGTGCGGAACCCTTTCGGCGTGATCGCCTCAGCCGGGCTCATGAACTGCCCGCCGGCGTTGTTGACCAGCACGTCGAGGCGTTCGTGGCGATCGAGCACGCCGTCGAAGAGCCGCTCGACGGCCTCCTCCTCGCGAATGTCCATCGCTTCGCGCTCGAACGCGCCGGGCAACTCCGCGGCGAGCGCCGCCGTCTCGGCCAGCGGCTCCTCGCGCCGCCCGCAACCGACCACCACCGCCCCCAGCCCCGCCAGCTCCAGCGCCGTCGCCCGCCCCAGGCCGCTGCCTGCGCCGGAGACGACACAGATCTGGCCGTCGAGCAATCCGGGCCTGAAGATGCTCGAGCTCACGGCGCAAGCCTATAGGCGACCTCGTCCCAGGTAATGTGACTCGGCGATGAAGGTGCACGTGGAGGCCAAACCGCTTCACGAGCCGCTTGCCGGTGGCACCCCCGGCGCCACCGTGGCGGTCGAACCGATCGTCGCCGGGCGCGTCGACTTCCCACAGGCGACGATGGAAAGCCCGAGCGGCCACTTCGTCACGCTGAAGGTGCTGCAGGCGATCCTGCGCGGCAAGCCGCCGCACGTGGTGCCGATCCCCGCCTTCCTGATCCGCCACCCCAGCGCCGGGGCCGTCCTCGTCGACACCGGCCTGCATCCCTCTATCGCCACCAACGGCAGCGAGAACTTCGGCAAGCTGGCGACCCGCGCCGCCAAGCCGCAGCTGGAGCAGGGCGAGGACGTCCCCGCGCAGCTGCGCAAGCGCGGCCTCGACCCCGGCGAGATCCCGATCGTCGTGATGACCCACATGCACCTCGACCACACCTCGGCGATCTCCGAGTTCCCGAACTCGGCCTTCGTGGTCAGCGAAGACGAGTGGGAGGCGGCCTCAACCGGTCCTCGCCCCCTCCTCAACGGCTACCGCCGCGCCCACTTCGACTACGCCTTCGACTACCGCACCGTCGACTTCGACCGCGGCGGGGTCGACTCCTACGCAACCTTCGGCCGCACCTTCGACCTCTTCGGCGACGGCTCCATCCGGCTCGCCTTCACCCCGGGCCACAGCGCGGGCCACATGTCGGTGATCGCCCATCTCGAGGAGCGCGACTTCGTCATCGGCGGCGACGCGATGTACACCTACGGCCAGCTCGAGGGCAACGCGCCGCTGCCACCCCGCCCCTTCGACGCCCACAACTTCCGCCGCTCACTGCAGGAGCTGAAGCTCTTCCACCGCGAGTTCCCCCACGCGGTGATCACTCCGGGGCACGACCCCTCCTTCTACGAGCAGCTCGACGCGCGCTACGAGTAGACAGCTCCTCATACATCGCCCGCACCCGACCGAAGACCTCCACAGCGACCTCGAGCTGGCGCTCGCGGCTCGACCCCAGCTCGACCCCGAAGACGAGCGGCTCCCCGAACTGCACCGTGACCTTCGGGAAGCGCAGCTTCTTCCATTTCCGCACCGCCGCCGAGCCGTGGATCGCCACCGGGACGACCGGCGCTCCCGACTCGAGCGCGATCCGGCCGATCCCAGGTCTCGGCTCTCCCAGCTCCTGCGACCGCGAGCGGCCGCCCTCGGCGTAGACGAGCAGCATCTCGCCCTGGTCGAGCAGCGTGTAGGCGGTCTTGAAAGCCTCCTCGTCGCGGTTTCCGCGGCGAATCGGGAAGACGCCCCCGTGCTTGTAGACGTAGGTGAGGACCGGCGGGCCGAAGAGCTGCGATTTGGCCATGAAGCGGACCTTGCGACGCAGATAGAGGCCGATGAAGAAATGGTCCATCTGGCTGAAGTGGTTTGAGGCGAGGACCAGCGGGCCCTCGCGCGGCACGTTCTTCAGGCCGATCGCCCACACCCGGTAGACGAGGAGCGTCGGCAGCGAGACGAGGATGCGCACCGCCGTATAGGTCCAGCCGACGCCCCTGCGCGCCGCGGCGTGGAACTGGTCGAAGTACTCCGCCGGGCGCGGGTCCCTGTAGACCTGTGGCTTCATCTCCGCCATGACGAGACGGCGGCCGCAGCCACCGTTGGTGCCTACCCTCGAAGGTGACGGGAGTTACGCGGGCCGAGCGGAGCCAGGAGCCGGCGGGCTACACGGAGGCCGCCGGACCTCCCGGGCCCGCCCAGCCTCGGGAGCGTTCGACCGCGCGGCGCCACTCGGCGAGAAGCGCCTCGCGCTCCTCCTCGCCCATCTGCGGCTCATACCGGGCGGCCTCGCGCCACATCTTCCCCACCTGCTCGGTGCTCCAGCGGCCGCTGGCGATCCCCGCCAGGTAGGCGGCGCCGAGCGCCGTCGTCTCGGCGATCTCCGGCACCACCACCGGCGCCCCGAGCACGTCGGCCTGGAACTGCATCAACCAGCGGTTGGCGACCGCGCCGCCGTCGGCCTTCAACACCTCGAGCCGCGCGCCCGCGGCCGCCTCCTGAGCGCGCACCGCGTCGACCGTCTCGTAGGCGATCGCCTCCAGGGTGGCCCTGGCCAGGTGCTCGCGCCGCGTCCCCCGCGTCAACCCGACGATCGTTCCCCGCGCGTAGGGGTCCCAGTAGGGGGAGCCGAGCCCGGTCAGCGCCGGCACGAAGTAGACGCCGTCGTTGCCGGCCAGCGATGCGGCCATCGCCTCGGTCTCGGCGACCTCGCCGACGATCCCCAGCCCGTCGCGCAGCCACTGCACCGCGGCGCCGGTGACGAAGATCGACGCCTCCAGCGCGTAGGCGCTCTCCCCCTCCGCTCCAGCGGCGATCGTGGTCAGCAGACCCTCTCCCGGCGCCGGCGCCGCGTCGCCGGTGTGGAGGAGCACGAAGCTGCCGGTGCCGTAGGTGTTCTTCGCCATCCCGGCGCGGTGGCAGGCCTGCCCGAACAGCGCCGCCTGCTGGTCGCCGGCGACCCCCGCCACCGGCACCTCGCCACCGAACTCCGAGGTCGTGCCGTAGGCGTGGGCGGAGGGGAGCGGCTCGGGGAGGCTGGCCGGGTCGATCCCGAGCATCGCGCACAGCTCCTCGTCCCAGGCGAGCCGCCGGATGTCGAACAGCATCGTCCGCGAGGCGTTCGTGTAATCGGTCGCGTGGCGGCCGGTCAGCTTGAAGAGGAGCCAGGAGTCGATCGTGCCGAACACCGCCCGCTCCGCGCGCTCGACGTTGCGCAGCAGCCACTCGATCTTGGTCGCGGAGAAGTAGGGGTCGATGACGAGGCCGGTCCGCTCCCGGACCAGTTCCTCATGCCCGGCTGCCCGCAGCTCGTCGCAGCGCTCGGCGGTGCGCCGGTCCTGCCAGACCAGCGCCCGGTGGACCGGCTCGCCCGTCGCCGGGTCCCAGGCGACCACGGTCTCTCGCTGGTTGGCGATCCCGATCCCGTCCAGGTCGGCGCCACGGACGCCGGCGTCGGCGAGCGCCTCGGCCCCGACCCGCCGTGTCGCATCCCAGATCTCCCCGGCGTCGTGCTCGACCCAACCCGGCCGGGGAAAATGCTGCTCGAACTCCGAGTACGCCCGCCCAGCGATCCGCCCCTCCTCGTCGAAGACGAGGCAGGTCGTCCCGGTGGTCCCTTGGTCTATCGCCAGGATCATGGTTGCCCTGGCTGGGCAGCGGGTGTACGGTCGAGTGCGGGCAGGGGCCCAACCCTACGGAAGGAGCCCCAATGGCAGCCGTTGAACTGAAGCGTTTCGATTCCCCCGACGAGACCCGCCCGTTCGAAGGCAAGGGCCAGGCAGAGATGGTGCAACTCGCTGGCCATACCGTCGCCAAAGGCACGTTCGAGCCGGGCTGGAAATGGTCGGAGAACGTGAAGCCGATCGCCGGCACCGACTCGTGCCAGGTCGCGCACTTCGCCTACGTCCTCTCGGGAAGCATGCGAGTCGACATGGACGACGGCTCGACTGTCGAGATCAACGCCGGCGATGTCGTCGCGATCCCGCCGGGTCACGATGCCGAGGTCTCGGGGCCGGAGGCCTGCGTGATGGTCGACTTCGGAGAGATCGGCGACTACGCGAAGCGCTGAGCTCAAACCGCTCGGCGGCGAGCCAGATAGACGCGGGCGAAGTCGCGCAGTTGGGCGGCCCGGTGGGCGAAGCCGGAGAGGCTGCGGCCGGTGGCCCGGTGCTCGAGGTCGAGCTCGTACTCGGCAAGCGTGAAGCCGGCGCGAACCGCGTCGACGGTCATCCCGATCTCCATGCCGTAGCCGCGGGCGAAGGGCAGGGTCGCCCGCAGCACCTCGACTCGCATTGCTCGCTGGCCGGAGATCGGAGCGCTCGTCTCGACGCCGCTGAGGCGGCGGATCGCCCAGCCGGCGAAGCCGAGCGCGACACCGAAGCCGCCGCCGACGCGGCGGCTGAAGGCGGCGACGGCGAGGTCGCACTCCCCCCTCTCGACCGCCTCGACCAGCGGCACGAGCCGGGCGGCGGAGGCGCCGAGATCGGCGTCGCAGAGGAGGACCAGGGAGAGTGGCGGCTCGGCGCTGAGCGCAGCAGCCGCCGCCGCGGTCACGTTGGCGCCCTTGCCGTGTGGCCGGCCGCGGCTCACCACCTGCGCCCCTGCCGCCATCGCCGCCTCGGCCGTGCCGTCGCTGGAAGCGTCGTCGGCGACCCAGATCGCCATCTCCGGGAAGGCGCCGCGCAACGCCGCGACCGTCTCCCCCACCCGGTCCGCCTCGTTGTGCGCGGCGATTATCGCCGCAAGGGAGTCCCCCGACTCGGTCGCCTGCTCGCTCGCTCGCTCCGCCATCGCCGCGGCTATTGTCCCCGCCCATGGCAGACGTCGAGGCGCACATCACAGGCAACGTGTGGAAAATCGAGGTCTCGGTGGGGGATCGGGTCGAGGACGGCGACACCGTCCTCATCCTCGAGTCGATGAAGATGGAGATCCCGGTCGAGGCCGAGGACGACGGCACGGTGAAGGAGATCCGCTGCGAAGAGGGCCAGGCCGTCAGCGAAGGCGATGTCCTCGTGGTGCTCGAGTAGGCGACGACGTGAACGAGCGGCTCGCGGGCGGCAAGCTGATCCTCGACTCGCCTGCCGAGGCGGTCGTCCGCATCCGCATCTCCAACCCCGAGCGCCGCAACGCGCTCGACCACGAGATCCTCGACGCCCTGGCGGAAACGCTGCCGCGGCTCGACCGGGGAATCGAAACCCGCTGCGTGGTGCTCACCGGCGCGCCGCCCGTCTTCTCGGCCGGCTACGACATCGCCTCGATCCCGTCGGAGACCTTCGAACGCGACGCCGAGGCGCTCGTCGCCCACCCCTTCCACGCCGCGATGGAAGCGCTCGCCGTCCACCCCTGGCCGACGGTTGCCGCGATCAACGGCCACTGTCTGGGCGGCGGGCTGGAGCTGGCGATCACCTGCGACCTGCGCATCTGCGCCGCGGGGGCGAAGCTGGGAATGCCGCCCGCCAAGCTCGGCCTCATCTACGGCCACACCGGGCTGCGCAAGTTCCTCGACACGATCGGCCTGGCGCGGACCAAGGAGCTGTTCCTGACCGGACGCAACGTGGGGGCGGCGCGCGCCGAGCAGATCGGCCTCGTGCACGAGGTGGTCGGCGACGAGGACCTGGAGCAGGCGGCGGTCGAGCTGGCGGCGACGGTCGCCGGCAACGCGCCGCTCTCGATGAAGGGAAACAAGCACGCGATCGATTTGCTCACCCAGTGCCCGACGCTCACCGAGCAGCAGCAGGCGGGCCTGATCGCGCTGCGCGAGTCGTGCTTCTCCTCCGAGGACTTCCGCGAGGGCATTCGCGCCTTTGCAGAGAAGCGCAGGCCCCGCTGGACAGGACGGTGAGCGCCAAGGCGCGGGCCGCGCTCGCGGCCGCCGACCCGACGATGGCGGCCCTGATCGAGCGACTCGGGGAGATCGACATCGCGACACGCCTGCGAAGGCGCAGCGAGGAGCGGCCCGCCGACGCCTACGGGGCGCTGCTGCGGGCGATCGTCGGGCAGCAGCTCTCGACCAAAGCGGCGCGGACCATCTACCTGCGGGTGCTGGACCTGTTCGACGGGAGGACGCCGGCGCCCGAGCAACTGCTGGACGCCACCGTCGACGATCTTCGCGGCGCCGGCCTCTCCGGCCGCAAGGTGGAGTACATCCGCGATCTCGCCGCCCACGTCCTCAGCGGCGAGCTGGACCTGGATCGTCTCGACCAACTCTCCGACGAGCAGGCAATCGAGGAGATCGTCGCCGTGCGCGGACTCGGCCAGTGGACCGCGGAGATGTTCCTGCTCTTCCACCTGGAGCGGCCCGACGTGCTCTCCGGCGGCGACCTCGGCATCCGCCGGGCGATCCAGATCGAGTTCGGGCTCGACCAAATGCCTTCGCCCACCCGGGCGATCGAGATCGGCGAGCCCTGGCGCCCACACCGCAGTCTCGCCTCGCTGTACCTGTGGGAGTCGCTGGCCGCGGCCCCGGACGCATAACGGCGCCCGCTCCTCAGCGCGATCGCCGCTTGTCCGACAATAGGGCTATGCGCTTTCGCTTCTGGCTTGGACTTGCGGCAGTCCTCCTCGTCGCGGCCGGCTCCGTCGCCGCCGCGCTGGCGGTCCGCGCCAACGACAACGCCGACTTCGAGCTGACCCAACACGATGAGGCGGTTCGCTCGGCCCGTCAGGCCCAAGCGGCAGCGACGCTCTCGCTCGGGCAGTTGGCCAGCGCCGCCGCCTTCTTCCAGGCCGAGGGCAACTTCAGCCGGCATGAGTTCAACGTCGTCACGGCGCCGCTTCTGAGCCAGAGCTCCCTGGCAGCGGCAGCATTCGTGCAACGAGTGCCGCGCTCCGAACGGCGGCGCTTCGAACGCGAGCATGGCTTCCCGATCGTCGAAGCGGGGCCCAACGGGCCGCCACAGATGCACAGGGCCGGCGAGCGCCCGAACTACTTCCCGCTCGTCTTCGTCGCCTCCCAGCGTCAACTCTCGCCACCGCTCGGCTACGACCTGGGCACCGATCCAAAACGGGCGCCATTCCTGCGCCGCGCTGGCGACACCGGCAGGCCGGCGGCGACCTCGGTCATGCACCTCTTGCTCGGCGGAACCGGCCTCAACGTCTACCGGCCTGTCTACCGCGACGGCGCCTCGACCGCCACCGTGGCGCAGCGCCGCGCCGCGCTGCTCGGCTTCGCCGCAGGAGCCTTCCGCACCCGCGATCTTGCCGCGGCGGCGACCTCCGCCGTGCCGGGTGCAACCGATGTGCAGCTGCGGATCGGCGGGCGGGCGGTGATCGGGCCGAAGGAACTGCTCGACGACTCCGCCAGCGCACCGTTCAGGGTCGCCGACCGCACCTGGTTGCTGGTCATCCGCGATCCCAACCGCCCGAACGTCGACCTGCCCGCGCTGATGGGCGTCGTCGGCGTGGCGCTGGCCATCCTGCTTGGCGCCCTGATCCTGGTCTGGAGCCGCAACGAGCGGATGCAGGAGCTGCAGCGCCTCGCCGACCATGACTCCCTGACCGGGCTGAAGAACCGCCGCCGCTTCGAGGAGGACCTGCACACGGAGATGGCACGGTCTCACCGGGAGGGGCGCCCGGTGGCGTTGCTCCTGCTCGACCTAGACAACCTCAAGGAGGCCAACGACTCGCTGGGCCACTCGGCCGGAGACCGGATGATCGTGGAGGTGGCGGGGGTGCTGCGGTCCCGCATGCGCGAGACCGACGTGCTGGCGAGGATCGGCGGCGACGAGTTCGCGATCGCGCTTCCACACTGCGACGCCAGGGAAGCAACCGTGGTCGCGGAAGCGATAGGCAAGGCGATCCGCGAGTACGCCTGGAACGACGACGCGGTGCAGACCACCGCCAGCATCGGGATCGTGGTGTTCGAAGGCAGGAGCAGCACGACCCTCGAAGCGCTGCTCGCGCAGGCCGACACAGCGCTGTACGCGGCGAAGGCGGGCGGTCGCGACGGGGTCCGGGTCTTCGAGGACGAGCCCGGCGAGATCACTAAGCGCCCCATCTGAACAGGCCTCGGTTCAACCCGTCGGGCACAGCCGCGGCCGGATCCAACCGTCCGGACGGATACCTAGCCTTGCGGCAGTTCACCACCCCCTCCCCCGGAAAGGGACCGCGCATGCCATCGCTGATCACCTTCGACGAAGCACTCGTGCTGGGCGCGCTGAGCGACCGCCAAGAAATCGGCGAGCTGGTCGAGCGGGCATGGGAGGTGAGGCGGGAGAACTTCGGCGACTCGACCGACATGTGCTCGCTGGTCAGCGCCAAGTCCGGCGGCTGCGCCGAGGACTGCGGCTTCTGCGCCCAGTCCCGCCACGCGGAGGCCGACACGCCGATGCACGCGATGATGGAGCCCGAGCAGATCCTCGAGCACGCGAGGGCGGCCGAGGCGGCCGGCGCACACCGCTTCTGCATCGTCACGCAGGGGCAGGGGCTCTCGAAGCGGGACTTCCAGAAGGTCCTCGACGGGACGAGGCTGGTCGCCGAGCACACCAACCTCAAGCGCTGCGCCTCGGTCGGCCACCTCTCGGCGGAGCGGGCCAAGCAGCTGCGCGAGGCCGGGACCCAGCGCGTTCACCACAACGTCGAGTCGGCCCGCTCCTACTACCCGAACGTGTCGACCACGGTCCGCTACGAGGGCCGCGTGCGCACCATCGAGGCGCTCGGCGAGGCCGGCTTGGAGGCCTGCGTCGGCGGCATCCTCAACCTCGGCGAGTCGCCGCGGCAGCGGGTCGAAATGGCCTTCGAGATCTCCGCGCTCAACCCGACCTCGGTCCCGATCAACATGCTCAACCCGCGCGAGGGCACCAAGTTCGGCGACCGGCCGCTGATGGACCCGTGGGAGGTCGTCAAGTGGGTTGCGATCTTCCGGCTGATCATCCCGGGGGCGCTGTTCCGGCTCTGCGGCGGCCGGGTCGAGAATCTCCGCGATCTTCAACCCCTGGCGGTGAAGGCGGGGCTGAACGGGGTGATGATGGGGAACTTCCTCACCACGCTGGGGGCCGAGCCCGAGGACGACCGCGCGATGTTCGAGGAGCTCGGTTTGAACGTGGCGCGCCAGCCCGACAACGGCTCCAACCCACGCCCCGACAACCGCTCCGGCTGGCTCGAGGGCGAGACCCCCGCGACCCCGATGGAGGAGCTGATCGACCGCCAGGAGGAGGCGAACTTCTGGGACCCCTCGACCCAGCTCCGCGTCGTCAAGAAGGCGAAGCAGCCTCCTCCCTACCCGAAGGCGGCATGACCGACATCGCCGACCGGTTGGAGGAGCTTCGCGACAGGGGGCTCCACCGGCGGCTGCGGCTGGTCAGCGGGCCCCAGGGGCCGCGCGTCCTGCTCGACGGGCGGCCCGTCCTGCTGCTCTGCTCGAACAACTACCTGGGCCTGGCCGACCACCCGCGGGTGTGCGAGGCGGCGGCCGAGGCGGCGATGCGGTGGGGCGCGGGCGCGGGCGCCTCGCGACTGATCTCGGGAAACATGACGCCGCACCGGCGGTTGGAGGAGAGGCTGGCCGAGTTCGAGGGCTACGAGGCGGCGCTTCTGTTCGGCTCCGGCTACCTCGCCAACACCGGCGTCATCGCCGCCCTGGCCGACCGCGGCGAGGTCGTCTTCTCCGACGAGCTCAACCACGCCAGCATCGTCGACGGCTGCCGGCTCGCGCGGGCGGAGACCTTCGTCTACCGCCACGCAGACGTCGAGCATCTCGCCTGGGGGCTGCGCGAGGCCGAGGGTCGCGGCTCGCTGATCGTCACCGACGGCGTCTTCTCGATGGACGGCGACGTCGCCCCGCTGCAGGAGCTGTCACAGCTGGCGCGGCGCCACGGCTGCCGCCTGATGGTCGACGAGGCGCATGCGACCGGGGCGCTGGGACCCGGCGGGCGGGGCAGCGTCGCGGCCGCCGGCCTGAGCGGCGAGGTCGACGTCGTCATGGGCACCCTGGGCAAGGCCCTCGGCTCCTATGGCGCCTACGTCTGCGCGAGCCGGGAGATCGCCGAGTACCTGGTCAACGCGGCGCGCCCATTCGTCTTCTCGACAGCTCCCCCACCCACCGTCGTCGCGGCGGCGCTGGCGGCGCTGGAGCTGCTCGAGTCCGGTCCCGGCCAGGTCGAGCGCCTGCAGGCCAACGCGGCGACGCTGCGCGCCTCGCTGGCGAACGAGGGCTTCGCAGCCGGTGGGTCGGAGACCCAGATAGTCCCGGTCGAAGTCGGTGACGCGGAGCGCACGATGCAGCTCAGCGAGCGGATCCTCGAGCGCGGCGTCTTCGCCCAGGGGATCCGCCCCCCGACCGTTCCCGAGGGCACCTCGCGCCTCCGCTTCACCGCGATGGCGACGCACCGGCCCGCCGAGCTGCGGCGGGCTGCGAAGCTGGTCGGGGCGGCGGCTCGCGAGCTGGGGATCGCCTCGGCCTCCGAGCCGGCTCCGACCGAGCTCCTGGCGGCCTAGATGGTTGCGCCGTGCACGGGTTCTTCGTAACCGGCACCGGCACCGAGGTCGGCAAGACCGTGGTCGCCGCGGTGATCGCGCGGGTCCTGGCGGAGGAGGGCGCCAGGGTGGCCGTCTTCAAGCCCGCGGTCACCGGTCTCGACGATCTCGCGGTCGATGGGCCGATTTCGGGAGATATAGGCGCGAAATCGGCCCGTCGTCCCGATGACGCGGACCATGCGCTGCTGCGCCGCGCGGCGGGCTCCGCGCAGAGCGAGGCGGAGATCGCGCCGTATCGCTACGGCCCGGCGGCCTCTCCGCACCTGGCGGCGAAGCTCGCCGGCGAGGAGATCGACCCGGCCCGGCTGATTGCCGCCGCCGAGGCCGCTGCCGCACAGGCCGACACGCTTGTGTGCGAGGGGGTCGGCGGCCTGTGCGTGCCACTCGCCCCCGGATACCTCGTCCGGGACTTCGCCGCCGAGCTGGCGCTGCCGATCGTCATCGCCGCCTCGCCGGGCCTGGGGACGATCAACCACACGCTGCTGACGATCGAGGCAGCGCGGGCGGCCGGACTGGCGATCGCCGCGGTCGTCCTCACGCCTTGGCCAGAGGCGCCGGGCCCGGTCGAAGAGTCCAACCGGGAGACAATCGCCGCCCTGGGACGGGTCACGGTCGAGACGCTGCCGGCACTCGATCTCGAGAATCCGAGCTCGTGGCCAGCGTTGATGCCGCTTCCTCCGAGCTGACCGGCTTCCGCTTTGCGCGGATCGCCAGGGCGCCGACCAGCGCACCGGCAAGGGCGACCGCGGCGGACACCGACATCGCATGGCCGAGGGCGTAGACGAACGCCTCCCGTCCGGCGGCGACCACCTGCTTAGCCTGAGCGGGCGCCATCCCCCGCAATGCCTCGGCCGAACCGCCGCCGACCTGGTGCGCCATGTCGGAGCGCTGAGCCGGCGTGACGCCAGTGCCGGCAAGCAGGCCGTCGAGGCGGGAACGGACGAGGCCCTGGAAGATCGCCCCTGTAACGGCCACGCCAAGGCTGCCGCCGACCATGCGGAACATCGACAGCACACCAGAGGCGATACCGGCCTTCTCGACCGCGACGGCGTTCATCGCGGCGCTGGTCATCGGCGACATCGTCATTGCGATCCCGACACCGAGCAGCATGAAGCCGGGCAGCAGGTCCATATAGCTGGAGTCGACCGCGATGCCGCTGAAGCTGTAGAGCGATGCGGCGACCGTGGCCAGACCGCCGGCGATCAACCAGCGTGGCCCGAAACGATCCGCCAGCCGGCCGGCGATCGGGGCCACGGTGACGATCATCAGGGTCGAGGGCAGGAACCTGATCCCCGCCTGCAGCGGCGAGTAGCCGAGGATGTCCTGCATGTAGAGAGCGAGGAAGAAGAAGACACCGAGCATCGAGAAGGAGACGATCAGGGCGACCACGACCGCGCCGAGGAAATTGCGGTCGCTGAAGAAGCGAAATTCGACCATCGGCACCTTGACCCGCAGCTCGATCGCGACGAAGGCCGCCAAGCCCACGGCCGCGCCGACCAGAAGCCCGACGATCTCGGTCGATCCCCAGCCCCAGCTGTTGCCCTCGACCAGGGCCAGGATCAGCGCCGTCAGGCCGGCGGTCAGCATCGCCACCCCGGCGTAGTCGACCTCGCGCCCGACGGTCTCGTCGCGCGACTCCCGCACCGCGAACAGCGCCGCCGTCACGGCGCCGATCGCGACCGGGATGTTGAGGTAGAAGATCGCCCGCCAGCTGACGTGCTCGGTCAGGAAGCCCCCGAGCACGGGGCCGACAGCCAGGGCCAGGGCCGAGACGCCCGCCCACATCCCCATCGCCTTGCCGCGCTCCCCCGCCGGGAAGGCGTCGGTGATGATCGAGAGGGTCGCCGGCATCATCAGCGCCGCGCCGACGCCCTGCACGACGCGGCTGAAGACGAGGTCGGTCGAGCTCTGGGCGAAGCCCGCGGTCGCCGAGGAGAGAGTGAAGATGACAACCCCGAAGAGGAACATGCGACGGCGACCGAAGATGTCGCCGAGTCGGCCGCCGGTCGCCAGCAGCACCGCGAAGGAGAGTGTGTAGCCGTTGATCATCCACTCGAGGCCGGAGATCGGGGCGCCGAGGTCGCGCTGGATCGACGGCAGCGCCACGTTCACGACCGTGTTGTCGAGCATGATCATGAACAGCGCGAAGCACATCGCTCCGAGCGTCCACCACTTGCGATTCTCGTCGGTGATCAGGTGGTGGTAACGGGTCAAACCGGCCCCACCTCCTTCAGGTGCTCGTAGGCCTCGGCGATGTCCTCCCTGTCCATCAGCGAGTCGACAGCCGCATCGAGCTTGCGGCGCTGCGCCGCGGTCAGCGTCGCTGCGAACGCCTCCATTCCGGCCTGCCGCACCACGACGAGGGTGTCGACCAACTGCTTGCCCTTGGCGGTGATCGCCACCTGCCGGGCGCGCCGGTCCTCGGGATCCTCGACCCGGGTGGCGAGACCCGCCTTGACCAGGGCGTCGACCGCCCTGCTCATCGAGGGCACCGAGACGCCGAAGGTCTCCGCCAGGTCGCTCACCTGCCGCGCCTCCACCTCCTGGCCCAGCCCGCCCAGCTCCAGCAGCGTCTTGCACTGGGTCAGGGAGAGCCCGCAATGCTCGATCACCTGCAGCTGGTTGCCGCGGTCGTAGAGGAAGAGGTGGCGAAGCAGCGCGCTCAGCCGAGCGGCGGTCTCCTGGGCCCCGGGGCTCACCTCCGCCGCCGCGGCCTCTTCGGCGATCGCCGCGATGTCGCTCGCTTGCATGCAACGAATAATTGCATACACGCAACTATTGCTGTCTTGCAATATTTGCTCGTGTGAGCGATATCACAGGCAGCTCGCCCAGCTGCCGGAATTCGGCATAGAGCGGATTTTCGAGCCGGAGTTTCTGGCCGGGGGTGGGTTTAGGGTCGCCGCAGCGATGTCGGTGGATCACGCGCAGCTCGACCACGACCATCTCTGGCACCCGTTCACGCAACAGCGGGCCTGGTGCGGGGAAGAGCCCTTGACGATCGAGCGCGCCGAAGGCTCGCATCTGATCGCGGCGGATGGGCGCCGCTATCTCGACGGTGTTTCTTCGCTCTGGTGCAACGTCCACGGTCACCGCCATCCCGGCATTGACCAGGCCGTACGCGGCCAGCTCGACAGGGTCGCTCACTCGACGATGCTCGGCCTCTCCCACCCGGGCGCCGCCGAGCTGGCCGCGCGCCTGGTCGACCTCGCCCCCCCGGGGTTGAACCGCGTCTTCTACTCGGACTCCGGCTCGACCGCGACCGAGATCGCGCTGAAGATGGCCTTCCAGTACCAGCAGCAGCGCGGCGGCCAGCACGTGCGGCGCACCTCCTTCGTCCACCTGCGCGACGCCTACCACGGCGACACGATCGGCTCGGTCTCGGTTGGCGGCATCGACCTCTTCCACGCCACCTACCGGCCGCTCCTCTTCGAGACCCACGCGGCGGAGCCCGGCGACGCGAACCACCTGGAGCGGATCCTGGCGATGCACGAGGAAGAGGTCGCCGCGGTGATCGTCGAGCCGCTGGTCCAGGGCGCCGCGGGGATGATCGTCCACCCGCCCGGATACCTGCGCGCCGTGCGCGAGCTCTGCGACCGCTTCGGCGTGCTGCTGATCTGCGACGAGGTGGCGACCGGCTTCGGCCGCACCGGGACGATGTTCGCCTGCGAGCAGGAGCAGGTGGCGCCGGACCTCCTCTGCCTTGCCAAGGGGCTCACCGGCGGTTACATGCCGCTCGCCGCGACCCTCGCCACCGAGCGCGTCTACGAGGGCTTCCTCGGCGCCCCCGAGGAGCAGCGCACCTTCTTCCACGGCCACACCTACACCGGCAACCCGCTCGCCTGCGCCGCGGCCCTAGCCAACCTCGACGCCTTCGAGCAGGAGCAAACGATCCTCCGCCTGCAGCCGAAGATCCGCCTCCTGGGAGAGCTGCTGGCGAAGGTGGCGGAGATGCCCGAGGTCGCCGAGGTGCGCAGCCGCGGCTTCATGGTCGGCATCGACCTGGGCGAGCACGATCCCTCCCTCCGATTGGGGCATCGGGTGACCTTGGAGGCGCGCAGGCGCGGCGCGATCGTCCGTCCGCTCGGCGACACGATCGTCCTGATGCCGCCGCTGTCCATCTCCGAGGGAGACCTGCGCAGGCTGGTCGAGATCGCGGCGGCGTCGATCGAATCGGCCTGGCTTTCCGCCTCCACCCCGCCGGCGCGGTTGGCCCAAGCGGCCTGACACATGCACCCCGGGTGTGACGGATCGACGCGACGCTCGTAGTACGGGCGTGAGTGAAACTCTCCTCGCACCCGCCCGCGAAGCGCCGCGAGAGGCCGACATCGTCTTCGACCAGCTCTACCGCTCCAACCGAGACGACGTCTACGCCTACGCCGCGGGCCTGCTCCGCGATCGTGCGGCGGCCGAGGAAGTCACCGCGACCGCCTTCGAGCGTGCCTACCGCAAGCGCTCGCGCTTCGATCCGCGGCGAGGCAGCTCGCGCGCCTGGCTGTTCGGCATCGCCCGCAACGCGGCCCTCGACGAGCTGCGCCGCCGCGGCCGCCAGGCCGAGCTGGCGGCGGACCCGGCAGACCTCGCGAGCGTCCCGCTCGACGAGAGCGCCGAGGCAAGCGAGCGGCGGCTGGTGCTCTCCGCCGCGCTCGCGGGCCTGGCGCCACGCGAGCGCGAGCTGATCGCGCTCAAGTTCTTCGCCGGCCTCGCCAACGCCGAGATCGCCGAGATGCTCGGAATCGGCGAGTCCAACGCCGGCACCAAGCTGCACCGAACCGTCACCAAGCTGAGGGAGGCCTGCCATGGAGCCCTTTAGGGACGACGCCGATCTCGTGGCCGAGCTGCGCAACCTGCGGCCCGCACCCAGGCCGGCATTTGCCGCCGGGCTGGACGAGCGGGCCGCCGCGGGCTTCCCCCGTGAGGCGTTGCTCGGCGGCCCACCTCTGAGCCGCCTCGCTTCCCGACTGCGGGCGCTGCCACCCCGTCGCCTGCTCCTCCCCGCCGGCGCCACCGCGCTCGCCGCGCTCGCCGTCGCCACCGCGCTCGTCGCGACCGGCGAGCCCGGGACCGGCGGCCCCACCACCCGGTTGAGCCTCAACTCGTCGAACACGAGGTCCGGTCGAGCAGGCGCAGGCGAAGGCAATGCCTCCTTCAACCGGCTCTCGCGCGGCACGAGCGGGACGGCGTCGGCCAAGTCCTCCAGCCACGACGGCAGCGCGCAGTACTCAGCGGCGGCGCCGCTCATCCCGATGAGCAGGACGGTCCATTCGAGCACCGGCCCCTACGCCGCCGGCGCTCAGCATCGTGAGGTCGAACGCGCCGCCCAGATCGTCCTCGGCACCACGCCCGCGGAAGTCCACGAGGTCGCCAGCCAGGTCCTGCAGACCGTCCACACCTACCAGGGCATCGTCCTGCGCTCCTCGATCCACGACGTCGGCGAAGCGGACTCCACCTTCGACCTTCTGATCCCGAGCTCGAAGCTGAGCGACGCGCTCGCCGGCTTCTCGGAAGCCGGCGAGGTGCTCTCGCGCAGCGAGTCGACCGCCGACGTGACCGCGCGGTCGATCGGCCTCGGCGAACAGCTGCAGGACGCCGAAGCGAGCGTCAAGGGTCTGCTCGGCCAGCTCGCCGCCGCCGAATCGGACTCCGAGCGCGAAGTCGTCGAAGCGGAGCTGCATTCCGCCCGCGAGCGCGCTGCCGGCCTGCGCTTCCGCCTCAGCTCGCTGCAGCGGCGCGTCCACTTCTCGCGCGTCTCGCTGCGGATCGACAGCAAGCCCGGCGCGGCCACAGGCGGCGACGCCAACCATTGGGGCCTCTCCGACGCGCTTCGCGACGCCGGTCACATCCTCGTGATCGCCGCCGGGGTCGCGATCGTCAGCCTCGCCGTCGTCGGCCCGCTGGCGCTGATCGCCCTGCTTGCGTGGCTCGGCCGCCGCGCCTGGGTGCGGCGGGGTCGCGAGCGCGCCCTCGGCGAGTCGTCGTAAGCGACTTCGACCCGCCTATTGGGCGGTCAAACTCGGTCACGGCCCTTGTTAGGGTGGGCCGGTGACGGAGAGAGAGCGTGGGCCGGCGGAGGCCCCGAACCTGGGCGAACCCGCCATTCCCCGCCCAGCCGCCTCGGTGGTCCTGCTGCGCAGGGGCGGTAAGCACGCCGACCGGGCGCTCGAAGTGCTGCTGCTGAAGCGGACCGAGGAAGCGAAGTTCATGCCGGGGGTCTGGGTCTTCCCGGGTGGAGCCGTCGACCCTGGGGACGGGCCGGACGAAGCCGGTTACAGAGCCTGTGCGGTTCGAGAGCTGGCGGAGGAGGCTGGGATCGAGCTGGCTGAGGCCGAGGAGCTGGTGCTGTTCTCGCGCTGGATCACTCCGGAGGTGGTTTCGCGGCGTTTCGACGCCTGGTTCTTCCTCGCCCTCGCCCCGGCGCATACGCCCCCGCAGCCGGATGGGGTCGAGACCACCGAGGCTGGCTGGTTCGAGCCGCAGGCGGCGCTTGAGTCCCATGCGGCCGGCGAGCTGGCGCTCGCCTTTCCCACCGTCAAGCAACTCGAGTCCCTGCTCCCTCACCGCACCGCCGAGGGGGCGATCGCCGCCCATCGCGACCGCGAGGTCGAACCGATCCTGCCCAAGGTGATCGGCACCCTTGAGGAGCACCGGGTCGTGCTCCCGGGCGACCCGGACTACCCCGCATAGCACCGCCGACGGGCGTCGGAGGATCAGCCGTCGGGAAACGGCGCCAGGCCGGCGTGCCAGGGCCCTGGCCGGTAGGTGTGGAGGCCGCTCTCCTCCATCTCCGACTGCAGTCGCTTGAACAGCTCGCCGGCGTTCTTCAACGCCGCCGCCAGCTCAGCCTCGGTTCGCTCTCGCAGGCGCCAGAGGAACCAGAGCTGGCGGTCGTTGACGCCGAAGTCGACCTCACCGGTCATCGTCGTCGTCCAGGCGAGGAAGCCGGGGCCGAACAGCTCGCGCAGCTTGACCGGGTCGTACTCGCTCGGCACCGTCGCCTGGAAGCGCCTGTTGAAGTCGATCGACTCGAACTCGACCCTGCGGGCGAAGCGCTTCGTGAGAGCCTCGTGGCCCTCGATCGACTCGACGTTGAAGGCGGGGACGACCTTGGCCAGGTCGGGCATGTGAGCCTTCGCCAGCAGCGCAGCCGGCAACATGGCCTTGCCGAACAGCCCGCCCACCTCCCTCTCCTCGGCGTCGCAACAGGACCCCCAGAAGCCCTCGGCCAGTTGCCCGGTCAGCCGGTTGGTCCCCCCCACGCAGAGCGCCACCGGCCCGTCCTTCGGATTGATCCCCCCGACCGCCTCATAGGTGAGCTCATGCCGTTCGCCGTACTTGCGAACGATCCCCGCCCAGGCCTCCGCTTCCTGCTTCGCTCCCATGAGCCGTCGATCCTATGCGCGCACCCCGCCGGTCAGTCGATGCGAATCGAGTCTTGGTGGATATGCGCCTAGAACCTGATGCGCATGCCCTGGACGGGCAGTAGGATGCGGCCCATGGCCATCGTCCTCATAGCGGTCGTCGCGATCGTCGTGATCGCGGTCCTCTACTACATCGCGAAGCGCAACTCGATCATCGCCTCGCGCAACCGGGTCGACGAGTCCTGGAGCGGGATCGACGTGCAGCTGAAGCGCCGCCACGACCTCGTCCCCAACCTGGTCGAGACCGTGAAGGGCTACGCCGCGCACGAGAGCCAGGTCTTCGAGAAAGTGACGCAGGCGCGCGCCGAGGCGATGTCCGCACAGGGCGTCGCCGATACCGCCAAAGCGGAGCAGGGCCTGACCGGCGCCCTGGTTGGCCTGCGGGCGGTCGCCGAGAACTACCCGCAGCTTCGCGCCACCGAAAACTTCCAGCAGCTGAGCCGCAACCTCTCCGAGCTCGAGGACGAAATCCAGGCTTCGCGCCGGATCTACAACTCCAACGTGCAGTCCTACAACACCTCGATCCAGCAGTTCCCAGGCTCGATCATCGCCAACCAGGGCGGCTTCGCCGCGCGCGAGTACTTCGAGATCGAAGACGCCGCGGACCGCGAGCCGGTCTCGGTCAGCTTCGGCGACGGCTGAGTTCCTTTAAGCTTTTTTGGGTATGGACGTAACCAAGGAGGCGACCCTCTGGGTGTGCGAAAGCTGCGGGTTCATCTACGACCCAGCGGTCGGCGATCCGGACGGCGGGATCCCGCCCGGAACTCTGTTCGAGGACATCCCCAAGGACTGGTTCTGCCCGGTCTGCGGCGCCCGGACTTCCGACTTCCGCCCGCTCGAGCCGGGAGAGGTTTGAACCACGACTACGACTGGCTCGTAATCGGGTCCGGTTTCGGGGGGAGCGTTTCGGCTCTTCGCCTGGTTGAGAAGGGCTACTCGGTCGCCGTTCTCGAGTGCGGGAGCCGGTTTCGAGACGAGGACTTCGCGGAGTCGACGCTGCGGCATCCGCGGCGCTACTTCTGGATGCCCCGCCTGGGCATGCGCGGCATTCTGCGGATGACGATGTTCAAGGACGTCTTCGTCGTCTCCGGCAGCGGGGTCGGAGGCGGCAGTCTCGGCTACGCGAACACGCTCTACCGCGCCCGGCCCGACTTCTTCGAGGACTCCCAGTGGGCTGGGATGGGCGACTGGGCGTCCGAGCTGGCGCCCCACTACGAAACGGCGGAACGGATGCTCGGCGTCGCCGAGTACCAGGGCATCGGCCCCGCCGACAAGCTGCTGCAGGAATACGGCGAGGAGATCGGCGTCGGCGAGACCTTCACCAACACCCGGGTCGGCGTCTTCTTCGACCGCCCCGGCGAGACGGTCCCCGACCCCTATTTCAACGGCGAGGGCCCGGAGCGGACCGGCTGCATGCGCTGCGGCAGCTGCATGGTCGGCTGCCGCCACGGCGCCAAGAACACCCTGGTCAAGAACTACCTCTGGTTCGCCGAGAAGCTCGGGGTCGACGTCGTCCCGGAGCGCCAGGTGACCGAGATTCGCCCGCTGGGCGCCGCCGACGGCTCCGAAGGCTACGAGCTGACCGGCAAGCGCGCCGGGGCAATGCTGACCCGGCGCAAGGAGCGCAAGCTGACCGCGAAGGGCGTGATCGTCGCCGCCGGCGCCCTCGGCACCAACCAGCTGCTCGCCGACTGCAAGCACAACGGCACGCTGCCGCGCCTCTCCGACCGGCTCGGCGAGGTGGTCCGCACCAACTCGGAGTCGATCCAGGCGGTCACCGCCCCCAACGACGACCACGACTTCAGCCGCTCGGTCGCGATCACCTCGAGCATCTATCCGGACCCCGACACCCACATCGAGGTCGTCACCTACGGCGAAGGCGGCGACTCGATGGCGGCCCTCTTCACCGCGATGACCGGCGACGGCACCCGGTTGACCCGGCCGCTGAAGTGGATCGCGGCGATGCTGCGCCACCCGCTGCGCACCCTGCGGATGCTGGTTCCCTACCGCTGGTCGCGGCGCACGGTGATCCTGCTGGTGATGCAAACGGTCGACGCCGCGATGAGCCTGAAGCCGAAGCGCAAGCTGCTCGGCCGCGGCGTGCGCCTGCAGACCGAGCAGGATCCCGAGCGGCCCAACCCGACCTTCATTCCCGCCGCCGAGAAGGCCGCCCGCTGGTTCGAGCAGCGGACCGGAGGCGTCGCCCAGAGCGGCACCACCGAATCGGTCTTCAACATCCCCACCACAGCCCACATCCTCGGCGGCGCGGTGGTCGGCGCCGACCCCGAGACCGGCGTCGTCGACGGCTCAAACCGCGTCTACGGCTACGAGAACCTGCTGATCTGCGACGGCGCGGCGATCCCCGCCAACCCCGGCGTCAACCCGAGCCTGACGATCGCCGCCAAGGCCGAGCACGCGATGAGCCTGATCCCGCCCAAGGCGGGAGAGGAGCCGCGCCACCTGCCGGAGGCGGCGCGGCCCGCGACTCCCGTCGCGCAGTAGCGCTCGGCTCAGCCGGCGGCGAGGCGCTGGCCGACGTAATCCCAGTTGACGACGTTCCAGAACGCGTCGATGTAGTCGGGGCGCCGGTTCTGGTACTTGAGGTAGTAGGCGTGCTCCCAGACGTCGCAGCCGAGCAGCGGCGTACTGCCGTCGGAGACCGGCGAGTCCTGGTTCGGCGTGGAGACGACGGCGAGGCCTGAGGAGTCCTTCACCAGCCAGGCCCAGCCGGAGCCGAAGCGGGCGATGCCGGCATTCTTGAACTCGTCCTTGAAGGAGTCGAATGAGCCGAACGTGTCGGCGATCGCCGAGCCGAGGTCGCCGTCCGGCTCACCGCCGCCGTCGGGGCTGAGCATCTGCCAGAACAGCGAGTGGTTGTAGTGGCCGCCGCCGTTGTTGCGAACCGGGCCCTGCTTGTCGCCCGGCAGGCTGGAGAGGTTGCGCAGCACGTCCTCGATCTCGCGGTCGGCCCACTCGGTCCCCTCCAGCGCGGCGTTCGCTTTGTCGACGTAGGCCTGGTGGTGCTTGTCGTGATGGACACGCATCGTCGCCTCGTCGATATGGGGCTCGAGCGCGTCGTAGGCATAGGGAAGGTCGGGTACCGAGAAAGCCATCTGTGCATCTCCTCCTGGTCGGGCTGGTCGGGATGAAGTTGACTCGGAGCCTAGCGACCCCCTACCCCGAGGGCTCGGGTTGGTCGCGGCGGCGTAGCGCGACAACGCTTACGCCAAGAAGCACGGCCTCAGCGCCGAAGGGAAACCGGTTCGTTCCCAATGTGAAGGGCAAGAGCCTCAAAGCCAGCCGCAAGGTGCTGGCGGCCGGCGCCAAGGTGAACGTCAAGCTGGGCTAGATGGGAGCGCGCCCGCTCCGAGTGCCAACGGGCGGGCTGCTGCTGCGAAATATGCAATCGGGGCGCCCGGATTTGAACCGGGGACCTCACCGACCCGAACGGTGCGCGCTACCAAGCTGCGCCACGCCCCGAGAGCGGGCGATTATCCCAGACTGAGGCGCAACTACTGGACTGCCTGTATCGCGTTTTCGATTTCGTGCAGGGACGGGCCGTCCTGAAGGGTCTTGGCTCCGCCCGGCCCGCTGACGATCGTCGCCTGGCGGGTGCGGATGCCGAGGCCGGTGCCGAGCGCGTCGTAGCCGTCGAGCTGCTTGGCGATCGCGCCGCCGGAGCCACCGTTTTCTTCGAGGTAGCTGCGCCATTCCGGCAGGTTCAGTTCCTCCACCCCGCCGGCGATCGATTCGAGGAAGTCCTGGTCGATGCCGAACCGCTTCGCCTCGTCCTGGTTGCGGAAGAAGAGGTAGGTGTACTGCCAGCCGTAGCCCTGGTGCGCGGCGGCCTCAGCGCCGTAGAAGCCGAGCTCCTGGGGGCTTTCGCTGTTCGAGTAGTGGCGGTAGAGGAGCTTGACGCTCCCTGGGCGAGCGTAGCCTTCGACCAGGCCGGGAATCGTTCTGAGGAAGTCTTCGCGGCAGCTGGAGCACTGCAGGTCGTTGAAGACCTGGATCGTCACCGGCGCGTCGGAGGAGCCGAGGCGGTCTCCTTCCTGCGGCACCCCGCCGAAGATTTCCTGGGCTTCGGCGATGCCGGCGACCCTAACCACGCTGCGCCCGGCCTTCTGGGTCGAGATGCTGACGATCGCGTAGCCGAGCCCGAACAGGGCCAGGGCCAGGGCCGCTATCACCCAGAGGCGGCCGCGGCGGGGGATCGGCTTGGCCCCGGGATCGCCAGCGGGAATCTCGGCCAGCTCGGGCATCTGCCCATTATCCCGTTTCCCGAGGGCGCCCGAATCGGCGCAATTTGCGGCCTGGCAATTGACACCGCCTGCTGCGGCGATAAGTTCTACCTACTCGATTTCAACTACCTGGGAGGTCCGCCGTGGCCAATCACCTGACGCCCACCGAGCTTGCCGACGAACTGCGCATGAAACGGCAGGAGGTGATCGGCAAGTGCATGGAGATGGGCGTCCCGATCTTCCACGGTCGCATCGACCGCAGCCTCTTCGAAACTTCGCTGCGCCAGCTGGGCCGGCAAGGCGGAGGCGAGCCTCAGGCCTCGGCCGCAGCTCACTGAATAGACTTCCCCCGCTATGGGGCGGGGAACCAAGTCGTCCACACTCGCTGACCTCCTTCCGCGCTCCGCGCGGCTGTACGGCGACGCCCCCGCCGTCCGCTACAGGGAGGACGGCGCCTGGGTCGACCGCAGCTTCAACCAGGTGCTGGAGATCGCCCGCAACCTCTCGCTAGGCCTGATCGGCCTCGGCGTCGAGAAGGGCGACAAGGTCTCGATCCTCGCCAACACCCGCGCCGAGTGGACCTACTTCGACTTCGCCGCGCTCTCCGCCGGCGCCGTCGTCGTCCCGATCTACCAGACCAACTCCCCCGAGGAGTGCCGCTACGTGCTGGAGAACTCCGACGCCAAGGTGGTCGTGGTCGAGGACGACGAGCAGTTGGAGAAGATCCGCGTCGTCCGCGACCGGCTGCCGATGTTGGAGCACGTGGTGCGGATGACCGGGTCCAGCGAGGACGCGATCTCGATCGACGACCTCGCCGCGCGCGGCGCCAGCCGCGGCGCCGCCGAGTGGGAGGCGCGCTGGAGCTCGGTGAGCGCCGCCGACATCTGCACCCTCATCTACACCTCTGGCACCACCGGTCCGCCGAAGGGCTGCATCATCAGCCATGGCAACTACCGCGCGATGCTCGACATGGTCAACGAGACGAGCGTGATCGAGGACGAAGACGTCACCTATCTCTACCTCCCCCTCGCCCACTCCTTCGCCCTCTTGATCCAGCTCGGCAGCTTCGACCTCGGCGCGACGATCGCCTACTGGGAGTGCGACCCGCTGAAGATCATGCCCAACCTGGCGGAGCTGAAGCCGACCTACTTCCCCTCGGTGCCGCGGATCTTCGAGAAGATCTACACGGCGGCGACCAGCGGAATGGAGAAGGAGGGTGGCCTCAAGAAGGCGATCTTCAACTGGGCGATCGGGGTCGGCAAGAAGATGCGCGAGGCGGAGCGCAGCGGCCGCAATCCGGGTTTCCTGCTGCGCAGGCAGTACGAGTTCGCCGACAAGCAGGTGCTGTCGAAGATCCGCGGCCTCTTCGGCGGGCGGCTGCGCCTCGCCGTCTCCGGCGCCGCCCCGATCAACCCGGAGATCCTGCGCTTCTTCGACGCCGCCGGCGTCCTCGTGCTCGAGGGCTGGGGGATGACCGAGACCTCGACCGCAGCGACGATCTCCACCCCCGATGACTTCAGGATCGGCACGATCGGCAAACCCTTTCCGGGTTGCGAGGTGAAGATCGCCGAGGACGGCGAGATCCTGGTCAAGGGCCCGAACGTCTTCCAGGGCTACTACAAGAACGAGCAGGCGACCCGCGAGACGATCGTCGACGGCTGGCTGCACACCGGCGACATCGGCGAGATCGACTCCGACGGCTTCATCAAGATCACCGGTCGCAAAAAGGACATCATCATCACCGCCGGGGGCAAGAACATCACCCCGGCAAACCTCGAGGCCGAGATCAAGCAGCACCCGCTGGTCTCCCAATGCGTCGTCGTCGGCGACCGCAGGCCCTACCTGGTTGCGCTGGTCACGCTCGACCCCGAAGAGGCGGTTGCCTACGCCAAGGAACACGGCCTGCCCGAGGACCCCGAGCAGCTCGCCTCCAACCACGACGTAAAGGCGGCCCTCGACGCCCACGTCGAGAAGATCAACCAGAACTTCGCCCGGGTCGAGCAGGTCAAGAAGATCGCGATCCTCCCCCACGACCTCTCCCAGGAAAGCGGCGAGCTCACCCCCACGCTGAAGGTCAAGCGCGCGGTCGTCGCCGCCAAGCACGAATCGGAGATAGAGCAGCTCTACGCGGGCTGAGCGCGAGCGCGACGAGTGAGGCGCGGGGCTAGGAGGCCTCGCCGGACTGGCGCAGCAGGACCGAGGTGGTCTGCTCGAGGACTCGGCGCCAGGCCGAGATCTGCTCGGGCTCCTCCTCGGCTGCGCGCTCGACCACGCGGCGGACGCGGCGCTCGGAGATCTCGAGGCCGTGGCGCTCGGCGATCTCCCTGTAGCGGTCGTAGTCCTGGGCGAGGGTGGCGGTGACCGACTCGAAGCCGTGGCGGGCGATCTGCAGCCGCCGCGAGTAGTCCATGATCGGGGTGCCGAACATCAGCTCGTCGGTGGGCTCGGGCTCGACCAGGACGATGTCGACGCCCGGGTACTTCTCCTCCCACTGGGCGACGGCCTCGTGCAGGCGGGCGTGGGCTATAAGACGGAAGACCTGGTTGGCGATCGCCGGCAGGCCCATGTCGGAGACGCGCCGCACGCGGGTCCCGAAAACGGTCGGGATCGTCTTCTCGAAGTCGTTGACATAGGGGACGAGCGGGTTGACGACGACGATGAACTTCGCCCCGTTCTCGACCGCGATGTCGACGTTGGTGGTCGAGCGGATGCCGCCGTCGACCATCTGGCGCCCCTTCAGCTCGACCGGCTTGTAGACGATCGGCAGCGCGGTCGAGCACTGGATCGCCTTCGAGATCGGGACGTCGTCCCAGCCCTTCTCGCCGAAGACGATCCGCTCGCAGGTGTCGAGGTCGGTCGCGGTCAGGTACAGCTCGCGATCGAGCAGGCGGAAGTCGTTGGCGCGGCCGGCGTCGGCCAGCACCTCGGAGACGTAGTCATGGATGCCCGACCCTGTGTAGAGGCCGGTCGGAAGGGCCTCGGCGAGGCCGACGCCGATGTCCATGACGGAGAAATCGCCAATCCGAACCAGCGCCCGCATCAGCTCCACCGTGCGCAATGGCAGCATCGCGGCCTTCTGCAGGAAGCCCAGGTAGTTGGGCTTCAGCACCTTGTCGAGGTCGAGGTCCTCCAGATCGGAGGGGACGTCATCGCTGAGCACCTGCATCATCTCGTCGGGCGTGATGCCATTGGCGAGCATCGCGGCGACGAACGAGCCGGCGCTGGTGCCGACGTAGATGTCGAAGTTGTTGACGGTGCTGTTGACCGCGAGCAGGTCGAGGGCGCGCAGGGCGCCGATCTCATAGACGCCGCCGGTGAAGCCGCCGCCGCCGAGCACCAGCGCGGTCTTCGAGGGCCGTTTGCGACCGCGCGCTTTACGTCGCGGCTTGGACTCGATATCGACGACCTTGCCCATAGGACGAAGTATCCCAGGCCAATCGGCCGGGCAGAGTCGCTACCTTGGCTGGCTCGCGTGTTGGTATTGGCAATGAGACGGGTGCTGCTTCTGCTCGCGATCGCGTGCTCGGCCGTGCTCCTGCCTGCGGCGAGCGCTCAGGCGAGCCTGCTCTGCGACCAGATGAGGGGCTGGCTGACCCGCGGCGGCGGGCAGGCGAGCGGCCTGCTGGCGGTCGACTCGGGGACCGGGCAGGTCGTCTGCGCGCGGGCGGCGGGGACCCAGCGCCCCCTCGCCTCGAACATGAAGCTGTTCACGACCTCGGCCGCGCTGGCTCGGCTCGGGCAGGATTCTCGTATCCCGACCCGGGTGTTCAGCGACGGCCAGCTCGATTCCGAAGGGGTGCTGCACGGCAGCCTCTACCTGCAGGGCGGCGGCGACCCGGCGCTCGGCACCCCGGCCTTCTACGACCAATACCTCAACGGGCTGGGAACGAACCTGCTCGCCTTGAAGCCGCAGATCCGCGCCACCGGCATTCGCGCGGTCACCGGCAGGCTCTACGCCGACGACACGATCTTCGACCGCGTGCGCGGCGTCGCCGACTCCGGCTACGCGACCAGCCCCTACATCGGCCCCCTCTCCGGCCTCGCCTTCGACTCCGGCTACGCCGGGTCGCTCGCCGCCGGCTTCGCCTCCGACCCGGCCAAGCTCGCCGCCTCGAAGCTGGCGCGGGCGCTGCGCGGCGCGGGCATCCGGATCGCGCCGAAGGTGGCCCTCGGCGCGACCCCGGCGGGCAGCGAACAGATCGCGGTCGTGCGCTCGCCGACCCTGACCCGGATCGTCGACACAACCGACGTCTACTCCGACAACTTCTTCGCCGAGACGCTGATCAAGCTGCTCGGAGCGCGCTTCGGCGCCCGGGGCTCGACCGCGGCGGGAGCCGCCGTGGTCCAGCGCTTCGCGCGCCAACTCGGCTCCGGCGTGCACGCCGTCGACGGCTCCGGCCTGACCCGGTCGGGCCGCGCCTCGCCGCAGCAGGTGGTGTCCCTGCTGCAGTCGATGCGGAGCAACCCGGCCGGCGACGAATTCATTCAGGACCTCGCCCTCGCCGGCGAGGAAGGGACCGTCGCCTCGCGCATGCACGGCACGGCCGCGGCGGGGCGCTGCCGGACCAAGACCGGCACCCTGACCGGCGTCAGCAACCTCTCCGGCTACTGCTTCAACCGCGACGGCAGGACGATGGTCTTCTCGATCCTGATGAGCGGCGTCCGCGACCTCGGCCTCGCCCATGCCGAGCAGGACCAGATCGCCGCCGCCGTGGCGGGTTACTGAAGCAGCGCCAGCAGGCCGGCTTCGTCGATCGTCTCGACACTCAGCTTCTCGGCCTTCTCCAGCTTCGAGCCTGGGCTGTCGCCGGCGACCACGTAGTCGGTCTTCTTCGAGACCGAGTTGGTGACCTTGCCACCGGCGGCCTTGATCAGAGCCGCCGCATCCTCGCGGGTGAGGCTGGACATGGTGCCGGTGAGGACGAGGGTCTTGCCCTCCAACGGGCCGCCGGCGGGGCGGCGTTCGGAGGCGTCCTGCTCGAGGCGCAGGCCCTTCGCGCGCAGCTTCTCGATCAGCTCCCAGGTGCGCTCGTCGGCGAGCGACTCGGCAATCTGAACCGCCATGATCGGGCCGACGCCCTCGACCTCCTCGATCCGCTCGGGGTCGGCGGCGCGCAGGGCGTCGATCGAGCCGAAGTGGTCGGCCAGAGCCTCCGCGGTGACGTAACCGACGCCCGGCAGGCCAAGCGCATAGAGGACGCGCTTGAAGGGGCGCGAGCGCGAGGCGTCGATCGCCGCCACCAGGTTGCGCGCCGAGACCTCGCCGAACCGCTCCAGCCCGACCAGCTGCTCCTCGCTCAGCTCGTAGATGTCGGCGACGTCCTCGATCAGCCCCTCTTCGAGGAAGCGCAGCGCCTGCTTCTCCCCCAGCCCGTCGATGTCCATCGCCCCCCTGCTGACGAAGTGCTTGACGTGCTGGAAGGACTGGCCGGGGCAACCGGACCTGTTGGGGCAGATGGTGAAGACGGCGCCCTCGGGCTTCACCGTGGGCGTGCCGCAGATCGGGCATTTCCTCGGCGGCTTCGGTTTCCGCGGCCTCCCCTTGCGTCGCTGCAGCAGCGGGGCGACGACCTGCGGGATCACGTCGCCGGCCCGCATCACCACCACCTCGTCGCCAACCCGCACGTCCTTGCGCGCCAGATCCTCCTCGTTGTGGAGGGTCGCGGTGGAGACGGTGACGCCGCCGACGTGGACCGGCTCCAGCATCGCGAACGGAACCAGGTGGCCGGTGCGGCCGACGTTCCAGACCACGTCGCGCAGCTTCGTCGTCGCCGTCGTCGGCGCGAACTTCCAGGCGATCGCCCAGCGCGGCTCGCGGCCGGCCACGCCCAGCTCCCGCCACAGCGCCCGCTCGTCGAGCTTGACCACCACGCCGTCGATCTCGTAGTCGAGCTGCTCGCGCCGCTCCTCCCACCATCGACAGCGCTCCACCACCTGCTCGACGCCCTCGTGGTGGGCGGTGTCGGGGTTGACCTTGAAGCCGCGCTCGGCGAGCCAGGCGACCTCCTCGGTGTGGGTGGCGGGGTCGAGGCCTGGAGCGGCGCCGAGGCCGTAGCACCAGATCGAGAGCGGGCGTTCGGCGGCAAGGGCCGGGTCGAGCTGGCGGATCGAGCCGGCGGCGGAGTTGCGCGGGTTGGCGAAGGCGGGCTCGCCGGCCTCGGCGCGGCGCTCGTTCAGCGCTTTGAAATCGGCGATCGGCAGGTAGACCTCGCCGCGCACTTCGACCAGCGGCGGCGCCTTCTCGATCCGCAGCGGGATCGCCCCGATCGTGCGCAGGTTCTGAGTCACGTCCTCGCCGATCCGACCGTCGCCGCGGGTGGCGCCGCGGCGCAGGACGCCGTCCTCGTAGGTGAGCGCGATCGCGAGGCCGTCGATCTTCGGCTCGGTCGTGTAGCTGAACTCCGAGGCGCTGATGTCGAGCCGCTTCAGGTGGTTGCGAATCCGCGTCTCCCAGGCGCGCAGCTCCTCCTCGTTGCGGGCGTTGGCGAGCGAGAGCATCGGCTCGGCATGCTCGACCTGGTGGAAGCGCTCCAGCGGCGGCGCGCCGACCCGCTGGGTGGGCGAGTCGGGGGTGCGAAGCTCGGGGTGCTCGGCCTCGATCGCCCGCAGCTCGTCGAGCAGCGCGTCGTAGGCGTCGTCGTCGATCTCAGGGTCGTCGAGGACGTAGTAGCGGTAGTTGTGATGCGCCAGCAGCCGCCGCAGCTCAGAGGCGCGGCCGGCGTCTGCCATGGGAGGGCTCACGCCGCCGGCGCGCAGGCCGCCAGCATCTCCTCGAAGCGCCACCCGCGCAGGCGCTCCAGCCCGCCGTGGTCGGTGAGGTCGAAGTGGACCGGCGTCACCGAGATCCGCCCCTGCGAGACCGCCGAGAGGTCGGTCCCCGCCTCGTCCTCGAAGCCAGGCTGCCAGCCGTAGATCTCGTAGCGGCGGCGCCCGCCCTCGGAGTCCTCGCCGACCAGCTTCAGCTCGTCGTTGTAGAGGCGTTTGCCCAGCTTCGTCACCTCGATCCCGGTCGGCTCGCCAGCGGGGAAGTTGACGTTGATCAGCGTCGCCGCAGGCATCGGGGTATCGACCAGGTCGCGCACCAGCTCGGCCGCAAAGGGCGCCGCCACGCCGAAATCGAACTCTCCGCTGACGTAGCCCATGCCCCCGCGGGAGGACTGCTGCGAAAGCGCCAGCGCGGGAATCCCGAGCACGATCCCCTCGAGCGCCGCCGCCACCGTCCCCGAGTAGGTGATGTCGTCGCCGAGGTTGGCGCCGTGGTTGATCCCCGAGACGATCAGGTCGGGCCGATGTCCGACCAGCCCCAGCTCCGCAAAGCGCACGCAATCGACCGGCGTCCCGTCGGTCGCGTACCCCCGATCCCCATCCCCGAACTCAACCTCCTCGACCGTGAGCGGCGAGCGGGTCGTGATGCTCCGCGCAGTAGCGCTCCGGTTCGAGTCCGGCGCGATCACATCCACCTCGACCCCGTCGACCTCGCGCAGGGCGCGACGGGCAGCCTGCAACCCAGGCGCCGTGATCCCATCGTCGTTGGTCAGCAGCACGCGCACGTGGCCGATTCTAGGTGTCGCGTGCGGCGAACGTGTGCATACTGCCCGCGTGGGCACGGTCAGGTTGGATATCGAATACGACGGATCGGAATTCCACGGTTGGGCGGCTCAGCCAGGGTTGCGGACGGTGCAGGGTGAGCTGGAAGCGGCGCTGGCGACCGTGCTGCGGGGACCGGTGACGCTGACCGTGGCTGGGCGCACCGACGCCGGGGTGCATGCCTGGGGGCAGGTGGCGAGCTTCGTCACCGATGCCGAGGCGCGGGAGGATCTGGCGCGGCGGTTGAACGGGGTAGGACCGGACGACGTCGCCGTCACCGCGGCAACTCTGGCCGCCGACGGCTTCGACGCCCGGCGGGACGCCAAGTCCCGCACCTACTGCTACCGGGTCCTGGCCCGTTTGGCGCGCAGCCCCTTCGAGCGAGGCCGCGCGCTGTGGTGGCCGCACCGCATCGACCGTGAGGCTCTCGACGCCTGCGCCGCCGTTCTTCCCGGCACCCACGACTTCACCGCCTTCACCCCCACCCAAACCGACCACGTCCGCTTCGAGCGCAACATCCTGCAGGCTGGGTGGGAGCAGGAGGACAGCGGCGTCCTCGCCTTTCGCATCACCGCAGACGCCTTCATGCGCAGCATGGTCCGAGTCCTCGTCGGCACCATGCTCGAAGTAGCCTCAGGCCGCCGAACCCTCGACAGCTTCACAAAGCTCCTAACCGGCGCAGCGCGCAGCGCGGCGGGCGACACAGCCCCGCCCCACGGCCTCTACCTCGAGTCGGTCAGCTACGACTGAGCTCCGGATGGTTGCTTACTGCGCCTGCGCCACGAAGGAGATCGCGCCCACTTCTTCTCCGGCTTTGAAGGTTTCTTTGCCTTCGGCGAAGGCCTGGTTAAACGCAGCCGCTGTGGCGGCCTGAAAGCTCAGGCGGGCGCCGTCGGCCGTGATCGTGCGCGCCTTGTGGTTCGAGGAAATCGATGCCGAGCCCATATCCAGGTCGAGGATCGATACCCGGCCGAGCTTGCCCGGGTAGGGCGGCGCGGGCTCGATTTCGACTTCGGCGCTCACCGTCCCACCGGCCAGGTCGAGGGAAAGCGCACGCCAGAAGATCTGGCCCGCGTGCAGCTGCAGCAATTCGATCGCTCCGGCGGTTCTCAACATGCCGCTCCGCGCATCCGTGGAGATCGCGCTTTCGGGGCCGATCGGCAAGGTGAAGAGCGGGCCGGGGGCAAGTTCGGCCGGCGAGATCGGGTTCAACGAGACGTGCAGCGCATCCAGCTTGGAAAGCAGGGCCGGGGCGAAGACGAACGTCGCGCGGGTTGTTTCGAGGATCTTGGTGGTAAGCGGTTCCGCCTTCGATACGAGGGAGCCGATCGGCTGGCCGGCTTCGAAGGGAACGGGCGGGCGGAGCTTTTTGTTGAGGCGCCGTACGACCTTGTCCGTGAGCTTCAGCTGCTGGGCGGAGAATTCGCTGGCGAAGCCCTTCCGCCTCGAGGCAAGCCTGGAGGAGGTGGCGATTTTGAGCTGGCTGCCACCGACTTTGGCAGACAGCACCGCGTGCTTCGTTTTCACCACCAGGTCTCTCAGCGGGACCCTCTTACGGCCGCTGAAGACGAGCGCGCCTTCCTGTTCGATCGTCCCCTTGCCGGTGACGGGATCGAGCAACCCATCGGAAACCGGAAGGGTCACGACGCCCGCCTTCAGCCGCCCGGGGCTGCCAACCGACAGCTTCACGCCATCGCGCTTGAGGAAATTGAGGAAGGACTTGTCGAGCACAAGCCTGGTCTTCCCCTTGCCCAGCGGGTCATACGAGGCCCGCGCGAGAGGGGCAAGGGCCAGGCCGATGCAGAACAGCAAGGTCAGGGTGGAGATCCCGCCCACTCGCCGCTTTGGTCCGCTTGGCGTCATTCCCTTACCCCGCAGGTCTTGTCCACGACAGTCCCGAGCTGCTGGCCGTTGGCGAAGGCAAAGCGTGCCTGCGCAAGTGGGAAGGCCGCGCGAGATGCCCCCTTTGGGGCGGGGCAGGCGGCGTTGTAATAGCTGAATTTGCCACCCCTAAACCGATACAGGCGGCGCAGGGTGAGCTTGATGCGGTCCAGGTATCCCCAATCGCCAAGCGCTTGCGGAAAGGAGGCCGAGAGCTCGGTGCCGTACGGGCCTCTTGAGATGTGACGGATCCGGAAGGGGATCACGAAGGCGGTTGGAAAGGGATTGGCCGCAAAGATGTGGGCCAGCAGCAGGGGGCTTTTGCCATCCCTTCCGTTGAAGATCAAGAGGCGCCCTCGGGTGGCATAGGAGCCTTGATCTGGAAAGACGATGTGGGCCCAGAACTGACCCGAGCCGACCAGCGCGTCCGAGCAGTTCGCGAGGGCAGTCCGCGAGGGAGCGGCAACGACATCGGTTCGCCTGCAGACCGGCAGGCCCTTGGACTGCAGCAAGCCATGACGGTTTACTTCGACGCTCATCTCCTGCAACTGGGGCGGGATGCCGCCACTCGCACTCGCAACGTGGCCGGCGACGAAGACAGAGATCGGCGCCGGACGGCCGCGAGGCAGCTTGTAGGGCATGATCTGGCTCAGCACGGTGATACGCAGGCCTTCTCGCTGAACGACGACCGCACCGGCGACAGCGGCGACGGCCAGCATCAGGATGAGCAACCCGCCGAGCAGGCGTGCGCCGCGCCCGAGTCCCATCACGTGAATTTCGAGGTGTCGAAACGGCAGTATTCGAATTCGAACGGGACCACCACGTTGTTGGCCTGGTTGGCGTTGTGGGTAAGGCGAATAACGGACCCCTGCGCGCCGACCTTGTTGCCCGCCCGAAGCTGCTTCGCCGCCAGTTCGAAGAAGGAGGCCTGATTGGAGACCAGGCGCAGCCACTTCGCGAGGCGAGCCTGGTCGGCCGTTGGCTGAGGCACCGACTTCAATTCGACGATCGTTTCCCTCAGGGCCTTCGCGGCCTTCGAAAACCGCGCCGCCGCGGATTTGAGCTCCCCCTTCTTGACCAGCCTGCGAACGCCCTTGAGGATGCGTTCGTTGGCTCCCGTATTGGCTTTGCAGATCGGTTCGACCGCTTCTCGATAGGAGTCGCGGGTAACTTCGGCGGCGGAGGCAGGAATGGCAGCTGAAAGCAGCGCCAAGCTGGCCAAGCAGTAAACGATCTTTCTCGGTGGCCGCATCAATCCTCCCCGCCTATTAAACCGCCTTGGCGCAGAGAAGTATCTCGGCGGCTAAACCAGCTCGAGGTAGACCATCTCGGTCGAGTCCGACTTGCGCGGGCCCAACTTGACGATCCTGGTGTAGCCGCCGGGCCGCTCGACGTACCGCGGCGCGACCTCCTCGAACAGCTTGTGCACGATGAACTTGTCGTTGTGGAGCGTCGCCAGGGCTTGGCGCCGGGCGTGGAGGTCCCCCCGTTTGGCGAGGGTGATCAGCTGCTCGACCTCGGGCTTGACCGCCTTTGCCTTGGCCTGGCTCGTCTTGATCCGCTCGTGCTCGATCAGCTGCTTGGACAGGTTCGAGAGCAGCGACTGACGATGCGCGGCATCGCGGCTGAGCTTGTTCCGCTTCTTGCGATGGCGCACAGGCTGCTCCCCTCGATCCCCGGCCGCTTCCTCAGTCCTGCTGGAGGTCGAGGCCGCGAACGTGCAGGGTCTCGATCACTTCCTCGATCGACTTCGAGCCGAAGTTGGGGATCGCGTTCAGCTCCGAGCGCGACTTGCGCACCAGGTCGCCGACGGTCTGCACCCCGGCGCGCTTGAGGCAGTTGTAGGAGCGCACGCCGAGTTCGAGCTCCTCGATCAAGATCTCGTCGAGGCCGTTGCCGGCGCCGCTGTCGCCGTTGGAGCCGGCGAGCGGGTCGGCCGGGAGGGCGACGGCGTCGCGCGCGGTCAGCTCCTCGACCCGGTCGGCGTCGGTGAAGATCGCCAGGCTCTTGATCAGGATCTCGGAGGCCTCGCGCAAGGCGGCCCCCGGCTCGATCGAGCCGTCGGTCTCGAGGTCGAGCGTGAGTTTGTCGAAGTCGGTTCGCTGGCCGACGCGGGCGGATTCGACGGCGTAGGAGGCACGGCGAATCGGCGAGAAGATCGAGTCGATCGGGATCACTCCGATCGGCTGCTCGTCGGACTTGTTCTCTTCGGCCGGCGAGTAGCCGCGGCCGCGGCCGATCGTCAGGTAGACCTCGAGCTTGGTTTTCTTCTCGAGCGTCGCGATCGGGGCGTCCGGGTTGAGGATCTCGACGCCGGAGGGCAGGTCGATGTCCTTCGCCTTCACCTCGCCGGGGCCGGTGGCGACCAGTGGCGCCTCGACCTCGTCGGCGTCGGTGTGCATCCGCACGACCAGATCCTTCAGGTTGAGGACGATGTCGGTGACGTCCTCTTTGACGCCGGGCACGGTGGAGAACTCGTGCGCGACCCCCTCGATGCGGACGCTGGTGATCGCGGCGCCGCCGAGCGAGGAGAGCAGGACGCGGCGCAGGCTGTTGCCGAAGGTGTAGCCGAAGCCCTTGTCGAGAGGCTCGATCGTGAAGGTGCCTCGGCGGTCGTCGACCTTGTCGGAGGTGATGCGGGGGACCTGGAAGTCAGTGGTCATGAGTTCCTTGCGTATGCGTGTTCAGAAATTGGGACCGGACTACTTGGAGTACAACTCGACAATGAGCTGCTCCTGGACCGGCGCCGAGATCTCGGAGCGCTCGGGATAGCGCAGGACCTTGGCGGTAAGCGAATCGTGGTCGGCCTGCAACCAGGCCGGCACGGTCGAAACGAGCTCGGTCGCCTGGCGGATCGTGTCGTTGGCGGCCGAGCTCGGCTTGATCGAGATGATGTCCTCGGGGCGCACCTGGTAGGAGGGGATGTCGACGCGGCGGCCGTTCACCATCCAGTGCCCGTGACGGATCAGCTGGCGGGCCTGGCGCCGCGAGGCGGCGAAGCCGAGACGGACCAGCACGTTGTCGAAGCGCGACTCGAGCAGGCGCAGCAGGTTCTCGCCGGTGACGCCGTCCTGGCGCGAAGCCTTGTCGTAATAGGCGCGAAACTGCTTCTCCAGCACCTGGTAGTAGCGGCGCGTCTTCTGCTTCTCGCGCAGCTGAACGCGGTACTCGGACTGCCGCATCCGCCCCCGGCCGTGGTCGCCGGGCGGATAGGAGCGGCGCTCGACCCCGCACTTGTCGGTGAAGCAGCGCTCGCCCTTGAGGAAGAGCTTCTGCCCCTCGCGGCGGCACTGCTTGCACTGGGGGGAGGTGTCGCGGGCCATCAGACCCTCCTCCGCTTCTTCGGGCGGCAGCCGTTGTGGGCCTGGGGGGAGACGTCCTTGACCGTGGTCACGTCCAAGCCCGCGGCCTGCAGAGAGCGGATCGCCGTCTCCCGGCCCGAGCCGGCGCCCTTGGCGTAGACCTCAACCCGCTCCAGGCCGTGTTCCATGCCCTTCTTGGCGGCGGCATCGGCGGTGACCTGGGCTGCGAACGGAGTCGACTTGCGCGAGCCCTTGAACCCCGCGGAGCCGGCTGACTCCCAGGCGATCACGTTGCCCTCGGTATCGGTCAGGGTGACGATCGTGTTGTTGAAGGAAGTCTTGATGTGCGCTTGCCCGTAGGTGACGTTCTTTTTCACCCGGCGCCGGGTGCGCCCCTTCGCTGGTTTCTTCTCGGCCATCGGCTATCCCTACCTCGTCGGCTTCTTCTTGCCGGCGATGCTCATCCGACGCGGTCCCTTGCGGCCACGCGCGTTGGTCTTGGTCCGCTGGCCTCGGACGGGAAGGCCGCGCCGATGCCGCAGGCCACGGTAGGCGCCGATCTCCATCAGCCGTTTGACGTCCTGAGAGCGCTCGCGCCGCAGGTCGCCCTCCACCTCGTGCTTCTCCACCGCCTCGCGCAGGCGCACGACCTCGTCCTCGGTCAGATCCTTGACCAGCGTGTCCGGGTCGACCTTCGTTTCCGCCAGGATCTCCTGCGCGGTCGAACGGCCGATGCCGAAGACGTAGGTGAGCCCGATCTCAACCCGCTTGGAGACTGGGATGTTGACCCCGGCGATGCGTGCCATCTCTGCGCCGCGCCCCTAGCCCTGCCGCTGCTTGTGACGCGGGTTTTGGCAGATCACGAGAACCGCGCGGCGGCGGCGGATGACCTTGCACTTCTCGCACATCGGCTTTACGGAAGCTCGAACCTTCATCGCTCCGGATCTCGTATCGAAAACAGGACTCCCGCGCGCCTCAGGAGTTAGGCGGCAGGCATGAACACATGGCCCCTCTGGGCCGACCGGGAAAGATAGCAGGGGGCCGGGCTCTAGCTCGCCTCGTGCCAGGGGGTGAGGACCCGGGGGCCGTCGGCGGTGACCGCGACGGTGAACTCGAAGTGAGCCGCCAGGGAGCCGTCCTCCGAATAGACGGCCCAGCCATCGTCGCCCATGCGCACCAGCGACCCGCCGGCATTGACCATCGGCTCGATCGCCAGCACCGTACCCTCCTCCAGCAACGGGCCCTTGCCCGGCTCGCCGAAGTTTGGGACCTGCGGATCCTCGTGCATGTCGCGGCCGATACCGTGCCCGACCAGGGTGCGGATGATCGAGAGGCCCTCGATCTCGACCGCGCGCTGGATCGCCGCGGAGATGTCGCCGAGGTGGTTGCCGGGCCACATCTTCTCGACCCCGGCGAAGAGCGCGGCCTTGGTCACGTCGAGCAGCTTGCGCGCCTCGGGGCCAACCGGGCCGATCGGCACGGTAATCGCCGCGTCGGCCACCCAACCGTCCTTGACCACCCCGGCATCGATCGAGAGCAGATCGCCGCGCTTGCACTCATACGGCCCGGGGATGCCATGGACGACCATCGAGTTGGGCGAGGTGCAGATCGAGCCGGGAAAGCCGCGATAGCCCTTGAAGGCCGGTACGGCGCCCTGCGAGCGGATGAACTTCTCCGCGGCGGCGTCCAGCTCCCGGGTGGTGACGCCGGCCCTCGCCTTGCCCTCCAGCATCCGCAGGCAGCGGACCAGCACCTCGCCGGAGGCCGCCATCTTCTCCACCTGCGCGGGCGTCTTGCGGATGATCATCCGGTACACGCTAGTGCCGTCATTTCCGGTCAGATGTTGGGAGACAGGGCACTAGAGCGCCTCGTCCTGCTCCATCTTCAGCGTCGCAAGGGTGCGGCGGACCTCGTCCTCGACCTCGTCCGGCGGCGCGGCGCCGTCGATGCGGCGCAGCAGGCTGCGGTGGTCGTAGTGGTCGACCAGGGGCTCGGTCTTGGCGTGGTAGGTCTCGAGGCGCCTGGCGATCACCTCGGGCCTGTCGTCGTCGCGGACGATCAGCTCGCTGCCGTCGAGGTCGCACACACCCTCCCGCCGTGGCGGGTTGAGCTCGACGTGGAAGACGTGGCCGTTCTCGGCGCAGGTGCGCCGCCCGCCGAGCCGTCGCTGGACCTCCTCGTCGGAGACGTCGATCAAGAGGACGCCGGTCAGCGAGCGACCCAGCTCGGAGAGCTTGTCGTCGAGCGCCTCCGCCTGCGGCACGGTGCGGGGAAAGCCGTCGAGGATGAACCCGTCGGCCGCCTCCGCGGAGTCGATCCGCTCGGCGATCGTGCCGACGATCACCTCGTCGGGAACGAGATCGCCACGGTCCATGTACTCCTTCGCCGTGCGGCCCAGCTCGGTCTCGTCGCGAACCGCGGCGCGCAGGATGTCGCCGGTCGCGTAATACGGCAGCCGCAGGTCCTCCTGCAACCGCTCCCCCTGCGTGCCCTTGCCGGATCCCGGAGGGCCCAGGAGCACTAGATTCAGCTCAGCCATAGAGGAGGGCCTATTTCAGGAAGCCCTCGTAATTACGCATCATCAGCTGCGCCTCGAGCTGCTTCACGGTGTCGAGCGCTACGCCGATCACGATCAGGATCGAGGTGCCGCCGAAGAAGAAGTTGGCCGAGGTCTGGCTGATCAGGATCGTCGGCAGCGCCGCCACCGCGCCCAGGTAGAGCGCGCCGGGGAAGGTGAGGCGGGAGAGGATGCGGTCGAGGTACTCGGCGGTCGGGCGGCCTGGCCTGACTCCGGGGATGAACCCTCCGTATTTCTTCAGGTTGTCGGCCTGGTCGACCGGGTTGAACGTGACCGCCGTGTAGAAGTAGGTGAAGACGATGATGAAGAAGATCTCGCCGATCACGTAGGCCCAGCTGTTGGGGCTGAAGAAGGCGGCGAAGTCGAGCGCCGCGGGGGTGTTGAGGAGCTGGCCCACCGTCGGCGGGAAGGCCATGATCGAGGCGGCGAAGATGACCGGAATGACGCCGGCCATGTTCACCCGCAGCGGCAGGTAGGTGGAGCCGCCCGAGGTCATTTTGCGCCCAACCACGCGTTTCGCGTACTGGACCGGGATGCGGCGCTGCCCCTCTTGGACGAAGACGATCGCGACGATCACCGCCAGCGCGATGAAGGGCATCATCACGACGAAGACCTGGTCCGGGCTTTCCCACCACTTGGTGATTCCGCTTGGGATCGAGGAGGCGATCGAGGCGAAGATCATCAGCGAGATCCCGTTGCCGATGCCGCGCTGGGTGATCAGCTCGCCCAGCCACATCAGCAGGGTGCAGCCGGCGGTGAGGCAGATCACGATCAGGAAGGTCTTGGCGAAGGTGAGGTTGCCGACGACGCTGGTGCCGGCCTGGCTCTGGAAGGAGCGGAAGAGGAAGACGTAGCCCAGCGATTGGCCAAAGGCGAGCCCGACGGTCAGGTAGCGGGTGTACTGGGTGATCTTCTGCTGTCCGACTTCACCCTCTTTCTGCAGCTTCTCCAGCGACGGCACGACCACGGTGAGCAGCTGCAGGATGATCGAGGCCGTGATGTAGGGCATGATCCCCAGCGCGAAGAGGCTGAGGCGGGAGAGGCTCCCTCCCGAGAAGAGGTTGAGGAAGCCGAGGATGTTGGAGCCGCCGAAGTTAGACGAGATTTCCTTGACGGCGTTGACGTCGACCCCCGGCGCCGGGATGTAGGCGCCGAGCCTGTACAGCGCCAGCATCGCCGCGGTGAAGGCGAGCTTCTTGCGGATGTCGGCGACGCTGAAGGCGTTCGCAATCGTCCGGAGCATCTACGGCTCCAGAGTCTCGCAGGTGCCGCCTGCTGCCTCGATCTTCTCCTTCGCGGCGGCGCTGAACCCATGCGCGCGGACCGTGAGCTTCTTCGAGATCTCGCCCCGGGCAAGGACCTTCACCGGGTCCGCCCGCTTGGCCAGGCCCTTCTCCTTGAGGCTCTCCGGCGTAACCTCGGCGCCGGCGTCGAAGCGCTCCTCCAGGTCGGCGAGGTTGACGGGCTGGGTCTTGGTCCGGAATTTCTCAAACGGCATCGACTTCTTCATGTGCGGGCCTCGAAGCTTCCGCATCCGCATGTGAATCGGGTTCTGCCCGCCCTCGTAGCCAACCTTGCGCTTGCTGCCCGAGCGGGAGCCGGCGCCCTTGTGGCCGCGGCCGGAGGTCTTGCCAAGCCCAGAGCCCTCACCACGCCCCAGCCGCTTGCGCGGCTTGCGCGAGCCCGGCTTCGGCTTCAGGTTATGCAGCCCGATCTCCTCCGACCGTGCTTTCCCAGCCATCACTTCACCTCCACGAGATGAGAGACGACGCGAAGTTGTCCCTGCAACTGAGGCGAATCCTTACGCTCCACAACCTTCCCGATCTGCCCCAGGCCCAGCGCCTCGAGCGTGGCTTTCTGGCTGGGATTGGTCCCGTTGGCCGACCGCGTCTGTCGAATCTTCACCGCGCTCACGAACCCTCACCCTCCTCCGCCGAGGGCTCAGACCCCTCGGCCGCGGGTCCTGTCGCCGCAGGGGACCCCCCACCCCCTGCGGTAGCTGAAGCTTCCTCGGGGGTGGGCCCCCCTACGGCGCCACCCGCGGTCGAAGCGTCGTCGGCCTGAGGCGCATCTCCAGCGGGTGGCGTGGAGTCGGAGGGGCCGAGAACGGACGCTGTGCGCCCGCCCGCAGGCCTCTCCGACTCCGCGACGTCCGCCGGCGACTCCCGCCCGTCAGTCGAGTTCCCGTTCTGAAGCCCCAACACCTGCGCAACCGTGAGGCCCCGCAGCTCGGCGACCTCCTCTGGCCTACGAAGTCGGATCAGCCCGTCCATGGTCGCCTTCACCAGGTTGATCGGGTTCTGCGTCCCGATGCTCTTGGTCAACACGTCGCGAACCCCACCCAGCTCGAGCACCGCGCGAACCCCGCCGCCGGCGATCACCCCGGTACCGGGGCTGGCCGGCCGCAGCACGACGTGCCCGGCCCCGTAGCGCCCAATGATCTTGTGGGTGATCGTCTGCCCGTATTTCGGCACGCGTATCAAGTTCTTGCGAGCGTCCTCGACGCCCTTCTGGATCGCCAGCGGCACCTCGCGCGCCTTGCCGTACCCGATCCCGACCACACCCTCCTCGTCGCCGACGGCAACCAGAGCCGTGAACGAGAACCGCCGCCCGCCCTTGACCACCTTGGCGACGCGGTTGATCTCGATCACCCGCTCCTGCAGGTCGAGCCCGCGGGGGCTCACCGTCTCCACGTTTGTCGCGTCCATTCCCTTCATCGCAAGCGGCCCACCGTACTAGAAGGCCAGTCCCCCCTCGCGGGCGCCCTCGGCCAGCGCCTTGACGCGACCGTGGTACTGGTAGCCGCCGCGGTCGAAGACGCAGGTATCGATCCCGGCGGCCTTGGCGCGCTCGGCCAGCAGCTCGCCCGCGCGCTTCGCCTGGGAGCTCGCAGAGAGCTTGCGCAGCTCCGGCTCGATCCAGTTGACCGCGGCAAGGGTGTGGCCCGCGCGGTCGTCGACGAGCTGGGCGAAGACTCCGCGGTTCGAGCGGTAGACGGAGAGCCGCGGCCGCTCTGCGGTCCCGGTGACCCGGGCGCGAACGCGGCGGCGGCGGCGCAGCCTCCGCTGGCGGTTGGTGAGAACGGTCATGCCCTCTTCCCCACCTTGCGCAGCACGTGCTCGCCGCGGTAGCGGATGCCCTTGCCCTTGTAGGGCTCCGGTGGACGGCGCTTGCGGATGTCCGCCGCGACCTGCCCGACCAGCTGCTTGTCGATCCCGCGCACGACGATCTCGGTCGGCTGCGGGACCTCGAACTCGATCCCCTCCGGCGCCTCGATCGCGACCGGGTGCGAGTAGCCGAGCGCCAGCTCCAGTTTCTTGCCCTTCAGCTGCGCGCGGTAGCCAACGCCCTGGATCTCCAGCCGCTTCTCGAATCCCTCCGTAACCCCCTCGACCATGTTCGCGATCAGGCTCCGCGTCAGCCCGTGCAGGGCGCGGTGCTCGCCGCGGTCGGTGGGGCGCTGGACGGTGACGGCGCCGTCGGCCTGCTCGACCGTCATCTCAGCGGACAGCTCCTGGGCGAGCTCGCCCTTCGGCCCCTTGACCGCGACCCGGCCAGGGCCGAGCTCGACCGTGACGGCCTCGGGAACAGGGATGGGTTTTCTGCCGATTCGACTCATCTCTGATCCATCACCAAATGTAGGCGACGACCTCGCCCCCGACGCCCTTCGCCCGCGCTTCGTGGCCCGTCATCACGCCGGTCGAGGTGCTGACGATCGCCGTGCCGGTGCCGCCGTGCACGCGGGGCACCTGCTTGTGGTCGACGTAGCGACGGCGGCCGGGGCGGGAGACGCGCTCGATCCCGATGATCGCCGGGCGACGGTCCTCGGTGTACTTGAGGTCGATCTTGATCGCCTCGCCGACACGGGCCGGCGCGGACGCGAAGTCGCGGATGTAGCCCTGCTCCTTGAGGATCCGCGACATCTCGAGCTTCAGCCGCGAGGAGGGGATCGTCACATCGTCGTGGCCGGAGCGCAACGCGTTGCGGATGCGGGTCAGGTAATCGGCTATCGGATCGGTCTGCATCGTCGTCTCTACCAACTGGACTTGGTCATGCCGGGGATGTAACCCTCGTGCGCCGCCTCGCGCAGGCAGATCCGGCAGAGGCCGAACTTGCGGTAGTAGGCGCGCGGGCGGCCGCAGCGGCGGCAGCGGTTGTAGCCCCGGGTCTTGAACTTTGGCTTGCGGCTCTGGCGAACCTTTTGGGAAGTCTTAGCCATTCTCCTGATTCTCCTCGTCGCTTGCGCTTCCGGCGCCCTCGTCCTCGTCCTCGCCACCCTCGCCCTCGGCGGCCTCCTCCTTCTCGGGCTTTGCGTAGGCCTCGGGGTTCTCTTCCTTGAGCTGGTCCAGCGCCGCCTGCTCGGCCTCGGCCCGCGCCCGGGCCTCCTCCTTGCGGCGCTCCTCCTCGGCCGCTTCGGCGGCCTCGACGTCCTTGCTGCCGGGACGGCCCTCTTTGGCGAAGGGCATACCCAGCCCGAGCAGCAGCTCGAAGGCCTCTTCGTCGGTCGCCGCCGTCGTCGTGATCGTCACGTCGAGGCCGCGGACCTGGTCGATCGAGTCGTAGTCGATTTCGGGGAAGATCAGCTGCTCGCGCACGCCCATCGAGTAGTTGCCGCGGCCATCGAAGGAGCGCGGATTGAGGCCGCGGAAGTCGCGGATCCGCGGCACCGCGATCGAGGTGAGCCGGTCGAGGAACTCCCACATGCGGGCACGGCGCAGCGTCACCGAGACGCCGACCGGCATCCCCTCGCGAACCTTGAAGGAGGCGATCGACTTGCGGGCGCGGCGCACGTTCGGCTGCTGGCCGGCGATCGTCGCCAGCTGCCCCTGCGCCGCCTCCAGCATCTTCGAGTCCTGTTTGGCCTCGCCGAGCCCCATGTTGAGGGTGACCTTCACCAGGTGCGGCGCCTGCATCGGAGTCGAGTAGCCGAACTTGCGGGTCAGCGCCGGGAGCACGTCCTGCTCGTAGCGCTCGCGCAGGCGTGGCGGCGGGGCCGCCTGGGACTGGACTGTCGCCGTCGCCTCCATCAGATCGACGCTCCGCTGCGTTTCGCGAACCGCTCGCGCTTGCCGCCTTTGTCCTGGCGCACGCCGATCCGGGTCGGCTTGTTGTCTTTGGGGTCGAGCAGCATCACGTTGGAGACGTGGATCGGCCCCTCCTTCTCGACGATCCCGCCGGCCTGGGTATTTTTCAGGTCGCCGCTGGAGCGTGGCCGTTCGGCCCGCTTGACCATGTTCAGGTGCTCGACGTAGACCCGCTGCTTCTTGGGCTCGGTCCGCACCACGCGACCGGTCTTGCCGGCGTCCTTGCCGCCGATCACCATCACCTGGTCGTCGGTCTTGATCCGCATCGTCTTGCCCATGGTCAGAGGACCTCCGGCGCCAGCGAGACGATTTTCATGAAGTTCTTGTCGCGAAGTTCGCGGGCGACGGGCCCGAAGATGCGGGTCCCCCGCGGGTTGTTGCTTGCCGGGTCTATCAGCACCGCAGCGTTCTCGTCGAAGGAGATGTAGGTCCCATCGGACCGCCCCAGCGCCTTCTTCGTCCGCACGACGACCGCCTGCACGACCTCGCCCTTGCGAACCCCACCCTGCGGGCTCGCCTGTTTGACGGTGGCGGTGATCACGTCCCCGATCCCGGCATAGCGCCGATGCGAGCCGCCCTTGACCCGGATGCAGAGGATCTCCCGCGCACCCGAGTTGTCGGCAACCTTCAGTCTCGTCTCCTGCTGGATCACGTCGCGCTCCTACTTTGCCTTCTCGACGACCTCGACCAAGCGCCAGCGCTTGGTCTTCGAAAGCGGCCGCGTCTCGACCACCCGCACCACATCGCCCTCGCCCGCCTCATTGCGCTCGTCGTGAGCATGCAACGTCCGCGAACGCCGCACCACCTTCTCGTAGACCGGATGCCGCCGAGCGATGTCGATCCGCACGGTGATCGACTTCTGCCCCTTGTCCGAGACCACGATCCCCTGTCGAACCTTGGCCGCGTTCGGGCTCCGCTCCGCCGGTGGGGTGCCGGCTGCGCCCGCGGTCTTCGTGGCGCGCATCGCGGCGCGTTCCTTGCGACGTTCAGCCGCCTTGACCTTGCGGGCCTGCTCGCGCTGCTCAACCCGCTCCTCGTCAGAGAGAGCCGGCCCGGCCGCATGCGGCAGCCGCGAACGCTCGAGCCTGCGCCGCTCCTTCCAAGGAAGATCGTCCTCCTCGGACGCTTCAGCCGCGGGTCCCGTCGCCGCAGGGGACCCACCGCCCCCTGCGGTAGCTGAAGCTTCCTCGGGGGCGGTACCCCCTACGGCGCCACCCGCGGCAGCGGAGTCCGACTCCTCCTCGGCTTCGTTCAGGAGCAGCGGACTCGTCGGGAGCATCGTCCTGAGCCTCTGAGCCAGACGCCTCCTCCGCGGGTGGCGTGGAGTCGGAGGGGTCGAGAACGGAGGCCTCGCCCCCGCCCGCAGACCCCTCCGGCTCCGCGGCGGCCTCGGCCGCTGCGCCCTCGGTCGTCTCTTCTGAGTTTTTCGTCTCGTCGTCCGTCATACCCTCTTCAGCTCTTTCTCCAAATCGATCCCCCGCTCGCGAGCGACCGTCAGCAGCTTTGCAATGTCCCGCTTGGCAACACTCAGTCGAGCCGTGTTCTCCAGCTCGCCAGTGGCGTGCCGAAACCGCAGGTTGAAGGCCTCCTGCTTGGCGTCGAGCAGCTTCGCCACCAACTCGTCGTCCTTCATGTCGTGGACCTCAGCGGCCTTCATGAGCTAAGCCTCCGCTCCCTCGCGCTTGACGAACTTGGTCTTGACGGGAAGCTTGTGCCCCGCCAGCCGCAGCGCCTCGCGGGCGAGGTCCTCGGGCACGCCGGCCAGCTCGAACATCACGCGCCCCGGCTTGACCACGGCGACCCAGCCCTCGGGGTTGCCCTTTCCGGAGCCCATCCGGGTCTCGGCCGGCTTCTTCGTGAAGGGCTTGTCGGGGAAGACGTTGATCCAGACCTTGCCGCCACGTTTGATCTTGCGGGTCATCGCGATACGGGCGGCCTCGATCTGGCGGTTGGTGATCCAACCCCGCTCGAGCGACTTGATCCCGTACTCGCCAAAGGCCACCGTGCTGCCGCCCTTCGTGTTGCCGCGCATCCGGCCACGCATCTGTTTGCGGTGCTTGACCCGCTTCGGCATCAACATCAGCGGCCACCCCCGCGTGGGCCGCCACGGTCTCCGCGACCGCGGTCGCCGCCTGGGCGCCCGCCGCGATCGCTGCGCCCGGCGCCCTGCGGCTCGCCGTCGGCGGGAATCTGGTCGGAACGGAAGCCCTCGGGCATCACTTCGCCCTTGTTGATCCAGCATTTGACGCCGATCCGGCCGGTGGTCGTGCGCGCCTCGAAGAAGCCGTAGTCGATGTCCGCCCGCAGCGTATGGAGCGGGACGCGACCGTCGGAATAGCCTTCTGTCCGCGCCATCTCGGCGCCGCCGAGGCGACCGGAAACCTGGACCTTGACTCCCTTGGCGCCGGAGCGCATCGCCGAGGTCAGGGCCCGTTTCATCGCGCGACGAAAGGCGACGCGGTTCTGGAGCTGCTCGGCAATCGACTGGGCGACCAGCTTGGCGTCGAGCTCGGGCCGCTTCACCTCGCGGATGTTGACCTTGACCGGGCTTCCGGTCAGCTTGTGCAGATCCTTGCGCAGCGCGTCCACTTCGCTGCCGGACTTGCCGATCACGATGCCGGGGCGGGCGGTGTGGATGTCGACGGCGACCTCGCCGCGGCGCTCGATCGTGATGTCGGAGAGCCCGGCATGGGCGAGCTTGCCGACGATGTGGTCGCGGATCTGCATGTCCTCGTGGAGGATGTCGGCGAAGTTTTTCTCGTCGAACCAGTTCGACTTCCAGTCGTGGATGTAGCCGACGCGGAACCCCTCGGGGTGGATCTTCTGTCCCATGTCCTCAGTCCTCTTCCGGGCTCAGCGCCACGGCGATGTGGCTCGTTCGCTTGTGGATCGGAGTCGCCCGCCCCTGGGCGCGTGGCCGGAAGCGCTTCAGCGTCGGCCCTTCGTCGACCGTTATCTCAGCCACCCTCATCTCGTCGGCAATCAGGTTGTGGTTGTTCTCGGCGTTGGAGGCGGCCGAGTCGATCAGCTTGTGGATATCGCGGGCTGCGCCGCGAGGCGAGAACTGCAGCAGCGCGCGAGCCTTGTCGATGTGCAGGCCCCGCACCTGGTCGGCGATCAGCCGGGCCTTGCGCGGGGCGACCCGCACGTAGCGGGAGCTGGCGCGGACGACGATCGCGACGGGCTCGGCTTTCGGAGCGGCTTTCTTCGCCGGCTCTTTTTTCGCTTTCGCGGCTTTTTTCGGAGTCTGTTTGTGTGCGTCTTTTTTCGCCGTCGGTTTTTTCGCAGCGGTTTTGCCCTCTGCTTTTTTCGCAGCTTTTTTCGGTGCGTTCTCTTTTTTCGCCACTTTTTTGCTGTTTTTCTTATCCGGGTGGCTGTTTTTCTTATCCGGGTTCTCGTCGGCCATCGCTAGTCGCCGCCCTTGCCGGTGCCGGAGTGGGAGCGGAAGGTCCGGGTCGGAGCGAACTCGCCCAGCTTGTGGCCGACCATCGACTCCGAGATGAAGACCGGCACGTGCTTGCGGCCGTCGTGGACGGCGATCGTGTGGCCGACCATCTCGGGGAAGACGGTCGACATCCGCGACCAGGTCTTCAGCATCTGCTTCTGGCCCGACTCGTTCATCGCGGCGACGCGCTGCATCAGCCGCTCCTCCGCCCACGGGCCCTTTTTGGTCGAGCGTGCCATCAGCGGCTCTTCTTCTTCCCTCGGCGCCTGCCGCGCACGATGTAGCGGTCCGACTGCTTGCCCTTCTTGCGGGTGCGGTAGCCCAACGTCGGCTTGCCCCACGGAGTGACCGGGTGCCCGCCCGGCGTGTGGTGGGCCTCGCCACCGCCGTGCGGGTGGTCGACCGGGTTCATCGCGACGCCGCGCGTCTGCGGCCGCTTGCCCTTGTGCCGGCTGCGGCCAGCCTTGCCGATCTTGACGTTCTGGTGCTCGGCGTTGGAAAGCGTGCCGACGGTCGCGCGGCACTCGGCGCGAACCATCCGCATCTCCGAGGAGGGCAGGCGCAGAGTCACCATGTCCCCCTCCTTCGCTGCGAGCTGGATCGCGGCGCCGGCGGCGCGGCCGAGCTTGCCACCCTGACCGGGGACCATCTCGACGTTATGGACGATCGTGCCGGTCGGCATCTCGCGCAGCGCAAGCGCGTGGCCTGGCTTGATGTCGGCGCCAGGGCCGGACTTGACCTCGTCGCCGACCGCGAGCTGCGCAGGCGCGAGGATGTAGCTCTTGGCGCCATCGGCGTAGTGGAGCAGGGCGATGTAGCAGCTGCGATTGGGGTCGTACTCGACGCTCGCCACCTTCGCCGGCACACCGTCCTTGAGGCGCTTGAAATCGATCTGGCGGTAGCGGCGCTTGGCGCCGCCACCGCGATGCCGCGCGGTGACGCGGCCGTTGACGTTGCGCCCGCCGGATTTGCGCAACCCCTCGGTCAGCTTGCGCTCCGGCTCGCTCGCGGTGACCTGCTCACGCAGGGGGTAAGTCGCGAAGCGGCGCCCCGGGCTGGTCGGTTTCGTCTTTCGGTTCGGCATCTCTATTCGGTCCTTACGCGGTCTCAGCGCCCTCGAACAGCTCGATCCGTTCGCCCGGAGCGACTTGGACGACCGCCTTCTTCCAGGCTCTGGTGCGGCCCTGGTGCAGACCGCGGCGCTTCGGCTTCGAGCGCACCTTGGCGGTGCGCACCGCTGCGACCTTGACGCCGAAGACCTCCTCGACGGCATGGGCGATCTGCGTCTTGTGGGCGCGATCGTCGACCCGGAACGTGTACTTGCCTTCGGCGATCAGCGCGTAGCTCTTCTCCGAGATCACCGGACGGATGAGGATGTTGCGCGCGTCCATCAGCCCCCCAAGCGCTCCTGCAGCTTCGCCAGCGCGGTCTCGGAGAGAACGAGCGCGGCGGCGCCGATCACGTCGGCGACCCCGGTGGCGCCGACCTCGATCACGTGAGTGCGCGGGATGTTGCGGAAGCTCTTCATCGCACCGGTCTCCTCGGCGGTGAGGACCAGCAGGGTCGGGCTCTTGGCCCCCCATTTGGCCAGCGCCGCCGCGGCCTGTTTGGTCGAAGGCGTATCGAAGGCGGAAGCGTCAAGGACGGCGACGCTGCCACGCTCGGCATGGACCGAGAGTGCCGCCCGCATCGCCTTGCGGCGGGCTTTGCGGTTGACCTTGACCGTGTAGTGGCGCGGCTTGGGGCCGAAGGTGACGCCACCGCCGTAGCGGCTGGAGACGCCAAGGGCGCCGACGCGAGCGCGGCCGGTGCCCTTCTGTCGCCAGGCCTTGGCGGTCGTGAAGGCAACCTCGCCACGGGTCAGCGTCGAGGCGGTGCCGCGGCGGCGGGCCGCAAGGTCGGCGCTAGCCGCCTCGTGGACCAGCGAGTGATGGAACGCCTCCCCGAACAGCTCTTTGGGCAGGTCCGCTTTGGCGCTCTTGCCGAGCACGGCCGCTTTAATCATCGGTCCTTACCTCCACCACGGCGTTGCGCGAGCCCGGCACTGAGCCCTTGATCAGGAGCAGGTTGCGCTCGGCGTCGACGTCGGCGACCTCCAGGCCCTTCTGGGTGATGCGCTTATTGCCCATCTGCCCGGGCATCCGCATCCCTTTGAAGACGCGGGCCGGGAAGGCGCTGGCGCCGATCGAGCCGGGGGCACGGACATTGTGGGAGCCGTGGCTGACCGGCCCGCGGCTGAAGTTGTGGCGCTTGATCCCACCCTGAAAGCCCTTGCCGATCGAAATCCCCGAGACCTTCACCTTCTGGCCGGCCTCGAAGGAATCGACGGTGACGTCATCGCCTATTTTGATCGGGTCGTCTCCGCCGGGGCCCTCGTCGCGAAACTCGACCAGGTGGCGCATCGGCGGCGCGCCGGCCTTCTTCAGGTGACCCTCCTCCGCCTTGCTCAGCTTGCCCGCCTTGACCTCGCCGAAGGCGAGCTGCACGGCGGCGTAACCGTCGCGCTCGGCCTCGCGGACCGCGGTCACCTTGCAGGGTCCGGCCTCGATCACCGTCACCGGCACGACCGTCCCGTCCTCGCGGAACAACTGCGTCATACCCAGCTTCTTTCCAAGGATCGCGGCCATCACGAACCTAGAGGCGGATCTCGATGTCGACGCCCGCCGGCAGCGAGTCCAGCCGCTGCAGCGAGTCGACGGTTTTCGGCGATGGCTGGAGGATGTCGATCAGCCGCTTGTGGGTGCGAATCTCGAAGTGCTCGCGCGAGTCCTTGTCCTTGAACGGCGAGCGGATCACGCAGTAGACGTTTTTCTCGGTCGGCAGCGGCACCGGCCCGGAAACGCTGGCGCCGGTGCGCTCCGCGGTCTCGACGATCTCGCGGGCAGCCCGATCTATGGCGTCGTGGTCGTACGCCTTCAGTCGGATCCGGATTTTCTGTGCCGCTATCGCTGCCACTTCGATTCTGTTCTCTCGGTCTTTCTCGCGCGGTCCTAACCGCGCAATAAGGGCGGGGCCCCTTGTGTTGGGGCGCCGCCCCGGTCGTATGTCCTTTGCAGTTGTCTCGCCGCCCGGGCGGGCAGCGAAAGGGCGGGCCGAGGCCCGCCCCTGGGTCGCTACTCGATGATCTCGCTGACGACCCCCGAGCCGACGGTGCGTCCACCCTCGCGAATGGCGAACCGAAGGCCCTGGTCCATGGCGATCGGCTGGATCAGCTCGATCGTCATCTCGACGTTGTCTCCCGGCATCACCATCTCCGTCCCCTCGGGGAGGTTGGCGATCCCGGTCACGTCGGTGGTGCGGAAGTAGAACTGAGGCCGGTAGCCGGAGAAGAACGGCGTGTGACGGCCGCCCTCCTCCTTCTTCAGGCAGTAGACCTCGGCCTTGAACTTGGTGTGCGGCGTGATCGAGCCGGGCTTGCAGAGCACCTGGCCGCGCTCGATCTCCTCGCGCTTGGTGCCGCGCAGCAGGGCGCCGATGTTGTCGCCGGCCTGACCCTGGTCGAGGATCTTGCGGAACATCTCGACCCCGGTCACCACCGTTTTGGTCGTGTCCTTGATCCCGACGATCTCCACCTCGTCGCCGGTGTTGACGATTCCCTGCTCGACGCGACCGGTGGCGACGGTGCCGCGGCCGGTGATCGAGAAGATGTCCTCGATCGGCATCAGGAAGGGCTTGTCGAGCTCGCGCACGGGCTCGGGGATGTAGGAGTCGAGCGCGTCCGCGAGTTCGAAGATCGCCTTCTGGGCCTCCTCGTCGCCCTCCAGCGCCTTCAGCGCCGAGCCCTTGACGATCGGCGTCTCATCACCCGGGAAGTCGTACTCGTTGAGCAGGTCCTTGACCTCCTCCTCGACCAGCTCGATCAGCTCCTCGTCGTCGACCTGGTCGACCTTGTTGAGGAAGACGACCACGTGCGGGACGTTGACCTGACGGGCGAGCAGGATGTGCTCGCGCGTCTGCGGCATCACGCCGTCGGCGGCGGAGACGACCAGGATCGCGCCGTCCATCTGCGCGGCGCCGGTGATCATGTTCTTGACGTAGTCGGCGTGGCCCGGGCAGTCGACGTGCGCGTAGTGGCGGTTGTCCGTCTGGTACTCGACGTGGGAGGTCGCGATCGTGATGCCGCGTTCCTTCTCCTCGGGAGCGTTGTCGATCTCCTCGAAGCTCTTGGCTTCGGCGCCGCCCTTCGTGGAGAGGGTCTTCGTGATCGCGGCCGTCAGCGTCGTCTTGCCGTGGTCGATGTGACCGATGGTGCCGACGTTCACGTGCGGCTTATCGCGCTCGAACTTCTCCTTGGACATCTCTCTCCGTTCTACCTTTCGAAGTCGGGTTCTGTCTGGTTTGGCTGTTTAAGTCTGTGGAGCACTGCGTGGCAGGGCATTTTGCTCTGCCTGCGGGCGAACCTGGGAAATATAGCCAGATGCCCGCCTCGCCCGCGGTTGGGTCAGGAGGCGGCGCCCCTCGGCTCGCCGGAGCGGTGTTCGACGATCTCCTCGGCGATGCTCGCCGGGACCTCCTCGTAGCGCTCGAACTGCATCGTGTAGTTGGCGCGTCCCTGGGTCGAGGAGCGCAGGTCGGTGGCGTAGCCGAACATCTCGCCGAGCGGCACGAATGCCTGCACGGCGAGCGCGTTTCCGCGCCGCTCCTGGCCCTGCACCTTGCCGCGCCGGCGCGAGAGGTCGCCGATCACGTCGCCGAGGAAGTCCTCGGGCGTGACCACCTCCACCGCCATCACCGGCTCCAGCAGAACCGGGTTGGCCTTGCGGGCGCCCTCCTGGATCGCCATCGAGCCGGCGATCTTGAAGGCCATCTCCGAGGAGTCGACGTCGTGGTAGGAGCCGTCGACGAGTTCGACTTTGACGTCGACCATCGGGTAGCCGGCCTTGACGCCGTTCTCCAGCGCCTCCTCCATCCCCTTCTCGGCGGGGCCGATGAACTCGCCCGGGATCACACCGCCCTTGATCTTGTTGACGAACTCGAAGCCCTCGCCCGGCGCCGGCTCGAGGTTGATCACGACGTGGCCGAACTGTCCGCGGCCACCGGTCTGGCGGACGAAGCGCGCCACGACCTTCTCGACCCGCTTGCGGATCGTCTCGCGATAGGCGACCTGAGGCTTGCCGACGTTGGCGTCGACTTTGAACTCGCGCAGCATCCGGTCGACGATCACCTCGAGATGGAGCTCGCCCATGCCGTGGATCAGGGTCTGACCGGTCTCCTCGTCGGATTCGACCCGGAAGGTGGGGTCCTCCTCGCCGAGGCGCTGCAGGGCGGTTCCCATCTTCTCCTGGTCCGCTTTGGTCTTCGGCTCGATCGCCACCGCGATCACCGGCTCCGGGAAGACGATGTTCTCGAGCGCGATCGGCGCATCCGGGGCTGCGAGCGTGTCGCCCGTGCTCGTCTGCTTGAGGCCGACGCCGGCGCAGATGTCGCCCGCATAGCACTCCTCGATCTCCTCGCGGCTGTTGGCGTGCATCATCAGCAACCGCCCGATCCGCTCGGTCTTGCCGGTGGTGACGTTGAGGACGCGACCGCCGGCTTCGAGCTTGCCCGAGTAGACGCGGAAGTAGGTGAGCTTGCCGACGTAGGGGTCGGTCATGATCTTGAAGGCGAGAGCGGCGAAGGGGGCGTCGTCGGCGGCGGGGCGCTCGGCCTCGACCGGCTCGTCGCTGCCCTTCGGCGCAGGCTCCAAACCGGTAACCGGCGGCACCTCAAGCGGGGAGGGCAACAGCTCGACGACCGCGTCGAGCAGTGGCTGCACGCCCTTGTTCTTGAAGGAGGAGCCGCAGAGCACCGGCGTCACCTTGGTGTCGAGGCAGGCGCGGTGCAGCGAGGAGGCGATCCGCTCGTGCGGGATCTCTTCCTCGGCAAGGTAGGCTTCCATCAGCTCGTCGTCGTAGTCGGCGCAGGCCTCGATCAGCTGGGTCCGGTATTCGGCGGCCTGCTCGCGCAGGTTCTCGGGGATCTCGATCGCCTCGTATTCGGCGCCCAGCTCGTCGGTCCAGATCATCGCCTTCATCTCGATCAGGTCGACGACGCCCTCGAAGTCGCCCTCGCTGCCGACCGGCAGCTGGATCGGCAGCGGGTTGGCGCCGAGGCGATCCTTCATCGTCTGCACCGAGTTGAAGAAGTCGGCGCCGGTGCGGTCCATCTTGTTGATGTAGGCGAAGCGAGGGACCTTGTACTTGTCTGCCTGGCGCCAGACCGTCTCGGACTGCGGCTCGACGCCGGCGACGGCGTCGAAGACGGCGATCGCGCCGTCGAGCACCCGCAGACTGCGCTCGACCTCGACCGTGAAGTCGACGTGGCCGGGCGTGTCGATGATGTTGATCCGGTGGCCCTTCCACTCGCAAGCGGTGGCGGCGGAGGTGATCGTGATGCCGCGCTCCTGCTCCTGCTCCATCCAGTCCATCACGGCGGCGCCCTCGTGGACCTCGCCCATCTTGTGAGTGCGACCGGTGTAGTAGAGGATGCGCTCGGTCGTCGTCGTCTTGCCGGCGTCGATGTGCGCCATGATCCCGATGTTGCGGGTCTTCTCTAGGGGAAAGTTGCGTGCCATGTCCGTAAGGTTGGTGGTGGTTGTCCTTGAAGCGGGGGTCGAGTGAAACGTAGGCGCTCCGGCGAGAGCCGGGATAAGCGCATGAAAAAGGCCCTCGCGGGCCCGGCGAAACCTGCTGCGAAGACGCAGCCTGAGCGACGCGCGATGATAGCAGCGGCGCGGGGTCGAATCGCGATGGCATCGGCATCGGTGTCGAAGTGGACGCGCGCGGTGGACCGCAGGACCGACCGCCTGCTGCAGCGGGCCGAGCCGCTGGCGGCTCGATGGCGCAAGCGCACTCGCCCCGTCGCCATCCGCTGGGAGCGGCGCATGCGTCCGGTTGGCGCCCGTTGGGCGGAGCGGGCGCGCGCAATCGCAGTGCGTTTGGGGCGCTGGACCGGCGGGCGCGCGCGTCCCGCGGCGGCGCTCTTCTTCCGCGCTCTCGCCGCCTCCGAGCGCCATCTGCGTGCGGTGGGCGCAGGCGCGGCGAGGGCGGCGACACGGACGAGCGCCGTGGTCACGCCGAGCCGAGCGCTCTGCGGCGTCGTCGTCGCGTCTGCGATCTGCCTCATCGTCGCCCAGTTCGTCGACTACCGCAGCGTCGAGATCGGGCAGCCCGGGTACGCGGGCCTGCCCACGGTCGCGGCCCCGCCCACCGTCGGCGCGAGGACGGCCGGGCAGGCGCACTCCTATCTGCTGATCCCGATCGCCCTGCTGGCCGCCGGGCTCGCCCTGCTCGCGCTTCGCCCCGAGCGGCGGCGTGGGCTCGGCCGCGCGATCGCCTTCATCGGCCTGCTCTGTGTCGCCCTGATCCTCCTCGTCGACCTGCCTGCGGGGCTGGACGCGGGCGCCCAGTCCTCGCGCTTCGCCGGCGCGACCGCGGTGCTCCGCGACGGCTTCTACGCCGAGTTGGCGGCTGCGGCGGGGCTGGTTCTCGGCGGACTGCTCTACTATGCGCGGCCGTGCCGAACACGAACCAACTTGTACGCAAGGGCCGCAAGCGCCCGAAGAAGAAGACGACGACACCGGGCCTCAAGTCGGGCCAGGGTCGCAAGAAGCGCGTTGCCGCCCCCCAGCGGCGCGGCGTCTGCACCCGCGTCGCCACGGTGACGCCGAAGAAGCCGAACTCCGCTCTGCGCAAGATCGCCCGTGTGCGGCTGACCAACGGGATGGAGGTCACCACCTACATTCCCGGCGAGGGCCACAACCTTCAGGAGCACTCGGTCGTGCTGGTCCGCGGAGGCCGGGTCAAGGACCTGCCGGGCGTGCGCTACAAGGTCGTCCGCGGCACGCTCGACGCGGCCGGCGTCTCCGACCGCAAGCAGGCCCGCTCCCGCTACGGCGTCAAGGCCTCATGATCGCGTTCGTGCGCTGATGCCCCGTCGCTCCGCAGCTCAGATCCGCCCGGTCGAACCGGATGCGCGCCATCGCAATCGGCTCGTCCAGCAGGTGATCAACAAGGTGATGGAGGACGGCAAGAAGTCCCTCGCCGAGCGGATCGTCTACGACAGCCTCGCGATCGTCAGCGAGCGGACCGGCGGGGATCCGGTCGAGACGCTGGAGGCGGCTGTCAAGCAGCTGACCCCGGTGCTCGAGGTGCGCTCCCGCCGGGTCGGCGGCGCCACCTACCAGGTTCCGGTCGAGGTCCCGGCCCGCCGCGCCCGCACGCTCGCGGTCCGCTGGCTGGTCACCTACGCGCGCGGGCGTCGCGAGTACTCGATGGCCGAGCGCCTCGCCAACGAGATCCTCGACGCGAACCAGCAGCAGGGCAGCGCCTGGAAGCGGAAGGACGACATCTACCGCATGGCCCAGGCAAACAAGGCGTTTGCCCACTACCGCTGGTAGCTAGCCTGGCTCCATGAGCCGGCCGATCCTCGCTGTCGACGTCGACGGCGTCATCAGTCTCTTCGGGTTCGACGAGCCACCGGACAGGGGGGCGGCGCGGTTCGAGCTGATCGACGGGATGGTGCACTGCATCTCGTTGATGGCCGGGGAGCGGCTGAGGCGGCTGGCAGAGCACTATGAGCTGGTCTGGGCGACGGGATGGGAGGACCGGGCGAACGACTACCTGCCCAACCTGCTCGGGCTGCCGGAGCTGCCGCACCTGACTTTCGACGGCGCGGCGCGATTCGGCTCGGCGCACTGGAAGCTGGGTCCGCTCGACGAGTATGGCGAGGGCCGCGCGATGGCCTGGGTCGACGACAACTTCGACGAGAGCTGCTACGAGTGGGCGCGGAAACGCGATCAGCCCACCCTCCTCGTCCCGACCGAGTCCCACCTCGGCCTCGAGGAGGTCCAGGTCGAAGCTTTGACGGCGTGGGCTCGCGGTCTAGACTGAGTCGCGGTGACAGGGTTCTGGCCGATTTTCTTTCTCCTCGTCGTCTTGAAGATCCCGGTGCTCGGTTCGCTCTGGCTCGTCTGGTGGGCAAGCAAGCCCCCCGAGGCGGAAGGCGGGGCGGAGGACACGGACGATGGCTTCAAGCGCTGGCGCCCATTCCCTACCCGCCCCCGCGGCCCTCAGCATGGCCCACACGGCGACGGCGTGAGGAGGCGGCGGGGCGCCCCTCCTGCGCAGCGGCGTCCTCTTTTTCGCCCCAGCCACGATCCTCGGACGGCCACGGCCTCCACTGGCGAAAAACCCAGCAAGCGGGAGGGACACCCCGCCGCCTCCCCCCTCAGACCCGCTGCGCCGCCTGCTTTCGCTCGCGCCGGATCTCGCGCAGGTAGGGGTGGAAGTCCACCTGGATCGTGTGACGCTTAGAGGCGACGTAGCGCTTCCGCATCTTCCTTCCGGCATCGGCGATCTCCGCCCGCATCTGCGCCGGTGAGGGCAGCGTCCCGCGGCCGCCGAGCAGGTCCGCCACCCACTCGGACTGGGCCTCGGCGATCGGCATGATCGCGCCGAGCGGCTGGATCAGGCCGATGAAGTAGAGGCCCTGATGCTCGACCGAGGCGACCCGCCGGTAGAGCGGCAGCCGGTTGTCGCGAGCCGAGACCAGCTTCTCGTCGAAGAACGGGAAGGTGATCTTGTAGCCGGTGCAGTAGACGACGAGGTCGATCTCCTCCTCGCTGCCGTCGGCGAAGCGGACCGTCCGGCCGCCGCTGAAGCGATCGATGTTCGGCTTGACGAGGATGTCGCCGTGGCCAAGTCGCGAAAGCAGCTCGGCGGAGACGGTCGGATGCGCCTCGAGCAGCTTGTGGTCGGGCTTGGGCAGGCCGTAGGCGGTCGGATCCCCCGCCGCCAAGCCCAGCATCCGCATGATGAAAAAGCGCTGCACCGGCAGCGGCAGGCGCGTCAGGAGCGGTGAAGCGGATTCGTCGGTCGGTTTGCCGCCCAGGTACTTGGGCAGGACGTAGGCGCCGCGGCGCATCGCCAGGAAGGTCTTCTCCGCGATCCGCGACGACTCCACCGCGATGTCGGTTGCCGAGTTGCCGATCCCCAACACCAGCACCCGCTTGCCGCGCAGCACCTCGGGCTCACGGTAGTGGTGGACGTGCATCTGCTCGCCGGTGAACTCCTCCGACCCGGGGAACGGCGGCTCGGGCCAGCGCGGGTTCCAGTGGTGCCCGTTGGCGACCAGCACCGCCCGGTAGCGATTGGCCTCGCGGTTTCCGTCGGCGTCCTCGACGGTCACCTCCCACTCCCCATCGGCGGGCTCGACGCTCACGACCTCGGCCCGAAACCGGATCTGGTCCCGAAACCCGAAGTGGTCGACGTAGTCGTCGAAGTAGGCGGCGATCTGGAAGTGATTCGGGTAGTCCGGATAGTCATCCGGCATCGGATACGTCTTGTAGGCCATCAACCCGCGCGACGTATTGATGTGCAGCGAGCGATAGGCGGACGACATCTCGTTGTCGTTTTCGTAGCGCCAGTTCCCCCCCACCTCCGACCCCTTCTCGAAGCAGTCGAACGAAATCCCCCGCGCCCCCAGCACCTGGCACGCGGCAATCCCAGAGCTCCCCGCCCCGATAACGCAAACCTTCTGTGCAGCCTTCACCGCCCGAACCCTACCCTCGCTAAACCGAAGCCGTCCTACTTCTCCTCGGAGGTCTGCTCGATCTCCTGGGCCAGCTCCTCGAGCTCCTCGGCGAAGGAGGGGCCGAAGCCCTCCACCGGAGAATCGGCGCCGTCCACTCCCAGCTCGGCCTCCAACTCTTCCTCGTCGAGCAGCCCTTCCTCGCTCGGAGGCTCGATCGCCACCGCGGGCTCGACCGCCAGCGTCCGGTAGTGCTTGAGCCCGGTCGCGGCTGGGATCAGCTTGCCGATGATCACGTTCTCCTTCAGGCCCACGAGTCGGTCGCGCTTGCCCTCGAGCGCCGCGTCGGTGAGCACCTTGGTCGTCTCCTGGAAGGAGGCCGCGGAGAGGAAGGACTCGGTCGCCAGCGAGGCCTTGGTGATCCCGAGGATGACCTCCTCGCCTTTGGCCGGCGTGCCGCCCTCTTCCTTGGTCTTCTTGTTGAGCCGTTTGAGGTTGCCACGGTCTTCGAGCTGGCCCGGCAGCAGGCTGGTCGAGCCCTTCGACTCGATCCGCACCTTCTTCAGCATCTGCCGCGCGATCAGCTCGATGTGCTTGTCGTTGATGTCGACGCCCTGGGCCCGGTAGACCTTCTGCACCTCTTCCACCAGGTAGAGCTCGGTGTCGGTGCGGCCGCGGATCGCCAGCAGGTCAGCCGGGTACAGCGAGCCCTCGTTGAGCTGCTGCCCGACCTCGACCTTCTCGCCGTCGGCGACGTGCAGGCGGGTGCGCGCCGGGAAGCTGTGGGCGTACTCCTCGCCACTCGACTCGGTGACGATCACCTTCAGCGCTTTGTCGGTCTCCTCGATCGAGACCTTGCCCGCAGCCTCGGCCATCTGCGCCAGCCCCTTCGGTTTACGCGCCTCGAACAGCTCGACGATGCGCGGCAGGCCCTGGGTGATGTCCTGGCCCGCGACACCGCCGGTGTGGAAGGTGCGCATGGTGAGCTGGGTGCCCGGCTCGCCGATCGACTGGGCGGCGATGATCCCCACCGCGTCGCCGATGTTCACCGTCGAGCCAGTGGCCGGCGCAACGCCGTAGCAGGAGCGGCAAATGCCGGACTGCGCGTCGCACTTGAGCGTCGAGCGGACGGGCACCTTGACGTCCTCGCCGTCGAACGCCTCGGCGATCGCCTCGACATCGGCGAGGGCGATCTCCTGATTGCGTTTCAGTAGCTCACGCCCACGCTTGGTTTCGAATTTTTTCGCCGCCAGGCGACCGATGAGATTGTCGTTGAGCGAGTTGTCGTCCTTGCGAAGCGGCATCTCGATGTGGTCTTTGGTTTTGCAGTCCTCCTCGCGGACGATCACGTCCTGGGCGACGTCGACCAGGCGCCGGGTCAGGTAGCCGGAGTCGGCTGTGCGCAGCGCCGTGTCGGCGAGCCCCTTGCGCGCGCCGTGGGTGGAGATGAAGTACTCCAGGACCGAGAGGCCCTCCATGAAGTTGGCCTTGATCGGCCGCTCGATGATCTCGCCTTTCGGGTTGGCCATCAGGCCGCGCATCCCAGCCAGCTGGCGGATCTGTTTGAACGACCCGCGCGCTCCCGAGTTGGCCATCATGAAGATCGGGTTGAGCTCGTCGAGGTTGTCCTCCATCGCCTTGGCAACCTCGTCGGTGGCCCGGTTCCAGTGCGCGGTGACCGCCTCATGGCGCTCCTCGGCGGTGATGTAGCCGTCGTCGTACTGGGCCTGAATCGCCGCCGTCTCCTTCTCATAGCGCTCGAGGATCTTCTCCTTGTCGGGCGGCGAGACGACGTTGTTCTTGGAGACCGTGATCCCCGCCTGGCTGGCGTAGTGGAAGCCGAGGTCCTTGAACGCGTCGAGGACCTGGGAGACGGCGGGAGCCCCATAGGCCTCAACCAGGTCGGAGACCATCTCGTTGACGTCGCGCTTCTTCAGCGAGTGGTTGGCGAACTCGAAGGCCTCGGGGTCGAAGTCGTCGCCGAGCGCCTCGGCAAGGGCACGCTCGATCTTTTCGTTGAAGATGATCCGCCCGACCGTGGTCAGGAAGTGCTCGTGCCCAGCGCGCCGGTACTCGGCGTGGTCGTGCAGCTTGCAACCGCCGTTCTCGTAGACGAGCTCGGCCTCCTGGGCGCTGCGGAACACCTTCGGCGCCACGCCGCTCCGCTTCGCCCCCTTGCCGGACTTCAGCTCCTTGTCGAGCTTCGTCAGCGCCTCCGCGTCCGGGCCATAGGTCAGGTAGTAGATGCCCAGCACCATGTCCTGCGTCGGCGTCGCCAGCGGCGCGCCGTGGGCCGGCGAGAGGATGTTGTTCGCCGAGAGCATCAGGATCCGCGCCTCGGCCTGTGCCTCGGCCGAAAGCGGCACGTGAACCGCCATCTGGTCTCCGTCGAAGTCGGCGTTGAACGCGTGGCAGACCAGCGGGTGGACCTGGATCGCCTTGCCCTCGACCAGCACCGGCTCGAAGGCCTGGATGCCGAGGCGGTGCAGGGTCGGCGCCCGGTTGAGCAGCACCGGGTGCTCCTGGATCACCTCCTCGAGCACGTCCCACACCTCGGGGATCATCGACTCGACCATCTTCTTCGCGGCCTTGATGTTCTGAACGGCTTTGCGCTCGACCAGCTGGGCCATGATGAACGGCTTGAACAGCTCCAGCGCCATCAGCTTGGGCAGGCCGCACTGGTGCAGCCTCAGGCTCGGCCCGGAGACGATCACCGAGCGGCCCGAGTAGTCGACCCGCTTGCCGAGCAGGTTCTGGCGGAAACGGCCCTGCTTGCCCTTGAGCATGTCGGAGAGCGACTTCAGGGGGCGGTTGCCGGGCCCGGTGACCGGGCGGCCGCGGCGGCCGTTGTCGAACAGCGCGTCGACCGCCTCCTGCAGCATCCGCTTCTCGTTGTTGACGATGATCTCGGGCGCGCCGAGGTCGAGCAGCCTCTTCAACCGGTTGTTGCGGTTGATCACGCGGCGGTAGAGGTCGTTGAGGTCCGAGGTGGCGAAGCGGCCGCCGTCGAGCTGGACCATCGGGCGCAGCTCCGGCGGGATCACCGGCACCGCGTCGAGGATCATCCACTCGGGCCTGTTCTCGGAGTTGAGGAAGGCGGAGGCGACTTTCAGCCGCTTTACCGCGCGGGCCTGTTTCTGGCCTTTGGAGCTGTTGATGACCTGCTCCATCTCCTCGCATTCGGCCGCCAGGTCGACCTGTTCGAGCAGGTCGCGCACAGCTTCGGCGCCCATGCCGCCGCGGAAATACTCGCCCCAGCCGAACGGCGAGCCGAAACGATCCTTCAACTCACGGAAGACCGTCTCGTCGTTGACTACGTCCTTCGGCTTCATCTCGGTGAAGATCTTCCAGACTTCAGCCATCCGCTCGATCGCCTCGTCGAGGTAGGCCTCGGTGTCGGAGATCTCCGCGTCGAACGCTTTGCGCAGCTCTTTGATCATCTTCGCCCGCTCGTCGTCCTTCAGCTTGCGCAGCTGCGCCGCGGTCAGCTTCAGCGAGTCGGCCCAGATGTGGTCGTCGTCGTCGAACTTGGTCTGGTCGCCCTGCTCGAGGTACTTGACCCGCCGCTCCAGGGACTCGCTCAGCTCCTGGGTGCGCCGCTGCCTTTCGGCCTCGTACTCGTCGGTGACTTTCTTGACCTCTTTCTCGAGTTTCCCGATGTCCTTGTCACGGGCCTCGACGTCGACCCACGTGACCATCGAGGCGGCGAAGTAGAGGACCTTCTCCAGCTCTTTGGGAGCCATGTCGATCAGGTAGCCGATACGGCTCGGCACACCCTTGAAGAACCAGATGTGGGAGACCGGCGAGGCGAGGTCGACGTGGCCCATCCGCTCACGGCGGACCTTCGAGCGCGTCACCTCGACGCCGCAGCGCTCGCAGACGATGCCCTTGTAGCGGACCCGCTTGTACTTGCCGCAGTAGCACTCCCAGTCCTTGGTCGGACCGAAGATGCGCTCGCAGAAGAGGCCGTCTTTCTCCGGCTTCAGGGTCCGGTAGTTGATCGTCTCCGGCTTCTGGACCTCCCCCCAGCTCCAGGAGCGGATCTTCTTCGAGGAGGCGAGACCGATCTCGATCGCGTCGAAGTTGTTGATGTCGATCATCAGTCCTCCACCTTCGTCTCTGCCTCGGCCTCGGCGTCAGCCTCCGCCCCGTCTGTTCCGCCCTCGCCCTCCGCGATCACCTGCTCCTCCTGCTCGTCGGCGGCGCCGTTGGACTCGGACCGCACCCCGGTCAGGTCCATGCCCAGCTCCTCGGCGGCTTTGAGCAGGTCGTCGTCCTCCTCGGCCATCTCCACCTCGCCGCCCTCGGAGACGACGTTGGCGTCGAGCGAGAGGCTCTGGATCTCCTTCAGCAGCACTTTGAACGACTCCGGGATCGAGGGCTCGGGGATGTTCTCCCCCTTGACGATCGCCTCGTAGGCCTTGACCCGCCCGACCGTGTCGTCGGACTTGACGGTGAGCATCTCCTGCAGCGTGTAGGCGGCGCCGTATGCCTCCAGCGCCCAGACCTCCATCTCGCCGAAGCGCTGCCCGCCGAACTGCGCCTTGCCGCCCAGCGGCTGCTGGGTGACCAGCGAGTAGGGGCCGGTCGAGCGCGCGTGGATCTTGTCGTCGACCAGGTGCAGCAGCTTGAGGATGTACATGTGGCCGATCGTGACCTTGCCCTCGTAGGGCTCGCCGGTGCGGCCGTTGTAGAGCTGCGCGGTGCCGGAGGCGCGGGAGCCGGGGCGCTCGCGCTTGTCGATGCCGAGGTCGATGCCGCGCGCGGCGTTCTCGTCGGACCAGCTGACCAGCGCCTCGTCGACGTCCTCGACCGTGGCGCCGTCGAAGACCGAGGTCGCCACGTAGACGCGACCGTCGCCTTCGTCGGAATGCGCCTGTTTATAGGCCTCGGAGCCGTCGTCGTACCAGCCGTTGGCCGCGACCCAACCGAGGTGCGTCTCGAGGATCTGGCCGATGTTCATCCGGCTCGGCACGCCGAGCGGGTTGAGGATGACGTCGACCGGGGTGCCGTCCTCGAGGTGGGGCATGTCCTCCTCCGGCACGATCTTGGAGATCACACCCTTGTTCCCGTGACGGCCGGCGAGCTTGTCGCCCTCGGCGATCTTGCGCTTGGTCGCGACGTAGACGCGAACCAGGTCGTTGACGCCCGGCGGCAGGTCGTCGCCGTCGTCGCGGCTGAAGGTGAGCACGTCGATCACGACGCCGCCCTCGCCGTGCGGGACTTTCAGCGAGGTGTCGCGGACCTCGCGCGCCTTCTCCTTGAAGATCGCGCGGATCAGCTTCTCCTCCGCGGTCAGCTCGGTCTCGCCCTTCGGCGTCACCTTGCCGACCAGCAGGTCACCGGAGATGACCTCGGCCCCGACCCGGACGATGCCTCGCTCGTCGAGGTTGCGCAGGCTCTCCTCGGAGCGGTTGGGGATGTCGCGGGTGATCTCCTCGTCGCCGAGCTTCGTCGTGCGGGCGTCGATCTCGTACTCCTCGATGTGGATCGAGGTCAGCTCGTCGTCCTTGACCAGCCGCTCGGAGAGGATGATCGCGTCCTCGAAGTTGTAGCCCTCCCAGGACATGAAGGCGACCAGGCAGTTCTTGCCCAGCGCGATCTCGCCGCCGGCGGTGGAGGAGCCGTCGGCGAGCACATCGCCCTCCTTCACCTTCTGGCCGGGGTCGACGATCGGCCGCTGGTGGATGATCGTCCCCTGGTTGGAGCGCATGAACTTGTGCAGCGGGTACTCCTCCTTCTTCGAGGAGCCGCTGACCACGATCCGGTTGGCGTCGACGTGGCTGACCTCGCCGTCGATCGTGGCGAGGATCACGTCGCCGGTGTCGACTGCGGCACGGCGCTCCATGCCGGTGCCGATCAGCGGCGCGTCGGGCTTCAACAGCGGCACCGCCTGGCGCTGCATGTTGGAGCCCATCAGGGCGCGGTTGGCGTCGTCGTGCTCGAGAAAGGGAATCAGCGCCGTCGCCACCGACCAGATCTGGGTCGGCGAAACGTCCATCAGGTCGACTTCCTTGGGGGAGGCGGTGGCGTACTCGTCCTCGCCGGAGCGCACCAGAACAGTGGGGCCCTTCAGCTTCCGGGTCTTCTCGTCGAGCTCGGCGTTCGCCTGGGCGATCACCTTTTCCTCCTCCTGGGTCGCGTCCAGGTGGACGATCTTCTCGGTGACGACGCCGTCGGAGACCACCCGGTATGGGGTCGTGACGAAGCCGTGCTCGGAGATCTGCGCGTAGGAGGAGAGCGAGCCGATCAGGCCGATGTTCGGCCCCTCCGGGGTCTCGATCGGGCACATCCGGCCGTAGTGGGTCGGGTGCACGTCGCGCACCTCGATCGGGGCGCGCTCGCGGGTCAGGCCACCCGCGCCCAGGGCCGAGAGGCGGCGCCGGTGGGTGAGCCCGGCAAGGCTGTTCGTCTGGTCCATGAACTGCGAGAGCTGAGAGGAGCCGAAGAACTCCTTCATCGCCGCGACGACCGGGCGGATGTTGATGATCGTCTGCGGGGTGATCGCGTCGGAGTCTTCGGTGGTGAGCCGCTCGCGGACCACCCGCTCCATCCGGTAGAGACCGATCCTGAACGCCTCCTGGATCAGCTCGCCGACGGTACGAAGGCGGCGGTTGCCGAAGTGCTCGTACTCGTCGAGGTGCTCGTAGACGGGCTCGCGCGGGTAGGTGATCGCCTCCGCCGCGTAGTCCTTGATCGGGTTCTCCTCGTCGATCTCCTCGGAGATGCCTAGCAATTTCGGCAGCAGCACCAACTCCTTGACCAGGGCGATGATGTCGTCGTGGGTGAGAACCCGGGTCTCGAGGTCGATGTCGAGGTCCAGGCGCGCGTTCAGCTTGTAGCGGCCGACCCGGGTGAGGTCGTAGCGCTTCGGGTCGAAGAAGAGCTGCTCGAGCAGGTTGCGGGCGGCGTCGACCGAGGGCGGCTCGCCCGGGCGCTGCTTTTTGAACAGCTCGATCAGGGCGCCCTCTTCGGTTCTGGTCGCTTCCGTGTCCGACTCGATCGTGTGGCGCATGTAGACCGAGTTGTCGAACATCTTCAGGATCTGATCGTCCTCGACGTAGCCCATCGCACGCAGCAGCACCGTCACCGGCAGTTTGCGCTTGCGGTCGATGCGGACGTAGACGCGGCCCTTTTTGTCGATCTCCAGCTCGAGCCAGGAGCCGCGGGCCGGCATCAGGTTGGCGATGAAGACCTGTTTCTCGGCGTCCTTCGGCGCCATCACGTAGGCGCCGGGGGAGCGAACGAGCTGGGTGACGACGACACGCTCGGTGCCGTTGATGATGAAGGTGCCGCGCTCGGTCATCCACGGGAAGTCGCCCATGAAGACCGACTGCTCGCGGATCTCTCCCGTCTCTTTGTTCTGGAAGGCGACGGTCGCGGTCAATGGCCGCGAGTAGGTCATGTCCTTCTCGCGGCACTCCTCGATCGTGTGGGCCGGGTCTTCGAACTTGAACTCGCTGAAGACGATCGCGAGGTTCCCCGTGTAGTCCTCGATCGGGGAGATGTCGTTGATCGTCTCTCGCAGCCCGCCTTTCTTCGGATCGGTCAGCTCTGCGAAGGAGCGGCGCTGGATATCGATCAGATGGGGGACCTCGAGGGGGTTCTGTAGTCGGGAAAAACTCCTGCGGGTTACGGGGGCAGCGTTCGAACGTGCCAAAGTCGGCGACTCCTCAGGCGGTCAGAGGGACGGATATACGGCGCGGGTTAAGGCGCAGGTTGACGGCAGCCAGGGGCACAGGCGCGCGACCGCAAAAAATAACACACGCGTCACGCCCGCCCCATGGCAGCCCCCCGCTACTTGAGCTCTACGGTGGCGCCAGCCTCCTCGAGCTCGGCCTTCAGCTTGTCGGCCTCATCGCGCTCGACGCCCTCCTTAATCGCTTTCGGAGCCTCGTCGACCAGGGCCTTGGCCTCTTTGAGACCGAGGCCGGTCGCGGCGCGAACTACCTTGATCACCGGCACTTTCTGGCCGCCGATCTCGGTCAGGACGACATCGACGGTCGCGCTGGCCGCCTCCTCCTCGCCGCCACCGTCGCCGGCGGGAGCGCCAGCCGCGACGGGAGCCGCTGCCGCGACCGCGGTCGCGGAGACGCCGAACTCCTCCTCGAGCGCCTTGATCCGCTCGGAGAGCTCCAAGACCGAGATGCCCTTCAGCTCCTCGATCCAATCCTCGGTTGAGGTCTTAGTTGCCACCTTGCTCCTCCTTTTGAGTCTGAAGCTGTTGAAGTTGGGACGCGAGGCCACCGATCATCGAGCCGAGTCCCCGAACCAGTCCGGTCAGCGGGCTGGCGACGACGCCGGCGAGCTGGCCGTTGAGCGCGTCGCGGGACGGCAGGCGGGCGATCGACTTGAACTTGTCCTCGTCGAGGCTGAGGCCTTCCATGAAGCCGCCCTTGAAGGTGAGCACTTCGTGCTCGCGGTTGAAGGTCGTGATCGCCTTGGCGGCCTGCGCGGTGTCACCGCGGACGAAGGTGAGCGCAGTCGGGCCCGCAAGCAGCTCTGCGAGGCGCTCCTCCCCCGCCTTCTCGGCCGCGAGCTTCGTCAGGCGGTTCTTGACCACCCGGAAGCTGGCGCCGGCGTCACTGAGCTTCGATCGCAGCTCGGCCGCCTGAGGAACGCTGATACCGCGGTAATCGACGGCGAAGATCGCCTCGGCGCCCTCGATCTGGGCGGCGATCTCCTCGATTGTGGCTGACTTCTGCTCGCGGTTCATGGCTACCTGCGTCGGGCTTCCGGGCTCCTGCCCAGCCGACGGTCTCGGGTGCGGGTGGCAGTCTAGGCGGTGGCGGCTTCTTTTGCGGTCCCGACCCTGATGCCGGGGCCCATCGTCGTCGTCAGCGTGCTGGAGAGGAGGTAGCGGCCCTTGGCCGAGGACGGCTTGGCGCGGACGATCTCCTCGATCACCGCCGTGTAGTTGTCGAGCAGCTTCTGCTCGTCGAAGCTCGCCTTGCCGATCGCCATGTGGACGATCGCCTGGCGATCGGTGCGGTACTCGACCTTGCCCGCCTTCGACTCGGTGACGGCCTTCTCGACGTCGTCGGTGACGGTGCCGACCTTGGGGTTCGGCATCTTGCCCTGGGGGCCGAGCACGCGGCCCAGCTTCCCCACCGTCGGCATCATGTCCGGCGTAGCGACCGCGACGTCGAAGTCGGTCCACCCCTCTTCGACTTTCTTCGCCAGGTCGTCGCCGCCGACGAAGTCAGCTCCGGCGGCCTCGGCGTCCCGGGCCTGCTGGCCCTGGGCGAAGACGGCGACGGTCACGTCCTTGCCAAGCCCGTGCGGCAGCGCCAGGGTGCCACGCAGCTGTTCCTCGGCATGGCGGACGTTGACGCCAAGCCGCACGTGCAACTCGACCGTCTCGTCGAACTTGGCGCTCGCGGTCTCCTTGAGCATCGCGACCGCCTCGGCTGCGGGGTACTCGCGGCCGCTGCCGACCTTCTCGCGCTGCTGGCGGTATCGCTTGCCGTGGGCCATGGGAACTCCCTACTCGACGTCCACGCCCATCGAGCGGGCGGTGCCGGCGATGATCTTCGAGGCGGCGTCGAGGTCGTTGGCATTGAGGTCGGGCATCTTGCGCTCGGCGATCTGGCGAACCTGGTCCATCGAGATCGTGCCGACCTTGTTGACGTGGGGCTCGCCCGAGCCCTTGCGGATCCCGATCGCCTCCTTGATCAGCACCGCGGCGGGGGGCGTCTTGGTGATGAAGGTGAAGGAGCGGTCCTCATAGACCGTGATCTCGACTGGGATGACGGTGCCCGTTTCGGCCGCGGTCTGCGAGTTGAACGCTTTGCAGAACTCCATGATGTTGACCCCGTGCTGACCCAGCGCGGGGCCGACCGGGGGCGCCGGGTTGGCGTTGCCCGCCTGGATCTGCAGCTTGATCTGTGTGAGGACTTTCTTTGCCATGAGCGGTTGGGGAGAGTAGCTAGATCTTCTTCACCTGGTCATACCCGACCTCGACCGGGGTCTCGCGGCCGAAGATCGATACCAGCACCTTGAGTTTGGCGGCGTCCTCGTTGATCTCGGCAATCTCGCCGGAGAAGTCGGAGAGCGGGCCGGAGATGACTTTGATCGATTCGCCGATCGAGAACTGGGCCTGGGTGCGCGGCCGCTCGGCGGTCTCGCGGTGCAGCAGGCGGTCCACCTCCGGTTTGGAGAGCGGCACGGGTTTGTTGCGGGCGCCGACGAAGCCGGTCACGCCGGGGGTGTTCTTGACCAGGCCCCAGGCGTCGTCGGTCAGCTCCATGTTGACGAGGACGTAGCCGGGCATGGTCCGTTTCTCGGTCTGGACTTTCTGGCCGTCCTTCATCTCGGAGACCTGTTCGGTGGGGACGACGACCTGGCGCACGTTGCGGTTCTGGCTCATCGTCTGAACCCGGTGCTCGAGGTTGTGCTTGACCTTGTTCTCGTGCCCGGAGTAGGTGTTGATCACGTACCAGCGATACATCAGTAAGAGGCCTTTGGTCGGGGAGCCCGGAGCTACAGGATCCGCTTGATCAGGAAGTTGAAGATGGCGTCGAGGGCGCCCAGGTAGGTGGCTGCGACTGCGACGAAGAGGATGGTGACGGCGGTTGCCTGGACCAGTGTTTCGCGGTCGGGCCACTGGACTTTCTTCAGCTCGGCCCAGCAGGATACGAGGAAGCCGACCACCCCGCCGCGCTGGCGTTCGGCGCTCGCCTGCTTCTGCTTGCGGGCGAGCTGCTCGCTCTCCTGGCGCTTCTGCTCGGCGCGGCGGCGCTTCTCGGCCTCCTTGCGCTGCTTCTCCTCGGCGCGGCGCTGGGCGCGAGAGGCCTTCGGGGCGTCGGGGGTTTCGAGCTGCGCCTCGGAGGCGCCGGCCGCCATCCCGGCCTCCACCGCCTCGATCTCGGCGATGTCGCCGGAGACCGGGACCTGGGTGTCGTGCTGGGCGCGGGACTCGGCCCCCAGCGGGTCGGCGGAGCCGGAGCGCTTGCGCTCCTCCGCTTCGCGCGCCCTGCGCTCGGCCTTGCGCTGTGCGCGCGTCTTGGCCATCTACCGCGTCTCTTTGTGGGGCGTGTGGCGCCCGCACCAACGGCAGAACTTGCGCAGCTCGACGCGGTCCGGCGAGTTTCGCCGGGACTTGTTCGTTTGGTAGTTGCGCCGCTTGCACTCTTCGCAAGCCAGCGTCACCGCGATGCGGACATCTCCGCGAGCCATGTCTCCTCGTTCACGTACGGACGGCCGTTACAAGAGAAAACCCCGGGCCGGAGCACGAGGCTGCGCGAAGGATAGCGGTCCGGTGCGGTCCGGCGCGTGCTCAAAGGCCGAGCGTCTTGGCGATGATGTTGCGCTGGATCTCCGAGGTGCCGCCGTAGATGGTGGAGACCAGCGTGGCGCGGACGAGGCGCTCCATGTCGTACTCGGACGAGTAGCCGTAGCCGCCCATCAGCTGCATTCCCTCCAGGGCGACGCGCTTGGCCACTTCGGTGACGTGGAGCTTGACCATCGAGGCCTCGCGGGGCAGCATCCGGCCGGGGTCCTCGTCGGTGAGGGTGGCGACCCAGCGGGTCATCAGGCGAGCCGCCTCGAGGTCGGTCGCCATGTCGGCGAGGCGGTGCTGAAGGGACTGGAAGGAGCCGATCGGGCGGCCGAACTGGCGGCGCTCCTTTACATAGGCGAGGGCGTCGTCGAAGGCGCGCTGGGCGATCCCGAGCATCGTCGCCGCGAGGATCAGCCGCTCGACGTTGAGGCCGGCCATCAGCTGGGTCCAGGCTTGGTCGACCTCCCCGAGCACCGCGTCCTCGGGGACCGTGCAGTCGGTGAAGTAGACGTAGTTGGTGTCTCTCCCCCCCATCGTCTCGATCGGCTTCACCTCCATGCCGTCGGCGCCACGGGGGACCCAGAGCATCGTCAGGCCCTCGTGCTTGGACTCGGCTTTGGTGGTGCGGCAGACGACGAGGACGTGGTCGGAGATGTGGGCGTTGGAGATGAAGACCTTCTGGCCGTTGATGACGAAGCCGCCGTCGACGCGCTCGGCGAAGGTGGTGAGCGAGCCGACGTCGGAGCCGGACTCGGGCTCGGTCATCGCGATCGCCTCGACCGCGCCGCGCGCGATCCCGCCGAGGATCTCGGCCTTCTGCTCCTCGGTGCCGAAGCGGCCGGTGGCGCCGGCGACGATCAGCGTCGTCGCGTAGCCCCCGATCGGGGCGAGCCCGCGCGAGGACTCCTCCATGAAGAGACAGGCGTCGAGCATCGAGCCCCCCGAGCCGCCGTACTCCTCCGGGATCGTCACCCCGAGCCAACCCAGCTCGGCCATCTTGCGGTACAGCTCGAAGCTGTGGTGCTCTTTATAAGAGTCCGTAAGCCGCTCGCGCTGCTCCTGCGTCCCGCACTCGCGCTCGCAGAAGTCGCGAATCGCGGCGACGAAGTCGCTCTGCTCGTCGGTGAGGGCGAAGTCCATCGGCGCGGGAGCCTATAGACCGGCAGCGCAGCCTGGCTGTCCAGCCAGAAGAGCCCAGGACGAGACTCGAACTCGTGACCCCTTCCTTACCATGGAAGTGCTCTACCAACTGAGCTATCCGGGCGAGACGGCTCTACAGAGCCAAAAGTATGTGATGAACGTTGGGGCTGCTTGAGCCAGATGGGAGCCAGATGGGAGGCCAACTGCAAAATCGGCCCCCCGAACGGGTTCCCAGGACTCAATTAGCCGCGGCGTCATCGAGGCGATGTTAGACGCCCGAACGCGGACTTCGGCAGGTCACAGATGCCGCTCGACCGCTACTTGCCGGTGCTGGGATCGCGCTCGCCCCAGACCAGCGCCCGGGCTTTTTCGATCTCGGCGACGGGGTCGATGCGCCCGGCGCGATCTTGGAACTCGGCCAGTTCCTCCGAATAGGTTTCGTCGAGGACGCGGATGCTGTGGCCCTGGATGCGGGCGAGGCGCTGCAGGCTCATGCCCGAGGCGAGCATCAGCGCGGAGTGGGTGTGGCGGCCGAGGTCGTAGGGGCGGGTGGCGGCGAGGCCGGCGACGCTCTCGCGGACGGCCTTGGGATCCGGAAGCTCTTCCCGCCACTGCGCCCACTCCGCTTCAACCCTTTCGAGCGCGGGGACGAAATGGCGCGAGCGGAAGTTTCGCCAGTCGGTTTCGACCCAATGCGCGCCGCCCGGAGTCTGGATCACGTAGTCCTCGGGACCGTCGCCGCTCAGCTCACGCAGCGCGTCGAGGTCGGCCATCAGCGGCGCCAGGACGGGAACGACGCGGTCCCGGTCGGTCTTGGTGCGGTCGGCGATCTCCTTGCCGCTCAGCGCGCGAGCAATGGCGATGCGCTTGCCGATCTCGCCCCGGCGCAGGCCCAGCGCCTCGCCCGGGCGGGAGCCGGTCATCTCCATCAGGCTGACGAGCAGGGCGTCGCGGAGAGCCATCAGCTCTTTCGCGGGATTGATGCGCAGAGAATTGACGAGCAGCTGGTAGCGAACGCGCTCGACCACCACCGGCCCCCACACAAGCGGCCGCCGACGGCGCTTGGCCGAGGGCTTGTCGAGCAGGCCGACCGGGTTGCGGGCGACGCCTGTGCTCCGCGGGCGGCGCGCAGCCTCGCGGAAGATGCTCGAGAGGATGCTGATCGCCTTGATCAGGGTGGGGTCGCCGACTCCCGCCTCTTCGCGGCCGTCCTGCCACCGAACCAGGTCCTCGACGTCTATCTGCGCGATCGGGCGCGCGCCGAGCTGGTGGAGGACGTGGTTGTTGTAGACGCGCGAATCGCGGTCCCAGGTCTTCTTCGCGAGGCGCCGCTTTGCCCGCGGCGCCCAAATGTCGGCGACGAAAAGGGCAAGCGTGAGCGTTTGACTCCCAGCTGCGACGAGGCGCCGTCCAGCCTCTTGAGACTGCCGCACCTTTTGGTAGAAGGCGCGCGCTCCGTCCTCACCGGAGAGTCGCCGAAACGAGCGACTGCGATGCTTGCCTTCTTCTTCCCAACGGACGCGGTAGCGCTTTTCGCCGCTCGGCGTGAAGTAGTACTCGATGCCCTGCTCTTGACGTGGCATCGGTCAGCTCAGCGCAAGGTCGTGGAGAGAGCCGTCCCGTCCGTTTGGACGAGAGAGGCTGACCCGGGTCGGGACCCGGGTTGGTACACGGACTCTGAGCCGAGAGTGATCCAGCCACGCTTCCCAGCTCGACTCGGAAATCAGGATGATCCCGTGGGCTTTTCCCGAAGGGCGAACGGCACTCAGCTCACCCCGTGCCGTTGCACTGAGAATGGTTCGGTAGGGCACGCGGGTTCTCATCGCCCACTCCTTTGCTGTCCAGTACCTCTCGTCGATCGGCTGACGCCCGTTTTGCGCATGCTTGGCTCCTGGCTCCGCAGAGGAGCCGGCCAGGTGCCGATCGAGGCTCTTTTTTCGTACGTCCGCCATTGTGCCCGTCAGCCGATCTGCCGCCGATGGCTTGCGGCTCGAGGGCGAGTCGATCGCGGCGTGCGCGGGCCCGTCAGCGGCGGCCTGAGGGTCGGGGGTGACGGGCGGCTCGCCGCGCGTAGGGTTCTGGTCAGCCATGAGGAGGTCGTTCTCCTTGCGGTCAGGCCCTCGGTTGGCGTTGGCGCGCCGCCGGGGGCCGCTTCTGAGGCCGGTAGCGAGCTACCGTTCCCGCTGCGACGGGGCGAGTTCCGCTTGACCCGTCGCCACGGGGCCGGCGACTCCACTCGCGCGGCCCCACTTATATGAGAGAACATTTTACCTTCGAAATCGGCGGAAGACGAGGCCGCTCGATCATATGCGTCGTGCCCTGACTCGCGGGCGCGACTGGGTTCGGCAGCCGTCTCCGGCGGCCAGATCCGCACCACCTGCGCCCGCCGTCTGGCGCTCGGGTTGATCACCACCGCCTCGCCGACGCCGAGGCCCTGGAACTCATCGGGCTCGACCCGCAGCTCGCGGGTGCGGGTCCGCGTGCCCCGCTCCTCGCTTTCGACCCTCGCCGTGCCGCTGACCCGCTCGCTCATCGACCAGGCCGGCGCGGTGCCCGCCATCCGCGCCAGCAGCTGGGCTGAGTCGGGGTCGCCGATGCGGTGGGCGACGGTGAACTCGACGTTGGCGATCACCTGCTCGGTCAGGGTGTCGGAGCTCCGCTCGGCGGCACGCAGGTCGGCGAAGCTCTGCGCCCCCAGCAGCAGGCTGAGCCCAGCCGAGCGGGCGCGGGCGAAGAGGCGACAGACCTGGGAGGCCGCCAGCGCCCCGAACTCCTCGATCACCAGCAGGCCGCCCAGCCCCTGGCCCTGCAGCTCGGCAGTCAGGCCGACCAGGTCGATCACCAGCGCCGCGGCGAGCAGCTGCGAGGCGGCGGGGTAGCGGTCGGCGTCGAGGTCGAAGTAGAGGACGTCGCCGGCCGACAGCGATTCGCGCAGGTCGAGCAGCTGGCCGTCGCCCAGCGCCGGGTCAAGGCGCGGGCCGAGCTCAGACTCCGCCAGCACGGCAAGGCGGTCGCGGCCGCCGCCGAGGTCGCCCTTGGCGCGGGTGGAGAGACCGTCGAGGTAGGCGCAGACCCGCTCGCAGGTGCGCCCGCCGAGGTCGGAGGCGAGGTCCTCAAGGCGGTCAAGCTCCATGTGGCGGACCAGCGTGGTGAGGCTCGGCGGCCAGATCTGGGCCGCCTGCATCGTCGTCAGCGCGTGCCCCAGCAGGCGCTGGGTGGCGACTTCGTAGTGGGCCTCAGACCACTGGTGCGCGGCCAGCGCCTTGTCGGCGATCTCGGTTGGGCCGCCGCGAGCGAGGGGGTTGTAGACGGTGGGGCCGGTGGGGCTCCACTCGCGGAAGGTCGCTCCGGACTGCGCGGCCGCCTGTCGTAGCGACTCGCGCAGGGCGGGGTCGCCCTTGGGGTCGATCGCGATCACCGCCTGTCCGGAGCGGACGTAGGCCTGGGCGATTGCCGCCTGGGTGACCGTCTTGCCGTAGCCGGTGGCGCCGAGCACCAGCCCGTGAACGCCGTGGGCGATGCCGAAGGGCACCCGGCAGCGGCCGCCGTCGGCTCGGGTGCCGAGCGCGAGGCGGCCGCGCTTGAGGCGACCGCCGCGATAGCGCCTGGCCTTCACCTGCCCCCAGGCGAAGCGAACCGGTCCGGGCGCGTCGCGGAACGCACGCGCCTCCTCGCCGCCGTGGTAGAGGACTTCGCCGTGCTCGCGGGCGCCGCGGCGCATCGTCGTCAGCGTCGCGGCGCTGCAGACCAGCCCCAGCCGCCAGTCGACGAACCAGAGTGGATAGGAGACCGGCGCCCCCAGCACCCCCCAGCTCCAGTGCAGGCCCTCGCGCTGCAGGGAGCGAATCGCGACGACACCGGCCGCGAAGCCGAGGACCAGCGCCACCGCCAGCGTGAGCAGGACATGACCGATCTCGGGGCCGAGGCTTTCCTGCCCACTCACCGCGCCACCGCCTCGAAGATGCCGATCCGCTGCTCGGCGTGGACCTTGGCGACGGTGCGCTCCAGCGCCCGGCGGGTGGGGCCCGGTTCGCAGTAGTAGCGGATCTCCGCCACCCAGTGCGCCCGGCGCCAGGCGCGGATGATGCCCTCCAGGCGCTGCGGGGACTTCGGCGTCAGCTCGACCTCGACCGCGATCGGGCCTGTGTCGGCGAGGACCGCCAGGTCGGGGCGGTGCAGCTGCGGCTCGCCGTTTGGCAGCTCGCCGACCTTGGCGCTGGCGATCGGGCGCCCCTCGAGGCGCTCGGCGAAGACCAGCTCGCGCTCGGTGATCACGTGCCCGGGGCCGAACTCCCCGACCAGCTGCTGGGCCACCGAGGCGCAGCGCAGCCAGTGCCCGGCCGAGCCCGCGGAGACGACGGCGACGGGGAAGCCGAGGCCGGCGTAGCGCAGGCCCTCGCGGGTGGCTCGCAGCAGGCTCGGCTCTGCGCGCAGCAGCTCGAGGCGCTCCAGCAGGCCGCGCTCGATGCAGGCGGCGACGCGGCGGTAGGCCGCCGCGCTGCGCACGTCGAGGCTCACCATCACGTGTTCGATCGCGACGACGCCGTGGCGGCCGACGAAGCGCACCAGTTCGCGGTCGCGGCTTTGCCGCGGCCCTGGCCGCCGGGGGTGAATCGATACCGCTGCGAGCGCCGTCTCCATGACGTAGACATCAAGCGAACGCGGCTGCGAATTAGCCCCCCTTTGCATCAGGGCGTTGATCCAACGCCCACTTTTCTCGCTCGCAACTGGACGGATCGTCGATGCGAAGGCTCCGCCAACAGTCGCCGTCTCAACCCAGCCGCCCACCACTCATGGGGCCCCTCGCTCGTCCCACCGCCGCTATCCAGTGCCGCTGTCTCTCACCCCCGTCGCCGGGGAACCGCTGACGCACACATGCCGTTAGCCGCCCCAGACGACCGCCGTCGCTTCTCGGGTGCAGTAGCAGTAACTAGATTTGTTCCCTATCCATCCCACCCTCTCTGCAGAACTTCTCACCTGCTTTTCCGACCACCTCGCCGCTTGCCCTCTTCACCTACCTGTAGCAGCAGCCGACCAAAATCGATCACCTATGGTGAGCGGGTTTGGTCGGCGGCTGCGGAGGGCCTCAAACGGCTCTGGCAAGCGGCGTGGCTGTAGAACGCGTTTCTACGGGTGCTTCTACGCCTTTTTCTACCCCCCGCCCCGTCCCGCGCAGTCCATCCTTAACGACCTGGATGCCCAACAGCACCGCGCCGCGTGAGGCTGTCAAGGGCGCGAAGCGCCCGACCCCCGCAGGGGGTTGACAGCCGGCGGCGCGGTGCTTGAATCTGCCCAGGTTGGCGGGGAGAGAGTCGGTGGCAAACCGCACGCCGGAGACGCTGGTGTCTGACTGGTGGCGCGATTGTGCACGAGGCGTGTAGGCCGCGAACTTCAGATGATTGCGTCAGGATCGGTGGCCTGCGAGGTGCGGCAGCGGCCGAGCTCGAAGGCCAGGGGGTAGTCGTAAATGTTATGGGGAGTATCGCTGATACTGCAAGATTGCCCTATACTTTTACCACTATGTCTGCAGCGCAGAATCGACTCGGATCCCCTCGCACGCTCAGCCGGCGCGAGGCCGAGCTGGTCAGCTGGCTCGAGCTCGAGCGCCCGCCGACGATCGACTTGGACAAGATGGCGGAGATCCTGGACGTGCCGAAGGCGCGCACCTATGACCTTGCCTCGCGGCTGGCGAGGAAGGGCTGGCTACATCGCACCCACGCCGGCCAGTACGAACCGCTGCTGGGGGAGAGCGCCGGCATCCACGCCCCCAATCCCTGGCCCGCGCTGTCGGCCTGGAAGGTGCCCTACTACGTTGGCCTTGCCTCCGCCGCCTACGAGCACAACCTGACGCCGGATCGCCCTGGCGCTGTCCAGGTATGCGTGCGCGCGGGCACCAGCGCGCCCGCAGGCTGGCGCGAGCTCGGAATCGCCCTGGTGGCGCGCCGCGTGCTCGAACTGGAGGGCAGCGCGATGCAGGAGCGCCACGGCGTCCTCATCCGCCTGGCCGGAGTCGAGCGGGTCCTGCTCGACGCGGCGAGGACGCCGGGCAGGGTCGGCGGCGTCTTCGGCCTGGCCCGGATCGTCGACCGGGCCCTCGAGCGGGCCGAGTGGAGCCGCTTCGCCGAGCTGGCGCGGAGGGCCAGCCGCGGCGGCGCGGCGGCGCGGCGGATCGCGGCGGTGACCGAGATACTCGGGCACGAGGTGCCGACTGCGCTCGCCGCGCTGGCCAGCGTGCCGAGCAGCACCCCGTTGATCTACCTCGCCTCCACCCGCAGCAACGGTCGCCGCGGTCAGATCCTGGCCCGCTGGCGGGTGCTCGTCAACAGCTCCCCGGAGGCGATCCGCGAGGAGGTGCGTCGCTGAATGGTGCCCTCTGCTTTCGTCAGGCAGTTTGCCGTCAGCCAGCAGATCGACCTCGACGTCGCCGACCAGGAGGTCGTCCTGCACTACGCCCTGGCGCTCCTCAACGAGGCCGGCCTCCTCGGCTCCCAGCCCGGTCGAAGTGAGCCGGGGCCGCTCCTCTTCAAGGGCGGCACCGCCCTGCGCAAGTGCATCTTCGGCTCGACCGGGCGCTTCTCGCAGGACATCGATTTGGACGCAACGCACGAGAACGGCTTCGAGGCGGCCGTGGAGGCCGCGTTCCAACCCGCCCGGCCCTACTACGGCATCAGCTTCGAGCTGCCGAGCTTCCGCTACTCGGCCGGGGGCAACTTCAGCGGCACCGTTGAGTACAGCCACGCCAACGCCAAGGGCGCCTTCGAGCTGCAGATCTCCTACCGGCTCGACCCGGTCCTCCAGCCGCGCGAGCTGGTCCTGCAGGAGCAGCCCTACTTCCGCAAGGCGCGGGAGGAGTGCGGCGTTCCCCGCCTGTTCGGACTCGACCCCTACGAGATGATCGGGGAGAAGATCATGGCCTGCAGCCGTCGCCAAGGCGGCTCGAGCAAGGACGTCTATGACCTCGACCTCTGGGCCGGGCGCCCCTTCGACGAGGGGCTGGTGAGGCGCCTGGCGGTGCTCAAGGCCTGGACGGATCGGCGCAACCGGCCGCGGTATGAGCCGGCGGGGCTGTTGGGCGCGATTGAGCCGGCGAACTTTCGCTGGAGCGATATCGAAGGCCTGGTGCCGCGGCGGCTGGCGAACGATCCAGAGCAGATCTGCGAGAGGGTTCGAACCCGTTTTGCGTTCCTCGAGCGCCTGGCCGAAGGCGAGCGAGCGCTGCTCGGGGACCAGGTGGCCCATCGCGAGCATCGCCTGTTCGACGCCCTACGCGGCGAGGCCCGCGAGACCGCGGCAAAGGTTCATCGCTGAGCGTCTCGCAATTGGCTCTTTCTACCCCCCGCCCCTGTCCCGCGCAGTCCATCCTTGCCGACCTGGATGCCCTTTAGCACCGCGCCGCGGAAGGCTGTCAAGGGCGCGCAGCGCCCGACCCCCGCAGGGGGTTGACAGCCGGCGGCGCGGTGCTTGAATCTGCCCAGGTTGGCGGGAAGAGCCGGTGGGAACCGAGACACGAAGATGCTGATGTCTGAGTGGTGGCGCAGTTGTGCGCGGGTTGTGTAGTGGTCAAGGCGGCCCGGTTGAGTGGATGATCTTCAGACGCCGTCGGGCGCTGTCCGGCCGTGGCGTTGCCAGCACTACTCCCCGAGGGAGAGCATCTGTCGCGTCCGCCTACCATGGGACGCATGACAAGGGCGGTGAAGAAGCTCGACCTAGAGATCGGCGAGATCGTTGAAGTCGACGGTTGTCGCTATGAGGTCGTTCCCGATCGCCAAGGCGGCATCACGCTTGAGCCGCCGATCACGCCGATCTCCGAGCTGGACGCCAAGCGGGGAACCAAGCCGGCCTCCCTTGAGGACTTCGAGCGGCTAACTGTCGACGACGATCCGCCTGACGGCGAGGGCTCGATCCCGCGGGGCCATTGCGCTCGGCCAAGGCCTTCAGAGTTGGAGTTGAGATTCCCCACTCTCTACGCCCTCATCAAAGAAGCCTCCTCGGGTCGTACTCCGGCCGGGGCCGCTCCAACACCTCTCGCCAATCACCGCGGCCGGACTCAAAGTTCACCCGCGCGAGATTCATCTGAGCCAGTACCAGGTCCAAGGCCTTGAGCACCCAGCCCGCGTGGTGCTGTTCATCGGCCGCAAACGCTGCCTTCCCTTCGGCCACGAGATCGTCGAAGACCTGGCTTAGCCGGCCGTAGCCGACGAGGTATCGCTCGGTATCTGGCTCGTCCGCAACCAGGCATCGGCGGATCTTTGAATCTGCCTCCTCGGATCGGTCGATCCGAAAGGTCTTCGGCCAGGGACCGGCCCCCGTCATGAGGCGAGAGCCCACTTCGCCAAGCTGAAAGCACTGAGCGTCCTCGGGGATCTGATCGAGGTCGTGCTCCGCCCGCCAGTCGACGTTGGGCTGGCGTTCCTTCATCGCGTTGATCAGCACACGAGCTACGTTGGCGATGGTCTGGGGTCCCATCTCCCCCGGCTTGACCTTTCGCAACGGATCCGGCAGCAAAAGCACCCTCACCTCGCGCGGATCCTCCGCCACGATCCAGGCGTCCTCCGGCTCCGGTGGATCCACCCGGAAACATGCCCGCAACTCCTTGTTCTCAGCGCGAAGTCTGACCAGCTCCTCTTCCAGCCTGCGGTTGTCGGCCGACTCGCTCACCGGAACGCCTTCCTAAATCTATCGGCATGGAAGGATCACGCCATGGCGCCGATGGACCGCGTAGAGCTGGACAGCGACCGCGAAACGAATCACAAGCACCATCTTGTGATTTTCGATTGCGACGGAGTGCTCGTCGACAGCGATCGGATCTCGTTGCGCATCCAGGCCGAGCAAATGTCGGCGCTTGGCTTGCAGACGAGCTATGAGGACTGCGTCCGCGACTTCCTCGGGCTTGGCATGCCCGCGACCCTGAGGATTCTTTCCGAGCGGCTCGGCGAACCGGTGCCCGAGCGATGGGCAGCGGATCTAGATGCTGAGGTTCGGGACGCGTTCAAGCGTGAGCTAACGCCCATCCCTGGCATCGTCACGGCTCTTGATTCGATCGAGCTGCCAACCTGTGTTGCCTCCAGCGGCAGCCACGACAAGATGCGCCTCACCCTTGGCATCACCGCTCTGGTTGACCGCTTCGAAGGACGGATCTTCTCGGCGGATGAGGTGCAGCGGGGCAAGCCAGCGCCGGATCTGTTCTTGCATGCAGCGGCGCGCATGTCCACGTCGCCGGAGCGCTGCATCGTCATCGAGGACAGCCCCTTCGGTGTGACTGCCGCCAAGGCGGCCGGCATGCGCGCACTCGGCTTTGCGGCACTGACGCCTCCTGAGCGCCTCGATGACGCCGACGCCGTCTTCACGACGATGGCGGATCTCCCGGGGCTCGTTGCCGAGAGCGGTCAACCGTGAGGCGCGCTCTGCTGTTCGACCTCGACGAGACGCTGATGGTCGAGGAGCCAGCAGCCGTGGCCGCCTTCAACGCAACCGCTCTGATCGCGGCGGCGCGCTACGACATCGACCCCGCCATGTTGGCGCTAGGGGCTCGAGCACGAGCCCGGGAGCTGTGGTACGCGGTGCCGACCTACGAGTACTGCATGCGGATCGCCATCAGCTCGTGGGAGGGTCTGTGGTGCCGCTTTGAGGGCGACGGCCCCGACGAGCGTGCCCTGCGCGATTGGTCCCCGACCTACCGGCGCGAGGCGTGGAACCTTGCCCTTGCCGATCAGGGAGTCGAGGACACGCCGCTCGCAGAGGAGTTGGCGGAACGCTTCGGCGTGGAGCGCCGCGCGCGCCACGAGGTGTTCGCCGATGTAGTTGCGCTGGACCAGCTAAAGGAATCTCACTCACTGGCCCTCGTCACCAACGGCGCCGCCTGCCTCCAACGCGAGAAGCTCGCCGCCTCGGATCTGAGCCACTACTTCGAGGCTGTCGTCGTATCTGCCGACCTTGGTGTCGCCAAGCCCGATGCCTCCGTCTTCGAACATGCTTTGTCGCAGCTCAGCGTCGATAGCGATCACGCGGTGATGGTGGGCGACAGCATCTCCAAGGACGTGGACGGGGCACTTGCCGCCGGACTCGGGGCGGTGTGGGTCAATCGAAGTGGGCACCCTGCTCCTTCAGATCGGCCGGACCTGGTGGAAATCTCAACGCTGAGCGATCTGCCGAGCGCATTGGGCGAGTTCCTGCCAGCCTCTCGACCTCAATGAGCGAGACCGCCTACGACCGGATCGGGCACGGCTACTCGGCGGTGCGGCGGCCCGATCCGCGCATCGCGGCGCGGATCGAAGAGGCGCTCGGCGACGCGCGAACGGTCCTCAACGTCGGTGCCGGGACCGGCTCCTACGAGCCCGCCGGGCGCGAGGTGACCGCCGTCGAGCCCTCCGCGGTGATGATCGCCCAGCGGCCCGCCCGCTCCGCTCGCGTCATCCAGGCGAGTGCCGAAGAGCTGCCCTTCGACGACGACAGCTTCGACGCGGCGATGGCGATCATCTCCGACCATCACTGGGGCGATCGCGAGGCCGGCCTACGCGAGCTGCGGCGGGTCGCCCGCGGCCGTGTCCTCCTGCTCAACGCCGACCCGGCCCAGGCGGGGCGCTTCTGGCTGACCCGCGACTACCTCGACAACCTCGACGGTCTGATCACCTCGCGCTATCGGGAAGAGGGCTTCTGGCGCGAGGAGCTACAGCGCTCGCTCGGCGAGGTCGAGCTACGGTCCGTGCCGGTTCCCCACGACTGCGAGGACGGCTTCTATCAGGCCTTCTGGCGTCGCCCCCGCGCCTACCTTGACCAGAACGTGCGCGACGGCACCTCGGTCTTCCGGATGCTCTCGGCCGCGCGAGTCCTCGCCGCGGTCGAGCAGCTCAGCGTCGATCTTGCCGACGGCACCTGGGAGAGGCGCTACGGCGACCTGCTCGCGCAGCCCGAGCTGGACGTTGGGCTGAGGCTCGTTGTCGCCGAGCTCGGCTGAGACCCGAACCGACGAGCCCTACCGTCCGCTTGGAGAGGGGCTCGGAGTCAGTCGTTGTTAAATTGGCAAAAAGCCCCTTTAAAACGCCAACATGCTTGATACTCCAGCCATGGCCCGCAGCCCCAGCCCCACCGAGACCCTGGCGTCGGCGCTGATCACCCTGCGAGGCGCCGGCGACGCCGACCCCGAGATCCTGCGCGAGGCGGTCGATGCTGCAAGCGCCGAGATGGAGCAGGCCCTGGCGGCCAAGCCGCACTTCTCCCGCACCGAAGCCGCCGAGCTCTTGCAGGTCAGCACCACGACCCTCGACAACTGGATCGCCAAGGGTCTGCTGCCGCTGCGCAAGGTCCCCGACTACAAGCGCGAGCGGGTGCCAACCGAACCGCTTCTCGCTCTGGCCACCGAGGTCAAGGAGCTGCGCCGCATGGGTCAGCAGCGCGGACTCCTCGCCGCGGCTCTGGCTCGCCTCGAGCGCGAGGATCCGGCTTGGGCCGAGGAGTTCTCCGAGCTCTACGGGAAAGAGGCAGAGCGGCCCTTCGAGCGCGACGACTACGTCAGCGCCGCCCCCGGTCCCGACTGGGACCCCGAGGACTGAGCGTGTGGGACCTCATCGCGCTGACGGCGGATTGGGTGGCCGGGCGCCCTCGGCCTCTCTGACCTGTTTCGAGTATTGCGAGTGACTGCTACCCTCCGTTTATGCCCCGCGCCACCCGCAACATCGGTACCGCCACCGTCGCGGCCGTTCCGACGGACGGTCGTGAGGTCGAGCGCCAAGCTCTCGACGTCCTCGCCGAGCTCGAAGACGACGCCTTCGTCGAGGTGCAGATCAAAGAGCCCCGCAAGACGGCGGCGCTTTTCCCAGTCGGCTTCCTGCGCCGCTACCTGAAGGCCCAGGAGGTGCCCGGTCGCCAGCTGCTCGTCTTCGACTCTGACGAGGAGGTTTCCTCGCAGGTCGCCGCCGACATGCTCGGCGTCTCGCGCCCGCACCTCAACGAGCTCTTGGAGGTCGAGGCGATCCCCTATCGGCGGGTCGGCAACCAGCGTCGCATCCGCGTCGTCGACCTGCACGAGTTCCGCCAGCGGCGAGATCGCAGCGCAAAGGCGCTGGGAGAGATGGCGGACGTGGTCGAGGACTCCGCCGGCGGCTGGACGCGCTGAGCGCCGCGCCATGCCGCGCCCGCGGGCCGTCCTCGACGCCTCGGTCCTCTACCAAGAGCCGCTGCGCAGCCTGCTCCTGTGGATCGCCGCCGAGGGTGGCTTCGAGCCCCTGTGGAGCGAGCGGATCCTGGCCGAGACCCGCGACAACCTGCTCGAGGGCGAGGTGGTCACACCTCAGCAATGGGATCACCTGCACGCCGCCATGCTCGCTGCCTTTCCCGAGGCGAGCGTTGAGCAGCGGGCGATCGACGCGATCTCCTCGACGATGCCCAACCACGAGAAGGATCGCCACGTGCTCGCCGCCGCCGTGATCGGCGAGGCCGAGCTTCTCCTCACCAACAACCTGCGCCATTTCGAGCCCACCGACCTTGCTCCGCTCGACAAGCGCGCCGTCCAGCCCGACACCTTCCTCTGCGAACTGCTGGACCGCGCTCCGAACATCGTTCGAGCCGCGCTCGACCAGCAGGTCGCCCACATGCGCCGTCCCCGTCGGTGGACCCTGGCGGAACTGTTGGGAACGCTGCGTGGCCTCGGCGCCGGCGACCCGTTGGCGCCGGACTTCGCCGCTGCCCTCGAGCGCGACCTGGGATCAGAAGCAGCAATACCTCCGGAGCGGTCCGACCACTGAGATCAGCGGCGTGGCCGTAGAACCCGTTTCTACTGGTGTTTCTACGCTTCTTTCTACCCCGACCTCTGTCCCGCGCAGTCCATCCTTGCCGACCTGAATGCCCTTTAGCACCGCGCCGCATGAGACTGTCAAGGGTGCGCAGCACCCGACCCCGAAGGGGGTTGACGGCCACCCGGTGCTGCGCTTCAATCGAAGCTAGGTCGGGAAAGCCGCACTGATTTTCGTTGTAACGTTTTGGATTTCCTAGCCTTCGCTGCGGCGCCGCCGCAGGCCCGCGACCTCGGTGCGGATCCGCTCGGCCGCCGCCTCAATGCCCTCCGAGACATCAATGTAGGCCACGCCAGCGAGGTCGGTGGGCATGTCTAGCGATCCACCATGCAAAAAGATTGTGCGGCCTGATTTCCGGCCAAATCTACCCACGAAATATCCGAGCTCATAGAGGACATTCTGGCGCATTCTAAATCGCTCGCCGTCATCAGTTTGCACGGCATCATCCGGAGTCATCAATACAAACGCAACGTCAACCCGTTCTCCCAGCTCTTCAAACTTCTCGATGATCGTTCGGCCGCGATTCGGTTGCTGTTTCAGAACTATTGGCTCCCCCCATCCAAGCCCGTTTTGTAGAAAGTCCTTCAAGGCCAGCAGCTTGGTTTCGTCGTGGCCATGGACGATGAAGCTGCGCAGTCCTGTATCCATTTCTTGTGTCCTCCGTATGATGATTGGTGTCGTGTCGTTTCTTTCATGCTCCACCTCATCCAGCCGACTGCGCAACCCATCCAAGAGACCGGCGGGGAATAGCTCATATGCCGCTCTCAGGATGTCGACTGCGGACTCAAAGCGATTGGGGTGTGGTCTATTTGTAGTGCCGATCACACCGAACAGTGCGACGAATTGCTCCCTTGTAAGCCCTGCACCGCTCAGCTCTTGTCCGTCTAGAACCCCAATGAACTCCAAGAGCTCGCCAGGGTTGACGCTTGCCTCCTCAACTAGGGCCCGGTAGAGAGAGCGAAAATAGACCCACTCAGCGCTAAGCTTGACGGATCGTAAACCCGAGCCATCGAGCCTCGCCAGGGCTCGGCCAAGCCTTGCGGCTCCCAGGGCATCGAGTAGGAGTGCAGTGTCCTCGCAGTCATAAGTAGTGAGGGTAGAGTTCGGCAATGACAGGTAGGCTGCATCGCTTCGGGCCCCGACGAGGTCAGCCGTAACGCGACTGTACATCTGGGCGAGCCGTCGTCTTGCTACGACAATTATCTCGCGCGGCAGCTGCGCCTCGACTAGACGAGGCATGATCAAAGGCCATACCAGATCGCCATCGCGCTGGGTTGAGGCTGTGACCAGGGCGCTGCGCCAGATTCGCTGCACAGCGACGCTCGGTGCATAGCGCATTACAGCTGCCCCGATCGTTCCGTGCGTGCTGCTATAGATATCTTTAATCCATAGCTCCTCTATGCGACTCGACGCATTTACATCAGGACGCCACAGCAACTCAGCGGCTGCATCGAGTCTGCCCGCGAGCCGCGCCACCAGCATCGGGTCGGCGTATGCCTCAAAGCTGGCAGGGCTCTTCTCAATCTTTCTCTGACCATGCTCAGAAAAGCTCTCTAGTGTCGCGTCTACGAAAAATAGGATCTCTCCGGCACGGAACAGTCCTTCCAGGTTCGCAAAGACCTGGCGAGTCAAAGACGACTCGAAAAAGAATGAGGCCGCAGCGAGCACTCTGTCGGCGAGCAAATACAGCGCTTTGAGGTGGAGTAGGGCCTGTCCGGCCGAAATGTCAAAGACTTCTTGGGTTGGGCCATTGCCCCGTGACCAGAACGCGAGCTGGTAACCAGATAGATCTGCGAGTTCTCTACTCATCCCGACAAGAGCGTCAGCAAGTACTCACTAACGCCCTTGGCAGTCATGTCACTTGTATCGATTCTCTTCACGTATTGCGTCCGCTCCAACTCTACCGCGACCTCCTCGCAGCCTCGGCGTACTTCGTTTACGTAACGTTCGTCGTAACTTCTCTCTGCTTTGCGACCGCGTCGATGTATTCGTGACATCAGAACGTCTATATCTGCAGTTAGGAGAACGGTTACTTCGGCAGCTGGCAACGTCCGCGCATAAGTAGCGTATGTAACATAAAACGTTTGAAAAGATGCGTCATCGAGCCATTCCATGTACCAGAGGGCCTTGGCATAGGCTAGGCTACTATGAATTGACTCATCGATAAGAGCATATTTAGGGGCTCCAGTGCTCTGCCAGTAACGCACCGCCAGTATGTCGACCTGGAAATTTAGAGCGATAGCGCGTCTACGCTCGTCGATTAGCTGAGTGAGGTACCGATTGAGGCGACTGCCTTGTCGAAGGATCACATCATCCCGTATGTATTTGTAGTCTTTCCGCACCGAGGCTATTTGTTTCAAAGCAGTACTCTTGCCTGCAGCCGGTGGACCTAGCACGGACAGACAGTGCTCCATCACAGAGCCATTTGAATGTGGTGGCAGTTGTTGCTCGACTTCCGCCTGAATCCTGCGTAGTGTGGATGTTGGTGCAACACTAGGTAATTCGAGGAGTTGCAACTGTGCTGCGGGGAGTAGATACTCTCGGACAACGGCGGCACAGTCAGCGACATCAGGTACTAGCTGGAATCCTCCGAGGGAGTCGAGATCCGCCCATCTGTACTCGTTATGCTCTTCGGAGTTGATCGTGACCTGTGGGCAGTGGTCAAATTGTGCAAGGAAGAGCGCGTAGGTAAAGGCCATGTCGTCATTCGTGACATAAAACGTGCCAAGCGAAATGAGGCGGTCTTGCGATAAGAGCAGCCGGGTCTCCTCATATAGCTCACGGATGACAGCACGAATCCCATCCTCACCGGCCTCAAGTCGTCCAGTTGGGACGCCCCAGTGCCCAGGATATGACTTGTCGTCGCTACGTCGTAAGAGTAGGACGTTGTTACCGTGAAGGCAAAAACATCCCGCAGCGGCGAACAGAACAGGTCGGCTCGGCTCCTCACGGCTAATCATCATGCCCTTGTCCCGCTTCCCGCAGATCCTACCTTGCGCGATATGTCGCTTCCGAACAGATCATCGAAAACCAGGTTCTTCATCGCGCCGTCCACGCCGCGCAAGCCACTCTATGGGCATTTGATGCCACGGGCCAAAGCTGAGGCGGCGGTTTTTGCTGGATGGCTATCTCGGCACGCGGGTCAAGAGGGAGAGCGGACAGCACGTGGCGTGACGGGTGCGTTGGTGTGGGCTGAGAGCCGCACGATCAGCAACCAGATCTCCGGCCCCGAAAACCACGGGATGGATTGAGGTCAGTCGGCCTCGAGCGGCCGACTGTACTCGGCCAGGTCGATCGCGGTGACAGTTCCGAGCTGCTGCAGCCGAGTGTAGAGCCGGGTGAGGAAGAACATCAAGCCGCCGTCGGGATCGCTCGTAGATAGGGCGGGGGGCCCGTTACCGTAGGAGACCTCGAAGGCACCGTGCTCGGCGGTCGCGCCAAAGTCGAGCCGGCCGGGTGTCTGCAGATCCGCTAGCGCCTCTACCAGCGGGCTGCCGAAAGGTGGTGTCCAGCCGCTCCTGCTCGCCAGGATGCCGGCCAGGATCTCGAACGGCTCGCGGGCCGAGAACGTGCCCCCGGCGTGGACTATGGGGACGCTGGTCCGCCGCAGCGCTCGCACCGAGGCCGCCTTCTCACCGGCATAGAGAATGTAGTCGCGGCTCAACTCGGGCTTGATCTCGAAGACCGCGTAGACGCTCTCGGCGGGGATATAGCGATTGCCGCCCTCCTCGAAGAAGAGCGGGCAGAAATGGGCGTCGTGGATGACGAGGTCGATCTGATCGCTCGTGCCGCCATCCGCGTCGATTATGAAGGCACCGCAGACCGCGTAGCGGCCCGGCAGGAATCCTCCGCGATCGTGTCGACCGTCCAGTACCGCCTCCCAGTTCAGCTCGCCGACATCCCCCTTCGCCACCGCATGATCGAAGCCAGCGGCGCTGTGCAGCCGCGCCGCCAGGACCTCCTGCTTGAGCATCAACAGCTGGCGTAGGTCGACGGTGGACATCGACCTACGGTAGATCAGTTCGCATGCCCCGGCCTCTCCCGCAGCTCGAGCAGCCATGGCCACAGCCGGGGAGCTGCCCAACCGCCGTCGGCGTCGGCGGTGACGATGATCGAGACGAACAGCTCGAACTCCAAGTCCGAGGCGACGAGCAGCCGTCGGTAGGTGGCGAGGTCGCTCGGGCTCGGCGCGCGGTCACCGAGTGGGTGGGTGTGCCACTCCCCGACCCAGATCGCCCGCGAGCCGGCCCAGGCCTCCTCGGCAAGTGAGCGGGCGTGGGTGAGGTCGCGCAGGAAGAAGTCTGGCCGGCGCTTCGCGCCCGGCCCCGCATCGCCGGCCAGCTCGGTATGAACGACGCCGTCCTTGCCGGGGCCGCGCCCGAGCAGGATGCCGCCGGTCTCCAGGCCGTCCTCGGACGCCAGCGCCAGCTGCACGATCCGCTCGCGCGCGGCCACCGCGATCTCGATCGAGCTCTCCTGGCGCACCCCGCGATCATTGCGCTCAACCGCTTCCACAGGTCGGGCACTCCGGCCGGGGCGGCGGTAAGTCTCGCCATCGCAGCTTGCAAGCCTGCTCGAGATCGAACGGCGCTGCCATGTTCGGCTTCGGCTGCAGACCCAGGATCGCGTGATCGCCGGGAAGCCTCTGCTCGCGGTAGCCGAGATCCTCCAGCAGAGTCGCCACGCTCGCCTTGGCAGCAAGCTGGCCGACGAGCCCGAGGTCGCCGCCGACCGCGGTCATCGGCAGGTGACGCGTTCCCTCTCCGTAGCCGCGGTCAAGCGAGGGCTCGGGGTTCATCGCCGCGCTCTGCAGCAGCTCGGCCCGCGCGCACAAAAGGCAGCCAGTCTGCGGCGGGCGGATCCGCAGGATCTCGCCGAAACTTCCGTCGGCAAGAACGCAGGCGAAGACCGCCGGTTTGCCGGCCCTGCGGGCGAGATGATTGGCCGCCCGACGCGAATCCACGCCGTCGCTGCTGACCAGGACGCCATCGACCTCGCCCATCAGTGGGCGGATCACGTCCGCGTCGTAGATCACATCGAGCGCCAGTGCCTCCACCTCCATCCCCGGATCGCGCTCGGTGAGGCGATCGGCGATGGCCTTGACCTTGTAGCGGCCGAGGTTCAGTGGGTCGACACGGTGGCGGGCAAAGTTGTCGGAATGCAGCCGGTCGGGATCAACCAGGACTAGGTGGCGGATCCCATAGGCGGCGAGGGCCTCGGCGGCAGCGCTGCCAATGCTTCCCGCGCCGATCAGGGCCAGCTTCTTGCCAGCGAGCTCCTCGAGCGGCCAGACGCCGCTCAGGGGAGAGAGCAGCTCAGTTTCCTCGGCCACGACGTCGATCGGAAGCATTTCGGCAGAGCCCTGCTCCCCTTCCAGGCGCCAGGCGGCGAAGTGCGGTCCCGCCTGCTCGGGAAAGTGGGTAACGGTGACAGCGAGGGTGTAGGCGCGACGACCTGGGTTGACCCAGTTGCCGCCGACGACCTTTTCGCGGAAGGCGTCGAGGCGGGTGGCGGCACCGTGACGCGCGGCCTCGGCACCGACTAGGTGCAGAGACGGATCGACGCGGAACCAAAGGCCCATTCCGACCTCGGTGGTCGCGTAGCCGAGGTAGTGACGAGGGGAGACCGCCGAGAGGCCCTGCCGCCGGGTGCCTTCCCGGCCCTCGCGAAGGCCATCGATGAGCGCGAGCTGTTCTGTCTCGTCGAACTTGATGTCTAGCGAACCCGAGTTCTTGCCGCTCGCGGCGAGGTAAGCGCCATAGAGCGCGGGCAGGACGACGGCCGGCAGCCTCATACGGCGAACTTGGCGAGGATCGGGTCAAGGGCCGTGTCCTCGAAGATGCCGCGCTCGGTCATCTTCTCGATCTCGCCGCCCTCGAGCAGCAGGTACTCGATGAACCAGCCCGATGCCTTGCGCACCAGCTCGGCGGCGGTATCGCCAAGTTGCCAATCATCCGCCGCCTGCATTAGACAGAGCGAGCCGTCGCCGTTGACGTGCCAGCGACTGAGCGTCCGTCGATCTAACGGTACCTCCGGATCGGTCGGGAACAGCACCGCCGGCACCGCCGGGAATGCCTCGGGGTAGATCACCTTGAGCTCAAGCCGGCGGCCGTCGAGCAGCTCGTCGACGCCGGGGGGTTGTGGACGATCGGCCGCCCAATCTGGCGCCCGCCCGACCCAACCGCACGCCCGCCGCCCTTGGCGCCAAACCAGGTCCTCGTGCCACTCGAGCTCAGGCGCCCAGCGGTCCATCGTCGCCCGCTCACGCTCGGCCACGGCGGGCTCGGCGACGGTCCAACTCTCCGCCTGCCGCTCAGTCAAGCGCTAGCCCTGCGGTGCGTCGGTGACCGGCCGTGGGCGATCGATACCGATCCCCACGGCACCGGCAACGCCCGTGGCGATGTTGAATGAGCCGGCCGCCTCGTCCTCGTCGTCGCCGTCCTCACAGCCACCCTCAGGTGCCGGGAAGTCATCGCCGAAGACCTTTCGCCACAGACAGCCAGCGCGGTCGGTTTCGCCAGCGTCCTGGGCGTTGACTGCCTTCCAGGCGTCGCTGGCGGCTTCGTCGAGACGCTCCCGTGCCGCCTCGCGGTCGAGGTCGGGCTGAATCTCGCCGCAGAGACCAGCGGGGTCTTCGATCGGTCTATCGACCGCGTTGGTCGCGGCCTGGAAGAAGCGCTGCAGGGCACGCGGGCGGCTCGTCTCGACCGGCAGATTCTCGAGCGCCAGCACCTCGACCGTCAGCGACTTCATCTCCTTGCACTCGCAGTCGTTCCAGAACTTGAGGGTGCGGACCAGTGGGCGGAAGCTGTCCCACTCCTGCTGGCGCTGACGGACGCGCTCGATCAGGTACTCGGGATTCGTCCGGATCCAGCCGTTGCTCTTCTTCTCCGGCACCAGCAGTTCGCCGCCGGGCTGGCGTAGGGCCGGCATGGCGTCGACGGTGAAGGCATCCTCGCGGCTGGGGTCATCGAGCCAGCACTTGACCGAGTGGTTGCGGGTCCGCGCCAGCCAGACCTCTTCGGCAACGGTGCCGCCGTTGGTACCGAGCCGCTCCTTGACCCTGCCCTGGAGGTGGTCGAGGGCAGCAGCTGCGCTGTCGCCCGGCTGGCCCCAATCGGGATGGTCCTCGGTCCGGAGGACGATGACCACATCGACGTCGTTGATCGGTTCGCGCTGCGTGCTGCGCGCCAGCGAGCCCGAGGCGATCACTTCCGTCACTTCCTCCAACGGGCTCGAAGGCGCCGTCGAAGAGGTCGCGTCGGCGTCGCGCCTCGACGACCCGCTCGGGGTCGGCGTCGGCCGCGGCCTGCAGTTGGTCGAAGGCTTGGTTCAGGTCCATAGTCGAGCCAGACAGTTTGGCTGCGGTGGCGGACGGCATCGGCAATTTCTCCAACCAGTACCTCTACCGGGCGGTTGGCGCTGTTGCCAACGAGCCGGGGTCAAGGCCGGCCCCAGGGGCCGCAGGGCTTGACGCCGGCGGCGCCGGAGCCCTCACCAGCCCATAACGGCCGCGGTCGGCAGCCGTTGCAGTGAGCGGAGTCGCACGGTTTGTGACTGCTCTCACCGATCTCGTCAACCTGTCGGGGTGAGTGCCCCTGCGCCTAGGTGCCAGTGTGTTCGGCCAACTCGTCGCTCCGATGATCAGCCCGCCAAGCTGAAGAGAGACACCTCGCCGCCGTGTCAGAAGACCCGCTGCAAACTGGCGCATTCTTTGAGCCGGATCGAAGTAGCGTGCCCCGCACGCACCGCCCTCGCCCGCGAAGCCAACCGCCACCACGCGATCTCCTGCGCCGCCACTCCGATCCACCGAGGCCCTCATGTCGTCACCCGATGGATTGACACCTGCAGCTGCGCAAAGGCCTGTCGCCCGACGCTCCGGGCCTGCTGCTGCTCCCCCGTCCAGACCGGGCCTCTGGAGCGACGCTCAGCGGACGTTCGCAAGTCGCGCGAAGCGGAAGCGGACTAACGAACTGTCACTGGGTTCGCGACGCCCGCGTTAGAGCTTGATGCTCCTACCGTGCTGTCACCCATGACTGGATGGCCGTCTTGCCCCTCGGGATCGCCCTCCCTCTTGTAGCGTTCAGCTAGCTCCCACAATTTCTCAAAGGCGCGAGTCACACGACGCAGATCGGCCTGCGCCTTTGAGAGGTAAACAGGGCTTACTGTCGTTGAGCGAAGACGTCTCACGAAGTAAATAGCTGCCTTTGTTTGGCCTTCGCTCCGAAGAACCGTCATGTGACGATTATGCCGGCCCCAGGGTAGCTGGTGAGTTTTGATTTCAACCCTTGGTATCGCTACATCGGCATCAAACGCCTGCAACAGGTGGATCTCGCTACAACGCCTAGTAAGAATGGTCCTTATTGCATCCTGCGCTATCCACTGCCCAGTCTCCGCTACGAGCCATAATTCGTCGAATTCTGGCTCTGTCTCCAAAAGACTTCGCGTCCATCCCTTGAGAGCTGTTAGCGTTTTCAGCTGGGTCGGAGTGGTAAACAGCTTCGAACAGACGCGGTCATCGCAGGAGTGGATCTCGATCTCCGTATCTAGCTGCAGGTTTTTCAGCGTTTCCGTCAGCAGCGTCACCAGCTGTTTGTTTTCCTTCTTGCGAATACCTAGAGACGTCGCTACATGCCTAGCGAGTTTCACTGGGTCCGCAAGGTAGAACTGATGAATATTGGGAGTATCTGTTCCCGTCCCACTTTCCTTCTGACGCACCGTTTTCAGCACTTCATAAGTGTCCGGATAGGTTTCACTCTCGACAAGTCCACCCGCTTCACACAGACAAGGCCAGGAGTCAGCATCGGCGCCAGCCAGTTGCTTGTAAAGGTCGTAGTAACGCCCGCAACGATCGTTAACCATCGACCCTATGGAGACTACGCCGCGCCCCTTCGCGGCGGTGAACGCGATCTCGAGGATTGCGCGTCGCCGCAGATATCTCTTATGACGAGCGGGTTTATGAAGATCGCTGCCGTCGACAACCTTCACAACGGCACGATGCCTGAGCACAGAGCGCCACTCGGCTGGCCCAGAGCTCGGTTTTTCGCAACGTCCCTCCAGCCTTTCCATGAGACCTTCGAGTAGGTTCTCTAGAAAGTCGGCTCCAGGTTTTGGGTCAGACTTCTCCACCTGTGCAATTCTTGCGGGCTTGTCCAAAGCCGCGGGCCGATCGGTCTCCCTACGCTCTCGGGCCTTCTCACGTTGCCAGGTGATTCCGTCGACAACCTCGGCCTCTAGCCGTGTTGGGTCGAGGTGGTAGAGCTCCAGGTTGGCTGGTTTCCGGAGCACATACTGAAAGTCGAAGCTATCCATCGTGAAGCCAAGATTCATTACCACCAAGTTGTCGACATCAAACTTGTCCTCTACCAGTTTGATGATCGATCTTGGTGTCCAGTAGTAACGTTCGCGGGTAAAGCGCAAGCTATCCGGCTCCGTGGCGGAACCATGCATCTTGATGTACAACGGTCCCTCCACGCCGCGGGTCGGATCGAAGTCTCCCTCGGTAACTACTCGGGTGTACTCGTCGGCACCTAGCTCATCTTCTATCGACTGATCCAGCAACTCGTCAAAGTTGAAGGAGATAATCATGTCGAGGTAGCGGTGGTGAAGCAAATGGGCGAGAAACTCATATGGGAGCAAAGTGGGATGCCTAAGTCTGTACTCCCTACTGATCTCTTCCCTCACCTGCCGTTCGGACTCAGGTGTCCTACAGAGCGCCGTTAGTCTGGTCTCGAAGTTGTCTGGATCTAATCCGTAGACGTTCTCTAGGCGATCGAGCTCGAGTCTCCTAGCCTGGTCGTCTTTCTCTATCCTCTTCTCAAGATCCCGCGCGAGATCCGCGGCGATGTCCTTCATTGGAAGGCTCGCACCCGCACCTACCACCGCAACAGTTCGGATTTGCTCCTCATATCGCGCTGGCTTGGACGTCTTGAACCACGTGGGGTGGCTACGAAACGGCCACGATTCCTGGAGATGGCGGACGAGGAGAGCTTCAGCCAAAGCTGATACATGCTGCCCAGCCAGCGTGCCGGCGTTCTTTTTTGCTTGCCCCCGTGCTTGACCCACGCTGCGCACCTTTTCAGACCGGTACCCCATTTGGCAAGGACGGCGCCTATGCGTGGTTGTGGTGGACCGGTCCGCACTTCCCCTTATGCGTGGTTGTGAGCGCGTCGGCACCGATGCTTACGCTTTTGCTCTGGACGAGGAGGAGGCACTTGGTCCGGGGCGGGATCTGGCCCACATCTCCATGGGATTGCGAGAGGGCACTCTCCCTCTGGCGATGGGCGACGCTCGTCTGGAGCGAGTGCTCGCTCAGGATTCCACGTGCGGCTGCGCCAGCGGGAATCAGGTCGGCGATGTGCGTGCGGGGCGCGCCACTTCGACGTGGCTCAAGAGATGAGCTTGTTTGCAGCGGGTCTGATCTGACACGGCGGCGGGTCTGATTCTGCGAGTTCGGCTCTTCCAATATCGTCAAGCCCAGGGTGGGATTCGAACCCACGGCCCCCGCCTTACCATGGCGGTGCTCTGGCCAACTGAGCTACCTGGGCAAGGACCCTGAATCGGCTTGGGAATGCGGATTCGGGCCTATCGCAGTTCACAGTCTAACGGAGCCGCGAGGGACAAGATGCCCTTTGGTTTCGGTAGCTCCGGGGGCCTTTGGGCGATGAAGTGCGGTGGACTCTGCGGACTGCTGAGGAGACCGTGGGAGAGGAGTAAGTCTCACCGGGCGCGGCGGCCGAAGCTGTGGCCGGCGGGAGTGACGGCTTGTAGCCGTGATATAGAGCAGCCATGGGAAGGGTCGGGCGGCTCGCCGTCTTAGTCTCGCTTGGAGTTGGCCTCCGTCTGCTTTGGCGGCCTCGTGCGAAAGCACGGAAGGCCGGCCTCGCTCCTGGTGCTGGCGCGGATGGGGGGTCGCAGGGTTCGCAAGGGGTGGAATCTGACGCATCACCAAACGCCCCCTACGGATATGACGTTCGCAGAGGTGCGACAGCCTACGCGCCGATCATCGGAAGCTTTGGTGGATTCGTTGTGACGGCGGTTGTTCTCGTTTTCGGGATCGTTGCATCGCATGGGCAACACCCAGTGCTGTTCGGGCGAGCAACCAGCCTGCTGGTGCTTGGCCTCATTGCGTGCATGCTTAGTGCGTTTGCGCTTGGTGCCATCGGAGCAGAGAGAGAACTGACGGCCGACCTGCCAGCCGCATCCCTTTATGCCGGAGCAGCTACGGCCATCGGGGTGGTTGCGATCCTGGCGGCATTTGAGGTGCTCGCAACGATCTATCTCCGCGAAACGAAGCCGTTGTTCGCCCTGATCACCGCCGGTGCTGCGATTGCAGCAGCGGTCTTAGTCGTGCTGGTACTTGGAGACGCATGGATTTCGACGCCTACGAAACATTGGCTGGGCACGCAGAGGAAGTCGTACTTCTGGGCAAGCCTGGTGTCAGGTCTTGTAGCCGCGGTGCTGCTTGCTGGCACGCTTCTTTATTTCAGTGGCGTGCATATTGCGATCGGAAGCACCGGCACCCGCTGGTTTGTCGGCATTGGCATCGCCTTGGCGATACTCGGTGGTCTAGGGAGCATGTTTCGAACGATGCACGCTGAGGATGGCGAACACAAGCCTATTGCGAAAAGCGAGGCATGCATCGTGCTAGGGAGCCTTGTCGGATATCTGATGGCCCTTATCCTGCTTATGCCTTAACCCTGTATGAGGCGGAGCTTGGCGAGGACTCGCACCATCCTGGCTTCGTGGTTGAAGCAGACACTGCCCAGCCCCACCTTCGGCGAATAGCTAAGCCGGTATAGCTTCCGTGTCTCCGCCCGTCAACGCCGTTTCGTAGCCCAGCAACACGGCACAGTGCTCTGCGATCGCCTTCGCAAGAAGCACCGGCACGGCGTTTCCAACGTGGCGCATCTGCTGCTCGGCACCGCCTATGAACATGAAAGAGTCGTCGAAGCTCTGAATGCGGGCCGCCTCACGAACCGTGAGTGCCCGTAAGTCTTCGTAGTGAGTAAATCTGCCGCTTCCGGGATTGTGAAAGCACGTCGTAATTGTTTGAGCTATGCCATGGCGATGAAGGCGGCCGTAAGCCTGTGAGAAATACTCTCCGTCAGCCGACCTCAGTCGCTTCTTGTCGGTCAGATCTTGGTTTCGCCCACCCTCGGCGATCATTGCCATCTTCTCCAGCATCTGCTTTGAATGGCTTCGCGCCCGATGGTTGAAGAGTATGTCCGACGAACCACGTCGTGCTTCTTGAAAGGGTGAAGTCGGAGCTGCATCGTAAGACATCGCTTCGGCGCCTCCACCCGCTGGGATGGACGGCAGATCGCCAATCGCGTCCTTTACCGAGAGGCCAGGGGGGCCCATGGGCTCACCGACCTCTGCCGCGCGGATTAGGTCTTGTGCCGTGAATACCTCCCCCTCCTGTCCAGTGGGCAGACGCTCATCGACAGCTGGCTCGATGTCGTCTCGAATAGCGAGCACAAATAGGCGGCGCCGAAGTTGCGGAACGCCAAAGCGCCAAGCTTCGAGAACGCGTGGATCGAGATCGCCGTACCCGGCCTTCCATAGGGCTTCGGCCAGCTCGTCAAAGAGAGAGCCGGCGCCTGGCTCTCCGAGAGCTGGCACATTCTCGATCACAGCGATCTTCGGGCGAAGTTCGCCGATTAGCTCTGCGGTGTGCCTCAGCAGGGCATTCCGTGGGTCGTTGAGCTGTCTCGGGCCGACCTTCGACAGGCCCTGGCATGGAGGTCCAGCCGTGAGCACATCGAGCTCCTCCGGCTCTAAGTTCACTAGTTCAAGTAATTCAGAGGCTGGAACTTCTGTTAGATCTTTCTGCCAGTAAGCAGCACGCGGTCGGTTGCGCTTGAACGCCAGTGCTGCCGAGTGATCGGAATCGGCAAGCAGCACAGTCTCGTAGAGTCCCGTTGACTCGAAACCTAACGTGAAGCCGCCGATGCCGGCGAATAGGTCGGCGTGGGAGAGCTTGTCAGTCAATCGGTTAGGTTTTCGTCGAACAGAAACTGCTCAAGGTCTGCGTAGGCCTGGTCGTGGAGCGTTGTATACAGCGAGTCGATGTGCCCTTGGATCCTGTCGGCGGTGAGTTCGCCACCCTCATTCTGCTCAAGAGTGTGGATTGACTCCTTCAGAATGATCTCCTCATACCGTTGAAACATGTAATCGCGCCATCGAGTGCTCTTGGCGCTAAAGGTTCCAAGAATGCGCTGAGCCAGGGGGCGACTCGTATTGATCCAGTAAATCCCCTCGTCGACATCCTTTGGCCTTTGGTACACAGCGGGCTGGCGCTGGGACAGCTCCAGGGGGGGAGCCATCAAGTCCAGCGGGTCCGGATCGTAGCTGGACAGCAAGACGGTTGGTGCGCGACGGCCCTGCTTCGTCTCGTCGCCCCCTCCTCCTTTGCCGTCGCCGGGCTGATCGCCTTCGCGCCCACCCGGCTCGTCGACCTTGCCATCGCCAGCAACGCTCCCACCAGCTCCGACTCCGGTGCCTCCAAACCCGGACCCCTCGGCCGGCCCTCCGAACAACTGGGCCATGAGTGTTGGCATGAACTGATTCTTCCATTGGTTTAAAAGCTCATTGAACTGCGACGACTGCGACAGATCGGCCTCTTGCCGTTCCTTTGCCTCTGCTTTCGCGATCTCTCCGGCGAGGTGATCGACTTGCTCTGCCGTCCACTTCAAGAGAGCCCTTGTCTTCTCATTGTCGATGAGGGCATCGCGATCGTTAGCGACACACCTGTAGGTTGGGTCCTCCAATTTGGGACAGAGGAGTTCGCCGTAGATGAAATCCCCATGAGCGGGATGATCTGTCAGCTTGAGGGCAGCCACGTCATGTGACCCAATCACCCCTATCTCGCCCACAACATCGATGCGGTTGGCACCTGTCGAGCGAAGGGTCTCCTTGCTCGTCTCAAGTGCGAGCACTGCATCTGGAAATGTCTCATCGCGCAGAACGACATCGTCGCCATTCTCATCTTGGAGAACCTCCGGAACGTCGATGTAGACCGGCTCTGCGAACTCTGGGCGCGGCTCCGGATCATGTGCCCTCATACGCTGCCAACCGTGATCTCGCGTCTTGGCGAATACGGGATGATGCGCGATCAGACGCCGAGCCTGCGCGTGCTGTGAGAGCTTCTGAAGGATGCGGGCAGCCGTGGCCTTGCCCGAGAAGTTCTTAGGCTTCTCACCAATGACAACAGTGAAACCCTTTGACGTGCTCAGCTGCTCCTGCGCAGGCTCTGGCAGCTCATCGATGTCAAGTCCGGCGAACTCACAGGCCTCTTCTAGTGACATCTCAACGTCCGCGAATCCCTCTTGAAAGCCATACCGTTTGTCTTCATCAAATCCGTAAACATTCAACTTTCCATCTCGGTAAGTGATGAAGCGGCTCGTGCTGAATGCAGAGCGCATGTAGAACTTTCCGCCGTTCCCATGGCCACCGAACGTCTTCTTGCTGGTTCCCCGTTGCGCGGCTTTGATGTCTCCCCAGCGCTTGAAAGCGTCAACTATGGCGTCGTGGTCCATGCCTCCGAAATCGATGACCTTGAAGATGGAGTTGCGCTTTGGGGACTTCTCGATCATTTCGACCAACAGCACCCGTTTCTCGGGGTCAACCCCATCCCGGATGTACTGGTCGATCCCGTTCTTCCACCACTCGTTCTGTCCCTTCACATGGTCGTATGCCCACTCGCGGCCGATTGTGTCGAGAAGCTCATCTGTGATGACATTCGGTTCGGGTGTGATCTTTGGCATCTTCAGATCTCCTACCTCTCGGATGGCTTGGGCTTCTCCGGCACAGCCGTTCTTTCCGTGAGGAGCTCGGATTGGATCTCTCGAAGGGCGTCTCGGGCGAGCACGACCAACGCCAGGTGCTCCTTCTCGATCGATGAGTCCTGAGCCGCAATCGCAGCGTCAATTGCTTCATCGACAGTCGAGACCCGGCCAGCGAAATCGGCGGGCTTTGTCCGCACCGTGACGCCATAAAAGTCATATAGATCGGAGTCGAGCAAGTCGCTGGCTTGGCCTTCCGCGACAAGGCGCACAGCGGACTTCTTTGACAGCCGCTCGATCTCGAGCACTTGGTCTCTTCGGAGGCGCCCGGGAGTGGCGCCTCCCTTCCCTGGTGCCCTCAGCTCTTCTGCGATCGCGAGGCCATGCTCGGTCAAGCCAAACTTCTTGTTCTGCACGCGAACAAATCCCTCGCGCTTTAGTGGCCCATATAGCGGCTTATGCAGGTCGGACGAATCCGGATACTTCTGGTCATAGCCCCGCAGACCGAACTCGTGCGGGAAGAGTTCCCATGCCTTCACGACTATGTCCTCATAGGCACTCAGCTTGGTTGTGCCGCCAGCGACATCCCGCATCGCTAGGAGAATCATTTGACGTCTCTGTCGACCAGTGCTCTTAGCTCGCGGCATTTGCGACCTCTGCTCGTCCCTCGTCGGAGATCTCCCAGACTCCTCGGGGAGAACCAGACTCGATCAAACCACGTTCCTTCAACCTCAACCGAGTGAACTGAACCCGGTTTTCCCACCTGATCCCCCCATTTGGCAATTCTTCTCGATCGAGAGGAGTCAGCTTCGACTCGACGATCTTGCCAACGGCGGCGACCACCTCGCGAGTGGGAGCCCGGCCGCCCTGCTCGACTAGTGCGCGGAGGATGGGAAGCTCATAGGCGCTCTCCGACAGCAGGCTCCCAGCCGGCACTCGGCGCTTCCGCACACTCGAACGCGCCCTTGCCTCACGCTGACCGCGAACTTTCGACGAGGCCATTTCATCCGGCCGTGGATCCATCCCTAGGAGCCGCCGCAGTACGCTGTTCGGCGTATCGGTGAAGGGCTCGGCTTCGTCCTTCAGACGAGCCCACACCTCTGGATCAATTTCAATTGTAAGTGACATTGCAACTTAGATTAGAGTAGCATAAACTATCTTAGAGCTTAACTTGTCAAGCTCAGCTCGTAGAGCGTCAGCCAAAAAAGGCCCGTGCCTCTCGCTCAACCAGTGGCCCTGACGGCTTCCAGCACTTCTTCCGCGGCGGTTCGTGCGGGAACGTGCTCGTAGAACCGAAAGACTCGCCACCCAGCCGCCGCGAGCTCTCGATCGTTTCGGCGATCCCGCCGCACATTGTTGGCCAATTTCGGCTCCCAGTAGTCGCGATTGGCCTTGGGCAGACGACCGTGCTCCGGGCACTGGTGCCAGAAACAGCCGTCGACGAAGATTGCGATGCGGATTCGAGTAAAGACGACGTCCGGCCTAGCCCAGCCGGTGCCAATTGGGATTCGGAAGTCTTTTCTGAAACGCAAGCCGTGTCGATGCAGTTCGGAGCGGAGCTCACGCTCGGGCGTCGTATCGGCGCGACGATTTGCCCGCATCGCGTTGCGAGCATGGCGGCTAGTGGCTGGCGGAGTGCAAGGCACGAGGAAGCTGCTGCGATCCCAGACCGATTGGAGCCAATCTATCCCGTTTGATCTCCCTTGGCGCGCGCGTCGAGCGATCGAGGGTCGAGCTCTTCGCGAGCCATTCCAGACCAGACGCTCGGGCAGTGCCGCATACAGATCGATCCCACCTTGATAAGGGGGGCGAATTGCCTGGGCCACCGTCTTATTGGTGCAAGCAATGCGGCAATTCAAGGCGCGATATCACGGACCGGCTGGAGACGAGATCGTCAAGGTCCTCAGGTGCAACGTCGGCGCCGCCGGCGGCCCAGGGACCGAGGCAGAAATCAGCCCTGAGTCCTCTAACGAAGATGATCCCGTTCGCTTCGTTCCAATGCGCTTGCTCTCAAGCTTCACGCCTATTGAGGGCGACGAGCAGGCACCGGGTGGTTAGGGCAAATCGCCGGGACAGCTAGATCCCCTTTGTGACCTATTTTGTCGCGACCCGGCCACGGGCCGCCACTGACCGGCATCGCAGGTCGTCCACAGCGGCCGCAGGGGAGCGGCTTCACGGACAAGCGAGGGGCGAGTTCTGGCGGCTGAGAGCTCAGGTATGTGGCAGCGAAAAGCGGCCCCCGGCGGCGTTAGAGCGCCGGCCGAGGGCCTGACCACACGGAGGTGGAAGCTCCACATGGCTAACAACGATCCTACGGGCAGCGGGCATACCGTCGCCCTGCATCTCGACCCCGTCCATGTCGCGGTCCTGCGCGAAGCCTTCGGCTCATGTCTCGAGGGGCTGCGAGGCGATCTGCAGAGCCCCGAGCGGCTGGGAGATCCAGAGCGCTCGCGCCGAGAGGCCGACGCCTACGAGCGGCTGCTGGCAGGCCTGGAGCGAGGCGAGATCGTCGCTGCCGACGAGGTGGCTCGTCGCGTCGTGCAAGCGCTCGCCGCCGCCTCCGATGAGGCCAACGAATACGAGCGGGTCGTGGCTGAGCATGACGCCCTGCATGGGCTGCTGAGACGGCTTGAATCAGCAAGGCGGCAGCGGTGAGGGCGGCCGAGCTGAAGGAGACTCGCTGCCCCGCGGTGACGCAATACGGTTCGGCGATGGCAGGCCGGCTGCAGATTACGGACGATTCCTATCTCCGCCTGCCCGATCAGGCAGACGCCCGGGAGCTCTACGCGCTGATCGAGGCCAACCGCGTCTACCTGGCGCGCTGGCTGCCTTGGGCGGCGGGCCAGACATTCGATGACACGCTCGACTTCGTCCGCAGGATCCGCAAGCAGCTGAGCGACAACGACGGCTTCCAGGCGGCCATCGTCCTCGAGGAGAGCATCGTCGGCGTGGTCGGCTACCACACGGTTGACTGGCCCAATCGCTCGACCCGCATCGGCTACTGGCTGGACGAGGGACACCAGGGTGCGGGGACGATGACCGCGGCGGTGCGGGCGCTCGTCGATCACGCACTATCGGTCTGGGAGCTCAACCGGGTAGAGATCCGCGCCGCCGTGGAGAACCATCGCAGCCGGGCGATACCGGAGCGCCTGGGCTTTCGCGAGGAGGGCGTTCGGCGCCAGGCCGAGCTCATCGACGGCCGCTATCTCGACAGCGTCAGCTACTCGATGCTGGCGGCAGAGTGGCGCGCAGGCGAATGACGGGTTTCCCACTTCGCTCCTCGCGCTTTTCGACGCCCTCCTCGACAACGAAACCGAAGCGGGCGTAAAAGGCGAGCGCTGCATGGTTCTCGGGCAGCACCCAGAGGATCACGTCGCGGAAACGGCGCCGATCAAGCTCTTCAAGGGCTGTAGTCAGCATGGCGCGGCCGGCTCCCTGGCGCCAGTGGTCGGAGTCGACGTAGAGGGCGCCCACCTCCGCCGTGAGCGCGTCGGCGTCTTCGTCACGGCTGGGGGTCGCTACCGAGGCGAATCCCACAATGCCATCGCCGCCGAGCTCCGCCACAAGCGTCAGCCACCGATCCCCGCTCTCGCTCAGGAGCGCCCGCCAGCTTTCCTCACGCTCCGACACGGAAAGGCCGTCGAGGAGATCATCGGACAGGATGCCCCGGTATGCGGCCCGCCAGGAGCGGACGTGGATTGCCGCGATACCCGGCACGTCAGCGTCCTCAACCTCCCTGACCTTCACAGTGTGCATCGGCCTCGAAACATAACGGCGGCGAACCTGAACGATCCGTCGGCTAGTGTCGCCCACAGTGGTCGCCTTGGGTGACAAGCCGGTCCTGATCCTCACCGGGCCACCGGGGGTCGGCAAGACCACTGTGGCCGACATCCTCGCTGAGCGCTCGACTCGCGCCGTTCACCTGGAATCGGACGCCTTCTTCCGCTCCATCCGCTCGGGCTACGTCGAGCCGTGGAAGCCAGAGTCACATGACCAGAACGGGATCGTGATGCGGATCGTCGCCCAAGCCGCATCCGGCTACGCCGCGGCTGGCTACTTCACGATAATCGACGGGATCGTCATCCCCGGCTGGTTCCTCGAGCCGCTGCGCGACGCGCTCCACGCCGCGGGGCACCGGGTCGCCTACGCCGTGCTCCGGGCGCCGCTGTCGGTCTGCAAGGCGCGGGCGGGCGGGCGCGTACGCGAGCCGCTCGACGACCCCCAGGTCATCGAGCGGCTCTGGCAGAGCTTCGCCGACCTCGGCGATCTCGAGAGGCACGCCATCGACGTGGGTGACGGGAGCCCCAAGGAGACCGCCGACTCGCTTGCGCGGCTGCTGGAGAAAGGGCTCCTCACGGTTTGAGCGACTGTCGTCGCTGTCGAGTCATGCGGGTATCTTTCGGCATTGGCCGTGACTGGCGCTTGGGTGGAGCACCACCGGGGAGCGGCCCAGTGACTTGAGCCGTGCGCCTGGGCGATTCCAACACGACGCCCAAGGAGCGCTGCATGAGCAAGTCCCCCGATCCCCGCCTGATGCTCGGAGCGAAGCTGGCCGAAGAGATCGTCGATCGCGGTGCCGAGCGCGCGCAGGCCTTCGAGCGCAAGACGGGTGCGAGGCCCTGCCTGGCGGCGGTGCTGGTAGGTAAGGACCCTGCCTCCGCGACCTACGTGAGGATGAAGCGGGAGCGCTGCGAGCAGGCTGGCATCGATTCGCGCCTGCTCGATCTGCCGGCTGAGACGACGACCGAGGAGCTGGTCGAGGCGATCACCGACCTCTCCAACGATCCAGGAGTCCACGGCATCCTGCTCCAACACCCCGTTCCCCGCCAGATCGACGAGCGCGCCGCCTTCGAGGCGATCTCGCCGGAGAAGGACGTCGACGGCGTCACCATGCACTCCTTCGCGGCGATGGCTTTCGGCCTGCCGGGTTTTGCCTCCTGCACGCCCGGCGGCATCATGCGCCTGCTCGACGCCTACGAGGTCGATCCCACCGGCCGCCACGCGGTGGTGATCGGCCGCAGCCCGATCCTCGGCAAGCCGGTCGCCGCCCTGCTGCTCTCCCGCGACGCCACGGTGACCGTCTGCCACTCGAAGAGCACCGACCTGCCCAAGGTGGTGCGGAGCGCCGACATCGTCGTCGCGGCCGTCGGCAGGCCGAGCTTCGTCAGGGGTGACTGGATCAAGCCCGGCACCGTCGTGATCGACGCCGGCTACAACGAGGGCAACGTCGGTGACGTCGCCTTCGAGGAGGCGCTGGAGCGCGCCTGCCTCATCACCCCGGTCCCTGGCGGCGTTGGGCCGATGACCGTCGCCACCCTGATCGAGCAGACGGTGGAGGCGGCGTTCCTGGCCGCGTAGGCGGGTTTGGCAAGACCAGCTGAGCGTGGATCGCTCGATGGTCGCTGCCCGGCAGGCCCTCGACTCCGTATTCGGCAACTCCGAAACGGCGGTCGACGAGGACGTGGTCGATCGTCATCAGCCCCCAGGGGAGCACCTGCTGGCTCGGCCAGGTCGGCTCAAGGCCCTTGCCGGTCGCCGTGGCCGCATCTCGGTAGCCGCGATCAACGAGTTCGCGAAACTCGGCCTGGTCGAGGGTCGCATTGAAGTCTCCGGCCAAGACCCAGGGGATGCCGATCCCCGGTGTTGGCAGGCTCTCGAGTGCTTCTTCCCAGCGATCGACGCTCATGTTCGGGGGCTGGGGATGCACGGCAACTACGCGCAACCGCCTGCCGTGCGGGAGGACGATCATGGCGCGGGGCATGCGGAAGAGGAAGTGCGTCTGGTGAGAGAGGGGAGTGAGAGGGAAGCGAGCGTAGAGGCCGGCGCCATGGCCTTTGGGCTGCGTCATCAATACGGAATGTGGGAGGCGGCGACCAATCCCGTCCCTGTGCAGTTTCCTGGCGAACGATGGGGTCAGCTCCTGGACGCTGAGGAGGTCGGGGCGGTAGCGATCGACCAGAGCAACCAGGGCGCTCGGATCGGCGGCGCCCAGCTCGACGTTGGCCGAGAGCACGGTGAGCGTCTCGTGATCGACTGGCGACTCGATTTCACTGCCAATCGCTCGCGGCAGAACGACGACTGCGAGACATGTCGTTGCGACTGCAGTGACGGTCGCCGCAGCCCAATTGCGCAACGCTACGGCGACGCCGGTGACCAACAGCGCTGCGATCGCGGCGTAGGGGGTGAACCACATCAACGATGTCAGCGCACCTCCGCTCTCCAATCCAAAGGTGCGGACAAGCGCCCAAAGGGCGATCGGAACCACCGCCACCCAGATCAGCCAGTAGCGTCGCGCCCCCGTTGCCTCAACGGTCATCGTCTAGGTCCCCCAAGGAGAGCGGGAGGATACGGCGGTAGTCCTCGCTCGATCGAGTAGGGGCGCCAGCATGGTCAACCGGGCAGCCGAGGAGCGGATCGCGGTGGTTACCGGCGTCGGTCGTCGCGCGGGCGTCGGCTTCGCTGTGCCTCTACCAGTTCGGCCACAGCCGCGTGGGGTGGTGATTCCCTGTCGGATGCCGCGGATAGTGTCGGCTTGTGGCGACCCAGGCCGTCTACTACCGCGCTCCCGACGGGGTCGAACCCGTGACGGAGTTCCTCGACCGCGAGTTCCCGGTCGAGCCAAAGAAGAAGAACCCGAGCCCCAAAGAGATTGAGGCCGCAGCCCAGAAACGGGTGACCATCGACCTCCAGATCGACCGCCTCAATGGCCTGCCGAATGATGCGCCACCCCTGCCCTTCCCCATTACCTCTCAAATTGAGGGTTCGCTTCGAGAGCTTCGCTGCCATTACGGGCGAGTCCTCTACCGAGTTCTCTATCGACGCTCGGAGAATCTCTTCATCCTGCTGCACATGCTCCGCAAGAACAGCGGCAAGGTTCCACAAGCGGACATTGAGATCGCAAAGAAATGTTGGAGCGATTTCAAGGGCCGGATGGACGCCTCGAAACGAGTTCCTCCGAGAGCTGCCGGCCACGATGCGCCCTGAGATTCCGTCCGATGACTTTAGCAGTTTTGCTAACTTAACAGTCTAGTAGTCAATTAAGGACGGAAGGCAATGGCTCCTAAAACCTCTTCGCCAATTGGAACCTCCCATTCTGAGGCCATGCAGAAGCGGGCAAGAAAGAGCGCCGCGTATAGAGCTGCCCTAGAGGAGCAGCTGCCCTATGAGGAATTCGCTCGACTGGTAATCCATAAGCGGATGCAGCTCGGTCTCACCCAAGAGCAACTCGCGGACCGGATGGGGACGAGCCATTCAGTGATCTCTCGCCTGGAGAGCGGCCAGCATCGCTTCAGCTTTGCGACCATGCGCAAGCTCGCGAGGGCGCTCGAGACCCATCTCGTTTACGGCTTTCAGGATGAGGTTCCCGAGAAGGGCTCTCGCCGTAGGCCGAAGCGCGAGCTTCTCGTCTCCGCCTAAATTCGCCGCCGCGGCCGTCGGGCGCTCGAGCGCCAGGTAGAGCGTGGCGAAGCTCTCCGGCGGGTTCCAGCGCCCGCCCTGGATCCGGGCGCCGCCGCCCGAGAGCGGGTGCCAGCGAGGCGCGAGGTGGCGGTAGGCCTCGCCCCGATAGGGCACCGGGTCGAGGCGGTCGATCGCATCGACCAGGTGAGGCGAGGGCATCGTGCCCGCTAGACGAAGACGCCCTCGGCCATCGCGTCGACGGCACCGAGCACGCGGCGGTACTCGCCGCCGCGAAGCAGCTCGACGGGCTTGTCGTGGTCAAGCATCGGGTTCGGGGAGAAGAGCCAGTCGTGGGCGGCGTCGGGCCGCAGCACGTCGGAGAGTCGGTCGAGGACGGCGAGCAGCTCGAGGACGCGCTCACGGGCATCGGGCCGGGGCGAGGATTCGCGGTGCAACCAGCGGGCGATCGTGCGCCGGTTGGTGTCCAGCACCCGCGCCAGGTCAGCTTGGTCGAGCTCGGCAAGCTCGCTCGCGTGACCGAGTCGGTCCGCGAGGTCAGTCGTCAAGGTTGTCGCTCCGTTTGCCACCTGTTTCGCCACCTATTCTGTCATATGTGGCGGGCGGCTGCTGGTTGACCGGTGCTGGTCGAACTGGTCGCGCGATCAGACTGTAGATGGGGTGTCGCCCACAGTCTCTACCGGCTGCGGCGGGCGAAGCTGTGGCCGGCGGGGCGGTCTAGCAGAGCAGGCAGAGGATGTTGTCGCGGCGGGCGGCACTCAGCTCGGTTACCTTGGAGTAGAGCTTGGCGGCGAACTGCCGGCCGTCGACGCTAAGGCGGAGCTCCGGGTTGACCCGTACCTTGAGGCGGGCTGCGGCCCAGGTGGCGCTCGGCGCGCGTCGGCCGCTGATCTGCTTGCCCTGCGCCCATCTGCTCAGCTCGGCGCGACAGGCCTCGAAGCTCGCCCGCTTACGCGGGCTGGCGAGCCCCCGAACCGAGTTGCGAAACCCATGCTCGCTCCAGACCCTCGATCAGCTGGCGCACACTGCGCTCGCGCGTGGCGCTTGTAGAAGTCCTTGCGCGGTCGTAGTCTCCGCTCGGCAGGGTCGCAGCGGCGACGCGGGCGGTGTCGCGGGCAGTGGTGAAGTTGAGGAAGGTGTTGAGGGGAACCGAGGGCATCGCATCGTCTAGGAAACATCAGGGATAGTTCGCCCCGGTGATTATGGAAGATTGAAAGTCTCAGGCGACCGGTGACAAATAAAGGCGACAGCACGTCACATGGGAGAATGCCTGAGGGCTCGGCGGGCCGCAGCCCGCTGGGCAAGCTCCACGAGTTGCCTACATCCGCGAAGGCAAATGGTCTCGAGGGGCAGTCTGTAGCGAAAGCGCTTGCTGGGTCAGCGTTCTTCTTGACGAGCTAGACCTCAAGCGCCTCTAGGTACTTCGTGTAACGCTTGCGAGTGTCGGTTACAAGCTGCGTGTAGGTTCGCGCCTTAAACGAGACACCACGGACTTTGAGCGTCCGGCGAAGATCGTCCGAGATCTTAGGGCCGACCAAGATCGCGTCAAATGACGAGTGGTCGTCGTCGTACTCTTCGCAAAGGACCACGTAGCGCTCAAGCTGATTCAGATCCTCGACACTGAGGGTGTGCGATGGACGCTTGATCTCGATGATGATCAATCGCTTGTCGACGGTTCCGCAGACGAAATCCGGTCGGCGTTTCTCAAACTTCTTGTCCTCCTTGGCCATCTCGTCGCCGACGACCGTGCGTAGTTGACGATTGGAGTGCATGAGCCAATAGCGCTCGTCGACGATCCACATCGCCCGCTCGAGCAGGCGGTGCACCGATTCCTCGCCGCTGATCTCGTAGGTGCGCTCGTCGTTGATGCGATCGGTGAAGGTTTCAAGGAGCGCGACGCGGCGTCGGACCTCGTTGGTGACGGCGGTGATCTGGCCGATCGTGAGGTCGTTCATCAGCTCGCTGAGCTGGGCGATCGCGGCCGCTTTTTGTTTGGGCAGCTTTTCGACCAACTGCCGGATGGCGAGTTGGTGGCTCTCGTCGACACCGGCCAGGATTCCCGCGATCTGGCCGAGCGACTCGGCGACCCGCGGCAGATCCTTCGGGTCGATCGACTCCAACTTGAGGCCTTCGGCGATCTTCACTAGGAGCTGCGGATTGGTGCCGAGGATCTCGGCAGCGTCGGTCTCGAAGGTGGCGGCGTCTTTGCGGCGCGCCTCGATCTGGGCGGCGATCTCCGCCTTGCTGGACCAGCCGAGGTGCCCGGCCAGTTCAGTGTCGACGATCTCCTTGATCCGCTCCCAGTGCTCCTGGGAGTTGACGTGAACCGTGCCCTTGCCGCCCGGCCACCACTTGTAGAGGGTGATCCGCAAGTCCTGGTTGGCGCTCTCCGCAGAGGGCTGGGTGACCTGAACCAGGAAGTTGCGGGTGATGTGCCTCAGTGCGCGGACCCAGCTTGGGGCGAACCGGTCTTTGCCGCAGGCCTCGCAGACATCGGCACTGGGAGGGTTCTCGGCGCCACAGCGATCGCAGATCTTTGGCGGCTGCTTAGCTTTCGACGCCGCCGTCGACTTTGCCCTTTTCGCAGCTTTTTTGGGCACGACCAAATTGAAGCGCTCGGGCCGGTCAGCTCAGTGGTCGGTGGGCGCCTTCATGCACTTCATCGGCCGTTATCGGCACGGACCCCTCAGATGCCCGCGCATTGTCTGCGGAACTCAGGTTCATTCGGCGAAATACGTTTGCCATTGAGCCTTTAGCCTGTCGGCGAGCCTTGCGACAGCAGCACCGTCGCCCTGCTGTGCGGCCTCAACGTCCGGCCCTAGGTCGGCTCCTGCGAAGAATCCGGCCTCAAGGAGCAGTTTGGCCTGAAGGATCCTTTCGCGATTAGGCTCCTTGATCCCGCTGAGGCCGATGTCATGCTCATCTGACTCCGGCGAGTGCGTGTCTGAGACCGCCGAGGTGACGTAGACGCCGAAAGGGCGGCGTCGCCCGAGCTCGCGGAGCTGGTCTAGTGAGATTCCGCCTGCCCAGAGGATCCTGACCCCCAGATCGGCCGCGGTGCCCTGCAGGTGGTCGACGTCCTCCCAGGTGAGGATGCCGCGCTCATCGTCGGGACCTGACTTGATCAAGCGAAGGCCGCGAAACTTCTCGACGGTGTCGATCAGGGCGATAGACGCGCCTGCTGCGGCCGCGATCTCAAGCCAGCGGCCAGCGGCGCGCGACGCGTCCTGCAACTCGTAAACACGCTTTTCGTCGACAGCGGGTACGTCGAGATAGATCGCTGGCGCGGCGCTCCACTCAGAAAGCCAACCCTGCACCTGTTCGATAACGCTTTGGGCCTCTTGCATTGTCAGCGGAAAGAGGCCGTACTTGCCGAGGTGCAGGCCCGTCTCCCGAGCGGCGAACAGGCCGGCCCAGATCTGATTGGCGATCGAGTCGGTGTCGACCTTGAAGGCCGGCTCGATGGCTATTCCGTGTCGATCGGCGTCTTCGAGCAGCTCTCGGGTTTGGGATGTCGAGAAATAGCTGAGCAGGCCGGGTGACGCCGGGCGAGCCTCGTTCGGGGGCAGCACCTCACCGTCTATGACGACGGCGCTGGCACCACCAGAGACTGCCAGGCCGATCGCAGCGCGGACGGCGCCTACACCCTCCTCGGCGCCGACGGCGACCGCGACCGGCGCCTCGGTCGCCGCGATCCGCACCGCTCTGAGCTTTGCCTCCTGCCTCATCGCCGGATCGAGCCGCAGCCGCAGCCACGGCTGCGGGTTGCGCTCGCCCGCGCCCGCGCCCTGCTTCCGCGCCCAGGCGGCCACCTCGGCGGTCGTCTGGCCCCCTGAGACCTCTAGACAGGGAGGTTGGCGGTAGTGCCATCTCGCCACATGGGAGCCGACGTTGGTGGTCAGCAAGACCCTGCCTTTCGAGCCGGCGTGGATCCGCTCGTACTCGTTCGGGCCGACCGGAACCTCGCCCAACGAGCCGAGCCGCTCGGCGTCGTGGCCGATCCCGACCGCGAGGGGATCTGGGGCGCTGAGGGCGAGCGCCTTGGGGCTCACGAGGGCGGCCTCGGCTATCGCCTCCGCGGCCGAGCCCTCGTCGCTGATCCCCAGAAACGGTCCGAAGCGCTCAGCGTCGTAGTCGCGCAGCGAGGCGCTCACGCGGAGTTCTTTTTGGCGTACTTTTCGAAGGCCTTGACCTGAGCAGCAAACTCGGGTTTGAGCAATGGTCGGCGCCTTTTTTCGATGAACTTGAAGAATTCATCGGCGTATTTGAACAGGTGGTTTTTCGGCACCAGGTTGCCGCCCGTGAAGGGGCTTCCGGCACCCTGCGGCAACACGAAGTAGGCCTCCTTGCCGTAGGCCCGGGCGTGGCCCAGCTCGTCCATCATCCCGGTGCTCAATGGGGGCAGCGTTTTCGGGTTCTCGTAGGGATGGAAGGCGGCGATCGCATCTACCTTCTTCACGTCCCAGCGCAGGTCGCGGAAGACCGTGTAGGCGAAGACGATGCGTTCCTCGTCGCGATCGGTGGAGCTGCCGATCTCGATCGTGCCCGGGTCGATCACCAGGGCGTGCTCGCGCAGCTGCCAGATCGCGTCGTTGATCAGCCTGCGCTGCGGCTCTTTGGCGACGGTCATCGAGTAGGAGGCGTAGAAGGTCGTCAGCTCTTTCGCGGTCGCGGCCTTGAGCAGGTTGTCGACATCCGAGACAAACTTAGAGCGGTCGTGTTTGGCCGGCGCCGTCACGCCCAGCACGACGTGGCCGACCGGTGCGCCGTTCAGGTGGGAACACCATTCCGCCCAGTCCTCGCTGGCGGAGACCTCGGCGCCGAGCCAGCCGAGGACGCGCCCTAGGTCTAGCTCCTTGCCGACCTGAGCGATCAACTCCACGGCGCGCTTGCCGTAGAGGTCGTCGCGCTCGAGTCTGTCCTTGATCTTCCACTCGGCGTCGATCAGGGTGACGATCCGCGTCGGCCTGAGAGTTGCGATCGCGCGGTGGTCCTTGAACTCGGTGTTGACGCCGCGGAACTCCATCGCCGCCGGGGCGCGGACGATCGCATGTGTGCCCTTGGGCAGATCGTCGATCTTGCGGGCAATCGAGCAGTAGGCGTTGCGACGCTTGAGCTCGAACTGGTAGTCGAAGCCCTCCAGCAGGGAGCGGATGTAGAGGAGGCGGTCGATGTCGGTCGAGATATCGACGTCGTCCTGGGAGGCCATCTCCTCGAAGAGGTCGAAAATCTCGACCTCTCTTCCCAGCTCGGCGCCGAATGCCCTCGTGCTCTCGAGCAGCTGCTGGGAGTCGAGGCCGAGGACCGGCCCGGTGACGATGCAGACCACTCTTTCGCCGGTCGCCATCGTTAGAGCTCCGCGGTGACGTAGGGCGGATGGTGATCGGTCGGGCAGCTGCCGGATTTCGTTTGGTGATGCTTGATTTGCGCGGTGCCGGCGACGATCCCGGGAGCCAGCTCGGGCGAGAAGAGGATGTGGTCGATCCAGGAGCGCATCGTCGTCGGCTGACCATACTTCGACGGGCCAAGCGCGTTGAGAATGCGATCGGCAAAGTCGATCGTCCACCGATCTGCGGGCTTGATCGCCATGTGTGGGTCGTGCATCACCCGCTTCGGATCCCAGACGCTTCCCATCACCGGTTCGAGGAAGCCGCCGCCGATCATCTGCGCGTCGACATCGAATTCCGAACCGTCGTTGAAGTCGCCCATCACGATCACCCGCCCCTTGCCGTCGGCGTCGATCAGGGCATCGAGGCGCTTGCGGACGGCCGCTGCCTGGGCCTTCAGCTTCATCCGGTTTGCTCGTGAGATCCGCTCGTAGGCGTAGAGGTCGCCGGGAATGAAGACGCCCTTGGACTTAGAGTGGATCACGATCATCGTCACGGGCTTGACCAGTCCGCCGCCGGAGATCTGCACCTCCAGGGGCACGCGGTTGGCCCAGCTGTAGACCTCGCGAATTCCGTCGTTGTCGGAATCGTGTTCGCGCAGGGCGAAATCGGCGTTGCTCTGCGCCTTGGTCCGCACGCTGCCTTTCAACTTCAGCGACTTTCGGAGCAACAGGGCGAGGCCCAGGGTGCCCCTTTTCTCACCATTGAGGTTGAAAAATTGTTCGGCCCGATCCTGATCGGGCCCGTAGACGGTGGCTCGGCTCCGCTTGCGCCTCGAACGTAGGTAGAGGCGGAAGTGGCTCTCGGGGGAGTGACACTCCTCTCTAAACAACCTATTCCACACGGATATCCGCAATATTCCCCTTGTAGTAGGAGAGGGGTTTTAGTACGCTGTCGTTGCTGCACAAAGGGCCAAAGGTTCGGACAAAGCCGTAAGGGAAAGGCGTTGCCGAGCCGTAAAGGGAGCAACGCAAGGGAAAAGAGAAGGGCGAGCGCAACCGGGAGCGCTCAGCTTCAGCTACCCAAAAGGCCAGCAAGCCGGGCTGAAGCAGATCACGCCTCTGCCAGCTTTCCCCCCAAGGACATAGCCAGCTGCTCTTTGGTGGCCTCCACGTCCAGCCCCAGCCCCCCGAAGCCTCCGCATCCGCGCATCTCAAAAGCCCTTCCCGGAACAGGTGCTCTCCCGTGCATGGCCTGCCCCGCTTGTGGGTGGCCGCCTGGGCCTTCCGCAGGGCGCTGACCCCTCAGACCCACCGCTGCCTCACAGGCCGCTCAGGGCCGCTGCGAGCGGCCGAGAGGGGGTGCGAGAGACACAGAAAGGAAGCATCCATGTCGCCAGCAGAGCTGCCGACTGTTCTCATGGTTGGCGGGTGAGGGCGCCGGCGGCGCCGGCGTCAAGGCCCTGCGGCCCCTGCGGGACGGCCCTTCGGGCCGGCCTTGACACCGGCTCGTTGGCGACCTGACCGCCGAATACGGGTGGGGATAGCTGCCATGTCCGGTACTGCCGCCTCTCGTCCAAGGCGGGCGTCAGCTTGCCCTTGCTCGGACGCTCGCTGTCACGCGAAAGCGCTAGCGACGAGGCCGACCACGGCGACTCGCCCCGAAGCTTGACTCGCCGGCCTCCGACGAGCCGCGCCACATGGCGAGGGTGCCCTCTCTAAGCGGTGGCGAGCCCTATGAATCTGTGGGTCGACGTGCAGCATGCCCCGTCGCCGCCGAGCAGCGTGTCGAGTTGTGGCCCGCCGCGGCGGCGAGCACCGCGTCGACCGCGCCGTCCAGGTCGACTGCCGCGCGCAGCTCTGCCCCGGTGCGTTGGGCCGCGGCCCGGAACCGGGGGTCGCCGAGGACCAGATCCGCCTGGGCGCCGATCCGCGCAGATGTAGCGCGGCGCAGGCGCAGCCCCGCACCGAGCTCGGACACGCGGTCGGCGTTGAGGACCTGCTCCTGCGTCTGGGGGAAGACGAGCAGCGGCACCCCCGCGACTAGTCCCTCCTGCACGCTGTTGAATCCGCCGTGGGTGATGAAGAGGTCGGCGCGGCGGAGCACGGCGAGCTGGTCGACGTGGGCGTGCGCGGTGACGCCCGCGGGCAGCGCGCCGAGCGTCTGCGGGGCGATCCTCCCGACCGAGAGGACCACGCGGCGCCCGGGCCGCGCGAGAGCGATCGCGGCATCGCGAAAGAACGCGGGTCGATCCTCGAACACCGTGCCAAGCGAGACATACACGAGTTCTTCGTCCTCGCCGAGCGCAGCAAGCGCCGGCTCCCCGGAGTCTGCGGGTGCCCTCGCCGCGCGGAGCGGCCCGACGAACCGCACGTCCTCGCCGGCGAGACCCTCCGGACGGGTCTGCAGTCCGCGCGAGGTTCCGACGAGCGTCGTGCACCCGTACCGCCCGCCGAGCACCTCAAGCCAGCCGCCCATGGGCACGCCGTAGCGCTGCTCGAGCCGCCGCGAGACGAGCCGCAGCCGCAGCGCGTCGGGCGTCCCGGCGGCGAGCTGGGCGAGCGCCGCCGGCATGCTCCGCAGCGTCGGCCGCATGCCGCGGTGGAAGGCCATCATTGAACTGAAGACGACCTGGGGCAGCCCGACCTCGAGCGCGGCATAGCGACCGTATTGGGCGAACGTGTCACGCAGGACGACGTCGGCACCACTGTCGCGTATCTGCCCGGTCGCCCAGGGGGCTACCCGCTCAGTCGCCCGCGCGATGAGCTCCGCTGCGCCGATCAGGTTCGGCGGCGGTGGGTCCATATCGATGCCGAAGTCGGGCACCGAGCGGAACTCGCCACCAGCCTTCCTGCACTCCGCCTCCCATTCCGGGAAGGCCCACTGCACCGTTCGAACCCCACGGTCCCCCAAGGCGGCGACGAGCGGCAGCAGCGGACGGACGTGACCACCCAACGGCAGGTGGACGACCGCGACCGTCGGTAGCCCCGGCGTCAACTCCGCGTCAGCCGAGGGCGGTCTTGGGGCCATGGGGATGACCTTACCGGGGCGGCGGCCCCCGAGCTGTCAGGCGCGTGCTTCTCCCGGCTTATGCGAGAGCGAGCCGGGAGCTGGGCAGTGCTGCCGCAACTCGTCCATAGGGGGAGCGCAAGCAGCGTCTGCCGACGCGCCCGCAACCACGCGAAAGCAGTAGCTACGTCGACGAGAGCGACATTCCGATGGGATCACGTGGGGGATACTGGACGGGCGAAGGTTTTGGCTGGCGACGTCGTCAGTCGCCGAAGCGACGCTCTACCTGACGTATGCACGAAGCCCAATAGGGCGACTACACGAGAGGGGTGACTCGATGGCGAAGGCAGCAGCTGGCGCCGGCAGCACAGATAGCTCAATCGCGGACCAGCTCCGCGAGCTTGGTGTGAAGGGTGTCCTCGTGCAGATGGCCGAGCGCGGCCAGCTCCTCGCCCTGAAGTGCGAGATGCCGCAGTGCTACCACCACAAGGGGCGCGGCGAATTCGATCAGGTCACGACGCCACGCACCAAGTGGGCCCCCTCGCCCGACCACTACCCGGTCCTCAAGTCGGCCGGCGGGCACCTCCGCCCCGAGAACGTTCGACTTGCCCACATCTATTGCAACAAGCGGGACTATGGATGGCGGAAGCAGATCGGGACGCTGCTCGCGAAAGGCAAGTCCCTCGCCGAGATCGCCGAGGTCCTGAACAGGAAGGGTGTCCTCCCGGCCCACGGCACGAACCGATGGACGGCCGCGATGGTGCGCAAAGCCTACGTGTCCTAGGCCGGCCGTAGAAAGACTGCTGCTTCGCGCGAAGAGGAGCAGCGCGCGAAGTCACGCACCTCGCTTCGCATCGAACGAGAAGCGGTAGTGATGACGCCCGTTGGGCTGACATTCCCGACCGCGTGACGGCAGCCACCTGATCGGCCTCACCCTACCGCCAAACGATGAGTCAGTAACTAACACTACAAGTCACAAATATGCTAGACTAAACACACATGCCGCTAAGTACCACTTCAGGAAACACACCTTGCGGCTTCGTCCGAACCTTTGGCCCTTTGTGCAGCAACGACAGCGTACTAAAACCCCTCTCCTACTACAAGGGGAATATTGCGGATATCCGTGTGGAATAGGTTGTTTAGAGAGGAGTGTCACTCCCCCGAGAGCCACTTCCGCCTCTACCTACGTTCGAGGCGCAAGCGGAGCCGAGCCACCGTCTACGGGCCCGATCAGGATCGGGCCGAACAATTTTTCAACCTCAATGGGGCTTGAAAAATTGTTTTTGGCTTGGGCAGAGGGTGTGTGGACCAGCGCCGGTCGCACTTTCTCCTCCTACCCCGCCACTGTGAGCTTGCTGACCAGCGAGGTTGCTTGCACATAGTACCAGTCAGTTCAACGAGTACCCCTGGCGTTCGCACTAACTCCTACTGTCAGTTTCACCGACGTGGAGGGGCCGCAGCTATGAGCGCACCCCTACCGAGGGTCGAGGTTCGGGAAGGCCCTGCTGCGAGCGCGGCAGCCGGCCGGATGGCCTGCCGCCCCGAAGCGGCGTATCCTCGGGCGCGACATATAAACGCCGGGCGGCGCCGAAACGCCCCCGGCACGGCAACAGGAGGTAAGTCCTGATGCAAGACAAGCGTAGTTTCAGCGCGCCCGATCCTTCCCGTTCGGGCGAGGGCGGGCAGGCGATTGCAGAGCCGGGAGGCAAGGCGACAGGGGACCCCCAGATCGCCGCCCTCGGGCAGGCGGTCCTCTACGCCGCCAAGTCGACCAAGGACGAGCGCGAATCGATCCCCGACCAGCTGCGCGAAGACCACGAGTGGGCGGAGACCCAAGGTCTCGAGGTCCTGGCCGGCTACTACGAGGAGGACGTCTCCGCTTATAAGGGCGATAGAGGCGAAGAGCTCGCAAACGCCATGCAGCACGCTGAGATGAGCGGCGCGACGCTTGTCGTGCAGCACTCCGACCGCCTTGCGCGGGGAGACGCCATGCAGGCCCGCCACTTGGTGGAGGTTGCACTGTGGGCGCTGAAGGCCGGGGTGAGGATCCACTGCATCCAGGACCCCTCGACCTTCGAGAACCTGGTGATGGCGGCGGTGATGGGCGAGCGCAACACCGAGGACAGCCGCCGCAAGGCGGCGGCGGTGAAGGCGGGACTGGCGCGCCGGCGCCGGCGTGGCCTCTACACCGGCGGCAGGGCGAACTTCGGCTACCTGCACCGCCGCAACGAGGACGATGAGCGCGAGCTGGTGGTCAACGCGGCGCTGGCGCCCTTCGCGGCGCGCATCTACGGGGAGTCCCTGGTCGGGGCGAGCGACGTGGCGATCGCCCAGGGGCTGACCGCCGATGGCGTGCTCGCCCCGAACGGCGGCGCCTGGAGCGCCCTCACCGTGCGCGCGATCCTGATGAACCCGATCTACGCCGGCCTGATCCGCGACGGCGAGGAGCTCCTGGAGGGACGCCACGAGGCGATCGTCGACCGCAAGACCTGGGAGCAGGCGCAGGCATTGCGCAAGGCCAAAGCGGCCACCCACAAGCGGGGCAGGCCCAGTGCCGGCAAGCACCTGTTCAGGAAGGGCTTCTTGAAATGCGGGATCTGCGGGGGATCGATGGCACCGCGGACCAGGCAATACCAAGACGGCACCATCCATGAGACCTACCGCTGCTACGGGCGGCTGCGAGACCCCGGCGCCTGTTCGGCCGCCGCCATCCCCCGGGCCACGGTCGACGATGCCGTCTATGCCTACTTCCAGGGCCTTGAAGTGGACGTGGAGGCCACCAAGGAGCAGCTGGCAGGGGCCAGGGAGCGAAAGCTGGCAAAGACCAGAGAGCTCGTCGATGCCGCAGAGCAGGAGGCCCAGGAGGCCCAAGCCGGGCTCGCCCGGGTAAAGCGCAACTACGTCTCAGCGGAGATCACAGCGGCGGAGTGGCGCGAGCTGCGAGCCGAGCTGGAGCCCGAAGCGGCTGCGGCCCAGGCCGAAGCCCGACGCCTGGGGGAACAGCTCGCAGACGCCGAGGCACAGACAGCGCTGTCGGAGGTGACGGCCGAGCTGCTGGCGCAGCTCTCCGAGGTCCGCGCCGCGGTGGCGGGCGAGGTAGCCGATGCCGAGGGGGCCGCCGCGGTGCGGGCCGTCCTCATGCGGCTCTTCGACGGATTCGTCCTGCATGAGGGCCAACCGGCAGGCGAAACAGGAGGACTAACAAAAGTCGCCCATTGGCTCGAACCGCTGGTCAGCAAGCTCACGGTGGCCGGGTATGAGGAGAAAGTGCGACCGGCGCTGGTCCACACACCCTCTGCCCAAGCCAAAAACAATTTTTCAAGCCCCATGGTGCACGGTGTACGCGCCCTCCAGATAGAGGTCGTTGAACTTCTGCGTCTGCGCCTCGCTCGGCGGCGCCTCGACCAAGCCCAGGACATCGGGGTCGACCTCCTTGATCAGGTCTCCGAGGGACTTGCCTCGCTCGGCAGCCTTGCCCTTGGGTTCGGCGAGGCTTTTTGGAATCAACTCGATCATGTCCTCTCCGTTCAGGGACATGAGTTTTAGTTTTTTTGCCACCGTTACCTCCCCTTTACGATGCATAAGAAGCCCAGATGAAGTTTTGTGTGGATCGGCGATCCGGGCGGATCCTAGGCGGCCGGCATCGGCGCTGGGATCTCGTCGTAGAACACGTCGAAGCCCATCGAGCGGAGCTGGCGGACGTTCTGGCGCATGAACACCTTCGAGAAGAGGGGCAGTGCGCGGGCGCCTTCGCCGCTTGACTCTGCGGCGAGCATCACGGCCAGGACAATCGGGTGATCGCGCGGTTTGGGGGGATCTTTGACCTTGGCGGCCCAATTCCCGAGCTGAGCTCGCATCTGGGGCGCAAACTCGGGAGCATCCACTAAGAGGCGAGAGGAGACGAGGGCTTGCGCGAAGAGGTGGCTGAGGCCTGAGGACCCACCCTTGCGACGCTTGACGTGGATCATCTCGCCGCCTTTGGCGAACAGGTCGCAGACCTCGATCGGCGACTCGCCGGCGATCGGGTGGATCAGTTTCTTGTCGAGCAGTCGAAACGACGGCGCCTCGGCCACACGCTCGTTGTAATGCCCCTCAAGCTCCGAGCGTTCCGCGTCTGGAAGGCCGAGGCCGGACGGGGTGACTTGGGCGACATAGTCGTTGATCGCTTTTGCCTCGTCGCGATTGACCCGGTACCAGGCGCCACGATCGAGGACGACGGCGCCGCCCGTGCCGCGATGTTCGTAGTAGAGGCACTCCCACCACGACCAGCGTTTGATCGGGAGGCCCTCTTCGTTGTGGGCCTTGAGGTAGCTGTGCGCGAGCAGCTCCTCGAGCGCCTCGGGGTCTGCGGCTCCGCTGCGCTCGACCATCGCCCTCAACAGGTCCCTGGTGGGCTCCATCACCGTGGTGTTCCGCTTCGTGCCGTACTCGACGACGTCTTCGCTGACCATCTCGGGCGGGTAGACGTCAAAGCGGTCGAAATGGCCGTCGAGCATGAGGCGCAGCGCCTCCTCTGTCAGCTCCGCCTCCTCGTCTGGATCGATCACCTGGCTGATCCAGTCGATCCACGGATAGCGCTCCTTGTAGGTGCTCTTTTTGCTCGCCCGGTAGAGCCCGCTGCAGACGGACGGGACGTTCTTTGCCTCCATCGACTCCGTGAAGCGGGCGGCATCGGCGCCCGAGACTCGCTTGCCGAAGCCGTCGCGAGCGACCGTGCCCTCGAGCGTGGTCAGGAGGTCGCGCTGGACGTCGAGCTCGAGGCCAACGATGTCGGACGGCTCGGCGACCTGGCGGCGAATCTGCAGAGCCGTGTCCACAAAAGTTCGCGACTGCGCTGCGCGGATGCGGTCGGGATCGACGAGATTGAGTGCCACTCGAAGGCCGAAGTTGCGCTCATAGGCGCCGTGCTCGAGCAGATGGCGGCCGCTGCCGAAAGTCAGCGCAAAGAGTCGGCGGCTCGCGGGGACCAGAAGCACGGCACTGAAGGTCGGCCTTGTAAGTGCAAGAGGAGGATCGGCAGACCCGGAGAAGATCTCCGCCCATTTCGGCGGCCGCGAACGACTGCTCAAGACATAGAGGGTCGCGCCTTTCACGCCCCTGATCGAATGTTTCGAGAGCTGATCCGGGTCGATGTTCAGTGCCTCTGAAGCGTCCTTGATCTGTTTGCGCAGGAGATAGACGCTGACTGTGCGGGTGGGGAGCTCTTCGGGCATCTGAAGGGCCTAGTCGATGTTCATTGGGACAAGCCAGTGGGTGTCAGTAGCGGCAGTGGTTCTATAGAGAGCTCTGGGCCTCGGTGAGCAGCTCGACCTCGAATTCGGTGAGATCGCCGCGGCCCGGGTCGATCTCTGCCAAGCGCTCGAGGACTAGGTCCAGATCGCCCTCGGCCTGTAGGTCGTGGCGGAGCTTGCGGGCGAGCTCGGGCGGGATGCCGTACTCATCGAGAGCGATCAGCGGATTCGGCAGGAAGAGGTTCTCGACGCGGAGAGCATAGGCGGCATAGCTCCCCGGCCGAAGCCCCACCCTGCTAAAGACCACCTCCTGAATGCGCTCGAGAGCCCGCAGGCGCATCGGGAACTGATAGCCGGCGATCCGGCGCAAGAACTCCGAGACGCCCTGGACGAGTTCATCGACTTTCTCGGGCTCGGAGGACTCGCTCTCGGCTTCGATCAGGGCGCGTGCGCTCTGCGCCACGGCGAGACGCCTCAGTCGGAACGCGAGCTGGCGGGCCGAGCGGACATAGCCGCTTCGCAACTGGCGCGTCTGCAGGTGCTCGACGAGCACCTCGCAGGTACCGGCCAGCTCCTCGAAGTCGGGGTTTCCCCGCCAGCCGAGCAGCTGGTGATAGCTGCTCGGCTCGTCTGCGAGGCGCTCGGCGAGCTTGATCTGCTGCTCGGGCGGGATCCCGGTGTTGGCCTCGAGCACCTCGCGTGGGAGCAGCTGCTGCTCAAGCAGGGGGGCGAGCCGATCCTGGGAGGAGCCGTGCAGATCGTCGGGGTCGACGTGGAGAAGCAGGCCGGTGGGCGCGTCCTCGCCCTGACTGAGAATTGGAATATCGACCCTGAAAAGTTCCTCGGAGGGCTGGTCGTGAAAGAGGAAGACCCGACCGGTGAAGTGGCGAAACATGCGCCCGCCGCGCCCGAGGATGTTGTTGAAGGTGAAGAAATCGATCCGCCGGTTGCTGATCTTGTCGTCGAGGACGACTACATTCTTTGCCTGGGTGTTGACGCCCTCGATCAAAGTTGAGGTGCAGATCAGGAAGCTGATCCTTCCTTCCTCGAAGGCCCTGACCATGAACTGGCCTAGCGAGCGCGGCAGCTGGCCATGGTGGATTCCGATCCCCGCCGCGAGTGCTCGCCCGACAAGCCAGTCCGGGTGGTAGTTCTCGGCGCTCCAATCGACCGCCGATGCCAGCGACCCGTCCGAACGCTGCAGACCACCGTCGAGCAAAGTGGCAGCCACAGCATGCGCTTTCGCGGGGCTGGAGGCAAAGATCAGCGTTGGCTCGTCGAGCCGGTTGCACAGATCAAGGAGCGCGGCGTCTTGGTCTTCGCCGGCCGACACGCGCTCGACCTCGAGAGCGACCGTGGTGTCTTCGGTCAGCAGGAACTCTTGACGGAGCGCCTCCGGGAGCGCCTCATCGAGGCCCTCGATGTTGGGTCCCAGCAGGTAGTACTGCGCACCCGACTTGCGGAGCCGATAGAAAACACGGTTGAGGAGTTCGGCGCGCTCTTCGTTCCCGGCAAGCTTGTAGAACTCATCGATGGCAAAGAAGTCGAGGTTGGGCAGATCCTCGCGTTCGATCAGACGCTCTTGGGTGAGGACGAAGACGTTTTTCTCGCTTAATCCTTGCGAGCCATGGGTGATCAGCTTGTAGTCGGTTCCATAACGGGCAAAGCGCCGCCGCGTCTCGTCGATCAGGGCCAGGGTTGGGACGACGACGAGCAGGTTGCGGTAACGCCCGCTCAGCAGGAGGGCGTCGATGATCAGGCTCTTGCCGAAGCTCGTAGGGGCGCTGAGGATGACGTTCTGCCCGTCCAGGAGCCGCCAGTAGATCGCGGCCTGCATGGCGTGGAAGACGACCTCCCCGCCGGGCGCCGGCGAGCGATGGGCCTCTAGCGCCAGTGCGTCTGCGCTCGAGAGCGGTGCATTCTCCGGGACGTAGGGGAAGAGCCCGAGCTTCCGTACCAGCGCGTCGAGCACCGCTGCCTCGCCATTGAGCTCTGAGCGATACTCCAGACAGCGAATGACCATGCTGCGGATCAAGCGGGTGTCGTTTGGGTCTCCGGCTGGTGCCGAAGCGGCAGCGCTCAGCTGGCGCAGAGCCGTGAAGGACTCGGCAAGGAATCGCTCGCGGTCCCAAACCAGCTCGCGAAGGGCGTCGAGGTCTAGATCGCCTGCCATGCCTTCAGCTTCTGGTCAAGGGCCTGCACGAACTCCTCTTTTGAGCGAAGCGGGACGAGGAGCAGATGGACGAGGATTTCCGCGGGCAGCTCACGCTCCTTGAAGTAGTCGTGGAGGCCGACGATCTCCTCGCGAAACTCGGCGGCGTAGGCCTCATCGCTGCCGGTGTGGGCGGCGAGAACAGCGCTGTCGTAGGTGACCAGCACCGGTACGCGGATACGCCCGACGATCTGATCGAGCGAGGTGTTGCCGTCGAGTAGCTGTCCCAGTGCGTCGCTGTGCTCCCAGGAGGGATCAAGATAGCGGGTGACGACGGCGAACTCGGAGCGCAAGAAGCCAGCCTCGTAGTGGGCTTGGAGCTCCTCGGCGACCGCGCGGATCGCCGATTTCGCGTCCTCGTAGAACTTGACCTCGCCCAGCCAGAGCTCGAGCTCTCCGTCGGCCGGGGCGACCACGTGTACTGCGTCGAATCCTTTGACGGTGTCGTTCGCGGCGCTCTTGTAGAAGAGCTTGCTCACCGCTGGCTCGCTGTCGAAGAGCTGGCGAACGACGGCGTGGAGCATCAGCTCCCCGAACTCGCCGCGACGGCTGAACTTTTCGGTTTCGTAGACCGTTTTCGCCGCCGATTGCATCAATCGACGCGCGGTCAGATGAGTGAACCTCTGCAGCTCCGAGTGACTGAGCGCAAACTCGGCGAGGTAGTCAAAGAGGTAATCGCCAAATGGGCCCGCACGCCAGGTACCTCCCTCATAGCCGGCACAGAGCCCCGTCACCGTCGGAAACGGATCGAGCTCCTGAACTCGGACCTCAAGGAATGGAGTTGGCTTCGTGCGGTAGATCGACACGATCGACGCACGTCAATCTAGACCGTCAAGTCCGACGGCGAAGCGCCGTCGGAAATCTCTGAACTACAACTGTCAGCGGGCAGCATGGCACTTGGAGCGCTTCTTGCCCTTCTTCTTGCAGCCAGCAGGCTTCAGGGGGGTCTTGTAGGAAAGCTGCTTGCCGGAGTGGGCTTTGAGGAGGACTTGACCTTGTTGGTGGTGGTGCAGAGATTGCGGGAGTTTTCGAGCAGGCCCTTGCTCTGGCCGAAGAAGCTGAAGTCGGCCGAGGTGACCGGGGCGTCGGGAACGAGTTCGAAGGTGTTGCGGATGCCTCCGCCCTTGACTGAGCCGGCGAGAGCGACGTTGATCTCTTGTGGTGCAGGGCGGCGGGGAGGTCGGGTAGCTGGTGTTCGGAGGATCTGAGGTCAATCGGCCGGTGAGCGGGCCGTCGAAAATCGGGGTGACGGCGGAAACATGGCCGTAGACCGATTGGGCGAGGCATTTTTCGCCGGGGACGTTGCCTTCGCGGAACTGGACCCCTCGGGGCACCGGCTCCCGGGCGCCATGCATGGCTCGCCTACCAGCGGCTCGGCGAACGGCTCTGGAGGGAAGGCTGGGCGGGGCTGCTGGCGCCGAGGGCTGCGCGGCCGGCCGGCCAGATCCTCTGCCTCTTCCGCGACGAGGACGGGGTGCGTGGCGCCGAGCCCGTCCCTCCCCCACGCCGCGTCGCCGAGCCCCCTCCGCCGCCGGCCGGCCTGCGAACCTAGGACATCGCGCCGGGCGCGTCGACGGTGGGCCGGCGTGCTTCTGGGGGCGAGTTGGGTGGGACGAAATGGCGGCTCTCAGATGGGAGCCAGATGGGAGGCCAGATGGGATTCCGTGCCTGGCACCGTCTGAACACAACGGCATCCACAGCCTGCTCTAGCTAGGCCAGTTTTCGGCTCTGCAAAGCCAAAAATCGTGAAGCCAAGGGCCTGATTTGGACCTCCACTTTCATCCTTACCATGGAAGTGCTCTACCAACTGAGCTACCTGGGCGGGTCTGCTCGATCTTAGCCTTGTGAGGCTCAGGCGAGAGCTTCGCGGAAGCCCTGGCGCCAGCTTGGGTAGCGGGGCTGCCAGTCGAGGTCGCGCTTTGCCTTTGCGTTGGAGGCGCCGCGGAGTTGGGTGGCCATCGCGGCGGTGGAGCTTCCCGCGAGGAGCTTCGCAAGCCATACCGGCACCCGGCGCGGCGGCTTCGCCCCCAGCGCTTCGGCGTAGGCCGGCAACCACTCGTGCAGCGGCGCCGGCTCGTCGTCGACGACGTTGTAGATGCCGGGGGCGCCGCGCTCGAGGGCGGCGACGGTGGCGCCGGCGGCGTCCTCGACGTGGAGGAAGGAGAAGGTGCCGGTGCCCGGCCCGACGACCGGGAAACGGCGGCGGCTCACCTCGCGACCCAGGTGGCCGTTCGGCGCGTAATAGGTGCCGGGGCCGTAGAGCTGCCCGTAGCGCAGGACCAGGCCCTCGAGGCCGGGCGCCTCCAGCACCTCGCGCTCGTGCCCCAGCATCGCCTCGACAGCCGGGCCGAAGTGCCCCGGCGCATCGTCGAACGGGCGGGCGTCCTCGTCCTTCACCCAGTCCCCTTCGGGGGCGTAGAGGAAGGCGATGCTCTGCGTGAGGAGGCGGCGGGCTCCTGCCGCCCGAGCGGCTTCGAGCAGGTTGTGGCCTCCCTCGCTCCGCACGCGGTTGGTCGCTTCGTAGAAGGACGCCTTGCGCGGGTCATAGCGCTCGGGCAGGCTCGTCAGTTGGTTGACGACGACCTCGGGCGAGGCCTGATTCACCGCCTCGGCCAGGGCGGGGCCGTCGAGCGCGTCGACGACCGCCGCCTTCGCCCCCGCCGCGCGAATCTCCGCCGCGCGCTCCTCTCGCCGCGTCGTCCCCGTTACCTCATGCCCGGCGGCGAGGAGCTGCCGCACCAGCGGCCTGCCGATCGCCCCGCTCGCTCCGGCGACGAAGACCTTCATCCCGAACCTCCCTCCAAGCCGTGCTCACGATTCAACCGTTCCGATACCCGCGCCAGCCAGGCGGCTGCAACGGCGCCGAAGGCGATCAGCAAGGTGTCGGCCCAGCCGCGCCCCTCGCTCTTTGCCTCGCCGGTGTCGAAGGCGTGGTTGATCGCATGGAACCCATACCAGAGCGCCCCCAACCAGAGAAGCGGCGCCCGCCAGGACGGCCGCGCCACGGAGATTCCCACGGCGACGCCGAAGGCGAGGATGAAGGCCCCCACATCGCCGACGTAATGGCTGTTCTCGACTCCGTAATGCCCGATCTGTTCGAAGAACGCGTCGGGCGCGATCAGGGCGAGAGCGCCGGTGAGGACGTGGTATGCAGCTATGACCGCAAGAACCGCCTTGAGCGCCCGCTCGGTCATCGGCGGGGAAGCCTATGGCAGCTGAGCGGAGAGGGAGGGATTCGAACCCTCGAGAGAGCTTGCGCCCCCTACTCGCTTAGCAGGCGAGTGCCTTCAGCCACTCGGCCACCTCTCCGGGCACTGGCGTCGATTGTAGGAATTAACCGGGCCTGGCGGGGATAGGCTCATGCTGGTGTCCACTCCGTCGAGCCAGTCGCATGCTCGCTTCGAAGAGATCTTCGCCGAGGTCGAGGCGCCGTTCGCCTTCGTCGACCTCGACGCGATGTGGGCCAACGCCGACTCGATGCTGGAGCGGGCAGGGAGCAAGCCGGTGCGGGTCGCCAGCAAGTCGATCCGCTGCCGGGCGCTGCTGGAGGCGATCCTGCGCCGCGACGCGCGCTTCGCCGGGCTGCTCACCTTCACCCTGCCGGAGACCCTGTGGCTGGCCGAGCAGGGATTCGAGAACCTGCTGCTCGCCTACCCGACAGCCGACACGACGGCGCTGGAGGCGCTGGCGCTGCGCTCGGTTGCCAACCCGGCCGGCGCGCCGATCGTGATGGTCGACTGCGCCGAGCACCTCGACCTGATCGAGTCGGTGCTGGGTGCTGGGGCGGCGCCGGTGCGGGTCTGCATCGACGTCGACGCCGGCTGGTGGGCGCTGCGCGGGCGGGTCAAGGTCGGGCCGAAGCGCTCGCCGGTCCACACGGTCGGGCAGGCTGTGGCGCTGGCGCAGGAGATCGAGCGGCGACCGCAGCTCGAGCTGGTCGCGCTGATGGCCTACGAGGGACAGATCGCCGGGGTCGGCGACCGCCCGCCGGGGAAGCGCCTTCGCGGCACGGCGATCCGCTTCATGCAGCGGCGCTCGGCGTCGGAGCTGGCAGGGCGGCGGGCGGCGATCGCCGCCGCTGTGGGCGAGATCGCCGAGCTGCAGATCGTCAACGGCGGCGGAACCGGCAGCCTCGAGCTGACCGCGGCCGAGGAGGCGGTGACCGAGGTGACGGCGGGCTCGGGCTTCTACGCGCCGGCCCTCTTCGACCATTACACGCGCTTCACGCTCTCCCCCGCCGCCGGCTTCGCGCTGCCGATCGTGCGCAAGCCCAGCCGCGGCGTGGCGACGGCGTTGGGCGGCGGCTACCTCGCCTCGGGCAGCGGCGACGCCGCGCGCCTGCCTTCCCCCTGGCTCCCGCCGGGCCTCCGGCTCGACCCCGAGGAGGGCGCCGGCGAGGTCCAGACCCCGCTGCTGGGCGAGGCGGCGGCGGGGCTGCAGATCGGCGACCGCGCCTACCTCCGCCACGCCAAGGCGGGCGAGCTGTGCGAGCGCTTCGACTCCCTCCACCTGGTCGAGAACGGCGCCGTCGTCGACGAGGTCCCCACCTACCGCGGCGACGGCCAAGCTTTCCTCTAGCGCTGCAACGCGTTTCTAGCCTCCCAGCACCCTCTCGGCGTACTCGTTGGTGAAGATGCGGCCGGGGTCGAGCTGGTCGCGGGCGCGTTGAAACTCCTCCCAGGCCGGATAGCGCGGCGCCAGGGTCTCGGCCGTCTGGAAGTGGCGCTTGCCCCAGTGGGGACGGCCGCCGTAGCCGTTCATGATCTCCTCGACCGCCTCGAAGTAGGGGCGCCACTCCATGCCGCGGTACTGGTGGACAGCGATGTAGGCGCTGTCGCGCTCGTGCGAGGGGCTGAGCAGGGCGTCGTCGCCGGCCGTCACCCGCATCTCGATCGGGAAGAAGACCGGGTAGCGGTTGGCGCGCACCCACTCGATCACCCGCCGCGCCGCCTCGGGGCCGTGCGCGCGCGGCACGCCGTACTCCATCTCGGTGAAGCGGACGCGGCGCTCGTTGGCGAAGATCCGGTCGCTGCGGTCGGTGGCGCTGCTGCCAGAGGCGAGGCGGGCGGCGAGGCGGGCCAGCCGGGGAATCGAGTTGGGGAACCGCTTGCCGGTCGCCGAGAGCGCCTCCAGCGCCCAGTTCTCCAGCACGATGTCGTTGAGGAAGGCGGCGGTGCGGCCGCGAGGCCGCGGCGGTTCCTCGGTGCGGTTGCGCTCGAGCACCAGGGCGGAGTCCGCGTAGGGGAAGGTGAAGAGCTCGAAGTGGTCGTTGGCGTCGGCGCTCTCCTGGAAGGCGTCGAGCACCTCGTCGGTCCGGCGCGGCGTATCGACCCGGCGCAGGGTGAAGGCGGGGACGCAGCGCAGCGTCACCGCCGAGATCGCGCCGAGGGCGCCGACCCCTACGCGCGCCGCCCGCAGCAGCTCGGGCTCGGCCGCGGTCAGCTCGCGCACGCCGCCGTCGGCGAGGACCAGCTCGACCGCCTCCACCTGGGAGGAGATGTTGCGCAGCTTGGCGCCGGTGCCGTGGGTGCCGGTGGAGATCGCTCCTGCGATCGTCTGGCAGTCGATGTCGCCGAGGTTCTCCATCGCCAGGCCAAGCCGGCTGAGCGCCTCGTTGAGGTCGGCGAGCACGGTTCCACCGCCGATCCGAACCAGCCCGGAGGGGGGGTCGGCGTCGATCACCCCGCGCAGCGCCTCGATCCCAACCAGCGTGCCCTCGGTCAGCGCCGCCCCGGTGAAGGAGTGGCCGGCGCCGACGACGCTCACCCTCCTCCCGGCGGCGGCGGCCCGGCCAACCGCTTCGGCCAGCTCGTCGCGGTTGCGCGGATGGACGACCTCCGCCGGCTCGCAGGTTTGGTCCCCCGCCCAATTGCTCCAGGACATCGAACGCAGCCTAGCTCGACGCTGGCGACATTGACCCTCCTATAGCTGGGTCAAAGCGACCTGCGTTCTCAGCCCCCCGCGGGTTGGGTTGCGACCGGCGCCAGCACGCGGTGGGCGTAGGCGACGGTCACCATCAGCAGTGCGGCGATTGCGAAGCTGGGGAGGGCGTTGCCGGTGACGCTGGCGAGGCTGCCGCCCGCCACGCCGCCCACCACCTGGCCTGCCGCCCAGGCCATGTTCGAGAGGCCGGCGGCGAAGCCCTGGTGCAGGCGCGAGGACTCCGCCGCCTCGGAGAGCATCGTCAGCGCCGGGGCAAAGCAGATCCCCGCCCCCAGCGAGGTGACGATGAGGCCGGCGAGAACCGCGCCGAGGGTCTCGGCGACGGCGATCGCGATCATCGCCACCGCGCAGATGGCGAGCCCGACCGTGTATGGCATGCGGCGCCCGACCCGGTCGGAGTAGCGCCCCGCCACCGGGGCCAGGCCCGCCTCCAGCGCGGCGCCGGCGATGAAGCCTGCCGCGATCAGGATGTGACCGCCACCGAGCGCGTCGATCCGCAGCGGCACCAGAACCTCGATCGCCCCGAACATCAGCGAGGGCACCGCGACGAACGCGGTCGCGGTCAGCACCGGGCGACTCACGATCGTCGCGGCGACCTCGCGCAGGTCCTGCGTCTCCGGTGCGCGCGCCTCCGGCAGGCGGGAGGCGACGAGCGCGAGCACGAGGGTGATGGCGAGCACCGAGCTGAAGACCGGCTCGGTGCCCACCGACGCCGCGAGCGCTCCCAGCACCGGGCCGAGCAGGGCGCCGGCTACCGCCGCCCCCAGAGCCGTGCCGATCACCGAGCCGCGGCGCTCGTCGGGCGCCGCGGTGATCAGCCAGGTCAGCGCGCCCGACCAGATCAGCGCCCCGGCCATTCCCTGGGCGAAGCGCGCCGCGTCGAGCATGGCGATGCTGCCGCCGAAGCCGAAGACGACGCTGGCGACCCCCAGCACCAACAGGCCGGCGATGACGCTGCGCCGGGGGCCGAAGCGCGACGCCACCAGCCCGGCCGGCAGCGAGGCGAGCAGGGTGCCGGCCGCGTAGGAGGCCGTGAGGACCCCGGCTCCCGCCTTGCTGAGGCCGAATTCGGCGACGTAGTCGGGCAGCAGCGGCGCGATCGCCGCGTAGAAGGTGACGTCGAAGAAGACCATCGCCGAGGCGAGGATCAGCAGCCGGCGCATCGCTCCATCCAATCAGGGCTGGGCGCGCCGGCCGTGCTCCGCTGCATCTAGCATCGGACTCCGGTCCACTCCCCGGAGGGGTGGCAGAGCGGTTGAATGCGCCGGTCTTGAAAACCGGTGGCCGTCGCAAGGCGGCTCGTGGGTTCGAATCCCACCCCCTCCGCTCCCGTCCTCGGGGGAGCGTTTAGTCGTGCTTCGAGCGGATGACGACGCGGGCGCCGCGCGCGGGGATCATCGTCACGTTGCGGTGCACGGCGCGCTCGGGCGCGGGGTCCGTCGGCCTCGAGGTCGAGGCGGCGGGCCATCGCCTCCAGCACGACGCGCTGCTCGGCCATCGCCAGCGCCGCGCCGAGGCAGCGGCGGATGCCGCCGCCGAAGGGGATCCACTCGTAGGTGCCGGGCTTGCGCCCGAGCCAGCGCTCGGGGCGGAACTCGAACGGCTCGCGGGTAGAGGTCCTCGCGGTGGTGGACGAGCAGGATGCTGACCGCCACCGGCGTGTCGGCCGCCACCGCGTACTCGCCGAGCCGCCACGGCACCTTGACCCGCCGGCCGATCAGCGGGATCACCGGCCGCGAGCGCATCCCCTCGACGATCGTCGCCTCGATCTGCTCGGCGGCGCCCTCGCCGGAGCGGACCGCGTCGCGCAGCGCCTCGTGGGCGGCGCGGGGTGCGGACCAGCCGCTCCCAGGTCCAGGCGAGCGAGTTGGCGGTCGTCTCGTGGCCGGCGAGAACCAGGGTCAGCAGCTCGTCGCGCAGTTCCTTGTCGCTCAGCTCCTCGCCGCTCCTCGGTCCGCGCCTGCAGCAGCAGCGAGAGGATGTCGCGGCGCTCCTCGAGGTCGGCGGCGCGGCGGCGCTGCGTCGATCACCGCGTAGGTCGGCGCGGTCGAGCATGCTCCAGGCCGACCTTCATGAGGCCGACCGGCTCGTCGCGGTTGAGGTTGATCAGCTCGCCGACCTGCGCCAGCGGCCAGGTCGAGGCGGCGACCAGTCGCTTGGTCATCTGGCGCAGCCGGTGCTCCGCGGTGCCGCGCTCCGGCTTGCCCTCGATGCCGAAGATCCCGGCCATGATCACGTCGAGCGTGATCGCCTGCATGCGCGGCGCCAGGGCGAAGGGCGTGCCGAGCGGCCAGCGGTCGATCTCGCGCTCGGCGGCGTCGGCGATCATCTGCGTGTAGCTGCTCGATCGCCTCGCCGTGGAAGGGCGGCAGCAGCAGCTTGCGCTGGCGCAGGTGGCGCGGTCCGATCGCGGTGAGGACCGAGTTGGGGCCGACGATCGGCCGCAGCGGCGACTCGCCGGTCAGCGAGGGCGCCTGCTCGGGCTTCGCGGTGAAGAGCGAGCGGACGTGGTCGGGATGGCTGGTGATCGCCGGCCCGCCGGGCATCGTGCCGTCGCATCCGGAAGACCTCGCCCAGCTCGCGCCGGGCGCGGAAGACGAACTCGATCTGGCGCTGGTTGAAGCGCAGCGTCTGCAGCAGCGGGGGAAGGTCGACGAGCGGCGGCTCCGGCAGCCCCGCGGCCTCGCTCGCCTCGATCGGCCCCGCAGGCGACGGCGGCGCCTCGCCGACCAGGCCGGCGGCGGCCGGGGCCTCGGCTGCCTCCGGCTTCGCAGCGGGTTCGGCCAGCTGGCTCACGAGCCCAGTGTTACAGAGATCGATGTCATATGGATCAGCCTCTACAGTCAGGTGGCTCATGTACGGCAGGCGGACCAAGATCATCGCAACCATCGGCCCCGCAAGCTGGGACGACGACGTGCTGGCTCGCCTGATCGAGGCCGGCGCCGACGTCCTCCGCCTCAACTTCTCCCACGCCGACCGCGACCGCCACGCCCGCACGGTGGAATCGATCCGCGCTGCGGCGGAGCGGGCCGGCCGCGAGGTCGCGGTGCTCGGCGACCTGCCGGGGCCGAAGCTGCGCATCGGCGAGCTGCGCGGCGACGTCGCCGAGCTGGAGACGGGGATGCATGTGACGCTGACCCCGCAGGCGGTCGAGGGCGACGAGGAGACGATCCCGGTCGACTGGCCCGGGGTCGGCTCGCTGCGGGAGGACGAGCTGGTCTACCTGGCCGACGGTTCGATCCGCCTGCGAGTCCGCGAGGTCGAGGACGATGGGGTCGAGTGCGAGGTCGAGGTGGGGGGAACGCTGTCCTCCCACAAGGGGATGAACATCCCCGGCGTGGCGGCTGGCCCGGCAGCCACCGACAGCGACCTCGGCTGGGTCGAGTTCGCGGTGCAGCACGGCATCGACCTGCTCGCGGTCTCCTTCGTCTCCTCCGCCGACGACCTGGCGCCGGTGGCCGAGCGGCTGCGCTCGCTGGGCTCCGACATCCCGCTGATCGCCAAGATCGAGAAGCAGGAGGCGGCGGAGAACGCCGAGGCGATCGTGCGAGCGGCGACCGGGGGGATCATGGTGGCGCGCGGCGACCTCGGGATCGAGCTGCCGCTTGCCCAGGTGCCGGTCGTCCAGAAGCGCCTGATCCGCACCGCCGGCAACCTCTCCAAGCCGGCGATAACCGCGACGCAGATGCTGGCCTCGATGGTCACCGCCCGCCGTCCGACCCGGGCCGAGGTGACCGACGTCGCCAACGCGATCTACGACGGCACCGACGCGGTGATGCTCTCCGAGGAGACGGCGGTCGGCCAGCACCCGGTCGAGGCGGTGCGGGTGATGGACCAGATAGCGCGCGCAACCGAGCCCGACCTGCCCTACGGCGAGTGGCTGTTCACGCGGACCGACCAGGCGACCCAGGACGTCGCCGACTCGGTTGCGCAGGGCGCGGTGGGAGCGGTGTATCGGCTGGGCCTCAAGGCGCTGGTCGTGCCCACCAGCAGCGGCCGCACGGCGCGCCTGGTCTCGGCCCACCGCCCCAAGGTGCCCGTGCTGGCGATCTCGCCGCGGATCGAGACGGTGCGGCGCCTCAACCTCCTATTTGGAGTTACGGCGGTGGTGAGCGAGCAGGAATCCGAGGTTCGCGGGCTGCTGGACGACTGCGCCGTCCTGGCCGCCCGTCACGGGATCGCGAAGTCGGGCGACTTGATCGCGATAACCGCTGGGCTGCCCGAGCAGGAACTCGGCACCAACCTCTTCGAGGTCCACCGCGTGCCCTGAGCCCCTAAAATCGCCCGTCCGGGCTTCGCCCCGGCAACCCGCGCCCGTAGCTCAGTTGGATAGAGCGTCGGTCTACGAAACCGAAGGTCACAGGTTCGAATCCTGTCGGGCGCGCTGCTTGCGATCTAGCCTCTGAAACCGAATCTGGCTCTACAGGCGGGATTGCCCCTCGCCAAGCGCCCTATTTTGGAAGGGTCAACCGAAGTCAACGAAAGTCAACAAAAGGCCCTCACTTAGGGGTTTCGTTCCCTAGCCGTTCCCTAGATGTAGTTCCTCACAACGTTGTTCATCCGGGCCCAGTCAGGCCGAGGCGACCTCCAAAAAAGGCGCGTCCGGAAGAGTCGACTGCCTCACGGCGGCGGCCAGCCGCCATACGTTCTCGCGGCCGCACGGATGGCTCATTGGGATGTCAAACAGCTTAAGGCTCTCAAACTGCTGTCGGCGTTCGTGGCCGGCGGTGGAGTCGTCTGCCTCGATCAGCGCCAAGTCTTCGACCAAACGCTCGAGCATCTCTTGCCTCTGCTCGCCCCCCCTAGGCCACGCCGGTTTCCCATTCGCCTTGTTCGGCAGCAAGAACCATCGAAGGGAGTCATCCTGGCGCAGTTGGACGAAGCCCATACCTCCCTCATAGCCCCCATCGGAAAGCTCAGCCCTCAGCTCTCCCGGCAAAAGCATCAGGATCACCCCCCGATGTTCGGCCGTGAGATATTTCCGGTCAAGTTTGTAAAGGCGCCCTCCTGCGATGAGATCCTTGATCATTCCGCTGGAAAACCGACGGCCGTCGCGGTTCACGTACTGGTGACGGGCCTCCAAGCCAGGGTCCGAGCCCTCTGCCTCGATCACGATGTTGACGTTGTCGCCGAGCGCGGCCCTGGCAGCCTCTTGGTAGCCGGAGTGACCGACGATGGGCGTCGTATGAGTCGGACTGGATAGGTACTCACTCTCCTCCGGACCCTCGAATCGCCCCTTCAAGAAGATGAAGCTTGAGAGATTTACGTCTGACGGCAGCTCAGTGCCGATCACCCTGCCGACGGCGCCAGCGTGGCTGAACATCGCCTCAGTGGGAGAATCGATGCTGAGGCGCTGGATATCGGAGAGGAACTCGTTGAACTCGCCGGGGAGCTGGGCCCGATCCTTCTCGAGAGCGGGGACGTAGCCCCCGAGGTTGATCGAGATCTCGCGATCGTTCTGGAACGGGGATCGGAAGGTCGCAAACATGGTGTCGAACGTCCCGGTGGCGCGCTCGCGTGACAGGCCAAACGCCTCTTTTCCCGCGTAGCTCCTACGCACGCCTACCAGGGGCGATGTTGGCTGCGTGCGAACGAGGACAAGGCGCCCCTCGGCCCTCTCGGCGGTGACCTCGCGAGCGATCTCCTTTATCTGGCCGGCAACAATGCCTTTGGAGACGAAGTTCAACTCGCCAGCTTTGTCGGCTTGTTGAAAGAAAGCCTCTACTAGGGGCTCGGGGACGTCGAAGTCGCGGGCGATCTCGGCGATGCTGGTGGGGCCGATCTGCCCTTCGAGGGCCAGCGGTACGAAGCGTACGCCGAACTTCAGGAATGTCTCCAGGCCGTACGCGGAGTCCCGATGTCGAGCAGATGGCCTGAACGGGACGTCGCGCATCGAACCGTAGGCACGGTCGACATCTTCGGCCATCCTTTGGAAGCGCCTCACGCCCAAATTGCCTGTCCTATCTTTTTGCGGAAGATCCGCTGTCTGCGCGTAAAGGCTACCCGGCAGACAAGGCTGTCGTGGGGGTAATTCGCCGCCCATCACCCTCCCGGTCTCCGACGAGACGGTTTAGGGTGCGCGGGTGACCTCGATCAACTGTTGAGCTCGAAGCAGCAGGGCCTCAAGGAGACGACCGGGACGCTCGATATATGAATGTCCATCGACAAGCCGCTAGCGATACGAGCGCCTTCTATGCAATGGCCGATCCACACGTGAAGGTCATGGGGCAACGTCCCGAGCCCAGGGAGTCCGAGGCTGGGAGTTGGGAGATCATCGGGGCCGTCCTCGGACGGGGCACCTTCTTGGTGGGCCCGTCGCCACGCCACCCGTCTGGTGAGGCTTTCGTACTCGCCCCGCCGGGGGTTCGGATCTCTGCTCCGGCGACCGCCGAGCGACCTGTGTCGACGGGCGGTTGGCGAGTCGCGCTTTGGGCAGCCGATCACGACGGCAATCGCCATGTGGATGTCGGCCGGCCGCTCTGGATCAGCTCCGTTTCGCTGTCCTATGTGATTGCCGTTGTCGAACTTGAATGCCCTGGACATCTCTCCTGGGTCGCGGATCGTCTCGAACAGCGCCTGATCAACGCCTGCATCGCCGGTATGCCCGATGCCAACGGCATAACCCAACCAGTCGCGGATGGCTGGCAGCAGGACGCGGAGGCGATGCTCGAGGAGCTCGACATTGCGCTCTCCTCGGATCCAGACCTAGAGTCGTTTCAGCTGACGGGCACTGAGAACATCCTGCCCGAGTTGATCACGTCCGCTCCGGTTCATCCAGAGGCACACGAGCCGCGCCTCGCCCCCGGGCGATTGCGCACCATTTACGACGACCTGAAACGGGAGATCGCCGCCGAGACCTCGGGCACCGAGAAGAGACGCTGAGCAGACTCAGCTAACCGGCCGCGAGCACGCCACCGCAAGTTCCCGCCGAAGACTGCGGGCGGCCCAGCCAACTACCGAGACCGCCGAGTGGAGAGACGAGGTCCCCGCTGCCGCAAAGGAGAGTTCATAGCCGGCCGCAAGCCAGCCGCTCTCGAGCGAGAGCTTTACCAAGGGCAGCACTGCATTCTCTCTGAGCGCAAACTCGAAGAGCCCCCCCGGCTCGTCGGGGACGGGGACTATCGGACACACCGCGCGCACCCGATCGGCTCGCTCGAGATGAACTGGGCAATTGACACTCACGACCTCGGCTCCGCAGGAGACGAGATAGGCGGGTGCATCCCGATCAAGGTCTATGCCGTCACCGTAGATGTCCCTCAACCGGCTACCGAGAATCAGAAAATCGTCATGCCAGACGCCGCTCGCGACCTCCTCGGCGTCGAGTTCGAGGCTGCTCGCGATTGGAGGGGAGGGGCGACGACCCGAAGCGCCCTCCGCCAGCGGACTGGGAGGCCAGGCAAGATCGTCGGGAGGTTGGTAGCTCATTTCCGGCGATGATCGCCAACGGGAGTCGACAGCGGCAGGGTAATTCGGGGGGCAGATTCCGCACGGCGATTCCCCTTTCACTCTCTCCCGGGGCGGTCAAGATGGCCTCATGTCTCCCGGTCGATCCCGAGACACGAGCGCTGCGGAAATCGAGTTGGCCCGTCAGCGCCAGGAGCTGCAGATGCGGTGGATTCTTCTCGCCACGGTGGTGATCAGCGTCCTGCTTTCGAGCCTCTGCACGCTTCTCTACGGGCCGCCCGCACTGCCGTTCGCGATGGTGCAAGCTACCTGGGCCGCCCTGCTGACCTGGATTGTGCGCCGACTATTCAGCCGCTGAGAGAGATGGCCTTGCAGGAGTCAAAGCCGAGGCCGCACAAGGTCAAGCGGCGGGAGACACCTTTCTTCGAGCCGTTCGAGGAGAGATGGCCACCAACGTGCCGGCGACCTCTGATCGAGTTGATGCCGCTCAGAAAGCCCTGGCCAACCGCTACAAGCGAGCGCGCCCGAGAAGTGATCCACGTCGACGTCAGGAAGCTGGGGCGCATCTTGCGGCCCGGCCACCGCGTCACAGGCAACCGCCGCGATCGCTTCACCGATGCCCGTGGCTACGGCGTTGCGGGCTGGGAGTTCGTCCACGTCTGCGTCGATGACGCCACTCGCCTGGCCTTCGTCGAGGTGCTCGCAGACGAGCGCGGCGAGACGGCCGCCGGCTTCCTTCGCCGGGCGGTGGCGTGGTTTGCCTCGATGGGCGTCACGGTCGAGCGGGTGATGAGCGACAACGGCTCCTGCTATCGCTCCCACGTGCATGCGAGGGCCTGCCGCGAGCTCGGGATCCGCCACCTGCGCACCCGGCCCTACCGGCCGCGAACCAACGGCAAGGCCGAGCGCTTCATCCAGACGATCACCAACCGCTGGGCTTACGGAGCCATCTACGCCAACTCAGCCGAGCGAACCGCAGCCCTTCCCGGCTGGCTGACCCACTACAACTTCAGCCGACGACACGGCTCTCTCGGCCACAAGGCGCCCGCGGCTCGGCTCGCCGAGCTGGAACAACGTCATGGGAAACTGCACGTTGACCCCCGGCTCGGTCGGGACCATCTGGCGTCACATCTCAGAGCGCGCCCGCGACCAGCTCGACGCCTTCCTCGCCGAGCGCGAACGGGAGGAAAAGAAGGCCGAGCGCAAGAAGAAGGCGCGCTGATCCTGGCGATACCGAGAACTCTCGGCCCTGTCGGCGTCGATTGGTAGCTTCGTCCTATGGCACTTGCAACGAAACCGGGTTGGGCTGAATCGATCGTCTCGCGCCACCATCCGCTTGGTGCCTCAACCGGCTACATGGGCGATCTCCGCGGTGATTGGTCGCGTCAGATCGCAGTGGCCTGGGAGGTTTCTCCCTTCGCGATAGAGCTTTCGGCACTCTCACAGACAGAGCTGCCATCGCTTGCTGAGTTTCTCGGTGCCGGCCAAAGCCTGCCTTTTCGCTACATCAGCATCCACGGGCCCTCGAAGAACTTGCAGGGCGATGAGGAGAAGCTGGTCGCTGAACTCAGCGCGCTGGCGCGCTATGCAAGTGCCGTGGTGATGCACCCCGACACGATCGAGAACCCTGAGCTCTTTCGAGTCCTTGGACACAAGCTCTTGCTGGAGAACATGGACGCGCGCAAGGAGACCGGACGCAATCGCGCCGAGCTGGAACCGATATTCGCCGAGCTGCCCGACGCTGGTTTTTGCTTCGACGTGCCTCATGCTTGGTCGGTTGATCCCTATATGGCGGTCGCCGCGGAGCTTCTCGAAGGCTATGGCGCTCGCTTGCGCCACGTCCACCTCAGCTCGCTCTCCGAGGAGCTCCACCATGTGCCCTTGACGATCGAGGACGAGCTCCTCTTTCGTCCGATACTGGAGCGCTGCCTGGACGTGCCGTGGATCTTTGAGGCTCCACCCGCGGCTTGACCTAGGTCGTGGAGTCCGGTGACGTAAGCCCGCTCGAAGCTCTTGCCGAGAAGGCCGATCGCGATTTCCCTCATCTCTTCGAGGCGCGCGAGCGGACCACCGCGGGACTTGCCGAGCGATCGGCGCGCCTGAAGGGCCTCGCGCACGGCTCAGATGTCTCGGTCGTCTTGATGGGCTCTTGGGGCAGAGCCGAGGTCACCGCAGGCAGCGACGATGACTTCATGCTCCTTGTCCACGGAGCCGAGCGAGAGGAGGTCGAGCCCTCCGTGGAGTTGGTCGCCGATGTGCTCGACAGCTCTCCCGGCACCCAGGGCATATTCGGGGTCCCCGTCTTCAGTGAGAGGCTCGTGCACGACATCGGGCTCGACCAGGATGACAACAGCAACCTGACGCGGAGAATGCTGTTCCTGCTCGAGTCGGTGCCCGTAACCGGCACCGACGCCTACCGAGCAGTCCGTGAGCAAGTCCTCGACCGCTACCTGGACGAGTCGGTGAAGGCCTACAGGCCGCCCCGCTTCCTGCTCAACGACGTCGTGCGCTACTGGCGAACGATCTGCGTTGACTTCGCCGGCAAAGAGCACGAGGGCCCGAAGAAGTGGGGGCTTCGAAACGCCAAGTTGCGCACCTCGCGCAAGATCCTCTTCGCCGGCGGACTACTTCCGGTCTTGGAATGCTTTCGCTTCGACCTAGGGGACATTCGCGGCTACCTCGAGGAACAGCTAGACATGCGCCCGACCGACCGGATTGCGCAGTGTTTCCTGGTGCATAACGCCGTCGAACCTGGCGCCCGCACCTTTGCCGCCTATGACGAGTTCGTCGGGCGGATGGACGACCCTGAGTTCCGCGACGAGTTAGGCGCTGTGGTTCGCGACAACTGCGCTGACTCTCCGGTGTTTGCCGACGTGCAGCGAATTGGACACGAGCTGCAAGACGGACTGCTCGCCCTCCTCTATGAGACCCGCGCCTTGCCCCAAGTCGTCCGTGACTATGCGATCTTTTGAGAGAGTCGCGAGGGGCGCCCCTCAGATGGGCGACGGCGACGGCTGTCTGAGCAGTCATCGTCGGGATTTCGCCGAGTTTTCGTTCCCTAGAGCGTTCCCTAGAGCAAGTTTTGGACCCCCAAAACTCTGCAAAAACCATTAATTTGCAGGGCAAACATCCGTAGCTCAGTCGGATAGAGCGTCGGTCTACGAAACCGAAGGTCACAGGTTCGAATCCTGTCGGCGCGTCCAAAAATCCCCGCAAAAGCCACTATTTAGGGCCGATGTAGGATCCGAGTATTCAGCGCCCCGCCCTTGTAGCGCCCTTGTCAGCAAGAGCCAGCAACGTCGGTTGCCTTATTGCCCGGCATTTACGGTTGCGGGCAATTGGGGCTAGTATTTGCCTGTAGCTATTTTCGGAAAACGGAGGGCGCGGGATTCGAACCCGCAAACGTTCGCCACGTTGCCCGGCACCTAAAGCCGGTCCGGTTCACCTAATACCGAGGCCCTCCGAGCGTGCCCGGGACGAGGAGACGCGACCTCCTCGTCCCGGGGCTTCTGATCCGGCTTGGACCGCAGGGTTTGGACCCCCGCGCCCGGCATCATTTCTTCGCCTCCGAGAGGCGTGAAGTCTGTCTCGGCCTCAGTTGGGCGCATAGTGTCGATCTTTCGGTCGCTTCAGCCGACCGGCTTGGGCTGCCGCATGCAGCGCTGCATTAACCGCATCGTTGCTGGCAGGTTTGTGTCCTTCCGCTTCCAGGGCCTTTACGACTTCGACCGGCCGCATCTGTCGACCTTCGCGCTCAACGATCCGGACGACCGCGTCCTGGGCCGGAGCAGGCCGACCGGACGCCGTTCCGGACTCATCAATCTCAATGGAATGGAAGCTCCTCAGCTTGCCGACGAGATCAGCCCAATGTTCAGCTTCGGCATTGGCTTCCGATGCGACCTGACGTTTGTCTTTCAGGATCGCCTCGGCCTCCTCAAGCTTGGCCGCGATGTCGTCCTGGCTGGCCAGATCGACCTGGAGATGTACCTGCTCGCTCATCCTAGCCTAGGACTATAGCAGATCCCTAGGCAACGGTGGAGCCGCTCTGAAGTTGATCTAGGTAGATCCTAGGGATACCGTCTAGCGGTGCCCGATGCGCGGTAGCTCCTCGGGCTCCGCGCCATCCGCGTAGGCGGCATCGAGCGTTCCCTGGAGGTCTTTTGGATCTGCGATCACTCGGGCCCTGAAATGCTGTCGTGCGTCGCGGGGCGGTCGCCCCCGCCTTTGCGGCTCGCCCTCGAGGCAAACGACGCGCTGGACCGCCACCCGCATCCACCCGACCCCATAGCATCGCGCCCTTGAATCTCACCTGGGACACCAAGGCCGTAGTGCTGATGGCCGGCGTGATGTTCCTCTGGGCGCTGCTGCTCGGCATCTGGAAGTACCGCCAGATGGCAACCTCCGAGAGCCACCTCGCCCACCCCTACGTCGACACCGCACACCGCGCCGCACTCCTCTATAGCTTCGCGCTGCTCCTCGTCGCGACCTTCGTCCAGCTGAGCGGCTGGAGCGCCGCCGTCAACATGATCGCCGCCGCTGCGATGGCGTTCTACTTCTTCGCGGCGATCGCCGGCTATGTCCTCCACGGTTGGCGCCGCGACACCGACAACCAGTTCCGGGATCCCATCGCGGGGACCCACGTCTTCATGGCCAGTCTGATCGCCGCTGAGATCGGCGGCTGGTTGGTCTTGCTGGCCGGCTTCCTCGAGAAGCAGATCTTCTAGCTCAGCAACTCCGAGTGCTGCGCTGAAAGGGGCGCGCGGTGGCGGCGCGGCCGGTCTCGATCCCCTCGCCACCGTAACGTCTTGGCTGCGGTGAGGGCTATGAACCCGGCGTTCGCAGCCACTCAGCCCTTGCGGTTGGCCATTCGCTCTAGCTGCTTGCCCAGCGCCTTCTCGACTTCATCGGACATCGTCATCCGAAAGACCGCGACCAGCGCCTGCAGCGAGAGAGGGCGAAGCCGGTCGAGGGACTCGCGAACCTGGGGCCAGCGCTCCTCCGGATAGCCGTCGGCTTCGAACGGCTTCCAGATGTCCTCGAGGAAGAGCTTGACGAACTCGTGCGAAACCGCCCTGCACCGGCTGCGCACCTTGTCAAGCACCGTCAGGGCGTGAGCCAAGGGAACGCCGGCGGCAACGACCCCCTCGGCAGCCTCCAGCAGCGAGGGAAAGGGCGCCTCGAAGCGATCCTCGTCAACCGGCACCAGCGCCCCCGCCTCGACCGCCTGCTTCAACGCATCGTCCAGTTCGGGTCCGAACCGATCAGCCAGCTCGTCCCTCGTATACGTCCGCGGCTGCTCGCTGTCGAACTCGTCGAGCGCGCGCCGGAACGACAGGAATTGCTCGGCGGCGCCGACGTTCTGGTTGAGCAGGCGCTCGATCCCCTTGAGGTTGAATCCGTCACTCTGCAGCTCCTGGATCGTCCGCAGCCGCGCCAGGTGCTGCGGCCCGTAGTAGCCAACCCGATCGCGCACCTCGGGGGCGGGAAGCAGCCCTCGCGCTCGGTGGGAGCGGATGTTGCGAACCGTCATCCCGGTCTGCGCGGCAAGCTCTTCGATCGTCAGGTCGTTCTCGTGGCCGGCCACGACGGCAAAGCTACCACGGAACGGCGGTTCGCCATTTGACGTGACGGAATTCGCTGTTACCTTGTTTTGCCAAGTTGCTGACCGGTTCTAAGGCTGTGCTTCCCTCCTCTGGCCGGGCACTCGGCTGGCGAGGCGGTTCAGTGGGCCCATGCCCGACCGGAGCGCCTCGACGTTCGCGGCGAGTCCGTCGAGGGCCGTCAGCATCTGCTCCATCAGGGTGCTGAGGCGGCTGATTTTCTCGTCCAGGCCGCCCATCGAGTCCGGCAGCTGGTTCAGGTGCTGCTGCACTTCGACCAGCACCGGCATCGCTTCTTCGATGGTGGCGATCCTGCCGTCCATGGCGCCGAGGACGCTGGTCGCCTCGGCAACGAGCGCCATGTTGTCGCGCACGGGCGGCAGCGCTTCCGTGTCACCGGCGATGCGCTTGAGCAGAGCGGTTATCTCGTACAGGGTGGCCGTATGGCGGCCGATCTCCGGAAGGATTCGCAGCGAGCCGACCAGCACACCGGGCAGACCGATGAGACCGATGAGCCGATCGACCGCACTACGGCCCACGCTCAGTTGCGAGGCCATTGGCTCACTCCGAGCCCGGACTCAGGCGAGGCCTTGCCTCTTTCCATTCGAGCAGCTCAGCGTGTCGCCTGCACGACGCCGCGAAGGAAGGCGTACTGGGTCTGCACGAGCCGATCGGACATCTCGAAGGCCGAGTCGATGACCTCATGCGGCTTGGAGGAGCCGTCGCCGGCCAACGGCAACGCCTTGTCGACGGACCCGACGAACTTCCGCACGGCGTCGATCGCGCTGCGCTGTCCGGTCTCGACCTGCTCGAGGACCTGCTCAGAGAACTTGGCCGTTCTATCCAGTGCGCTCTTGTCAGTCTTGGTGCTCTTGACCGCCGGCTTCTCGGAAGCCTTGGTGGGCGGGGTTTTGGTGGTTGGCATCTCACCGTCTCCTTTTCGGTTTGGGCCTAGGCCGTAGGTGCTCGCGACGCCACGTCGACATCCACGTCGACGTCGACGCCAACGTTGACGAACACAGCGCTCTGCACGAGGCTGCGTACAAGGTCGTACTCGGACTGGACCAGACGCTCCGTCATCTCCAGGGCGGCGCTCATCAGCTCCCGCCGCTTGGGGAGCCCGACGCCATCCATGGGGATGAGCCTGTCGACCGTATCGGCGAACTTGCGCACGGTGCCGGTCGCGGTTCGCTGGCCTGTCATTGCCAACTCGAGCCATTGCCCCAGCACATCGTCTGAGCTGCCCGCCGGACCGCTCGCCTCATCGGCGAGGAGGCCGGGATCTCTGTCGTCGAGTGCCGTTGTCGCCATGGCGTCCTTCGTTGGCATGTCCAGATCCCCTCTCAGTTCTTATGCCTGGAGAAGCCGTATCATAATACAACGGCTCGGAATTTGGCGTAACGGCAATTGATGGCACAGCCGGTCGAAACGCATCAGGGCGTAGCTGGCAACCAACGACCGCCTTCTACCCTAGGGTCGGGCGTCTACGCTCGGCGCAGCAGCACCTTTTCCCCGGGGGCCAGGCATGGCACCTTCTGCATTTCGTGGGGGTGGCGAAGAACCAAGGTCTGCCCGCTGGCGAGCTGCACTTCGTTCCGGCAGTGGGAGATCCCCTGCGGGTCAGGGGCACAGTCTTCGTCGGTGAGGACAGTTGCCTCCACGGTCCCTTCCGGGAGCTTTCCTTCCTCGAGGCCGGCGTGGAGATTGAGCGGCGACGGGGAGGGCGCCGCCGGCTCGTGGTTGAAGACGACAACCGTCCTCGCCACGTCGCCGGGGGTCGCATGCGCACCGGTCGACGAGGAGGAGGGCGAGGTTTGCCCACCACCGCATGCCGCCAGCCCCACGACGAGGACGATGGCTGCGCAGGTCGCAATCAAACGCATCCTGAGGCTGGTGCGAAGCATTTTCTTCTCCTTTGTCTGCTTCGGTTTCACGTTCCGAAGAGGTCCCGAGCGGCTTGCGCAAGCGCACCGTTCTCATCTGTGTTGAGCGCCGATCGGGGCGCGTGCAGGATCCCCGCGACGAGCCGGTGGCTCATCTGCTCGATCAGCAACCGGTCCTTCTCGGCGACATCGGGGAGCCGGCGGAAGAGCCATTCGAGCTCCTGGCGCCGCTGCTCGTCCGCCGCCTCGCCGATCGCCTGTATCGCCGGCAGGGCAATCCGCGAGTGCAGCCAGCGACGGTACGCCTCGCTGGACTCCTCGACGAGCTCTTCGAGTCGCCTGCGGAGCCTTCCCTGCGGCTCGAACCCCGATTCCCCAGCGAGCTCGTCGGTCGAGACGAAGCGGTCGCCGAGCCGGGCCTGGAACGCGTCCGTCACAGCCGGCGGCGAGGACATGTCGACGACGATCGTGCCGCGTTCGGCAAGCCGCCCCGCATCCTTCTCGCCAACCCGCCAGGTGCCGCACAGTGCGACAAGCGCGCCATCGACCTGCGGCACCACCTCGTCGCCTTCGAACGGGACCGCCCGCCCGCCGACCTCGCGGGCGAGGGCGGCTGCCCGCGCCCCGGTGCGGCTCGTGACGATCACCTCCGCACCCCGCCGAGCTGCGGCGAAGGCGGCAAGACGACCCATGGCCCCGGCCCCGACGATGAGCAGCGGCCGGCCCTCGGGCTCTCCGACCCGTTGTGCGATCCGCTCCAGCGCGACGTCGGCCAACGACTGCTTGGTGCCGCTGAGCCAGCTGCGGGCGCGGCGGCCCGCGTGGAGCGAGATCTGGAAGAGCCGGTCCAGGGCCGGGTCGAGCGGATGCTCGGTGCGGCGCTGCTTGAGCGTCTCGCGTACCTGGTGGAGAACTTGGTTCTCGCCGAGCACGGTGCTGTCGAGCCCGCAGGCGACGGCGACGAGGTGCCGGGCCGCGTCGATCCCCTCCAGCCGCCGCGTTCCGGGCGGCGGCTCCGGGAGCCGTGGAGCGTCGCCGCCGCCGCGCGCGACATACAGCTCGACCCGGTGGCAGGTATGAACGACGATCGTCGCCTCGCTTGGCTCCAACGCGGCAAGCTCGGCAGCAAAGGCCTCTCGCGCCGCGCTCGGGACCTGGCGCGCATGGGTAGTCAGGACCAGGAGGCCGGGCAGCACCGGGTCCCCCGCCTCCGGCGGGCCGGCCACGGCGGGTGGGTCGGCCGCGTCTGGCGACGGCATCGTGGACTCGTTCACCGGGGCGGGCAGCAAGTCGAGAATCGCCGACCGGGCAAAGCGACGGTGGCCCCCGGGCGTCGTGAAGGTCCTGATGTCTCCGTTGTCGCTCCAGCGGCGCAGGGTGGCGGGCGATACGCCGACCAGCGCGCAGGCTTCGCTCAGGGTCAGCCACTCCTCACAGACGGGTGTTTGCGTCGCCTCCATCATTCTCGCCTTCCGCTGGTCAACAGGTCCGCCTTGCCGTGTTCGTAGGGCTTCGACCCCAGGACGGGGTTCTTGTGGCACCTGGCGCAGAAGACCTCCTGGTGGCAGTACGCGCACGCCTGGATGCCGGCGTCGGCGATCGCCTGCGGATGGCGGTAGAGCATCTCGTCGTGGTTCACGTTCGCCGCGCCGGAGTCGTGGCAGTTCGCGCAGAAGCTGCTCCCCATGGCGGGATCGAGGTTCGAGACCTGGTTCTTGTGATTGAAGACCCAGAGCTTGGACCTGTGGTCGGCGGGTTCGCCGAGCAGGGACACGCTTTCCACCTTGCTGCCGACCTGCGGGAACGTGTGGCACGTCGTGCATTCCCAGGGGATCGTCTTGTTCAGGAGGCGGCCCTTGGGGCCGACCAGGTAATGGGCGCCGTCGTGGCAGCGGAAGCAGCCGGGGCTGGACTGGTGGCCGAGGTTGTTCGGGTAATCGGTGGAGATCTCCTTCATTTCGGGAGTCGCAACCAGCTGGTAGAGCAGCTTCAGCTGGTCCACCGCTCCGTTGACGTCCCCCCGGCGCGTCTTCGCGACGAGCGGGTACTTCTCCGCGTACAGCCCGCGGATGCCTTCGATCGCCCGGTCAGCTTCCCCCGTCGAGTCGTAGCTCTTGCTGAGGCGCGAGACCCCTTCGCGCTTGATGTAGGGGAGGGATTGGCTGATCTTGCCGTCGGCGATCGATTCGTCGACCGCCTGATCGGGGCTGGGGAATTCGTGGCCGACGCGGTTATGGCACGTGATGCAATCCATCGGTCGCGTCGTCTCGGCTTGCGTCAGGCGCCTGATGTCCGGACGCACGTCGCTGGAGACGCCAACCTGCTTGCGGGCGATGAACTGCTCCTTCTTCCCGTTATTGAAGGTGACGCCGACCCAGTCGATCTTCTGGGAGTGCTCGTCGGGGCTCGTGAATTCGACCTTCTGCTGGACGTGCCAGTGGGCGCCGCGGCTGTGCCCCCCTTCGCCGAGGCCGGCTGGACGCACCACCACCGCGACCGTTTCCCGCGTGTTGGCCTTGTCTTCGCGGTAGCGAGGATGAAAGACCAGCTGCGTCGGACTGCCTGCTTTTGCGATCGCGCTCAGGGAGTGACACTTCAGGCAGGTGTCCTTGGGGGACGGGAGCACGGCATGGTCTGGCGCCGGGATCGGCTTCGGGTACGACCCGGTGAGGATCTCCAGAGTCTGTTTCGCGCCGTTCAGTTTCGCCTCGATCAAGCCGCCGATGCCGGGTTTGACGTGGCACTCGGCGCAGGTCACCTCGCGGTGGATCCCCGTCGCGTACGCCTTGGCCTCGGGGGCCATCGTGTGGCACCTCGAGCAGAAGCTCGCCGTCTCCGTCCATTCCATCGTCTTGATCCCGGCGATCGCCACCAGCGAGCCGAGCCCCCCCACCACGGCCACGAGGACGACGAGGCCGCGGCCGCTTCGCGGCGGCTGCGGGAGCCGGGCGCCGAGCGCGCGGATGCGGCTGAAGCGACGGTAGCGCACCTGCTCAGGCTCGCCCGGGGCACCAGCCCCCTCACTTGGTTGGTCGGGCAACGTCAACTCCAATCTCGGCGAGGTTTTCGTCCATGGTCGAGGGGTCGAGCGACGAGATCCGGATCTCCCGCAGGACCCCGGAGCTGTCGATGAAGAAGTGGGACGGGATGCCGACGATCCGGTAGCTGGACGCGATCTGACCGTTGGAGTCGTCGACCTTCGGATACGTGAGGCCGGCCCGCTGCGCGTAATCCTCGATGCCCGACCTGTTGTCCTGGATGAATATCGCCAGGACCTTCAGGCCCTGTGCACGGTACTTCTCGTAGGCGGCCTCGACATCCGGGTTCTCCGCCCGACAGGGCTGGCACCAGGATGCGCCGACGGTCAGCCAGACCGGATGGCCCTGAAGCTTGCTCAGCGTGACCTTTTCGCCTTCGATCGTCGTCGCGGTGAAGTCCGGGGCGGGTTTGCCGATTTCCGGCGCGGGGCCCGTGGCGGCGCCAGAGAGGACAACCGACGTGAAGCTGCCGCCGCCCGCCGCTGGCCGGTTCGCCAGGTAAGAGACCGCCAGGATGACGACGGCGGTCACGCCCATGACCAGGAGCGTCCTGGCCCGGCCGGGGCGAGGCCCTGTCCAGCCGCTAGCCATAGCTGTGCAACCCTCCGAAGAAGAGGTTCCCGAAGTAGGTGAAGAGCGACGCCGCGAACACGAGCATCAGCAGCAGCGCCGCTCGCTGACCGCGCCAGCCGCGGGCCGAGCGGGCGTGGAGGTAGGCGCCGCAGAGGATCCAGGTGACGAGCGAGGCGGTCTCCTTGGGGTCCCAGCTCCAGTACCTGCCCCAGGCGACATCGGCCCAGACGGCCCCGAGGACGATCGTCAGGGTCAGGAACGGGAAGCCGATCAGCGTCGCCCGGTAGGAGAGGTCGTCCAGCAGCTCACGCTTTGGCAGCAGGGACCATCGCCGGCCACCGGACTGGACCAGGTAGAGGAGCGCGGCCGCGAAGCCGACCGCGAAGGCGCCGTAGGCGATGACCGCGGTCGCCACGTGAACCGACAGCAGCAGGTTGTTCTGGAGCGCCGGGACGAGCGGCGAGGCCGTGCTGGGAACCGTCGTCGCGTAGAGGAGCAGCGCCAGCGCGACCGGCAGCACGATCACGCCGGTGGCCCACTGGCGATAGCGCTGCAGGAAGTAGACGTGGACGACCAGCGCGCCCCAGGCGAAGGCAACAGAGAACTCGTACATGTTCGCGAACGGGCCGTGGCCGGTCGCAAACGAGCGGAAGACGAGCGCCGCCGAGAGGAAGCCGAGCGCCAGCCAGGTCGTCAGCGTGGCGAAGGCGGCGAGGCCCCTCGGAGCGTCGGAGAAGTCGACCGTCGCGGTCGCGCCGCCGGCCCCCTCCGCGGCCAGTGCGCGAGCCCGGGTGACGCGGACGGACGCAAAGGCCAGGACGTAGCAGAACAGCGCCAGGCTCACCGCAACGATGCCGGTGAAGACGAAGTACTCGGACAGTCTAAGCATGAGCCCTGCCTCCTCTTTGAGATTGAGCGCCCCCGGCGAAAGCGCGCTGTATGTCCCCGACGAGATCGTCGAACTGGGCCGAGAACGCCGGGTCGCGACGCCTGATCGCGGCGACGCCTATGTCGCTGCCGCCCGCTCGGGAGCGAACCACAGCCCTGACCCGCCGGTGCGGGAAGAAGAAGACCAGGCACATGCCGAGCACCAGCAGCGTCGAGCCGATCCAGATCAAGGTCGATCCGGGGTCGCGGGCGACGATCAGCCCGGTGAACTCGCGTTCGCGGAGGAACGTGAAGTCGACGCCGCCGATCATCGCCGGTTTGTCCTGCGAGAGGACCCGGATCGCCACCGGTGTGTCTGTCGCGGTCCTGTAGACCTCCAGCTGCGTCTGACCGGCGGCGATGCGCGGGTCGACTTCGCCAGACTCGGGCGAGACGACGAAGACCGTCAGGCCCTGCTTTGGAAGCAGGAAGCGGCCGACGCGGTGCCTTTCGTCCTTGGACCCGTACAGCAGTGGCACGCCCCGGTTGAAGACGACCTGGCCGTCGCTCGCCTTCGCCTGCATCACCACGGTGGGGCCGAAGAACGACTGGTAGAAGTCGACGCCGTCGTAGCTCATCGGGTGGTTGACGCGAATTTCCTGCGCCCCCACCCGGGCGCCGCCCTTGTAGAGGACGACCTTGCTCGCGTAGTCGCTCGGCTCGCCGCTCGTGTAGTAGGAGTCGGCGAACGACTTCGCTTCGACTGCCAGCCCGGTCCCGTTGCCGACCGCCTTCTTCTCGCCGACGGGGACGGCGAACGCTTCGTCCCGAAAGCCGCCCGTCGCGGTGACGACGGCGCCGACGAGGATGACGACGAAGCTGAGGTGGGCGACGATCCGACCTAACGGCGACCAGCGGAAACGGTCGGCGCAGACGTGGACGTCGTCGCCGTCGCGCTCGATGGCGGTCCGGAAGTGGTGTGAGCGGAAGGCGGCCCGCAGCACGGTGAGGGCAGCGCCGGGGTCTGCCTCCGAGGCGATCCTGGCCCTCTGTGGCGCCCGTTCGAAGAACGCCTCGGTCATCACCATCCGCGGCCGCGTCGCGACCCTCCAGAGACGGGGCGCGTTGCGCACCGAGCAGGTGATCAGGCTGGCCGAGAGGAGCAGCAGCGCCCCCTTGAACCAGATCGACGAGAACACGGAGAAGAGCCCGAACGTGTCCAGGATCCCAGTCCAGCCCCCGTACTTCGGACGCACGGAGTCGAGCCATTCGGCGTAGGCGCGCGGGTCGCCCTTGACGGCGTCGGGAGCCTGGGCGAGGAGAGTGCCCGCGAGGGTCAGCAGGGCGAGGACGAAGAGCAGCACCAGCGCCACTCGCATCGAGGTGAGCTGGCGGTAGATCCAAACGTGCGGGGGCGTGACCGGGCGGCGATGCTCGCCAGCCGGCTCACGGGAAGCCCTGGGGCGAGGGGGTGCGCTGATCGTTTGGCTCATGCCCGCTTCCTCACAGTTCGATCACGGGCAGAGCGCCGGACAGTCGCGCGAAGGTGTTGGTGATCATCAGGAAGCCGACCGCGACGAGCATCGCCCCCGTTACGGCGTCGACCGCGGCCTGGTGGCGACGGAGCCAGCTGAGCCGTTCGCTCACCGCGGTGGCGCCGAGCGCGACGAGGACGAAGGGGATGCCGAGGCCGATCGCGTAGACGAGGAGCAGGGCAGTGCCCTGGGCGACGCTCGCGCTGACCGAGGCGAGGCCGATGATGCCGCCGAGGATCGGGCCGATGCACGGCGTCCAGCCGGCCGAGAAGATGACGCCGACCATCGCCGAGCGGGCGTAGCTCGGCTCGCTGCGGGAGCCGTCTCCCCCCGCCCGCGAGGCGCTGCCCGGGCCAAACGGCAGCCGCATCTCCCGGTAGAGCGAGGAGATGCTGATCGCGCCGGCGACGTGGAGGCCCATGAAGATGAGGACCGCGCCGCCGAGTTGCCGCAGGAGGCCGACGTAGTCGCGGAAGAGGTAGCCGATAAGCCCGACCGAGGCCCAGATGGCGATGAAGACGACCGTGAAGCCGGCGACGAAGGCGAGCGAATGGAGAAGGGCGGTGCGGCGCGGGGCGGCCGAGCCGTCGGGGTTGGTGGCGACCATGTAGCTCACGTAGCCGGGCACGAGCGGCAGGCAGCACGGCGAGGCGAAGGAGACGACCCCGGCGAGGAAGGCGATCGGGATGCCGACCTCGGGCATCCGATCACCCCTTGCCGCCGGGTGGTGTCGCGGGCGCAGAAGCCGCTTTTTCCAGGCCCTTGAGGTGGGTGGCGACCGTCTTCGCCACTTCGGAGTCCGGGGGGGCCAGCGCGACGACCTTGCGCCACATCCTCTTCGCCTCCGCCATCTCCGGCGGGTTCTTGCTCAGGTAGAGGAAGCCAAGGTCGTAGTAGGCCTCGACGTTCTTGGGGTCGGCGGCGATGACCCGGAGCCAGTCGCGCCGAGCGTCGGCGACGTCGCCGAGGTTGAACTTGGACGCGCCGAGCGCCAGGCCCGCCTTGACGTTCCCCGGGTCGATCGCGACGGCCCGCTCCATCCAGCCGCCGGCGTTGTTGTAGTCGCCGGCCTTGAAGAAGATGTTGCCGAGCTGGACGAGAGAGGCGGCGTCCTTCGGATTCGCTCTGGCCTTCTTCATCAGCTCGGCGATCTGCGCTTCGTCGTTGGGGCTCAGGCTCTGCGCTTCGGCTGCCCCGGCGCCTTGGGACCCGGCGTCGCTCTTGCCGCCTCCCAGGCCGTAGATGCCGACGACGATGCCGGCGGTTACGCCGAGGGTGACGACCCCGATCACGATTCGCCTCAGGGGCGAGGCGCGGCGAGTCGTCCTCGCGCTCGCGGGAGCGGAACTGGAACTGGACAGGGCGGCGTACGCATCGTCGGCCGCGGCGATCTCCCCCTGGGCCCAGCGACGCAGGCCCTCCGGCGCGCGCTCGAGAAAGCTCACAACGTTCCTGTGGGCGCTCTCGACGTCCTCGTCGCTCGCCTCGGACGTGAGGCCAAGTCTGGTACGGGGGTCGTTATCGGTCATGGATGAATTGTCAGCTTTGGGCAGTTATGAGCGCAATCCGTCGAGTGGCACGTTTCGGATAGAAGTGAATGGTGGCCACTCTCGCCGGCATGGCCCAGGCGATACAACGGCCCTATATCCCTCGGATGGAGACGTGGAGGCTCGAGGGACCGGGCGCGGGGAGGGTGGCATCCACGGGCGGTCCCCTACGCCGGGGGCCGGAGGGAGATTTCATCGCGATCTGACGAAACCGCGATGGCCCCTGGTGGCCGGCTGCAGGCCACCAGGGGATCCATCGGCGGGCAACTACTTTTCGTGGCAGAGCTGGCAGGTGCCCCTGTTGTTGACCCTCAGGAGGCGACTGTCGCCGCTGCCGACCCCACTCCCGTCGGGGAAGGCGACGGAGGACGAGTTTTCGCCCATGGTCGCGTCCGAGCCGTGCGAGACGTGGCACTGGATGCAGTCCGGCCGTCGCGACCTTGCGTCGTATTCTTCGGGTGTGAATTCGTCGGTGCGGTGGCGGTAGGTGAACACCGCGTCGCCGCTGTCGGTTTTGTAGCTGCCGCTGCCGGCGAGGTAACGGGTGTGGCAGGTGGAGCACCATTGGGCGATCTGGTAGCGGAACTGCGGCGCGTTGGCGTCCCCGACCTGCCAGTAGTTGGTCGTTGTGTAGACCTTGGTGCTGGTGTCGGCGATCGTCACGCCCGGTTTGGCCGCCCCGGAATCGTCCGGGATCGGCTTCAGGATCCGGTAGTTGCCGTTCCCGTGCGGGTCGTGGCAGGAGCCGCAGCTGAGCTCGATGGTCTTGCCGTAGTTGGGCGAGGCGCTGAATTCGCCGTTGCCCCAGGCCGTCTGTTCCGACGCGTTGACCGAGTGGCTCGAGGTCGTGGGTTTCTCTTCAGATGAAGAGAGCGCCGGGATGACGCGGCTTTCTTTTGCACCGGACGGGCTGCCGGAGTCGATCAGGGCGTATTTGAAGCCGCCGCCCCGCAGGGCGCCCGCCACGCCGCCGGATCGTTCGCTGCCCGAATAGCCGACGCCATCCTGGACGTCCTCGTTGGAGCCGGTCCCCGAGGCGCCGTGGCAGGTGAAGCAGAGCGTTTCCTGCGACTGTTTCAGCAGGTAGGGAGCTTTGGCGGTGTGGGCTCGGTGGCAGGCCGCACAGGTGTCCGCGGTGAGCCCCGCACCTTTCACGTGTGGCCCGTTGTCCGCCGCAGCGGGAGCGGCAACAACGAACAGCGATACGGCACAACCTACGGCTACGAGTACCAGTCTTCTCATTTTGTTAGCCCTCCGAGCGTATTTACGCTGCAAATCATCCGCCCTGCGCAGCCCCCAGCGCAATCCATCGGCCGGCACGTTTCGGGTAGAAATGACGACATGGCCCGACGGGTATAGACCGGGGCCCATGCCCGTCGTGCGGCTGCTCAGAGCCTGCTCCGATGCGCCGGAGCGCGCTTCGCGCTCATTCTTTGTGGCACATCTGGCAGACGCCTTTGTTGTCGATCCGCAGCAGGTATCCGTCGGCAGCGGCAGGGACGCCTTCGAGGCTGTGGAGGCCGCCAGCGCTCGCTTCGCCAGCGGCCGCGTTGGAGCCATGGGCGACGTGGCACTGGATGCAGTTCGCCGAGCCCTGCGAGGTCTGGTCGGTGCGGTGGCGTTTGCTGAACACGGCGTCGCCGCTGTTGGTGTAGGAGGTGGCGCTGAGGTAGCGCGTGTGGCAGGTGGCGCACCAGGCCGCGATGTTGGCGATGAAGCCCGGCGCGTTGGGGTCCTCCACGCTCCAGTAGTTATCGGTCGTGTAGACCTTGGTCGAGGCGTCGGGGATGGTCACGCCCGGGCTCGCCGCCCCGGATTCCTTCGGGATCGCCCTCAGGATCCGGTAGTTGCCGTTTCCGTGCGGGTCGTGGCAGCTTCCACAGCGAAGCGAGACGGTTGCGCCGTAGTTCGTTTCTCCGCTGATCGGCCCGTTGCCCCAGGCCGTCTGTCCCGATCCGTCGATCGAGTGGGACGAGTTCACGGGGGCGCGGCTGGACCTCACCGGGACGACGCCGTCGGGGTTGGAGCCTCCGCTGCGCTGGCCGGAGGGGGAGGCGGGGTCGATCAGGGCGTACTTGAAGCCGCCGCCCCGCAGCGCCCCGGCCGGGCCGCCGCCCCGTTCGGCGCCCGAGTAGCCGACGCCGTCCTCGACGTCGGTGTTGGCGCCGGCCGCCGCGGCCCCGTGACACGTGTAGCAGAGCGCTGTCTGGGGCTCCTTCAACAGCGTGGAGGCCTTGGCGGTGTGGGCCCGGTGGCAGGCCGCGCAGGTGTCGGCGGTGACCCCCGCGCCCATCACGTGCGGGCCGCTGTCGGCCGAGGTGGGGACGGCGCCGGCGAACAGCGATACGGCGCAGCCCACCGCGAGGAGCGCCAGCCTTCCTGCGCTGTCTTGTGCTCTCGTGCTGGTCAAGATGGCTGACCGCGCCTCCTTCGCGGCGAAGCTACGCCGCGATCACTTGTTGTGGCACATCTGGCAGACGCCCCTGTTGTCGATCCGCAACAGGCGACTGTCGCCTGCAGCGGCGGTGCCGTCGGGGTTGTCGACGCCGCCCGAGTAGGTCCCCATGCTCGCGTTCGAGCCGTGCGCGACATGGCACTGGATGCAGTTCGCCGAGCCCTGCGAGGTCTGGTCGGAGCGGTGGCGGTAGGCGTAGACGGCGTCGCCGCTGTTGGTGTGGCCGCTGTTGGCGGACGCGAGGTAGCGCGTGTGGCAGGTGGCGCACCAGGCCGCGATGTTGGCGATGAAGCCCGGCGCGTTTTCGTCCTCGACCCGCCAGTAGTTGGCGGTCGTGTAGGCCTTGGTGCTGGTATCGGCGATCGTCACGCCCGGTTTCGCCGCCCCGGATTCGTCCGGGACCGGCTTCAGGATCCGGTAGTTGCCGTTTCCGTGCGGGTCGTGGCAGGAGCCGCATGTGAGCGAGATGGCTGCGCCGTAGTTCGTTTCGCCGCTGATCGACCCGTTGCCCCAGGCCGTCTGCTCCGATTCGTCGATCGAGTGGGTCGAGGTGACCGGGGCGCCGCTCGCCCTCACCGGGATTTCGCCCAGGTATCCGTTACCGGACGGATCGCCGGAATCGATCAGGGCGTATTTGAAGCCGCCGCCCCGCAGGGCCCCTTTCGTGCCGGTGTGGCCCCCTCCCGAGTAGCCGACGCCGTCCTCGACGTCGGTGCTGGCGCCGGCAGCCGAGGGGCCGTGGCAGGTGAAGCAGAGCGTTTCCTGCGATTCTTTCAGCAGATATGGGGCCTTGGCGGTGTGGGCTCGGTGGCAGGCCGCACAGGTGTCCGCGGTCAGCCCCGCTCCTTTCACGTGTGGCCCGTTGTCGGCCGCGGCGGGGGCGGCGACAACGAACAGCGACGCGGCACTGGCAACCACGAATACCGCCAACCTTCTCATCTTCCCCTTCTTCCGCATCGTCGTCAGCTCCCCATCTCAATATGCCCAGACCTGGACCCGGCCGTTTTCACGATCGGTGACGTAGATCCGCCCGCTGCCGTCTATCGCGATCCCGTTCGGGTACTGGAACTGTCCGTTGCCGATTCCTTCCACGCCGAACGACCCGACGTACCTCGGCACTTCCGTCACCTCGTTGGGGAGGTCGTAGACCTTGACGGCCTGAGAGGTCGTGTCGACGACGAAGAGGCGGTCGCCGTCGATCGCCACCCCGCGCGGCAGGCCGAGGTCTCCGTCCCCCACCCCGCGCTGGATCGAGCTGACGAGCTCCCCGGCGGGGTTGAAGATCGCCAGCCGGCCATTGTTGCTGTCGGCGACGTAGACGTCGCCGCTCGAGTCGACCACGAGCCCGTTGGGGAACCAGAACACGCCGCGGGACCCGATCCTGCGCTGGGGTTTCTCGCCGCTGCTGCCGAAGACCAGAACCTGGTGGTGCTTCCTGGCGCCGCTGACGTCGGTCATGTAGAGGTCCCCTTCCGGGCCGAAGGCCAGCCCGAGCGGGTTCGCGCCCTTGCCCAGGCGCCCGGCGGGCCGGAAGGCGCGCAGATACTTGCCGTTCGGGTCATAGACCTCGACGACTTCGCGCAGGCGGTCGCTGACGTAGACGTCTTCCGTCTGCGGGCTGACGGCCACGTAGACCGGCAGGCGCGCCGCATTGTTGTGACCGGGCGGCTTCAGGCGGCCGACTTCGTTGCCCGAGCTGTCGTAGACGCGCACGAGACGACGCCCTTCGCTTTCGGTGACGTAGATGCGGTCGCCGGACGGGCTGACCGCCACGCCCATCGGCTCGTTGACCCCATAGATGCTGGAGACGTAGTGGGGAAGGTCTGACGAGAGGCCCGGCAGCGGGGTGCTGCCGGTCAGCGCCCGGATGATGAGGATGATGGCGATGACGATCAGCACCGCGAGGATCGCCAGCAGCGCGGCAGCCTTCCGCCGCCGGCGCTTGCGCTCCTCGTCGGTGAGGAGATCGGCTGCGCCGGCCTTGCCGGTCTTTCCCCTGCCGATCAGCGGCAGCTTGCGGGCGAGCGAGGGGATCTTGTCCTTGGCTGCCATCTCATTCGCCCCCCGAGGCGGCGCCGAGGCGGGACAGACCGCCGCGTGCGTTGAAGTTTTCAGGATCGGCGGCGACGACCTTCCGGTACCAGCGGGTCGCGCTCGCACGGTGCGACTCGGCCTCGGCGGCCATCCCGAGCCCGAGCATGGCGTCGACCGCGACCGGCCCCGAGGTCAGGGGCTTCAGCCGCTGCGCCGCCGCGGCCGGGTTCTTCTTGCACAGGTCCACCATCGCGCGCGCGTATTGCGCCTGGGGCTTGCGATGCTGGGCGCTGTAGGCCATCGAAAGCTTCTCGTACGGCTCGCACCATTCGGTCGGCACGAACAGAACCGCCTGTCGAAGCGCCTTCACCGCGGGCTTGTAGGCGCCACTCTTCAGGGCGGCTGTCCCCAGCAGGTACCAGGCGTCGGCGTCCGTCGGTTCCATTGCGACCGCCTTCTTCGCCTCGTGCATGGCGCCCTGCGCCCGGCCCTGCCTCATCATGGCCGAGCCGAGCCCGTAGTAGGCGGCCTCGAGCTGGGGGTTGACGCCGGAAAATTCCGCGCCCCCCGCTTTTCCGATCACCTTCTCGAACGCCTTCGTCGCTTCGGAGAGGTCTCCGGTCTCGGCGAGGACTTCGGCGCGCCCCAGCAGCGCCGTGCTCTGGCCCGCTTCGACCTTGAGAACTTCGTCGTACTGGTCGAGGGCGCTGTCCGGTCGTTCCGCCGCCCGGTAGATTTCAGCGAGGCGCAGCCGCAACCCGACGTTGGTCGGCGCGCTGCGGACGGCGTCCTCCGCGGCCGAGATCTGGCGGTCCACGAGCGAGGGGCTCGAATCGCCGCGATGGTCGAGGAAGTAGATGATCGCCACGAGCGCGACGCCGACCACCACGGCTTTGACGCCGAGACGGATCAAACGATCCATTGTTTGCTCGCGCATGCGCGAATTGTCGCGCCGGGAGCGGATTAGCTCAATCCGTCGAGGGGTAGATTTGCGGTACATGCAGGGTCTTGACGGTGTCGCATCGACCCGGATGTCAATCGACGGCCTCGGCGCTCCGCCCCAGGCCCTGGCGGACGATGTAGGCGGCGGCCTGCGTGCGGTTATCGAGCTGAAGCTTCTCGAGCGCGTTGTGGACGTGGTTCTTCACCGTCCCCTCGGTGATGAAGAGGCTCGTGGCGATCTCCTTGTTGCTCAAGCCGTCCGCCACGAGCTGGAGGACCTCGAGCTCGCGCCGGGTGAGCGCCGGCGTCTCGGGTGGCTCCTGCTCCGGCATGACCGGCAACGTGGTCCCGTCGCGGATCTGGCCGAGCAGCCGTCCCGCGATGGCCGGTGAGAGAGGGGGTTCGTTGCGCATGACCGCCTTGATCAGGTCGTAGAGCTCCGCCGGGCGGAGGTTCTTCAGCAGGTAGCCCTGAGCGCCATAGCGGATCGCGTCGAAGAGATGGTCGTCCAACTCGGACACCGTGAGCATGACGACCTTGACGCCCGGCATCTGTTCCCGGATCAGGCGCGTCGCCTCGACCCCGTTCATCACCGGCATCTCGACGTCCATGACGACGACGTCCGGTTTCAGCGCCCGCGCCTTCTCGACCGCTTCCAGGCCGTTCTCGGCTTCGCCGACGACCGTCAGGCCGTCCTGCCCGTCGATCAGCTCCGCGATGGCCGTGCGGAAGAGAGCCGTGTCGTCGACGAGCAGGATGCGGATCGACTCGGTCGACTCCACTAGACCGTGGGGATCGGCGCTCGCACGGGGACGTCGGGAACCGTCGCGACGACGCGCGTGCCCCGGCCGGAGGCGGAGTCGGTCAGCAGGGCGCCGCCGATCAGCTCCATGCGCTGGCGCATCGCGTGCAACCCGAACCCGTCTCGATCGAGCAGCCCCTCGCTCGGGTCGAAGCCACGGCCGTTGTCCTCGATGGCGAAGGTGATCGTGCCTTCCGCCCGCGTGATCCGGACGACCGCCGACGCCGCTCCGGAGTGCTTGCGCACGTTGGTGAGGGCCTCCTGGATCACCCTGATGATCTGGATCTCGCTGCTCGGCGGGAGAACCAGATCGCGCTCCGGGGTGATGTCCAGCGATATCCCGATCCCGCACTGATGGCTGTACTTGTCCAGGTAGGCGCGGAGGCTGTCGAGGAGGTCGTGGTCGGTTCGGCTCGAGTGGTGGAGGTCGAGGATCGCCCCGCGGGCGTCCCTGTAACCCTCCTCGCAGATATCCGCAAGCTCGGTCAGTTCGAGCGCGATCGCCGGCGTGGCCTCGGCGTCCTCGCGCGCAGCGAGCGCACGCAGCCGGAGATGGACCGCTCCGAGCACCTGCGCGAGGCTGTCGTGCAGCTCGCGAGCAATCCGCTCTCGCTCGGCGAGGATCGCCCCCTGCCGTTCGCTCTCGCGCATCCGGGCGCTGGTGACGGCGATCGAGGCGAAGTCGGAGAGGGTCGCTAGGAACTGCTGGTCGCGCTCGCTGAAGGGGTCCGCCGAGCGGCGGCCGATCCAGAGCTCGCCAAGCGCTCTGTCTGGGCTCTGGATTGGGACCTGCAGGCTCTCGCCAAACTCCGCAGACGACCGGTGAGCGCGAACGTCCTTGAGATCGTGGAAGCCGAACGACCCGTCGGCGTCGGGCAGGATGCAGACCCCCTCCTGCAGGGAGGCCGCCCCCGACGGCGTCGGGTCGAGCTGGACGGATCGGGCCGTGGCGTCGTTGAGGCACACGGCCGCCTCGTCGCTCGCCAGCAGGTCACGGGCGTGCCGGGCGACCGCGGCGAGGATGTCCGCGAGAGCATCCTGGTTAGAGATCCGCAGCAGCACGTCGTAGAAGCCGTGGCCCTCTCGCTGCCTGCGCCGCAGGTCGGTGACGACCTGGGCCGTCTCGGCATGCGCGCGGTCGATGAAGTGGAACATGACGAAGGAGAAGGCGACGACGGCGGCGACGGTCGAGACCGCGAGGATGATGTGGGGGCTGTAGTCGGCGAAGCCCTTCTCGATGAGGGCGAGGCGGACCAGCTCGAGCGTGAGGATGAAGAGGATCGGCAGAACGACCCCGACGACCTTCAGCCGGCGAAGATCGCGGATCCCATGCTGGTCGCGGTCTCCTGCTGTGTCGTACGGGGGGCTTCCGCTCCCGGACCTTCTGTGAAGGTCCACGTCCTGCGCTCCTTCGGTTGGCGTGAGCATCATCGGCACCCGAGATGCCGGCTGCGAGCAGCTATTCCATTCGGCACAGGGAGTTTAGGCGGTTGTGAGGCCAGAACCCGCTCGGCGCCCCCTGAAACTGTGACGTTCGTCACGCTTGTTGCGGCTGCGGCGTTCCGGGACGGTAGGGGCAGCTCGGGTCCTCCGCGAGGTGATCGCCACTGACGGCGTAAGCCCGTGCGCGGCTGCCTCCGCAGACCTCGCGGAACTCGCAGCGCCCGCACTTCCCGCCCAGGGCGTCGGGGTCGCGCAGCTCGCGGAAGAGCGGCGCATCGCGGTAGATGTCGACGGCGCTTTCGCTGCGGGCGCTCCCCGCCGACAGCGGCAGGAAGCCGGAGGGCATCACCTCGCCAAGTCGCGAGACGAACATGAAGCCGCGCCCGTCGTTGACCCCCTTGGCGGGTCGCCGCAGCCCATCGGCGAAGCGATAGCCGGCCCCGGCGAGCTCGCCGCCTCCGGTGCGCCGCGCGGCGATCCGCCGGTGCTGGGGCGCCGCGGTGATCTTGAGGTCGAAGGGCAACTCCGGGGAGAGGCGGTCCAGCCGTTCGATCAGGCGCTCGTGGCCCTCGGCGGAGAGCATCGTGAGATGCCTCCCGCGACCGATCGGGACGAGGAAGAAGACCGACCACTGGACGACGCCGAGCCGTTCGAGCAGCGGCACCATGTCCTCGATGACTCCGGCGTTCAGCGTGCACACCGTGGTGTTGACCTGCAGGGGAAGGCCGGCGTCCGTGGCGGCCTCGACGCCGCGCATGGTGCGCTCGAGCGAGCCGGCGAAGCCGCGGAAGCGGTCGTGCAGCGGCGCCTCCGGCGCGTCGATGCTGAACGCGACCCGGCGCACGCCCGCCTCGCGCGCCTGCTCCATCCGGGCGCTGGTGGCGAGCGCCGTAGCGGTCGGCGTCAGCGCCACTCGCAGGCCGCGCTCACTCGCGTGCGCGGCGAGCTCGAAGATGTCTCGCCGCATCAGCGGATCGCCGCCGGTGAGGACGAGGATCGGCCGCGTTTCGAAGCCGGCGAGGTCGTCGATCAGCGCCAGCGCTTCCTTCGTGTCGAGCTCACGGGGGTCGCGGCGCGGCTGCGCCTCGGCGCGACAGTGGGCGCAGGCATAGGCGCAGGCCCGCGTCACCTCCCAGGCGATTGTGAAAGGGGCCCGATCGAAGTCGAGCCCGGCGAGGCGCTGGTCGCGCTCGGCTCGGGCCGCGCGGGCCTCGTCCTTCACGCCGCGATCTCCTCCTCCGTCAGGTAGCAGGCGGGGTCGGGCGCCCGCACGTCGCCGGTTCCGGACTCGGCCCGCACGCGCAGGCCGCCGTTGCAGAGGTCGAGGAAGCGGCACTCGGCGCAGCGGCCGGTGAGGTCGCGCGGGCGCTTCCGGTAGGGCGCCAAAACGGGGTTCTCGCCCTGCCAGATCTCGGCGAACGGCGTCTTACGCACATCCCCGGCGGTGATGTGCCAGGAGAACTGGTCGGGGTGGACGTGTCCCTCAGGGTCGATGCAGGCGATCGCCACGCCGGACTGGTTGCCGCCGTTCCAGCGCAGCATCGTCTCGATTTCGGCGGCGCGCTCGGGGTCGGAGCGCCGCACCCGCTCCAGCAGCAGCACGTGGTCGACTGGGTTGTCGACCGTGAGGACCTCGATGTCCACGCCGCGGCGACCGAGGTCTTCGGTGCGGTCGAGCACCTCCTCGACGACGCCGCGCGTCTCCTCCGGGGTGAGGTCGTGGCTCTTCATCTTGCCGCCACGGCCGGCGTAGGCCAGGTGGTAGACGCAGAGGCGGTTGACCTTCTCGATCTCGGCGAGCGAGAAGACGGCGCCGAGCTGGTCGCGGTTCAAGGCGTGGACTGTGAAGCGGATGCCGGTGCGCAACCCGGCGGCCTGTGCGGCCCGGATACCCGAGAGGGCCCCCTCGTACGCCCCTTTGCTGCCGCGGATCTTGTCGTTGAGCGCCCCGATCCCGTCGATGCTGATGCCGACGTAGGAGAGCCCCGCCGCGGCAATCTCCTCGGCCTTCGCGGCGTCGATCTTCGTCCCGTTGGTCGAGAGGACCGTGCGCATCCCAAGCTCGCTCGCCTTCGTCGCCAGCTCGAGCACGTCCGGGCGGGTCAGCGGCTCGCCGCCCGAGAAGAGGACGGTGGGGACGCCGAAGGCGGCCAGGTCCTCGAGCAGGCGGATGCCCTCCTCGGTGCTCAGCTCGCCGGGGTAGTCGCGGTCGTGGGAGTCGGCGTAGCAGTGGCCGCAGTGCAGGTTGCAGCGCCGCGTTACGTTCCAGACCACGATCGGGGTCTTGTCTTTCGAGTAGTGGAGGAGGTGCGCCGGCCCGGCGCTCGTCTGGCGCCCGTATCGAAGGGCATCCTGGGGACCGACTTGACCGTTGAGTAGGCGGCTTGCACTGAGCATGGCCTGATCGTGAACCAGCGAGGTCCCGACCGCATCGGGAACCCGCCCGCCCGGTCAGCGCAATGCCACCGCGCAGCGCACGGGATTTGCCGCATGTGTGCGCCTGGCGCCCATTGGCGAGGCCTGCGGCTTACGCGGGCTCGGCCGCGACGTCTTCGGCGTGGTAGCGCTCCAGCAGCCGCTTCTCCTCGTCCCCCTTCGGGAAGGCGAAGAAGACGAGGGCGGCGCCGGCGAGGATGGCGACGATGCCGGCGGTGTAGGCCCACTGGTCGCCCTGGAGGAAGGAGGTCTTGGCGGCGGCGACGATCTGGTCGGCGTGCCTCGGGTACTGGGTGGCGAGGTTGGCGGCGCTGGAGAAGGACTTGGTCAACTCCCCCTGGACGCTGTCGGTGACCCTGGCGCTTTCGGGAGAGGAGGCGATCGCCGCGTTTGCGGCGGCCGCGTAGCCCGCGGTCAACAGGGCGCCGAGGATCGACTGCATGATCGCCCCGCCGAGGTCGCGCTGGAGGTCGGCGGTGCCCGAGGCCATCCCGGCCCGGGTCACCGGTACCGATCCGGTCAGCGAGTGGGAAGCCGGCGTGCCGGCGAAGCCGACGCCGATCCCGATGAAGGCGTAGCCGAGCCCCACCTTCCAGTAGGGGATGTTGTCCTTCCAGAGCAGCAGCATGGTGAGGAAGCCGAGCACGCAGAAGACATAGCCGACGAGCAGCGTGAAGCGGGCCCCGCGCGCCTCGACCAGCTTCGCCGAGCGCGGCGCGACCACCACCATCAGCGCCGCCGCCGGCAGGATCGCCAGGCCGGAGTCGAGGGTGGAGTAGTCGAGCACGTTCTGGAGGAACTGCTGGCCGATGAACATCGCCCCCATCAGCGAGCCGAAGACGATGATCCCGGCGGCGGCCGCCACCCAGAAGACCCGCCTCGAGGCCACCTCGAGGTCATACAGCGGCGAGCGTGCCCGGCGCTGGCGCATGACGAAGGCGGCGATCGTCGCGATCGCGACGATGCCGAGCCCTATCGCCAGGGCCCCCTTCCCCGGCACCGGCGCGAGGTTGATCCCGAGCACAAGCGCCGCAACAAACAGGACCGAGAGGATGCCGCCGAGGTTGTCGACCGGGTCGGTGGTCTCGTTGACGTGGGCGGGGACGTAGCGCCACGCCAAGAAGAACGCCAGGGCAGCCAGCGGCAGGGTGACGAGGAAGACCGAGCCCCAGTCGAAGTGCTCCAGCAGGGCGCCGGAGAGGAGCGGGCCGAGCGAGGCGATCGCGCCGCCGATCGCCGACCAGAGCGCGATCGAGCGGGTGCGAGCCGTCCCCGACCAGAGCGCCGTGATCAGCGCCAGCGTGGTCGGGAAGGCCATCCCGGCGGCGACGCCGCCGAGCAGGCGGGCGAGGAAGAGGACGCCGATCGAGGGTGCGAAGCCGGCCAGCAGCGAGGCGGGGACCGAGAGGCCCATGCCGAGCAGCAGCATCAGCTTGCGCCCGTAGCGGTCGCCGAGCGCGCCCAGGTAGAGGACCGACGTCGCCAGCCCGAGCGAGTAGCCGACCGCGACCAGGTTGAGGGTCGTCTGGCCGGCGTCGAAGGCCTTGCCGATGTCGGGCAGGGCGACGTTGGCGACGGCCAGGTTGAGATTGGCGACCGCCGCCACCAGGATCAGAGCCGCTAGGACGAGGCCCGACCGCTTGGGGCTGGTCGACTCCAACGGGCGCCTAGATCTCGATCAAGTGTCCGGACGGGCCGAGGTTGCGGACTGGGGTCTCGCCGACCGCGCTCTCGCATCCCCACGACTCGTGGATGTGGCCGCAGACCGCCAGGCGCGGGCGCTTCTCCTCGATCGCGCGCAGCAGCGCCACGCTGCCGAAGTGCATTCCGGATCCGTTGCTGTCGCAGTGGCCCTGGGGCGGCGAGTGGAGGACGAGCACGGCTCCCTGCGGGCAGGGGGCGAGCATCTCTGCGGCGGCCTCCTCGTCGAGGTCGAAGCTCCACTCCCACGGCGTCACCGGCACCCCAGCCCCAAGGCCGAAGAACTCGGCGCCCTCGATCGTCGCGCCCTCGCCGTGCAGGACGGTCGCCGCGGGCCAGGCCTCGGCCACCGCCTCGCGCAGCGCCTCGGCGGTCTCGTTGTTGCCGGGAACCAGCACCGCCGGCTTCTCGATCGTCGCCAGCGCCGCAATCGTCTCCCCCAGCCCCTCGTGGACCGAGGCGAAGTCGCCGGCCCCGATCACCACATCCACATCCGCCGACATCTCCACCAGAGTCGCGGCCTGGCCGAGGTCACGGTGCAGGTCGCTGAAGGCGAGCAGCCTCACGGCCACAACCTACCTGGCGGTTCGGTAACCTCGCGACCCTCATGCCTCCCGTCTTTTGGATCGGCCTCGGCATCGCAGGCTTCGTCTTCCTCGTCGGCGCCCTCGCCGGGGCCAAATCGCGCACCACCAGCCTTGCGGCCGGCGCCGCGATAGGCGCCTATCTCGGGATGATGGTCGCCTTCCCGCTGCTGGCGATCGGCCTGGCCACGAGCTGACGAGCGTCACACCCCGGAGCGGCGGGGACTGAGAGGATTCGGGATCGTGAGCGGGAATCGAAAGCCCGAGGCGCCGCGGGGAGAGCGGGTTCTGCCCGGGGTTTGGCGGCTGCGGCTGGCGTTGCCCTGGCCCGGAGTGCCGCACGGCAACGCCTGGGCTGTCGCCTCCGACGGCGGCATCGTCCTCTTCGACACCGGGATCGGCGGCAAGGGGCGGCTGCGCCAGCTCGACCTCGCCCTCGCCCAGGTCGGCTTCGGGCTCGAGGACGTGCGCCTGCTCGTCTGCACCCACTCCCACACCGACCACTACGGCCTCGCCGCTCCAATCGTCGAAGCGACCGGGTGCGAGCTGTGGATGCACCCGGCCTGGGAGCACGTGCGCCTGCTCGCCGACGACCCCGCCGCCGCCCTGGAGCAGCGGCTCGAGGTGGCGCGCCAGAGCGGCGTGCCGCCCGCGGCGCTGGAGCGCTACCGCGAGTCGCGCGACGGCGACGAGGGGACCGGAATCGACGCGATCGCGGAGCCCGACCGCGACCTCCTCCCTGGGGTGGAGGTCGAGACCGACCTCGGCGCCTGGCAGGTTCACGAGACCCCTGGGCACGCCCCCTCCCACGTCGTCCTGCACCAGCCCGAGCGCAGGCTGATGATCTCCGGCGACCACCTGCTGGGCCGTACCGTGCTCTTCTTCGACCACGGCCACACGCCCGACCCCGTTGGCGAGTTCCTGCGCAGCCTCGGCGAGGTCGAGCCGCTCGAGGTCGACCTCGTCCTCCCCGGCCACGGCCGCTCCTTCCGCGACCCCGACGCCAAGATCGCCGAGGCGCGCCGCCAGGTCGACGAGCTGCTCGGCAAGGTCCGCGAGTCGCTCGCCGGCGGCGAGAAGACGGCGTTCGAGATCGTCGGCGACATCGTCGGCTCGGAGAACCTCAACACGCCGGTCAGCGCCTGGGTGCTGCAGATCGTCCTCTCCTGCCTCGACCACCTCGCGATCCTCGGCGAGGTCGCGCCGGTCGAGGGAACCGACCCGCGGCGGTGGAAGGCCGTATAGCCTCTCCGCGATGGCCAGCTTCACACTCGAGCGCGAGGTGGCGGCGTCGCCCGAGGTCGTCTTCGACGTCCTCACCGACCATCGCGGCTACGCCGAGATCACGCCGATGCGCAAGGTCGAGCTGGAGCGCGAGGGGGAGCCGGCGCCCAACGGGGTCGGCGCGATTCGCGTCCTGCGCTCGGTCGGACCGCCGCTGCGCGAGGAAGTGATCGGCTTCGAACGACCGGGCCGCTTCTCCTACCGGATGCTCTCCGGCGCCCCGGTGCGCGACCACGTCGGCACCGTCTCGCTCGAGCCCGCGGGCGCCGGGACCAAGGTCACCTACGCCGTCCGCACCACGCCGACCGTGCCGGTCGCCGGCGCCGCCGTCGTCACCGTGACGAAGCTTGCGATCAAACAGCTTCTGAACGGCATCGTCGCGGAGTCGGAGCGCCGCGCGGCAGCCGGGAATGGCTGAGGGCGGGCTCAAGGCCCGCCGCCTGCGTCATGTCGCGCGAGTGCTGCGCGATCCGAAGCGGCTCTGGCGCGAGCACCGGCGCCTCGCGATCGCCCTGGCGGCGGGCGCGGTCGCCATCCTCGCTGGGATCGTCGTCGCCTATGAGCTGCTGAAGCGGCCTCCCGACGTCCATAACCCCAACGTCATTTTCAAGCCGCAGAAACCGCCGAAGCCGACGGCCAAGGCGGTCAACTGGCCGATGTTCGGCCTCAACCCGGCCCGCACCCGCTACCTGCCCGCCAAGGGGGTGAAACCGCCCTACCGGCTGATCTGGCACTACACCGAGCGCCCCCTGCTCGAGTTCCCGCCGATCTACGTCGGCGGCACGCTCTACGCGGTCAACAACAGCGGCACCGCCTTCGCCCTCGACGCCGACACCGGCAAGGTGCTGTGGGAACGCAGCATCGGGCGCCTCAACGCCTCATCTCCCACCTACTACAAGCACCGCCTCTACATCGTCAACCTCGTCCCCGGCCACGTCGTCAAGCTCGACGCCCGCAGCGGCAGGCTGATCTGGAAGCACTCGCTCCCCGGCCGCGCCGAGTCCTCGCCGCTGGCCATCGACGGCACCCTCTACTTCGGCTGCGAAAACGACCAGCTGTTCGCGCTCAGCACCCGCAATGGCCACGTGCGCTGGGCGACCACCCTGGGCGGCCCGGTCAAGTCGGCGCCGGCGTTTCGCCGGGGGGTCCTCTATGTCGGCGACTACGGCGGCAACATGAACGCGGTCGACGCCAAAACCGGCGCGATCAGGTGGCAGACCAGTTCGCTCGGCCAGGGCTTCGGCACCTCGGGCGAGTTCTACTCGACCCCCGCGGTCGCCTACGGTCGGGTCTTCGCCGGCAACAACGACGACCGCGTCTACAGCTTCGACCAGAAGGACGGCACGCTCGCCTGGAGCTACTCGACCGGCGGCTACGTCTACTCGGGGCCGGTCGTCGCGAACACCCGCCACACCGGTCCGACCGTCTACATCGGCTCCTTCGACGGCAACCTCTACGCGCTCAACGCGAAGAGCGGCGAACCGCGCTGGGTCCGCTCCGCCGGCGGCTCGGTGATCGGCTCGCTCTCGGCGGTCGGCGACATCGTCTACCTAGCCGAGTTCAGCAACGGCTCGACCAACGGCTATGAGATGAAGACCGGCCGTCAGGTCTTCCACTACAAGACCGGGACGTACACACCGGTCATCTCCGACGGGCGCCGCATCTACCTGGTCGGCTACTCGAGCATCAACGCGCTGCAGCCGTACAAGCCGAGGGCGGGGCTCGCGAGCCACGCGAAGGCCCTGCCCGCCAGCGGACGCCGGGCGGGCGCCGGGGCCGGTGGGGGCTAACGCGAACCGCCCACCAGCACCGACGAATACCTGCCACCGCCCACCAGGGCGCCCTGTTCGAGCACGCCAAGCCGCACCCGGACGGGGTGGTCGGAGCGGAAGCGGGTCAGGGTGAAGTTGTAGGAGACCGGCTTCGACTCGACCCGGTGGAAGGCCGGCGGCAGCAGGCGCCTAGCGCTCTTCGCCGCGGCGATCGCGGAGCCGACCAGGTCGATCTCGCGCAGCGCCGGCAGCGATCCGTGGGCGGGGCGGGCGCCCAGGTAGTACTCCAGCGGCATGTTGCCGGAGTAGTGAATCGTCACGATCGCCCGGCCGGCCCGTGCCGGCCCCAGTTCCTTCGCCGCGTTGCGGAGGTCCTCGCGCTGCAGCCGCGGCAGCCGGTCGACCTCGATCGCGAAGGCCAGGGAGCAGAGGCAGAAGGCGCCGGCCACGGCAAGCCCCGCCCAGCCGGCCCTTCGCACCCCGAAGCCCGCCGCGATCACGACGACCAGCGGGACGAAGACCGGGATCAGGTTGCGCCCGTCGAGGTAATCGGCGCCGAAGACGCCAAGCAGCAGGGGCGTGGCCACCCCCGCCATCCCGACCGCCGCCGCGATGCCCGCGGCGCGGCGCTCGCGCCGGTCGGCGAGCAGGGCCAGCAGCGCCAGGCCGGCCAGCGCCAGGCCGGCCGGGACCGCCAGCGGAATCGGCCCCGGCTGGCGGGCGCCGTGCTCGTTCCCGTTGTCGTCGCCGACCAGCTTCGCCCCGGCGCGTTCGAACCGTTCGGGGAGCGGTTGCTTGGCGATCCACCCGGCGTGGGCGTTCTCGGCCTGTTGCAGCGCGACCGGCAAGAGCAGGGCTGCGGCTGCCAGGATCGCGCCGACGCCGGCCGCGACCCGCCGTCGCTCGCTCGTCCAGAGCAGCAGCAGCGCCGCCTCGGGCGCGACCACGAAGCCGGCGAAGTAGTGGCTGGCGATCGCCAGCGCCGAGCTCGCCGCCCAGGCGGCGATCGTCCCCCTGCGGGGCGAGCGCAGCGCCCGCGCAAAGAAGAGGAAGGAGAGCGCGGTCAGCAGGAAGACGAGAGCGTAGGCGCGAGCGTCCTGCGAGAACCAGATCAGCACCGGGCTGACGGCGATCATCGCCGCCGCGATCAGCCCCACCCGGCGCGGCAGCGGCAGGGCGACCGCGCCCAGATAGACGACCGCGATCGAGGCGGTTCCCGCCAGCGCGGAGAGCGAGCGCAGCCCCACCTCGCCGGTCCCGAAGGGACGCGACCACAGCCACGCCACCAGGTAGTAGAGGGGAGGGGTCGACTCGCTGCGCGGGACCGCGGAGAGCGTGTCGAAGAGGCTCGGGTGCAGGATCCGCACGACCGTGACCGCCTCGTCGTAGCGGTAGCTCTGCAGGTCGAGCGTCGCGAAGCGAAGCGCCGCGCCCAGCACGACGATCCCGCCGAGCGCCACCAGGTGGGGAGACCGCCCGGCCCATCGCCGAGCCTCATGCAGCCGCGTGGCTACGGGGCCACGCCCCCCTGCGGCGGGGGAGGCGGCTGCGGCGGCGCCGGCGCGTAGGGCGGGAAGACCGGAGAGGCGAGCCGGCGGCGAAGCACGCCGAGGCTGATCGGGAAGTTCTGGATCCGGTAGGGGTTCACGCTGCCGAAGTCCTGGTAGTAGACGAGCATCTTGCAGCGCGGGTGTCGCCGCGCCCAGGCGAAGAGACGCTTGACGAAGCTCGGGTCGTCGCTGTTCTCCACGCCCCACTCGGTGAGGACGAAGGGCTTGCGCCGGTAGCGGTTGTAGAGGTAGGTGAGGGCCTTCCATTCGGGGTAGGGGGAGTAGAAGTCGGTCCCCGCCCAGTCGGTGTAGGCGGCGCCCGGGTAGAAGCGGTCCGGCTGGTTCGCTTTGGTCGCCGGCGAGCCGGACGGCAGCGGGCTCCAGATGACGGCAATCGGCGCCCGCGGCAGGCCGGTCGGCAGCGTGCCGGTTGCGCTGCGCAGCGGCGGCAATCCGGCGCTTGCCAGGCTGGCGTCGATCTCTTCGACCTTGCCACCCCCGTGGAGGAGGATGTACATGCGGCGGAAGGCCAGCCTGTACCAGTAGGGCTTATGTTCGGCGCCGCGCAGGTTGCCGCCGCAGTCATAGGCCGCGTAGACGTTGAGGCAGCGGTTCGGCTCACCCAGCGGGCGAACGTAGGCCCGCATCCCCCTCGACCAGAACAGGTAGTTGAGCCGCATCAGGTAGTCGTCGCCGTAGCCTTGGGCGATCGCCCGCGGGCTGATCAGCTCGTGGCCGTCAGCGGGGTCGGCGGTGGAAATGTGCAGGATCGGGCGGGAAACGGCCCTCTGCCAGCGTTTGATCGAGCCGGTCAGGTCCGCACCCCAGGCTCGAAAGGACTCGATCACCGCCGGGTGCTTGCCGACCAGTTCGCTGAATTCGGTGAACTGGCCGGTGACGCCGGTGTCGGAGACGCCGAAGAAGACGTGGCCCGGGCGCGGCTGCAGCCCGCCGGCGCGGGCGGGCGCGGCGGCGCCCAGCGCCGACAGCCCCGTGGCAGCCAGCACGGCGAGTACGGTTGCCGTCTTGCGAGCGCCGATCATTCGCGTTCCTTCGACTGGATGACCCTCCTCACCTCCCCCAACACGTCGAGGGCCCGATGGTTCTTGTCGGGCGTCGTCGGGCTCACCGTGCTGGGTGCGGCGATCCGCTTCTCGACCCTGGGCCTGCAGAGCTATCGCCACGACGAGGCGGTCACCGCGGGGCGGGTCCTCGTCTCGAGCCTGCCGCGGACTATGCACCTGGTCTGGAGCGGCGAGTCGACCCCGCCCCTTTACTACCTGCTCGCCTGGCTCTGGTCGCATCTCTTCGGTGTCCACGAGGTTGGGCTGCGCTCGCTCTCCGCGCTCTTCGGAACGGCCACGATCCCGGTCGCCTACCTCGTCGGGCGCGAGCTGATCGGCCGCCGGACGGGCCTCGCCATCGCGGCGATCGTCGCCGTAAACCCGATGCTCGTCTGGTACTCCCAGGACGCCCGAGCCTACGCGCTGCTCGTCCTGCTCAGCACGGTCGCACTGCTCTTCTTCCTGCGCGCGCGGAGGACCGGAGCGGCGCGTGACCTCGCCTGGTGGACCGTCTTCTCGGCGCTGGCGCTTGCCGCCCACTACTTCGCCTTCTTCCCATTCGCGATCGAGTCGGTCTGGCTGCTGGCGACGGTGCGGCTGCGGCGGGTTCTGTGGGCGGTTGGAGGGGTGGCGCTGGCGGGGGTGGCGCTGGCGCCGATCGCGCTGCACCAGGCGGCCGGCGAGAACAACAACTGGATCGCCACCTTCAACATGGCCGGGCGCCTGCGGGAGACGGGGATCAGCTTCTTCGTCGGCGAGGCGGGGCTGCTCAAGCACGCGCTGGCGCCGATCGCGCTGTTCGCCGCGGCGGTCGCCCTGCTCCTGCTGCGAGGAGGTATGGGGGAGAAGCGCGGCGCCGCGGTCGCCCTGGCGATCGGCGGCGGCTCCATCCTGCTCGCCCTGGCCTTCGCGGCGGTGGGGCAGGACTTCGTCCTCGAGCGCAACCTGCTTCCCGCGCTGATCCCGCTCGCCCTGGTGGCGGCGGCCGGGATCGCCGCTCCGCGCGCCGGATGGATCGGGGTCGGGGTCGGCATCGCGCTGGTCTCCTACTCCCTCGCCTTCTGCGTCTACGCGGACTTCCGGCCGGCGCTCCAGCGCGACGACTGGCGCAGCGTGGCGAAGGCGATCGGGCCGCCCCACGGCCCCCGGGCGATCCTCGTCTGGGAGCAGGGAGACGAACCGCTCGCCTTCTACATCGGCGCGGGCGAGACGCGCGTCAAGTGGAAGGAATGGCGCCACGGCCCGATCCCGGTGGCCGAAGTCGACGTGGTCAGCGGTCGCCCGCCGCCCTCCGGCGCACGCAGCGCCCTGCCCCCCGAGTTCCACCGAGTGCAGCGAGTCGCCCTGGGCCGCATGACCCTGATCCGCTACCGGGCCGCCCAGCCCCGCCGCCTCGGCTGGGGCAGGATCGTGGGCAACTTCACCGGCTACGCCAACAACGCCGTCCTGATTGACCACCCCGCGCGGCGCTGATCAGGCGGCGGGCGCGCAGGTCGAGGCCGGGTGTGCGGCGGCGATCGCCAGGACTGCGTCGGCGTACTTGGAGATGAAGCTGGCTCCCACGCCTCGGATCGCGCCGAGGCTCGCGGCGTCGGTGGGGCGCCTGGCGGCAATCGCCCTCAGGGTGCTGTCGTGGGCGATCGTGAAGGCCGGCTTCTCGCCCGCCGTCTCCCTGCGCCACGCTCTCAGCGCCTCGAACAGCGGCGCGTCGGCGGGGAAGAGCTCGGGCGGCGGCGCGGCGCTCTTGGGCGAGGTGCGCGGGCGGCGCACCTCGATCGTCCCGGGATCCGGCAGCCAGCCCTGCGGGTCGCAGACGTCGCAGCAGCGACTCAGCGGCTGGCCCGCCTCGCGGTCGCCGAAGTGGTCGAGCAGCTGCCGGCGACGGCACCGCTCCGAGTGGATGAACGATTTGACCACGTGGTATGCGCGCCGGCCGCGCTCGTAGGCGATCGCCAATTCGGGGTTGCCGCGGCGCTGTTCGTTGAAGTGGACCAGCCGCCCCAGGTCGGAGCGTGTCGCCAACAGCACCGCCTTCGCCGGCAGGCCGTCGCGCCCCGCGCGCCCCGCCTCCTGGTAGTAGGCCTCGACGCTGGTTGGAATCGCCACGTGCCAGACCGAGCGCACGTCGGCTTTGTCCACACCCATCCCGAAGGCATTGGTGGCGACGATGACCTCGGCTTCGCCCGTCATGAAGCGGTGCTGGGCGGACGTTCGCTCCTGCGGCTCCATCCCCGCGTGGTAGGCGACCGCGCGCAGCCCGGTGGCGCGCAGCGTCGCGGCGACGGCGTCGGTGTCGAGGCGGGTACCGCAATAGACGATCGCCGGCCGGTTCTCGACCTCTGCCAGCCCCCGCTCCAGCAGCGCCAGCCGCCGCGCCCTGGAGCCCTTCCCTTCCATCCACACCACGTCGAAGGAGAGGTTCGGCCGGTCGAAGCCGGAGCGGACCTGGACCGGGTCGCGCATCTCGAAGCGCGTGGCGATCTCGGCCGCCACCGCGACGGTCGCCGTCGCCGTGCAGGCCATCAGCGGCGGCCGGCCAAGCCGCTCGGCGATCTCGGGCAGGCGCAGGTAGTCGGGACGGAAGTCGTGGCCCCACTCGGAAACGCAGTGCGCCTCGTCGACGGCGAGCAGGTCGATCTTCCGCTGGGCAAGCGCGTCGAGGAAGACGGGCGAGGAGAAGCGCTCCGGCGTGCAGTAGACGATCCGCGCCTCGCCCCCGCGGACAGCCGACAGCGCCGCATCCGCCGCCTCCTCGCTCATCCCGGAGACGATCATCGACACCGGGTGCCCGGCGGCAGTGAGTCGCTGCCACTGGTCGTTGATCAGCGCGATCAGCGGGCTGACGACGATCGTCAGGTCCTCGGAAGCCACCCCCGGAAGCTGGTAGCAGAGGCTCTTGCCGCCTCCGGTCGGCATCACGACCAGCGAGTCGCGTCCCTCCAGCGCAGCCTCCACCGCCTCGCGCTGCCCCGGCCGGAACGACTCGAAGCCGAACTGCCGCAGCAACTCGTCAGCCCGCCCTGCCGTTCCAGCAATCATCTGCTCAGCTTAAGACGCCGACCGGCGGGTCTCAGGCCGGGTTCTCGGCTGGGGCCGCGCTGGCGCCGCGCGCCCGGACCGCGCGCCTGCGCGGGCGAAGCTGGTCCGGCCAGAGCACGTAGAGGACCATCGGCACCGCGTAGAGCACGTAGATCAGCGCCTCGCCGATCGTGGGCGAGGGCTGCAGGCCCAGCATCCCGGTCAGCAGCGAGCCGGAGATCGTTTCCGGCTCGACCAACCAGGTGAGGTCGATCGCGTGGCCCTGGAGGCCGTTGAACCAGCCCGCCTCGTGCGCGGTGTGGACCGCGGTCGCCAACAGGCCGGCGGCGACGAAGACGAGCACCAGGCCGGTGATGCGGAAGAAGCGGGTGAGGTTGATCCGCACGCCGCCCCGGTAGAGGCCGAGCCCGATCGCCACCGCCGTGACAAGGCCGAGCACGGCCCCGGCGCCGGCGGCGGTCGTGTCGGCTGCGTCCTGGAAGGCGGCGAGCAGGAAGGCGGAGGTCTCGAAGCCCTCGCGCAGCACGGCCAGGAAGGCCATCGCGACCAGCGCCGTCGTCGAGCCGACCGCCAGCGCGCTCGCCGCGCTGCCCTCCAGCGCCGCCTTGATGCCGCGCGCGTGGCGGCGCATCCAGACGATCATGTAGGTGACCGCGGCGACGGCGACCAGGCCGACCACCGTCTCGAGGCTGGCCTGGCCGGACTCGGGCAGATCCTGCTTGACCACCCGCAGGACCACCGCGACGGCGAGACAGAGAGCGATCGCGATCGCGACTCCGACCCACATCTGGCGGAGCGTGTCGCGGCGGCCCTCCTTGACGAGGAAGGCGGCGATGATGCCGATGATCAGCGATGCCTCGACGCCCTCTCGAAGGGCGATTACGAAGGTCGGGATCATGCGTCGGGTGCTCCTGTGCTTTTGAGTTAGTTAGGTGGCCCTAACTTAGGTGGCCCAAAACCTAGCACGACGGTAGGTGCTTTGCGCATTCAGCGGCCCACGCCCGGCGGGGTTACGGCAACCAGGGCTCGTACCACTGGCAGATGCCGCGGGTGAGTCCGTTGGCCTCCTCCGGCCCCCAGGCGCCGGGAGCGTAGGGATGCACCGGGCCGGGCGCGTCGAGAAGCGGCTGCACGATCCGCCAGGTCTCCTCGACCGCGTCCTCGCGGGTGAAGAGTTCGGTGCGGCCGTGGAGCGCGTCGTCGAGCAGCCGCTCGTAGGGCTCGGGGTCCTCGCCGGGCGCTTTCTCGAACAGCACCTCGAGGTCGGCCGGCTCGAAGGCCTCCTCGCCCGCCTGCTTGGCGAGCAGGCGGAGCCGGGCGCCGGGCTTGGGGTCGATCCGGATCGTCATCTGGTTCTGCCCCGGGCTCTTTCCCGAGCCGAACCCTAGCCGCGGGGGGCGCTTGAGGACGACGCTCACCTCGGTCGCCTTCACCGGCATCTCCTTGCCGGCGCGAATGAAGAAGGGCACGCCGCTCCAGCGCCAGTTGTCGATCTCCAGCTCGAGTGCGACGAAGGTCTCGGTGGTCGAGCCCTTCGCCACCCCGTCCACGTCGAGGTAGCCTTCGTACTGGCCGCGCACGTAGCGCTGCGGGTCGGCGCTGCGCACCGCTTTGAACAGCTCCAGCTTCTTGTCCCGCACCGAGTCGGGCTGGTTGCCGGCCGGCGGCTCCATCGCGACCAGCGCCAGCACCTGGAGGATGTGGTTCTGGACCACGTCGCGCAGCGCCCCGACCGGGTCGTAGAAGCGACCGCGGTCGGAGACGTCGAAGTCCTCGGCCATCGTCACCTGCACGTGGGAGACGTGCTCGCGGTTCCAGACCGGCTCCAGCAGGGCGTTGGCGAAGCGGAGGTAGGCGATGTCCATCACCGGCTCCTTGCCGAGAAAGTGGTCGATCCGCATGATCTGGTCCTCGCGGAGCACCTGCTGCAGCTCTTGGTTGAGCTCGTGCGCAGAGGCCAGGTCGTGGCCGAACGGCTTCTCGATCACGACCCGGGCGTTGGCGGTGAGGCCGGCCGCGCCGAGGCCCTGCACGACGGTGGCGAACAGCGAGGGAGGGACCTCGAGGTAGAAGACCCGCCGCTCGGCGTCGCCGATCGCCTTCCCGACCCGTTCGAAGGTGGAGGCGTCGGCGTAGTCCCCCTGCACGTAGGAGAGGCGGGCGGCGAGGCGGGAGAAGACGTCCTCGTCGGGGTCCTCGACCGTCGCGGCGATCGCCTCGCGGGCGTGCTCGCGCAGCTTCTCGACGCTCCACTCGTCGATCGCCACCCCGACGATCGGGCAGTCGAGCTTGCCCCGCGACTCCAGACGGTACAGCGCCCGGAAGGTCATTTTCTTCGCCAGGTCGCCGGTGATGCCGAAGATCGTCAGCACGTCGGCCGCCTTGTCGCTGGGCTTGGCGTTGGCCTTGGGCATGCGGTCGCAGGCTATCCCAGCCCATAGGATGGGCGTTATGGAGTTGGGAATCGTCGGGCTCGGCCGCATGGGGGCGAACATGGCCCGCCGCCTGATGCGCGACGACCACCGCATCGTCGCCTACGACGTCGATCCCGACGCGGTCTCCGAGCTGGCCGGAGAGGGCGCCGAGGGCGCCTCCTCGCTGCAGGAGCTGGCCTCGAAGCTGAGCCCGCCGCGGGCGGTCTGGGCGATGGTCCCCTCCGGCGAGATCACCGAGAAGACGGTCGAGGCCGTCGCCGCCGTGCTCGAGCCCGGAGACGCGATCGTCGACGGCGGCAACTCCTACTACCGCGACGACATTCGCCGCGCCGCGATGCTGAAGGAGAAGGGGATCGACTTCGTCGACTGCGGCACCAGCGGCGGCGTCTTCGGCCTCGATCGCGGCTACTGCCTGATGATCGGCGGGCCCGAGGGCGCGGTGCAGCGCCTCGACCCGGTCTTCGCCACCCTGGCGCCGGGGGTCGAGTCGGCCGCGCGCACTCCGGGCCGCTGCGGCGACCCCACTCCCGCGGAGAACGGCTACCTGCACTGCGGCCCAAACGGCGCCGGGCACTTCGTGAAGATGGTCCACAACGGGATCGAGTACGGGCTGATGGCCGCCTACGCCGAGGGGCTCAACATCCTCAAGAACGCCAACGCGGGCAAGGTGGAGCGCGAGGCCGATGCGGAGACCGCGCCGCTGGAGCAGCCCGAGTACTACCAGTACGACCTCGACCTGCCCGAGGTCGCCGAGGTCTGGCGGCGAGGCAGCGTGATCGGCTCCTGGCTGCTCGACCTGACCGCGGCGTCGATGCAGGAATCCCCCGACCTCGCCGACTTCGCCGGCCGCGTCTCCGACTCCGGCGAGGGCCGTTGGACCGCAATCGCCGCGATCGACGAGGGCGTGCCGGCGCCGGTCCTCACCACCGCCCTGTACGAGCGCTTCTCCTCGCGCGGACTGGACGACTTCGCCGACAAGGTTCTCTCGGCGATGCGCAAGCAGTTCGGCGGCCACGACGAGAAGAAGTCCTAGCGTGAAGCTCGAAGTCGTCGCCGACGAACGGGCGGCGGCGCAGCGCGGAGCCGAGCTGATCGCCGCCGCAGGGCAGGAGGCGGTGAAAGAGCGCGGCGCCTTCGCCCTGGCGATGAGCGGCGGCCGCTCTCCCTGGGCGATGCTGGCGATTCTCGGCGAACTGGAGGAGATGCCGTGGGAGGCAACCGAGCTGTTCCAGGTCGACGAGCGGATCGCCTCGCCGGGCAGCGAAGACCGCAACCTCACCCACATGGTCCTCGGCCTCTCGATGGACCACCAGTCGGCGCTGCGGCCGATGCCGGTCACACAGCGCGACCTCGCCGCCGCCGCCCGTGACTACGAATCCTCCCTGCCCGAGCGTCTCGACCTCGTCCACCTCGGCCTCGGCCCCGACGGCCACACCGCCTCGCTCGTCCCCGCCGACCCGGTCCTCGACGTCACCGACCGCCGCGTCGCCGTCACCGAGACCGCCTACCAGGGCCACCCCCGCATGACCCTCACCTACCCGGCTCTCGCCGAGGCCCGCCAGATCGTCTGGCTGGTTACCGGCGAGGAGAAGCGGGGGGCCCTCGCCAAGCTGCTGGCCGCCGACCCCTCGATCCCCGCTGGCCGCGTGGAGAACGAGGAGATGGTGGCGGTGGCCGACGAGGCCGCTGCGGGTTCCTAGCTGCGCGGACGCGGGCTGGTGTTCGCGAATTCGCTAACATAAAGCCATGGACATCGGCACCTCTAGGTCAATGGCCACGACCCCCGCCGCTTCGTTGGCCAACGAGATTCGCCGCCGCAGCGGTCTCAGCCAGGCAGAGCTCGCCCGCCGGGCGGGGTTGCCGCGGTCGGTCGTCAACGCCTACTTGCGAGGTCACCGCGAGCCCGGTACGGACATGCTCGCCCGGTTGGCCGCTGCCGGCGGGTTCGAGCTGGGGATTGCGCCACGCAAACCTCCCGTGGACGTTGAGCGAGCCAGCCGGATTCTCGTGCAGGTTCTCGAGCTAGCCGAGGCGCTTCCGTTTCGCCCCCGCCCTGAGCTCAACTACCCGCGACTGCCCGACCGGATCGCGACGGGAGGCTCCGGGCAGTGAGCGAGCTCGTCGACAAACTCTTCACCATTCACGACTCGCTCACCGCGGCCGGCATCGCCCATGCATTCGGCGGAGCCATCGCGCTCGCCTACTGCATCGAGGAGCCGCGAGGAACACGCGATCTCGACGTCAACATCTTCGTCGACGCTTCCAAGGCGGAGTCGGTCCTCGCTTGCATGCCGGGAGCGGTCAGGATCCGGAAAAAGGACATCGCAAAGGTCAAGCGCGACGGTCAGGCCAGGTTGGACTGGGACGGCACGCCGATCGATGTCTTCCTCAATAACCTTCCCCTGCACGATGCCATCGCCGCATCGGTGGTCTGGGTTCGGCTGGAGGGCCGTGACGTTCCAGTCCTCGATTGCGCATCGCTGACCATCTTCAAGGCTTTCTTCGATCGCACGAAGGACTGGGCAGACATAGAGGCGATCGCCGTGGCAACTCCGGAGGACATCGAGGCGGCGGCGGCCGCGATCGCCGACCTCTTGGGCGAGGAGGACCCGGCACATCAGAGGCTCAAGTCACTTCTTAGCTCCTGACGCGACCCGTTCGGCCGGTTCCGCGGAACCGGCGTCAGCGAATACGTTCGGCGCTTGAGCCACGGCCGACGATCACTTCGCTGACCAGCTCGGGGGGAAAGAGGCCGTGGGCGGCGACGCCGGGGTCGGCCTCGAGGCGGGCTGCCAGGGACGCCGGGTCGTCCGGCATGGCGCCCCGGTAGTCGGCGATCAGGCCGTCGTCGGGGCTGGGGGGAGCATCGCGCAGCTCGACCGCGTTGCCGAGGCGGGTCAGGGTCGAGCGCAGGCCGAAGGCGAACAGCTCCAATGGAACCGGGGCGGTCAGCTCCTCGACCGGCTTGCTCGAGTCGGCGATGACGACGAAGCGCTCGGCCGCCGCGGCGACGATCTTCTCGCGCAGGTGGGCGCCGCCGCCGCCCTTGATCAGCCAACCGTCCGGCGTCACCTGGTCGGTGCCGTCGATCGCGATGTCGAGCCGCTCCAGCGTGCCGAACTCCTCGACCGGGATCCCCAGCCCGCGGGCCTGTTCCTCGGTCGCCAAAGACGTGGCGACGCAGCGGATGTCGCCGAGGCCGCGCCGCGCGATCGCCGGCAGCAGGTGCTCGACCGTCGAGCCCGTCCCCAGCCCGACCGCCATCCCGTCTCGCACCAGCTCCGCCGCAGCCTCCGCCGCGACCCGCTTCTCCTCGTCGGCAGCGCTCACGGCCGCCACTCTATCCACGCGCGGCTGAAACGGGCCTTTTTTCCAACGGCCCGTCGGCGGGCGGGAATGCGTTACGGCTCGGAGAGTCCGGGGAATAGGATCGGCCTCGCGCATGCAGGCACGGACCGCGACATCGACCAGCTCTGCATCAACACGATCCGCACGCTCTCGATCGACGCGATCCAGAAGGCCAACTCCGGCCATCCGGGGACGCCGATGGCGCTGGCCCCGCTCGCCTACACGCTCTGGCAGCGCTTCCTCCGCTTCGACCCCGCCGACCCGATCTGGCCGGGCCGCGACCGCTTCGTGCTCTCCGCCGGCCACGCCTCGATGCTCCTCTACTCGCTGCTGCACCTCGCCGACGTGCAGGCGGTGGACCCCGATTACGAGATCGTCGGCAAGCCGGCGGTCAGCCTCGAGGACATCGAGCGCTTCCGCCAGCTCGATTCCCGCGCCCCCGGTCACCCCGAGTACCGCTGGACCTCGGGAGTGGAGACCACCACCGGTCCGCTCGGCCAGGGGGTCGCCACCTCGGTCGGGATGGCGATCGCCTCCAAGTGGCAGTCGGCCCGCTACGACCGTCCCGGCTTCGACCTGTTCGACTTCGACGTCTACGCGATCGCCGGGGACGGCTGCCTGATGGAGGGAGTCTCCAACGAAGCCGCCTCGATCGCCGGCCACCTCGCCCTCGACAACCTCTGCTGGATCTACGACAACAACCACATCACGATCGACGGCAAGACCCACCTTGCCTACGACGACGACGTCGCCGCCCGCTTCATCGGCTACGGCTGGAACGTCACGAGGGTGGGCGATGCCAACGACACCGGCCTGATAGCCACTGCCTTCGAGGAGTTCAAGAGCGAGCAGGGACGGCCGACCCTGATCGTCGTCGACAGCCACATCGGTTACGGCTCGCCGCACAAGCAGGACACCGCCGCCGCCCACGGCGAGCCGCTTGGCGAGGAGGAGGTGCGCGAGACCAAGCGCGCCTACGGCTGGCCCGAGGACGCCCAGTTCCTCGTCCCCGACGGGGTGCGCGAGCGCTTCGCCGAGGGGATCTGCAGGCGCGGCGCCGAGTTGCGCGCCGGGTGGGAGCAGACGCTTGCCGCCTACACCGGGGAGGAGCCCGAGCTCGCTGCCGAGATCGACGCGATGCGCAAGCGCGAGCTGCCCGAGGATTGGGACGCCGGGATCCCCAGCTTCGACGCCGACGCGAAGGGGATCGCCACCCGCAAGGCCTCCAACCAGGTCGAGAACGCGATCGCGGCACGCCTGCCCTGGCTGATCGCCGGCTCCGCCGACCTCACCGACTCGACCTCGGTCCGCCTCGACACCGACCGCGCGGCCGACTTCGAGCCCGGAAGCTACGCGGGCCGCCAGCTCCACTACGGCATCCGCGAGCACGAGTCGGCGGCGATCTCCAACGGCCTCTCCCTCTCCAAGCTGCGCCCGCTCTGGTCGACCTACCTCACCTTCTCCGACTACGCGCGGCCGGCGATCCGCCTCTCGGCGCTGATGGAGCTGCCGGTGATCCACCTCTTCACCCACGACTCGATCGGGCTCGGCGAGGACGGCCCCACCCACCAGCCGGTCGAGCAGCTCGCCTCGCTGCGGGCGATCCCCGGCCTCGACGTGATCCGCCCCGCCGACGCCAACGAGGTCGCGGAGGCATGGCGGGTCGCGATCGACCGCAGCCACCAGCCCGTCGCCCTCGTCCTCACCCGCCAGGACGTGCCGGTCTTCGACCGCGCCACCTACGCCCCGGCGGAGGGGCTGCGCCGGGGTGGCTACGTGCTCGCCGATGCCGGCGCCGACGGCGACGGTCCCGAGGTCATCCTGATCGCCACCGGGAGCGAGGTGGCGCTGGCGCTGGCGGCATACGAGGAGCTAAGAGGTGAGAGTGTTCGCGCGCGTGTGGTGAGCCTTCCCTGCTGGGAGCTGTTCGACCGCCAGGACGAGGCCTACCGCGACGAGGTGCTGCCGCCGCAGGTGACCGCGCGCGTCTCGGTCGAGGAGGCCTCGACCCTGGGATGGGATCGCTACGTCGGCCCCGGCGGCGTCAAGATCGGCATGCACACCTTCGGCACCTCGGCGCCGCTCAAGGACGTGCAGACGAAGTTCGGCTTCACGCCGGACAGGGTCGCCGAGGCGGCCCGCGAAGCGCTCGGCCGGGTAGCCGGGAACGCGTAAACGACTTGAAGGAGCGAGACATGAAGCCAACCGCACGACTGCATGAGCTGGGGCAGAGCCTCTGGCTCGACAACATCACCCGCACGATGCTGCGCGACGGCACCCTCGCCGCTTACATCGAGGAGCTGTCGGTCACCGGCCTCACCTCCAACCCGACGATCTTCGACAAGGCGATCTCGGGCGGCGACGCGTACGACGAGCAGATCGCCGAGCTGGCCGAGACGATCGACGATCCCGAGGCGATCTTCTTCCAGCTGGCGCTGGCCGACCTGCGCGACGCGACCGATCTCTTCGCCGGCGTCCACCAGCGCACCGCCGGCGTCGACGGCTTCTGCTCGCTCGAGGTCTCGCCCAAGCTCGCTGACGACACGCCGGCGACGATCGAGCAGGCGGCGCGCCTGCACCGGGAAGGCGGCCGGCCGAATCTCTACATCAAGATCCCGGGCACGCCGGCGGGCCTGCCGGCGATCGAGGAGTCGATCTTCGCCGGCCTGCCGATCAACGTCACCCTGCTCTTCTCGCGCGAGCAGTACCTCGCTGCCGCCGACGCCTACCTGAAGGGGATCGAACGACGGATCGACGCCGGGCTCGACCCCGACGTCCCCTCGGTCGCCTCGATCTTCATGAGCCGCTGGGACGTGGCGGTCACCGGCGAGGTGCCCGACGAGCTGCACAACCGACTCGGGTTGGCGGTCGGCTTCCGTGCCTACCGTGCCTACCGCGAGCTGCTCGACTCGCCGCGCATGCAGCGGCTGATGAACGAGGGGGCGCGGCCGCAGCGCCTGCTCTGGGCCAGCACCGGGACCAAGGACCCCGAAGCCTCCGACGTCCTCTACATCGAGGGCTTCGCTTCGCCGTTCACCGTCAACACGATGCCCGAGCCGACCCTCAAGGCCTTCGCCGACCACGGTCACGTCGGCGACCTCATGCCTCCCGACGGCGGCGACTGCGAGCAGGTGCTGGCGCGGTTCGCCGATGCCGGGATCGACGTCGACGCCCTCGCCGAGCGCCTGCAGGAGGAGGGCAAGGTCGCCTTCGCCAAGTCCTGGGACCAGATGCTGAAGACGATCTCGGCGCAGCTGAGGGCGCCGGCGTGAGCGACGGCACGGGGGTGAGCGAGCCCGCGTCCCTGCGCGAGCAGCCAGCCTGGAAGGACCTGGAGCGACACTTCGGCGAGATCCGCGGCGCCCACCTCCGCGACCTCTTCGCCGCCGACCCCCAGCGCGGCGAGCGCCTCATCGCCGACGGCGCCGGTCTCCATCTCGACTTCTCCAAGAACCGGATCACCGACGAGACGGTGATCCTGCTCGGTGAGCTGGCCCGCCAGCGCGGAGTCGAGGAGCGCCGCGAAGCGATGTTCCGCGGCGAGCACATCAACGTCTCCGAGGATCGCGCGGCGCTGCATGTGGCGCTGCGGATGCCGAGGGGCCGCTCGCTGATCGTCGACGGGGTCGACGTCGTCAAGGAGGTCCACGAGACGCTCGACCGGATGGCCGGCTTCTGCGAGCGGATCCGCTCCGGCGAGTGGCGGGGCCACACCGGCAGGCCGATCCGCAACGTCGTCAACATCGGCATCGGCGGCTCCGACCTCGGCCCGGTGATGGCATATGAGGCGCTGCGCCACTTCAGCCGCCGCGCACTCTCCTTCCGCTTCGTCTCCAACGTCGACGGCACCGACTTCGCCGAGTGCACGCGCGACCTCGACCCAGAGGAGACGCTCTTCGTCATCTCCTCGAAGACCTTCACGACGCTGGAGACGATGACCAACGCCCGCACCGCCCGCGAATGGTCGCTGGCCGGCCTCGGCGGCGAGGAGGCCGCCGTCGCCAAGCACTTCGTCGCCGTCTCGACCAACGCCGAGGAGGTCGCCAGGTTCGGGATCGACACCGACAACATGTTCGGTTTCTGGGAGTGGGTGGGCGGCCGCTACTCGATGGACTCGGCGATCGGCCTCTCGACCATGCTCGCGATCGGCCCCGCCCGCTTCGCCGAGATGCTGGCCGGCTTCCACGCGATGGACGAGCACTTCCGCGCGACGCCGCTGGCCGCCAACCTGCCGGCGCTGATGGGCCTGCTCTCGGTCTGGTACTCGGACTTCTTCGGCGCCCAGACCTGTGGCGTCTTCCCCTACGACCAGTATCTGCACCGCTTCCCCGCCTACCTGCAGCAGCTGACGATGGAGTCAAACGGCAAGCACGTCACCCTCGACGGCGCCCGCGTCGACTACGACACCGGGGCGATCTACTGGGGCGAGCCCGGGACCAACGGCCAGCATTCCTTCTACCAGCTGATCCACCAGGGCACGCGCCTGATTCCCTGCGACTTCATAGGCTTCATCCATTCCAACAACCCGCTCGGCGACCACCACGACCTGCTGATGTCCAACGTCTTCGCCCAGAGCGAGGCGCTCGCCTTCGGCAAAACGCCCGAGCAGGTGCGCGAGGAGGGGACGCCGGAGGAGGTCGTGCCGCACCGGGTGATGGAGGGCAACCGCCCCTCCAACACGATCCTCGCCGACCGCCTCACGCCGGAGACGCTGGGCGCGTTGGTCGCCCTCTACGAGCACAGTGCCTTCACCCAGGGGGCTATCTGGGGAATCGACTCCTTCGACCAGTGGGGAGTCGAGCTGGGCAAGGCGCTGGCGGTGGCGATCGTCCCCGAGCTGAAGGCCGGCAGGGAGCCGAAGCTGCGGCACGACAGCTCCACCAACGCGCTGATCCGCCGCTACCGCCAGGCGAGGCGCGAGAGCCCCCTCGCACGGGAACCCGAGGAGTAGCGGTGCCCTCGCTCGACCCGCTCCCGCTGGCAGCGTCGGCATCGAACCTGCTCGCCGCGCGCGAGCAGATGGCCTTCACGCTCGGCTTCCACATCGTCCTCTCCTGCCTCGGCGTCGCCCTGCCGGCGACGATCCTGATCGCCAACTACATCGCGCTGAAACGGGGGGACGACGATGCGATGGAGCTGGCGCGGCGCTGGTCGAAGGCGATGGCGGTGACCTTCGCCGTCGGCGCCGTCACCGGCACCGTGCTCAGCTTCGAGTTCGGGTTGCTCTGGCCGCGCTTCATGGACCGCTTCGGCGCCGCCTTCGGCATCGCCTTCGCGATCGAGGGGCTCTTCTTCTTCACCGAGGCGATCTTCCTGGCGATCTACATCTACGGCTGGAAGCGGCTCAGCGGCTGGGCGCACTTCTGGTCGGGTGTGCCGATGGTCGTCACCGGCATCGGCGGCGCCTTCGCCGTGGTCGCCGCCAACTCGTGGATGAACCAGCCGCAGGGCTTCACCCTGAACGGCGCCGGCAGGGTTGTCGAGACCGATCCGCTCAAGGTCCTCTTCAACCCGGCGACGGGCTACGAGACGCCGCACATGATCCTCGCCGCCTACATGGTCGTCGGCTTCCTCGTCGCCTCGGTCTACGCCGCCGGGATGCTGAAGGGCAGGCGCGACCGCCTGCACCGGCTGGGCTTGCTTATCCCGCTGACGATCGGCCTCGTCGCGACCCCGATCCAGCTCTTCGTCGGCGACACCGCGGCCCGCGCGGTCGCCGACCGCCAGCCGGCCAAGTTCGCCGGCATGGAGTGCGTCCAGAAAACCGGCGGCCACCAGACCGAGTACGTCGGCGGCATCTGCACCTCGGACGGGGTGAAGGCGGCGATCCCGATCCCGGACCTCGACTCCTTCCTGGTCGGCTTCAGCGCCGACACCAAGGTGGTCGGCCTGAAGAGCATCCCGGCTGGCGAACGGCCGCCCGCGAACACGCTCCTGCACCTCTCCTTCGACGCCATGGTCGGGATCGGCACCGCCCTGCTCGCCCTCGGCGCCTGGCTCGCCTTCGTCTGGTGGCGGCGCCGGGACATCCCGAAGACGCCCTGGTTCCTGCGCGCGGTGGCGATCTCGGGGGCCGGGGCGGTCCTCGCCCTCTGGTGCGGCTGGATCGTCACCGAGGTCGGGCGCCAGCCCTGGATCGTGCAGGGCTACATGCGAACCTCCGCAGCGGTCACCGAGGCGCAGGGAATCTGGTTCAGCTTCGCCCTGGTGCTGCTTCTCTACGGGGCGATCGGAACGGTCGCGATCCTCGTCCTGCGCTCGATGTCGCGCCGCTGGCGCGAGGGCGAGGAGGAGCCGGAGGGTGGAACGCCCTACGCTCCGCCGGCGCCGCTCCCGGGGGGAGGACCGTGACCCGCGCCGACATCGTCGCCGGAATCCTCTGGGTCGGGGCGACCTTCTACGCGCTCTTCGGCGGCGCCGACTTCGGTGGCGGCCTCTGGGACCTCATCGCCGGCGGCGCCGAGAAGGGGGAGCGGCCGCGGGCGCTGATCCAGCGCTCGCTGACCCCCGTCTGGGAGGCCAACCACGTTTGGCTGATCTTCATTCTCGTCGTCCTCTGGACCGCCTTCCCGCCAGCCTTCAGCGCCGTGATGACGACGCTGTACGTGCCGCTTGCGCTGGCTGCGGTTGGGATCGTCCTGCGCGGCTCCGGCTTTGCCTTCCGCAAGTCGATCGAGGGGTTGTCGGGGCGGCGGGCGGCGGGGGCGACCTTCGCCCTCTCCTCGGTGCTGACCCCGTTCTTCATGGGCACCGTGGTCGGCGCGATCGCCGCCGGCAACGTCCCCGCGAGCGGCGACGGCGCCCCATTCTCGAGCTGGACGGGGCCGCTGCCGCTGCTGACCGGGGCGATGTTCGTCGCCACCGGCGCCTATCTCGCCGCCGTCTTCCTCGTCGGCGACGCCCGCCGCGCCGGGGACGAGGGCCTCGAGCGCTACTTCGTCCGTCGCGCCCTGGCGGCGGCGCTCTTCGCCGGCGCCGCGGCTGCGGCCGGCCTGGTCGAGCTCCACGCCGAAGCCCGCTACATCTTCGACCGTCTCACCGACCAGGGCCTGCCGCTGGTGGTCCTCTCCGCCCTCTGCGGGATCGGCCTGCTGATCGCCCTCCTGCGCGGCGCGCGGCTGGCGCTGCGCCCGCTTGCCGGCGGGGCCGTCGTCGCGGTCATCTGGGGTTGGGGCGTCGCCCAGTTCCCCTACCTGCTGCCGACATCGCTGAAGATCACCCAGTCGGCTGCGCCTGCCGACACCCTCGGCACCGTGATCGCCGTCTTCATCGCCGCCGCGGTCCTCGTCCTCCCCGCCCTGGGCCTGCTCTACTGGCTGACCCAGCGCGACCTGCTCGAGGGCGAGCGCTGACAGGCGTCATCTTCAACGCTTGTATGAGCGAACTCATCCGGCGCAAAGGAGGGAGTCGTTTGCGCTCGATGAATCCACATGTCCAAACTCCGCACCCTGCCGAGCCCGATCGGCACCGTCGTCCTCTCCCTCCTCGCGCTAGCCCTCGCCACGCTGGCCCTTCCCGCCTCGAGCCTTGCGGCGTCGCTGACGTTCTCGCCCTCCTCTGGGACCTTTCCGAAAACGACCACGGGGAGCAGCTCGCCATCGCAGGAATTTGAAGTCACCAACGAAGGCGAAGAAGAAGTCTCGATCGAAACGATCGTCGTCGAAGGCCCTGACTCAGCGGACTTCAACCTCAACGGGGGCAGCTGCGCCGGGAACCTCGCCACAGCCCAGCACTGCACGCTCGGGGTCACCTTCGTGCCGAGCAGCGACGGCGAAAAGCAGGCAATGCTCAGCCTCCACCTCAACGGAGGATCGGAACAGACCCTGGCGCTCTCCGGCATCGGCGTACCTGCCCAGCTCGCTTTCGTTCCCGAAAGCTACGACTTTGGCGTCCAGCCGGTCGACTCCGAACAAGAAACCGGCTTCCAGGTGACCAATACCGGCGAAGCCTCCGTGCCGGTCGAAAGCCCCGATATCGCCGGTCCCGGCTCCAGCGCCTTCTTCATCGGCGCCAGCGATTGCTTCGCTCGCTTGCTGAACCCCAGCGAAAGTTGCTCGCTGCAGGTCCACTTCAGCCCCCACGACCCGGTCGCCTACTCGGCCCAAGCACGGGTAAGCGCGAACGGCGTGTTCTTCACCGCAGACCTGACGGGAGTCGGCGGGCAGCCCATAGTCGAAGGCTCCCCGAACCCGGCCGACTTCGGCGCGGCGACGGTCGGCGTCACCGGGGCCATCCGCACAATCACCCTGACGAACTCGGGCAATATCGCCGCCCCCGCCTACTTCATCGGCGCCATCGGTGGCGGCGACGCCGGCAGCTTCCGCCTGCTCGACGAGAGCTGCACCGTCGCGCCCCTGGAACCCGCCGCGAGCTGCACCGCCCACGTCAGCTTCGCCCCGGTCGGCGCCGGCGCCAAGACCGCGAAGCTGTCCTTCCTCAGCGACACGAACAGCGGTACCCAGGTCACGCTGACCGGCGAGGGCGTCGCTGCCGCGGTGACCCTCGCGCCCCCCGGTTTCAACTTCGGACCCCGGGCAGCCGGCACCAAGAGCCACAGACGCCTGTTCGCGGTCCGCAACGAGGGAAGCACGTCGCTCGACCTCGGCGTCGCCGTCATTGCCGGGGCCAACCTCGACCAGTTCGTCCTCGCCGGCAACACCTGCACCGGGGTCACGCTCGGAGCCGGAGAGGAATGCCGGCTCCGAGTTCGCTTCGCCCCCGACAGCAAGGGGGCGAAGGCGGCCACGCTCCGCATCGACAGCGACGCCGGCGCCTTCACCGCGTCGCTCAGCGGCCGAGGCACGCCCGCGCGACACCGGCCGCGGCGCGGCAAGACGCGGGGGGCCACTCGCCACCGGGTAGCCTTGCGCGGTGCGCGTCAAGTCGCTGGATAGATGATCGAGGCGGTTCTCTTCGACATCGACGGCACCCTGATCACCACCGGAGGCGCCGGCGCGATCGCCTGGCGACGCGCCTTCGAGGAGTTGCACGGCGCGCCTCTCGACATTCGCGAGGTGACCGAGTCGGGGATGACCGATCCCGAGGTCGGTCGTGTGGCCCTGCGCAACATCCTCGGCCGCGATCCCGATCGCCGCGAGCTCGCCACGGCGATGGCCCACTACCTGCGCCACCTCTCCGACGCCATAGACGAGTCCGACGGCTACCGCGTGATGCCCGGGATCGAAGAGCTGGTGGAGCGCCTCGTCGACGCCGGCCACCTCCTCGGCCTCACCACCGGCAACATCGAGGCCGCCGCCCACATCAAGCTCGCCCGAGCCGGCCTCAACCGCTTCTTCTCCTTCGGCGGCTATGGCTCGGACTCGAACGAGCGCGCCGAGCTGACCCGCTGCGCCCTGGAAAGAGGCAGGTTCGTCTCCGGCGGCGTGCTCGCCGACGGCGCCAGCATCTCCGTCGGCGACACCCCCCGCGACGTGGCCGCCGGCCACGGCGCCGGCATACAGGTGGTGGGAGTGGCGACGGGCAACTTCACGGTCGAGCAGCTGCGAGAGGCCGGCGCCGACTGGGCGCTCGAAGATGTTTCCTCTGGATTCCCCGTATAGGTCGGCGTCAGCCGGCCTGTACGCAGCGGGCCTGGTAGATCGAGGTGAAGCCGCTCTCGAAGCCGTTGCGGGCGGCGCGCAGGTAGAGGCGCCAGACCCGGACGCGTTCGGGGCCGGCCAGCTGGATGGCGCGGTCGAGGTTTTCGTCCAGCCGCCGCGCCCAGTGACGCAGGGTCTCGGCGTAGTCGGCGCCGAACTCCTCGACGTGGCGGGTGACGAAGCCGGCCCGTTCCAGCGCCAGCAGCACCCGCGAGAGGTGCAGCGGCGCGGCGTCGGGGAAGACGTAGCGCTCAGAGAACGGCCCCGCCTCGTCGTCGCTATGGCGGAGGCGGGCGATGCCGTGGTTGAGCAGCCGCCCGCCCGGCTCCAGCAGCCCGGCGAGAGTACGCGCGTAGACGTCTATCTGAGCGGCGCCGACGTGCTCGACCATGCCGATGCTGGCGATCGCGTCGAAGCGCTCGCCGGCGAGGTCGCGATAGTCCGTCACGCGGATCTCGACCCGGTCGGCGACGCCGGCCTCCTCGGCCCGCTTCCGCGCCCGTTCGGCCTGCGGCGGCGAGAGGGTGATCCCGACCACGCTGGCTCCGTGCCTGGTTGCCGCCCAGAGCGGGAAGCTGCCCCAGCCGCAGCCGACGTCGAGCACCCGGTCGCCCTCCTTCAGCTCCAGCTTGCGGGCGACCATCTCCAGCTTCTCTTCCTGCGCCTCCTCCAGCGTCGTCGCCCCGCGGGAGAAGACCGCGCAGCTGTAGGTGGTCGACTCGTCGAGGAAGAGCGAGAAGAACTCGTTGGAGACGTCGTAGTGGTGACGGACGGCGCGGGCGTCGCGCTCCTTGCTGTGGCGGCGGCCGCTGGGGCGCAGCTCGGCGGCGGGGCGCCGCGGCGGCTTCGTCAGTCCGGCGGCGCGCACGGCGCCCAGCAGCAGCGCCCGCTTGTCGGCGCGGTCCAGCGCCGGCGGCTTCCAGCTGTCGAGCAACGCGATCACCGCGTCGATGTCGTCGACCTCGATCTCGCCGCTGACGTAGGCGCGGCCGAGGCCGAGCTGGCCTGGCGCTCTCAGCACATGAGCGGCGGCGAGCGGCGAGCGAACCTGGAAGGTGGGGCCGTCGCCGGAGGTGGAGGGAAGCGTCGTACCGTCCCAGAACTCGACCGCAAACGGCCTCTCCGGAATCCGCGCTCTCGATCTCGTGCCGCAGCGGCGCGGTCCTGGCAAACGCCATCGCCCGCACCCTACCTCCCGTCGGCCCATGTGACACCTTTCGGTGGAGTCGGGCCGTATGATCGGTGGCCGATGGCAGGCGCCGGCCCTCTCCCCTCTGACATCCAGCCCGTCGCGAACGAGACCCGCGACCGGATCATCACCGGCCTCGTCACCCTGATCCCGTTCATCGCGATCGGCTTCGCCGCCTGGCAGGTCTGGGGAAGGGCGCTGCACTGGAGCGACGTCTTCCTCTTCGTCGGCATGTACGTCCTCACCGGGCTGGGAATCACGGTCGGCTTCCACCGTCACCTCACCCACCGCAGCTTCAAGGCGAAGCGCTGGCTGCACGGCCTGCTGGCGATCCTCGGCTCGGCGGCGATCGAGGGGCCGGTCATCTCCTGGGTCGCCGACCACCGCAAGCACCACGCCTTCTCCGACGAAAAAGGGGACCCCCACAGCCCCCACGTCGACCACGGCCACGGCCTCGGCGGCGCCCTGCGCGGCCTCTTCCACGCCCATATGGGGTGGCTGTTCATCCACACCCAGCGCGGCAACAGGGAACGCTTCGCGCCGGACCTGATGAAGGACCCCGTGATCAGCTGGATCGACCGCACCTTCATCTACTGGGCGATCCTCGGGCTCTTGATCCCCTTCGCGCGGGGCTGGGTGATCGGCGGCACCCTCTTCGCCGCGGTCACCGGCCTGCTCTGGGGCGGCCTGGTCCGGGTCTTCGTCCTGCATCACTTCACCTACAGCATCAACTCGCTCTGCCACGTCTTCGGCAACCGCGATTTCGAGACCGCCGACGAGTCGCGCAACCTTGCCCTGATCGCCATCCCCACCTTCGGCGAGGCCTGGCACAACAACCACCACGCCTTCCCCACCTCAGCCATCCATGGCCTCGGCCGCTACCAGTTCGACCTCTCTGCAGTGGTGATCGACACCCTCGAGCGCTTGGGCCTCGTCTGGGATGTCGTCCGGGTAAGCCCGGACCGCCTGGCTTCCAAGGCCGCCTGACCAAGCAGATCAAGGACGCGGGGAGCGCCGCGTGCTCTCTGCACGCCCAATGAGCCGAGGACGCCGATATGCGCCGGTCAGGGTGCTTGGGGGGATTCGTACCAGTCGATCCAGCCCCCACAGGCCTTCGAGAGAGGCACGATGCGGTGCGGCCGCGCCGGCACTGCGACCAGGGCTCCCAGGTAGGCCTTGCCGTCGTAGCCGCTCAGTTCCTGCAGGGTGCTCGCCTTGGCGGTGGAGATCGTGAACTCGACCGGACCGCCCGTGCTCTCGTAGCGGCCCGCCGGCCAGAACTGGCCGTTGTTGGCGAGGCTGATCGAGTTGGGGCGCTGGCCGTCGAGAGCCGGCTTCAACGGTTCGGTGAAACCGGGCGCCGAGAGGGTGAGACCGAAGGGGGAGAAGTACTGGAGCGAGAGGTACCAGCGGCCCGCAGGCAGGTTCAGCGTCTGCGACGCGGTCTCGCCGGCGCCGAGCACGCTGCCGCCGCCCCAGCGGGCTTTCGCGCCGAGCGCCTGCGCCGGGAACAGCGAGGCGCGCCCCGGGTTCGAGGTGAGGATGCGGATCTCCGGCGCGGCGCAGTCGGCCCGCACCCCGGCTTCGGTCCCCTCCAGCAGCACATGGCGGTCGGGCGGCGTCAACCCGGTCCGTTCCCACAGCAGGAAGGACGGGGTGGCGGCGATCCGCCGGAAGTTGACCGGCGCTTGGCTGTTCCAGGCCGCCCGCCCGGTGATCACGTACCGGAAGCGGTCGAGGGTTCCGCGGGAGAAGGAGTCGAAGTCGATCGGGCTGTAGGCGTCGCCGGTGTCGAACGGCTTCTCGGGGTTCTGACTGACCTCGTTGTCGGGGAACTCGACCAGCGGCACGTGGGTGTCGGCGCCGAGCAGCTCGTAGGCGGCGTAGCGGTCCTGCCCCGCGTAGAGCACCGGCTTCCCGTGCACGATCGGCAGGAAGGCGCGCAGCTCGGCCCCGTGTCCCGGCGGCCCGACCGGCGCGTCGCGCAGAGCGAGGAAGCTCGAGTAGAGCGCGCCCCCGACGAAGGCGACGGCGAGCGCGCCCCAGGCGAGCCGCCGCAATGGCGCCCCCCTGCCGAGCTCGACCAGCAGCGGCCGCAGCGCGAGCAGCATCGCCAGCGGCGCCGCGATCATCAGCGCCTTTGCCCGCGAGTAATCGCCGCTGAACGGCAGCGAGAAGAGGTAGAGCGCGGTGCAGGCGCCGAGTGCGATCGGCACCGCCAGGTCGCGCCGCCGCACCCACCAGGCGACCCCGACCAGCAGCGCCAGCGCCGCGACCGCCCCCGCCAGCCCGGTCAGCTGCGCGCCGCCGGGGGCGTCGAGCCGATAGTTGGAGGACGGCCAGATTCCCAGTGCCTCGATTGGCGAGATCGGGCCGTAGGTGTTGCTTCCGGCCACTTTGTTGAAGCCGTGGGCGAAGCCAAAGGGGCCAGCGACCGTGAGCGCCAAGGCGAGGCCGGCCAGGACGACGATCGCGACCAGTGTCGCCGGCCGCAGCAGGAAGCGCAGCAGCGAGCTCGGCGCCAGCGCCCGCCGCACCTCGGGCAGGGTCAGGCCCCACAGCCCCGCGATCGCCACCGGCCAGGCGAGCCCGGCGAAGCTGTAGGAGAAGAAGATCCCGCCGGCGAGCGCGAGCGGCGGCAGCGCAAGACGCACCCACCCCCCCAACCCTCCCGCCGACGGGCCGAAAACCCTCCATATAGGCGTATTTGAGGCCCGTCGGCGGCCGAGGTCGTGGAGGGCGACCGCGACGGCCAGCACGAAGAGCGCCTCCGCCATCTCCTTGAAAGCGGCCTGGGCGAAGTAGGAGGCGGCGAGGTAGGGGAGGGCGACCAGGGTCGCGGCGAGCATGCGCCGCCCCGTCCGCAGGTCGCCCAGGGCGCCGAGCGCGGTCAGCGCCGTCAGCACGCCGATCGCGAAGATCTCGCCGATGAAGGCCTGGGCGAGACCGATCCCGGGCACCGCGGCGGCGGCGACCGCGAGGCCGTGCGGGCCAAGCGGGTAGCCGGCGTCCGGAGCCGGGCCGAAGCCGCTGCGCAGCCACTCCGCCCAGGCCAGGTGCAACCCGAGGTCGTTGTTGAAACCCTCTCCCAGCAGCCCCCACCGCCCGCTCACCGCGAACGGGATCGAGAGCACCGCGATCACGACGATCGCCACCGGCAGCCCGCGGCGCAGCGCACCGCCCGCCGCGTAGGGAAGTCGCACCACCGCCACGGCGGCGGCGACGACGAGCAGGACCAGCCCCACCGTCGCCGTCGTCCCGTGCCCTGGCGCCCGCGCCAGCACCCCGGTCGCGGTGAGGATCGCGCCGAAGCCGACCGCCGGCTCCAACCATGACCAGGAGCCTCGTCCCGCGAAGGCGAGCAGCGCCCGCCCCACCAGCAGCGAGGCAGCGCAGACCAGCACCGCCGAGGCGTAGGTCCCGATCATCGCGGCGGAACTTATGGCAGCGGGCGCGCCTAGTGCTTCTCGGCCGCGCGCTCCAGGGTCTCCCGTAGGTTCTCCCCGCGCAGGGGCTCCGCGTGCCCGGCGCAGACGACCTGGGGCTCCAGCGCCGCCAGCTTGCGGACCGACTCCTTTGCCTGTTGATGATCCCAGGCCCAGGCGGGGTGGGGAACGCTGGCCTCGCCCTCGGGCAGCGCTTTGAGTCGCGCCGAGTCGACCAGATAGACCACGTCGCTGACCAACGCCACCCTGTCGCTCTCCCTCCACAGCCCGATCAGCCCCGGCGCGTGCCCGGGGAAGTGGATGACGCGGAAGCCCGCCACCTCGTCGCCCTCGCTCACCGTCCCGGCGATCTTCACCGCGCCGCCGTCCCAGCGACGCAACAGGAAGGGGTAGATCCAGCGCACCGGCGCCACCGGCAGCTGCGAGAGGTCCATATAGGGGGCGATCGAGGCGTCGCTTTCGGCATCGGCGACTTCGTCCGGATGGCAGAAGACGGGAGCGCCCATATACGGCGCCGTCCCCCGGTGGTCGGCATGAGCGTGCCCCAGCACCACCCGCGTCACCCCGCCGAGCTCCTCTGCCGCAGTCCGCGCAGCCTTTCGCATCGCCTTGGTCCCCGCGTCGAACTGCACGACGCCTCCCTCGTCCTCGAGGAAGTAGATGTTCATCGCCCCCCGCAGGTCCCCCCGCAGGAGCCAAACCCCATCCGCGACCCTCTCCATGGGCAAACCTTATCCACGGCTAGGGTTCCTCCGGTGCCGATGCTGTGGAAAATCGGGATGGTGGTGCTGGTCGTCTGCCTTCTCGCCTCGATCGCGATCGCGATCGTGAGGCTGGCGACCACGCCCACCGAGATCCTCGGCTCCGGCTTCCACGGCCTCCCCGCCCGCCACGCGCCCCGTTAGTATCGGCCTCGTTCAGCGACCGAGCAGAGGAGGCGGGGCGTGTTCACTCGCATCGTGGTTGGAACCGACGGATCGGAGACCGCCGCCGAGGCCGTCCGCCAGGCCGTCGACCTCGCCAAGCTGGCCGACGCCAGCCTCAGCATCGTCAGTGCCTACGATCCGGTCCCCAAGCGTCGCCTGGAAGGGGAGCAGCAGGACCTCCCGCCCGACGTCCAGCACGAGATCGGCCCTCGCGAGGACGTCAACCTCGTCCTCGACGCCGCCGCCGCGGCAGCCAAACGGGAGGGCGTGGAGGTCCAGACCCACCCCGTCGAGGGCAACCCCGCGGACGCAATCCTCAACGTGGCGGAGGAAACCGACGCCGATCTCATCGTCGTCGGCAACAAGGGGATGACCGGCGCCCGCCGTTTCCTCCTCGGCAGCGTCCCCAACAACGTCTCCCATCACGCTCCCTGCAGCGTGATCATCGTCCGCACGACCTAGGCGCCCGACTCCGTCGCTTTGTTGGCGTCGATCAGCCCGGCGCCCTGCTGCGTCTTCGGCAGCCCGATGCTGCGGGCGGTTTGCTTGAGTCTCTGCGTCACTGCCTTGACCAGTCCCCGAGGCGTCGTCTTCGGGCCGATCCCGGCGGCGAGGATCAGTGCCGCCGTGGCCGAAACGTGCGCCGCCGCCATCGAGGTCCCGGCGTATCCCCCAGGCTCGCCGAAGAGCTTGGTGCTGCGGCCTGTGAGAGTCACCTGATAGATCGGACGGTCGAAAACGGATGGGCAGCCGGGCTTGGGCACCCCTCCTCCCGGAGCGACGACGTCGACGCCCTTGCCGGCCAGCGAGTACTTGCCAAGGCAGGCCCCCTCGGTGGTCCCTCCGACGCCGATCACGTGCGGCGAGGTGGCGGGCGCCGACACGCAGTGCTCGAATTCCCGGTTGCCGACCGAGGCCACCGTCACGACCCCCTTTTCATAGGCCCGTCGGAGCGCCGCGTTGACGACCGGCACCTTCTGGTGGCAGTCGAAATTGAAGCTCATGTTGATCACGTCGGCGCCGTGGGACACCGCGAAGCGGATTCCCTTGGCGATCCTGTTTGCCAGCCCTTCACCGTGTCTGTTGAGAACGCGAATCGGCATCAACTTGGCGCCGTAGGCGAGTCCGGTAAGGCCGGTCGCGTTGTCGGTCTCCTCGGCGATCGTCCCCGCCACATGGGTTCCATGGCCGTTCCGGTCGAGCGGAAGGCGGTCGTTGGCGATGAAGTCGTAGCCCCTTGTGAACTGATCGACCGAGAAATCCGGGCTGCGCAGGAACTTCGTGCCGTCGTCGCGATAGGCGATGCCGCTGTCGAGGACGGCGACGGTGACCCCTTCCGCCCCGGGGTGGCCGGCCGCGATCAGGTTTTCCCAGGCGCCCGGCGCGTCGACGCCGCCGGGGGAGATGGAGAGCGGTGCGGTGTCCCCTCCCTCCCAGGGGAGGAAATTCCACTGCTTGCGGACCCAGCCGCCCGGCACGCCCGGGTTGACGAGCCTGCCCGGGTCATTGGGGACGAAGGGAATCGCGCCGGCACTCGCCGCCGAAGCCGTGGCGATGTAGTTCGGCTCCGCGTAGGCGACCCGTGGGCTCTTACGCAGCGCCGCCGCGGCCTCTCGCACGCCGACCCGCGGCGGCAGCTCGACCGTCTTTCCCAGCCGCTCGCCCTTGAACTTGACGATCACCTGGCCCGGCGCGAAGCCCGTTGCCCCGCGTGGCGCAGCCGCGCGGGCCGGCGCGGAGCCGGCGAGGGGCGGGGCGAGCAGGGCCGCCGCCGCGAGGATCGGAAGGAATCGTTTCATCTGCGTCTCGAGGCTCGCGGGAATCCCCTGCATTCGCGCGAGCACTTCCCTAACACCGGCCCGGCGGCGAAGTTGTAGGTCGCACATACTCTCCGATGGATGCAGGCCGGCGTTCTCATACCGACCCACGAGCGGCTGATGGGCCTGGCCATCGAGCAGGCCCAACGTGCCGAAGGCCACGGCGACGTGCCGATCGGGGCAGTTGTCGCCCGCGACGGCGAGCCGCTCGCCGCCGCGGGCAACGAGCGCGAGCTGCGGCGCGACCCCACCGCCCACGCCGAGATCCTTGCGATCCGCGCCGCCGCCGAGGCGCTTGGCGGTTGGCGGCTGGCCGGCACGACCCTCTACGTCACCCTCGAGCCCTGCGCGATGTGCGCGGGGGCAATCGTCCTCGCCCGCATCCCGGCGGTTGTCTTCGGCGCTCCCGACCCCAAGGCCGGCGCCGCCGGCAGCGTCCTCGACATCCTCGCCGAGCCCGCCCTCAACCATCGGCCGGCTGTCACCGGCGGGGTGCTCGAGCCCGAGTGCGCCGCTCTATTGACGAAGTTCTTCTCTGCTCGCCGTGGCTGAGAGCCAATACCCTTGGAGGCCCGGAGAGGTGTCCGAGTGGCTTAAGGAGCGCGACTGGAAATCGCGTGGGCGGGGAAACCTGCCTCGAGGGTTCGAATCCCTCCCTCTCCGCTTCGCGGTTTGGGCGGCCCTACGCGACGGCGGCCCGTGGCGTGCGGGCCGGCAGCGGCAGCGGCAGCACGATCGCCTCGGCTTCGCGGGCCGGCGGCGCGGCCGGGCGGTGGCCGCGCAGGCGCTCGTGGCTGCAGACGACGTAGCACCACTCCATCAGGCGCATCCGCGAAGCGGGGTCGATCTCCTCGATCGTCGCGCCGACCAGGTAGCGACCATCCGCCTCGCGACAGGAGCGCACCTCGACCTCGGCGGCGACCTCGTGGGTCTCCCCGGCCGCATCGTCGAGGTCGAGCAGGATCGCCGGGCGGGCGCCGACTTCGAGCGGCGCGTCGAGAACCAGCCCGACGCCCGCGGCGCTGGCGTCGATCAGCCGGCCGGGGATATGGCCGTCCTCCGAGAAGCACTGGGCGGGCGCGTCGCCCTCGAAGCGGTAGACCAGCCGCCGCTGCCGGCGGCGCCCGACCGCGAGCAGCGTGCGCCCGATGCGGCGCAGCTCGACCAGCCCGAGCAGTGGGACGATCACAGCGGCGATGCCGGGCAGGTCGGGCAGTGGCCCGACGCCGGCGAGGTCGAGCAGGCGCATCACCGTGCCGGCGCCGACCAGCACGGCGCAGGCGAGCACCAGGTGCAGCTTGCGCACGGACGCGAGGCCGCCGCCGCCGGTGCCCTGCTTTGGCGTCACCTTGAAGGCGGTGCGGCCGGGGAAGATGGCGCAGCGCAGCGCCCGCGTGTAGATCTCCATCGTCAGCAGCTCGTAGTGGGCGGTCTCGCCGATCCGCATGTAGCCGCGCGCCAGCGCCGCCCCGGCGCCCAGACTGAGGGTGACCGACGGCAGCCACAGCGCCGCCAGGGCCACCACGCTGATCTTCATCGGCAGCTCCCCCGTCCACAGCACCAGGCCCAGCGTCAGCAGCAGCAGCAGCCGCATCGGCGGCGCCAGGTAGGCGGCGAGGCTGGCGAAGTAGGAGAGCCGCTGCAGTGGCTTCAGCTCGCGGGCGCGCAGGGGGGACTCCGGCAGTGTGAAGACGGCGAGGTTGCCCCGCGCCCAGCGGTCGCGCTGGAGCAGGTAGCCGTCGAGGTCGTGCGGCGCCAGCCCCTGCACCAGCACCTCGTCGTGGTAGCGAGCTCCTCCAACCATGGCGCTGCAGGCGGATCGTCGTGTGGAAGTCCTCGGCGATCGTCTCGGTGGCGACGCCGCCGATCTCGAGCAGCGCCTCGCGGCGAATCAGCGCCGAGGAGCCGCACCAGTAGGCGGCGCCGTGGCGGTCCTTGCCGGGACAGACGACGCGGTAGAAGAGCGACTGCTCGTGGCGGCCGACCACGTAGTGCTGGACCGAGTCGTGGTTGAAGAAGTCGTGCGGGCTCTGCACCAGCGCCATGCGCTCGTCGTCGAAGTAACCGACCATCGCGTCGAGCGCGTCGGGCATCGGCACGTGGTCGGCGTCGAGCATCAGCACCAGCTCTCCGTCTGTGCGCCGCAGCGCCGCGTTGATGTTGCCCGCCTTGGCGTGGGAGCTGTCGGGCCGGGTCAGGTAGCGGGCGCCTGCCATCTCCGCCAGCTCCTCCATCTCCGGCCGCCGGCCGTCGTCGAGCAGCCAGGTCGTGTGCGGATAGGTGAGGGCGCGGCAGCCGGCCAGGGTCGCCGCGACCACCTCGGTCGGCTCGTCATAGGTGCAGACGTAGACGTCGACCGAGTATCCCGGCGTCGCCGCCGGCCGTGCGACAGGCGGGCGCGACCAGGAGAACCACGCCAGCATGCCGAGCGCCCAGAGCCCGTATATCTCCGTCACCAGCAGCATCGCGAAGGCGACCGGGCTCGCGCCTTCGCCGCTCCAGCCGATCCGCCAGGTCAGGTAGCCGACGCCCCAGAGCAGCGCGGCGATCGCGAGCGAGCGCAGCAGCACCGGGCGGCGATCGAAGAACTGCCCGAGCCGTGTCTGCTCGTTGCCTTGCATCCGGCCTCATCGGCGCGCTCTATGCCGCCCTTGAGTTCCGCCTAGAATCGACCTTCAGCAGTGCCCCGGAGGGGTGCCGGAGTGGTTGAACGGGGCGGTCTCGAAAACCGTTGGGGGCCGCAAGGTCTCTCGTGGGTTCGAATCCCACCCCCTCCGCTGAGGAATGACGTTCCGAGCCAGGAAACCCGAGCGCAGAGCAAAGAGGTGGGGCCGATGGGCGCCGGCGATGGTCGCCGCGACCCTGGCGCTCGGCGGAGGGGTCGCCCACGCCGAAACCGTCCTGCTTCCCGCGGGGCCGGAACAGTGCCTTCCCGGCGTGTTCGGCATGGAAGCGAGCAGCGCGACGTGCGGCTCGGTCCTCTCCAACGGGAGGGCCGTCGCCCCGCGGAACGCGCCCGCGCCGGTCAGGGCGGTGGTCGCCGCCGCCAATCGCATCCGCCACAGGCCCTATCTCTGGGGAGGCGGGCACCTGGGCTGGCGCTCGCGCGGCTACGACTGCTCCGGCGCCGTCAGCTACGCGCTGCACGGAGGCGGCCTGCTCGACACGACGCTCGTCTCGGGCCAGCTCTCGGGCTGGGGAGTCGGCGGCACCGGCCGCTGGATAACCGTGTACGCGAACTCCGAGCACGTGTTCATGGTCGTCGCCGGCCTGCGCTACGACACCCGCGACGACCCGCCGGGCGCTTCCGGCCCGCGCTGGCATCCGCAGATGGTCGTGCCAAGCGGATTCGTCGCCCGCCACCCGGCCGGGCTCTAGCCAAACCGGGAGGAAACGGGGCGCGCCGCCCGAACTGCCGGTCATGGACACGGCATCCCGCCGGGCTCGTACGCGCGAGCGTTGGCTGCAGCGTGCGCAGCGGATCAGCGACGCCTTCGGCCTTGTCTTCTTCCTGGTCCTCCTCACCTACGTGCTCGCATCCCTGATCTCCAACCGCGGCTGGTCGGCAGTCGTGCTGACCGTCGCCACGAGCGCGACGTCGGTGGTCGCCCTGACCAGCTCGCAGGCCCGCGCCGGCCTGGTCCGAGCGGCGATCTGGCTCTCGGGGCTGACGATCGCGCTGGCAATGGTCAGCGCAGCTTTCGGCGGCCGCCCCTGGCTCAACTTCGCCTCGCTGGTCCAGATCTCCCTGCTGACCGTGGCGATGCTCGCCGTTCTGCGCCGCGTCGTCACCGCGCCCGAGGTCGGGTTCCGGACGATCCTCGGTGCGGTCAGCGTCTACGCCGTGCTGGGGATCCTCTTCACCTTCCTCTACGGGGCGCTCGACCGGCTGCAGAGCGGCGCCTTCTTCGAAGGAGTTCCCCACCCGCAGGGCTCCGACTTCCTCTTCTTCAGCTACACGACGCTGACCACGACCGGCTACGGCAACCTCGTCCCCGGCGGCCAGCCCGGCCGAATGATCTCCGGGCTGGAGATGATGATCGGCCAGATCTTCCTCGTCACCCTGGTCGCCGGACTGGTCAGCCTCTGGCGCCCGGGCGAGGCGATTCGCCGCCGCCGGGAGACGCGGGCCGAAGGCTGACTCAGCCGGCCAGGACCGAGCCCAGCTCGGCGAGCTGGGTTTCGATTCCCGCGCAGACCCGGTCGCAGAGCTCCAGCACCGCGGGGTCGGAGATCGAGTAGAACGAGCTGGTTCCGTGCTTGCGGCGGGTGACGAAGCCCTCGGCCCGCAGCGCGGCGAGGTGCTTGGAGACGTTCTGCTGGGAGGAGCCGAGCGCCTCGGTCAAGCTCCCCCACCGACGCCTCCTCGCGGGTGCGCAGCAGGTCGAGGATCCGCAGCCGGGTGGGGTCGGAGAGGGCGCGGAAGCGGCGAGCGATCAGCTCCGCCGCGTCGTGGTCGAGCGGACTCTTCATCGTCTGATAGTGTATCGCTTTCACAACTGTTAAGTTGTTAAGCTGTAGAACTTGAGAGAAAGGATAGCGATGACTACCGCGACCGCCGCACGACCGCCGCTCCAGGCCTCGGCCCCACGCTGGCCGCTGGAGCGAATCCTCTTCCTGATGGCCGGGACGATGACCGGGCTCAGCGCCCTGCTGGCGCGCGTTCGTCAGCCCCTGGTTCCTGCTGCTGACCGGCTTCGTCGCCCTCAACCAGCTCGCCTTCGTCGCCTTCGGCAACTGCCCCAGCTCCTGGGTGCTGCGTCGCCTTCGGCGTCCAGGCCGCCTGCGACCGATGAGCGACCTGGGCCCGATCGGGCGGCTCGGCCGCTTCGCGGCGACCCACCGGCGCACGGTCTTCGTCACCTGGGCGGTGGTCGCAGTCGGCCTCGGCGTGCTGGCGCCGCGGGTCGAGACCGCGCTCTCGGGCGCCGGCTGGCAGGCGAACGGCTCGGAGTCGGTGACGGTGCGCGAACAGGTCGACCGCAACTTCGCCGGCGCCGGCGCCTACGCGCTGCAGGTCGCCGTCCACTCGCAGCGACCTGACCGTCACCGCCCCGGCCTTCCGCCGCACCCTCGCCCGGGTCGAGCGCGTCCTCGCCGCCGACCCCGCGGTGGCAGCGGTGACGCCGCCCCGTCCCGGTGTCTCGATCTCGCGCGACGGCCACACGGCGGTGGTCCGCGCCGGCACGCCGCCAAGAGCCCGAACGAGATGGTCGCCGCAGCCGACGACCTCAAGACCGAAGCTCGCCGGCGTCGCCGCCCCGGGGGTCGAAGCCAACCTCACCGGCGCCGCCGGCATGTGGTCGGACTTCAACGAAGCCAACCGCGAAGCGATGCTGAAGTCGGAGCTGATCTCCTGGCCGGTGACGCTGGCGATCCTCGTCCTCGCCTTCGGCTCGCTGGTCGCCGCCGGCCTGCCGCTGATGCTGACGATCGTCGGCCTGATCGCCTCCGCCGGCGTCCTCTTCCTCGGCACCCTGCTCGCGCCGATCTCGATCTGGGCGATGAACTTCGCGCTGATGTTCGCGCTGGCGCTCGGCATCGACTACGCGCTCTTCATCGTGATGCGCTTCCGCAACGCGCTCTTCGGCCAGGGCCACGAGCCGGCCGAGGCGGTCGGCGACGACGATGGACACCGCCGGCAAGGCCGTCCTCTTCTCCGGGCTGACCGTGCTGATCTCGCTCTCGGCGGTGATGCTGGTTCCCAGCCCAGCCTTCCGCTCGATGTCGCTGGGAATCATGATCTCGGTCCTCTTCGTGCTGGCGGCGACGCTGACCCTGCTGCCGGCCGTGCTGGCCAAGCTCGGCCCGCGCGTCGACAAGCTCGCCCTGCCCTGGGCTCACAGCGGCGAGCATCGCTCGCCGCGCTTCGCCCGCTGGGGCGAGCTGCTCTGGCGCCGGCCGGTCATCTTCGGCGGCCTCGCCCTGGTGGTGCTGGTGGGGCTGGCGCTCCCGATCCTCGGCCTGCGCACGGGGATGCCCTCGATCAAGGTCGTCCCCAAGGGCGACCACTCCCGCGTCGGCTACAACCAGATCAGCGCCGCCTTCGGTCCGGGCGCACCCGGGACGCTGCAGGTCGTCGGCGCCGCCGGCGCAGGCCGGCCGGCGCTGCAGCCGTGCTGCGCGCCGACCCCGGCATCGCCGTTGTCGACGCCGGCGTTGCAAGGCGCCGGCGGAGTCGGTCCTGATCGAAGCGGTTCCCGACCAGCGGCCCCTCCACCGACCGCGCTGGGCAACACCGTCGACCGGCTGCGCTCCGACCTGCCCGCCGCCGCCCTTCTCGGCGGGCCCGCGGTCGAAAACCACGACCTCGAAGCGGCGCTTGACGGCGAAGACGCCGCTGGCGATCGGGGTCGTCCTCGGGCTCGGCTTCCTGCTGCTGCTGGTCGCCTTCCAGGCGCCGCTGATCGCCGCGATCGGCGTCCTGGCCAACCTGCTCTCGACCGGCGGCGGCCTTCGGCGTCGCCACGCTGATCTTCCAGCACGGCCACCTCTCCGGCCTGCTCGGCTTCGAATCGCAGGGCTTCCTCGACGCCTGGGGGCCGATCTTCTTCTTCGCGATGATCTTCGCGATCGCGATGGACTACACGGTCTTCCTGCTCTCCTCGGCGCGCGAGCACTGGGAGGAGTCCGGCGACGCGACGCGAGGCGATGGTCGGCGGCCTCGCCCACTCCGGCCGGGTGATCCTCGCCGCCGGCGCGGTGATGGTCGCGGTCTTCTTCACCTTCGCCCTCTCAGGACCGCTGCCGCCGAAGGAGATGGGCGTGATCCTCGGGGTCGCCGTCCTGCTCGACGCCTTCCTGGTGCGGCTGCTGCTGCTGCCGGTCTTCCTGCGCCTTGCCGGTCGCGCCGCCTGGTACCTGCCGGCCTGGCTCGACCGGATCCTGCCCGGACGTCCATTTCGGCCACGGCCACTCAGCCGAAGTACTGCCCGTGGAAACCGAACGGGATGTGGTGGGGGACCCGCGCCCTGCCGAGCTCCTCGAGGCTGGCGGCATCGAGAACGAGCAGGTAGGAGCGGGCGCCTCGAGTGTCGAGGACGACTGAGAGCAGCACCCCCTCGTCCTCGGCGCGCCCGGAACGCGGCGAGGGCACGAAGACCGGCTCGCCGGGGTAGGAGGCCGGCTCGTGCCAGACGACGATCTCGCCGGTCTCCACGTTCACCTTGACGATCTGGTCGAGGAAGTCGGCGGGCTCGCCACCGGTGTCGGTGTCGACGGCCGCCCCGTAGACGTAGCGATACGAGCGCCCATTGCAGCGGTCGTAGTCGATCTGCGGCAACTCGAACATCTCGGCGCACAGCTCCTCCTCGATCACCCTGGCGCTATCGAGGTCGATGCGGTGGCGCATGAGCTTGCCGTGCACGGCCTCGGAGGGCGGCGAGGCGCGCAGCCGATCCAGATAGAGGGCGTCGATCACATCGGGGCTGTCGTAGACGATCTGGTCGACAACCAGCTCGGGCCCGCGCTCGAACACGTTGACGTGGTGGAAGGCGAAGAAGGAGTCGGTCTCGAAGGTCCCGCGCAGCTCACCCGAGCCGCGGTCGACGACGAAGAACCTGACCCCCTCCTCCGGCTTCCAGCGGAAGTTCTCGATGAACGGCTTTCCGCCCAGCCCGAGCTGGAGCGGATTGACGACGAAGGGGCAGGCGGTCAGCACGAGGTGACGCTCGGTGAGGCCGAAGCTGTGCATGTAGGAGGGTTCGCCGGCGGGCAGCTCGGCGAGGACTCGCTGGTTCGTGCGGTCCTTCTGGGCAACGACGCGGTACTTGGAGCGCCGCCCGAAATGGGTGGCAAGGGCCAGCACCTCGCCCGTCTGCCGGTCGTAATGGGGATGGGCGGTCACGTGCTGGCCGTGTGTCGAGTGGACGGGGCCCAGTGTCTCCAGCGTCTCGGGGTCGAAGGCGACCGACACCGGCGTCTCGGTTATCGCGACGAACTCGCCTCCGAGGCGGGCGACGTGGAAGCTGCAGTTGTCGGTGAAGATCGGCTTGAACATCGTCGTCGCGCGCTTGAGAAGCGACCGGGGTGGGTCGGTGGCGAACTCGCCAAAGGAGATGTCTCCACGCTCCACCGCGCGATATGCCTCGCTCCGAAGAAAGCGGTTGGCGTAGGAGACCCGGCCGCCGTCGAAGGAAAAGCGGTGCAGCATCGCGAGGCCATCGAACCAGTGGCGCAGCGGCCGCTCGCCCGCCTCGAACTTCGCCGGGCCGTTGCGCAGCAGGGTGCCGCCCAGCCACTCCGGAAGCTTCCCCTCGACGGGGAGGGACTCGACCTCGGCCTCCACCTCGAGCGAGGCGAAACCCAACCCGTACCCGGGCCTGGTCACCGCCTCTGCCGCAACCGCCTTCATCCTCGCGCCTCCCGATGATCGTGCGCGCAATGGACGTGCAACCGTCCGTCTTGCTTGAACAGTATCCATACCATTCTCAGCGCCGGCTCGACCTGGCAATGGCGCTGAGCTGCCACGCCAGACCCGAGGAGCTGGGTCCCGGCGCCCGCGTCCGCGACGGCTAATCGGAGAGTTCGACGCTCTCGATGACCTGCGGCTCGAGCGGCTGGTCGGAGGCGTCGGTTTCGGTCGACTCGATCGCGTCGACCACCTCCATGCCGTCGGTCACCGCGCCGAACACCGTGTGCTTGTCGTCGAGCCAGGGCGCCGCCTCGGTGGTGACGATGAAGAACTGCGAGCCGTTGGTGTCGGGCCCGGCGTTGGCCATCGCCAGCGCCCCGCGCGCCACCTTGTGGTCGTTGATCTCGTCCTCGAAGGTGTAGCCGGGGCCGCCGCGGCCGGTCCCCTCGGGGCAGCCGCCCTGGATCATGAAGTCGGGGATGACCCGGTGGAAGACGAGGCTGTCGTAGAAACCGTCGGCGGCGAGCTTGCGGAAGTTCTCGACCGTCTTCGGCGCATCGTCGTCGTGCAGCTCGAGCACGATCTGCCCGGCGCTGGTGTGAAGAGTGGCCCGCGACATCGCCCTCCACACTAGCGCCCGTTGACGCGAACCGTCACCGGGCGGGAGGCTCCCGGGGCGTAGGGCCAGCGCTCCTCGGGCAGGGTGATCGCCCTCATCCTGACCCGCGCGGACCCGGTCACATAGCGAAAGCGGTAGTGGGTGCGGAAGCGGCCGCCGTGGTCGGTGCGGGTCACCAGGACCGGCCGCCAGCGATGGGTCGCCGACTCCAGGTACTGGATCGCGACCAGCTTGCCGCGGCGGGGCAGGGGCGCGTCGGCAGTCCGCACCCGGCCGCTGAGGTGCACGACCCGGCCGGTCTGCAGCGCCCGCGGCTTCGCCCTGAGGCTGACGCCGCCACGCACCCGCAGCAGCAGCGCCGGGCGGCTCGACCCGTCGAGGCCCGCGTCGCCGGGGAAGTCAACCGTTATCCGCCGCGACGGACCGGCCGGAAGGTCGGCCCGGAAGGCGCCGTCGGGGCCGGTGCTGACCGTATCGACCCGGGGGCCGGCGAGGGCGCCGCGCGAGGGCCGGGAGACGATCCGCAACTCCCGGTTCGCGATCCCGGCGCCGTCGGCGCGCACCAGGCGCCCGGTCACGGCCGCCCCCGCGCCAAAGGGCACGGTCACGGCGGAGCCGAGCTGGCGACCGCGCAGCAGGCGAGCGAAGATCCGCGTCTTCGACTTCTGCGCCTGCAGCGGGGTCGGCACGGGCACCTTGCGCACCGCCATCTCGGTGCCGTCGGCGCGGCGGGTGGTCGAGGCGGTGTTGCCGGCTGTGTCGGCGGCATCGGCACGGAAGACGTAGGTGCCGGGGCCGATCGGCGGCATCTCGGCGACCAGCTTGCGGGCGTCTGGCGTCGCTCCCGGCTGTGTCTTGGTCGGCAGCTCGAGCCAGCGCTGGGAATCGACGCGGCGGTAGAAGATCGTCCCTCCGGCGGGTCCGGAGTGGGCGTCGGTGACGTCGGCGCGGAGCTGGTCGGGGACGCCGCCGCCGGGGCCCGCCTCGAAGGCAACCCCCGGGGCGACGTTGTCGAGGTGAAGCGCGACGGTGAGCGCCGAGGGGGGCGCGTCGTTGCCGGCTTCGTCGCGCAGCCAGAGCTGCAGGGCGTAGGAGCCCGGCGCCGGCACGGTGAGGTCGCTGAGCGCCGCGAGGTCGCGCCCGGCCGCGTAGCGGACGCCGGTGTCGAAGCCGGCCGGGCCGACGATCCGCCAGAGGGCGCCGGCGATCGGGCTTCCCAGCCCCTGGTCGGGATCCTGCCAGGAGAGGTCGAAGTCGTTTACGCGGCGCCACGCATCTCCTCCGGCGAGCGCCAGGTTGCGCGGGTGGGCCGGCGGGTTGTTGTCGATGGCGACGGTCGCCTCGGGCGTGCAGCCGACGTTGCCGGCGAAGTCGGTGACGCAGTGGTGGATGCTGTGACGCCCGTCGCTGAAGCGGGTGGTGTCGATCGCCGCCCCGCCGGAGACGCCGAGGCCGCAGGGACGCATCATGGTCGCCTTCCAGACCCCGCCGATCAGAGCCTTCGCGCAGGGGTACTCGGTGAGGTCCACGCGGGCGCCGTCGACGCTCGTTTCGCCGAAGCGGATGCCGGCGCCGGTGTCGCCTCCCCAGAAGCTGACGTTCTGCGCGCCGCGCCGCCAGCCGCCCGCGGTGATGTCGCCGCCGATCCCCGCCCCCGGGCCCTGGTCGTCCTGGATGGTGATGGTCAGCGCCCGGATCGCCGACCAGGAGCCCGGGTCGAGGCTGCACCACTTGCTTTCGGGCTTGGCGCAGAGCAGGCGATCCTCGAGGGCGGGCTGTGACGGCGAGAAGCCGGCGACGAACTCGCGCGGGGCGACGTCGGTGCCGGCGGCGGCGGCGAAGACGTCGAAGCCACCGCTCCAGGTACCGGCGCCGAGCCGCTGCTCCATACCGTCATGAAGCGTGTGCCACCAGGTGCCGCGCACCTGGGAGATGCCGGTGCCCGCCGGCGCCTCCCAGCGCCAGCGAGCGAAGCGGGTGCCGGAGACGGTGGACGCCCCGTCGCGGGTGAGGCTCTTCATGTGAGCGCCGTCGAAGGGATCGGCGCCGGCGGGCGGCACGCACCAGGCGTCCTGGCGGAACTTGGCGCCGCCGGTGCTGTCGGCCCAACCGGCATCGGCGCCGACGTACCAGCCGCACTGGGCGACTTCGTACTTGCCGGCCCTTGCCTCCGCGGCCGCGAGCAGCAGCAGCGCCACCGCCAGCCCGATTCCCATTCCGACGATCCGCCCGAAGCCACCGCGCGTACCCAACATTCACCCTCCTTCGATTGCCGGCATCTGAAGAGGCAATGACTGGGCCGACGCGTTTTCTCCCCCCTCGGCGGCGGTTACGTCAAACGCCCAGGGCGGTGTGCCGAATCGCCGGCTTGGCGCCTTTGCCAGAATGGCTGCGATGGCTCTGCCGACCAAGGACCAGATCACCGAGAAGCTGCGCGCAGTGATCGACCCGGAGCTGCGCCGCTCGATCGTCGAGCTGGGCATGGTCCGCTCGATCGAGGTGCACGACGGTGGCCGGGTCGAGGTGGTCGTCTCCCTCACCACCGCCGGCTGCCCGATCCGCTCCCACTTCGAACAGGCGGTCGCCCAGCAGGTGTCCGAGCTGGACGGGGTGACCGAGGTCGCGGTCGGCTTCGACGTTCTCAGCGACGAGGAGAAGGGCAGCCTCCAGCAGACGCTCGGTCGCGGCAAGCTGCCGCAGGGCGCGCTGGCCCAGGTCAAGAACGTGATCTGCGTCGCCTCCGGCAAGGGCGGCGTCGGCAAGTCGACGATGACCGCCAACCTGGCCGCGGCGCTGGCCGCCGAAGGGCACCCGGCCGGCGCCCTCGACTGCGACGTCTACGGCTACTCGATCCCGCGCATGCTCGGAGTCAACAGCAAACCCGAGGTGAACGCCGAGCGCAAGATCCTTCCGCTGGAGGCCGCGGGCGGGGTCAAGGTGATGTCGATCGGCTTCTTCGTCGAGGAGAACGCCGCGGTGGTCTGGCGCGGGCCGATGCTCCACAAGGCGATCCAGCAGTTCCTCGAGGACGTCGCCTGGGGCGAGCTGGAGTACCTGCTGCTCGACCTGCCGCCGGGGACCGGCGATGTCTCGATGACGCTGGCCCAGCTCCTGCCGCAGGCCAAGTTCGTGCTGGTCACCACGCCGCAGCCGGCGGCGCAGACCGTGGCGCGACGCAGCGCCGAGATGGCATCCAAATTCGACCTCGAGCTGCTCGGCGTGATCGAGAACATGTCCGGCTTCACCACGCCCAGCGGCGAGCGCTTCACGATCTTCGGCGAGGGCGGCGGTCAGCTCCTCGCCGACGAGCTCGACGTGCCGCTGCTCGGCAAGGTGCCGCTCTCCGAGCCCCTGCGCGAGCACGCCGACGCCGGCACGCCCTTGGTCACCGCCGAGCCCGACTCCCCCGCCTCCCAGGCAATTCGCCAAGCCGCCCGCGGCATCGTCGCCTCGACCCCCCAGGAGCTGCCGGTGCTGCAGGCGGTCCCCAGCGCAGCCGAGGCGCCCGCGGTAAGCGGCACCCCGCTGCCGGTCGTGCAGTAGGGGGCGCCGCCTCCTCTGCTCCCGTCCGGGGGGCGGCTACGCGGCGGTCTTCTTGTAGTACTCGGCGTTGGTCTCGGCGTATTTGGCCCACTCGGCCGGGAGCTGGTCCTCGGCGAAGCAGGCGTCGACCGGGCAGGCCTCGACGCAGGCGTCGCAGTCGATGCACTCGTCCGGATCGATGTAGAGCATCTCGACCGAGTCGTAATCGGGCTCGTCCGGCGTCGGGTGGATGCAATCGACCGGGCAAACCTCCACACACGAGTTGTCCTTCTGGCCGATGCACGGCTCCGCGATGACGTATGTCATTCGATGCTTCTCCTAAGTCGTCTTTTCGGGGCCCGCCGGGGGCCCCGGCCAAGCGCGAGCGGTCATTTTAGAGATGATGTGGCCTTGCTGCTGCTGACCGGCGCCACCGGGAGCATAGGATCGCGACTGCTGCCGCCGCTGCTCGAGCGGGGCGAGGACGTGCGCTGCCTGGTGCGGGAGCCGCGGCGCCTGGGCGAGCGGCGGGTCGATGTGCAGATCGCACTCGGCGACCTCGGGGGGATGTCGGACCCATACCTGGTGCGCCAGGCGCTGCGCGGGGTCGACACCGTGATCCACCTGGCGGCGACGATCCGCGACCAGCCGCCGAAGCGGATCGAGGAGCTGAACGGGCTGGCGACGGTGCGGCTGCTGCGGGCGGCGGAGCGCAGCGGCGTGCGGCGGTTCGTCTTCTTCAGCGCCCTCAACGCCTCCGCCGCCCAGCGCACGCGCTTTTTCCGCGCCAAGTGGCTGGCGGAGCGGGCGGTCGACTCCTCCCCCCTGCAGACGACGGTGTTCGCCCCCTCGATCGTCTACGACCACAGCGACCCCTGGGTCACCCTGCTGAAGCGCTTCTCCTTCCTCCCCGTCCTGCCGGTCTCCGGCGACGGCCAAGCCCGGTTCCAGCCCATATGGGCCGATGACGCAGCCCACTGCGTGGCCAATGCCCTCGCCGCCGACGGCCGCCCCCGCTACGAGCTGGCTGGCCCGGAGACGATGACCTATGACCAGATGTCGGACCTCGTAAGCCAGGCCGCGGGGCGCCCCCGGCCTCTGGTGCATGTGCCCCTGCCGATGATCCGCACTGGCCTGATCGCGCTGCGCAAGGTCATGGGCGAGGCGACGTTCGCGACCTGGGAGGAGGCGGAGCTGATGGAGGTCTCGATGACCAGCGACCGCGGCACGGCCGATGCCGAATCGCTGGGCGTAACTCCGCGGCGCATGGCCGACGTCCTGGAGGAGTCCTGAGACCCCGGTGCAACGCGTTGTCGATGCCATAGGTGGGAAACGCGTTACGGCGGGGTGAAAAGGCGAGAGGCCCAGGTTTCCCGGGCCTCTCGAAAGCCACTCGCCTGTTGGGGCGAGGATCGCCTGGCAGGCGTGCTACATCATCCCGCCCATGTCCGGCATACCGCCGGGCATACCGCCGCCGCCGCCTTCCTCGGGCGGTTCGGCGATCACTGCCTCGGTGACGAGGATGTTCTTTGCGATCGAGGCCGCGTTCTGCAGCGCCGAGCGCGTGACCATGGTCGGGTCGATGACGCCGGCCTTGATCAGGTCGCCGTACTCGCCGGTGTCCGCGTTGAGGCCTTCGCCCGGCTTCAGGTCTCGGACCTTGTTGACGACGACCGAGCCCTCCTCGCCGGAGTTCTCGGCGATCTGGCGGACCGGCTCCTCGAGCGCGCGGTGGATGATCCGCGCCCCCGTCTGCTCGTCGGGGTCCTCGAGCGAGTCGGGGTCGAGACCGGCCTGGGCGTTGAGCAGCGCCACGCCGCCACCCGGCACAACGCCCTCCTCGAGGGCGGCGCGGGTCGCCTGCAGCGCGTCCTCGACGCGGTGCTTTTTCTCCTTCATCTCGGTCTCGGTCGCGGCGCCGACCTTGACCACGGCCACACCGCCGGCCAGCTTGGCGAGGCGCTCCTGGAGCTTCTCGCGATCGAAGTCGGAGTCGGTGTTCTCGACTTCCGATTTGATCTGCTTGATCCGACCCTTGATGGCGTCGCCCTCGCCGGCCCCGTCGATGATCGTCGTCGTGTCCTTGGAGACGACGACGCGACGGGCCCTACCGAGCTGGTCGATTTGGGTGTTCTCCAGTTTGAGGCCCATCTCCTCGGTGATCACCTCACCGCCGCTGAGGATCGCGATGTCCTCGAGCATCCGCTTGCGGCGATCGCCGAAGCCCGGCGCCTTCACGGCGACGCCGGTGAAGGTGCCGCGCAGCTTGTTGACGACGAGCGTCGCGAGGCACTCGCCCTCGACGTCCTCGGCAACGATCAGCAGCGGCTTGCCGCCCTGCATCACCTGCTCCAGGATCGGCAGGATGTCGCGCACCGAGCCGATTTTCTGGTTGGCGATGAGGATGTAGGGGTCCTCCAGCACCGCCTCCATGCGGTCCTGGTCGGTGACCATGTACGGGGAGATGTAGCCCTTGTCGAACTGCATCCCCTCGGTGAACTCCAGCTCCATGCCGAAGGTCTGGCCCTCCTCGACGTTGACCACGCCGTCCTTGCCGACCTTCTCGATCGCGTCGGCGATCACGTTGCCGATCTCGTCGTCGGCGGCGGAGATGGCGGCGACACGGGCGATCTGCTCCTTGCCGGCGACCTCCTTGGACTGCTTCTCGCGCAGGTTCTCGACGACCTCGTCGACGGCCTTCTCGATCCCGCGGCGCAGGGCCAGCGGGTTGGCGCCGGCGGCGACGTTCTTGAGGCCCTGACGGACGATGATCTGCGCCAGCAGGGTCGCGGTGGTGGTGCCGTCGCCGGCCACGTCGTTGGTCGCCGTGGCGACCTCGCGGACCAGCTGGGCGCCCTGGTTCTCGAAGACGTCCTCGACCTCGATCTCGCGAGCGATGGTGACGCCGTCGTTGGTGATCGTCGGCGCGCCGAACTTTTTGTCGAGCACGACATAGCGACCCTTAGGGCCGAGGGTGACCTTGACCGCATCGGCGACGGCATCGACGCCGGCCTGCAGGGCCCCCCTGGCCTCCTCGCTGAACTTCAGCTCCTTGTGAGCCATCTGTTTCGTTCCTCCTTGGTTCTTCTAAGTTCCGTTGCGGGGTCAGCCGAGCTTGGCGAGGACGTCCGACTCGCGAAGCACGAGCAGGTCGTCTCCCTCGACGGTGACCTCGGTGCCGCCGTATTTGGAGTAGAGGACCTCGTCGCCCTCCGCGACGTCGAGAGGGCGACGGCTGCCGTCCTCTTGGATCGCGCCGTCGCCGACGGCGACGACCTTGCCCTTCTGCGGCTTCTCTTTGGCCGTGTCGGGGAGGACGATGCCGCTAGCGGTCGTCTCCTCCTCATCGATCGGCTTGACGATCAGCCGGTCCCCGAGGGGCTTCAGCTTCATCCGTGAACCTCCGTTATCGGTCGGTGTATTACTGGCAAAGTCGGAAAATTCGCACCTGAGCGCCATTTGCGGCGCCCCGCGACTGTTGGCACTCTACAGGTATGAGTGCCAACGCCTGAAAAGATAGCGAGCTTGCGCCGGCGGTCAATTGCTGGCGAGCAGCCTGCAGCCGAGCAGTCGGGCGATTCCCTCGCCCCCATGCGACATCACCCAGTCGTGGTTCCACTCGAAGGCGGGGCGCGCGAAGGGGGCGAGCAGGTTCATCCACGGCTTGGTGGTCGAGACGTTCCATTCGTAGAGGACGGCGGTGACGCCGTCGCTCTCATACAGCCGCCAGCGGCCGACCCCGTCCAGCTCGCCGACCGCGTGGCCTTCGAGCAGATGGGGGCGTTCGACCCGCTTCGTGGTCACCTCGAACTCGACCCGGTAGGGGAGGAGGCTCTTCCAGACCAGCCGCGAGACCGAGCCGAGCCCGTCCTCCGTGCCGGGCTTCAGCTCCTCGGCTTCCTCCACCCCGCGCCACCACTGCGGCCAGCTCTCCTGATCGTGGATCGCCTCCCAGACGGGCTCGCGCGGCGAGTCGAGCAACCAGGTCGTGAGGAAGGAGTAGTGGGCCACTGGGACGGGATAGGAGGAAGGCGGGGGATCGGATCAGTTGTGGTGCGGGGTCTCCCCATTGCCGAAGTGGGCGCCGGGGGACTCGGTGATCTGCGAGAAGCGGATCACCGTCACCGTGTCGTCCATCGAGATCGGGCGGCCGTAGATCTGCTCGAGGAAGTTGGCGGTCTCCTCGAGGCGGCGGAACTCGGGATTGTCGTGCTCGATGTCGCGGGGCGAGAGCTCGCCGACCTTCTTCACCTCGACGTCGTCGATGACCGCGGTGAAGATCTTCTCGCGCGGGCTGTGGCGGAAGCCGACCGTGACCCAGACCACCTGGCCGCGCTCGTACTTGTTGCTCTTGTCGCCGAGACGGATCGTCGCCGTCTTGCGACCGCGCTTGAGCTGGTCGATGAAGACGGCTGAGTAGAAGTTGAGAACGTAGATACCGCCTCGCATGCGGGAGCGAGGGTATCTGACCAGCGGCGGAGCGGGGCTGGACAGGTGTTCGAGTGGACTCCAGCGCTCATGCCTGGGAGTCGAGAGAAGAAGTGAATGACTTCTTCCTGGGCAAACACCCGCCGTGCACTCTGCGCCTGCCTCGCCGCCGGCTTTGCCGCGCTCGCCCTGCTCGGACCCGCCGCCGGCGACGCCGCGGCGATGACCTGCGGTGGCAAGCACGTGACGATCGTGGGCACGCCGGGCAACGACGTCATCGTCGGCAAGCGGGCGAGCGACGTGATCTACGGCGGCGGCGGCAACGACAGGATCGGCGGCGGGCCGAACGGCAACGACACGATCTGCGGCGGGCCGGGCGACGACACCCTCGTCGGCGGGCGCGGCTTCGACTCCCTCTTCGGCGAAGCCGGCAACGACCGCCTGCTCGGCGGCACCGGCTCCGACAACCTCTACGGCGGCGAAGAAAGCGACAGCCTCGACGGCGACAAGGGGAGCGACCACCTCGCCGCCGGCGGCGGCAACGACTACCTGACCGGCGGCAAAGGGCCCGACTGGATGTATGGCGAAGAAGGCGAAGACACGCTCTACGCGGGGCGGGCGTCCGACAAGGCGATCGACGGGGGCGGCGGCAACGATCGCCTCTTCGGCGGACGCGGCAACGACCCGATGGAAGGCGGGCCGGGAACCGATTACCTCGACGGCGGGCTCGGCGACGACCAGCTCGAAGGGGGCGAAGGCGACGGCGACGTGGTGGTGGGGAACCTGGGCAGCGACAGCGTCGACGGCGGGGCCGGAAACGGCGACATCGTCCGCGGCGACCTCGGCCACGACACCCTCGGCGGCGGGGCCGGAAGCGAAGACATCGTTTCCTACTCGGACTCCCCGGAGGCGGTCACCGTCGACCTCGCCGCCGGCACGGCGAAGGGCGACGGGACGGATACCCTGAGCGGGTTCGAGGACGTGATCGGCTCGCCCTCGCCGGATGCCATCGCGGGCGACGGCGAATCCAATCGCCTCGACGGCGCCGCCGGCTACGACACTCTCGAAGGGCGCGGCGGCGCCAACCAGCTCTACGGAGGCCCGGACGGCGCGCGGTGCAGCAACGCGACGCTGGAGGAAGCCTGCGAACCGCCGATGGCGCAGGCGAGCGGCGCCTCGGTCGTGCGCACCCAGAGCATCGACGGCTCCGCCACGCTGAGCGTGCGCGGCACGCCCGGGGGCGACGACATCGCGGTCGCCTCCGACGGCTCCGGCTACGTCATCTCCGACTCCACCGCCTCGATCCCGGCCGGCAACGTGCAGGGCTGCGACCCGCCCAGCGGCGTCGCGGTCCACTGTCCCGACGGCATCCAGTCCCTCCTCGTCGACGCCGAAGCCGGCCCCGACACCGTCCACATCGACGCCAGCGTGCCGCCCGACGTGCAGATTCGGCTCGACGGCGGCCCCGGCGCGGACGCGCTCTACGGCGGGCGCGGCAACGACATCCTCGAAGCCGGCGACGACAGCGACCCCGACCTGCTCAGTGGAGGCCCCGGCGACGACGGCCTGATCGGCGCCCGCACCGACCTCCCCACCCCCTACGACAGCGGCAAGAGCACCCTGATCGGCGGCGAAGGCTCGGACCTGCTGGTCGGCGGAGACCCCTGCGACGGCGACACCTTCGACGGTGGGCCGGGCAGCGACACCGCCTCCTTCATCCGCTTCAACCCGGGGGTGACGGCGCAGATCGGCGGCGCGGTCTCGCGGGCCGGAGGGGGCTGTACCCAGGGGCGCATCTACGGCTCGATCGAGGCGATGGAGGGATCCAACGGCCCCGACACCATGATTGGCGACAACCGCGCCAACACATTGATGGGACATGACGGGAGCGACCTCCTGATCGGCCGCGGCGGCAACGACCACCTCGTCGGCGGCAGCGGCAACGACCGCATCGTCGGCGGCCCCGGCCGCGACGCCGAACACCAGTAGCCCGTCAGTAGATGTAGTTCTGGAGCTTGGGCGGGTCGAGCACGGTGACTCGGCCGCGGCCCGAGCGGACTACGCCGGCTCGCTCCAGGTCGGCGAGGAAGCGGCTGACGCTCTCCCGCGAGGTGCCGGCGAGCTGGGCCAGGTCGGCCTGGTTCATCCGGATCGTCACCTCGCCCCCCTCGCTGCCTTGCGGCGCCTCATCGGCGACCAGCTGGGAGAGGACGCCGGCAACGCGACTGGGAACCGTCTGAAAGGACTGGCGGGAGATCCGCTCGTTGGCCGCGCGCAGCCGCCGCACCAGCGCCCTCACCAGCTTCACCGTGATCTCGGGATGGCGGCCCAGCAGCGCCCGCACCTCCCCCGCAGGCAGGGCCAGCAGCTCGCCGTCGCTGAGCGCCTCGACGCTCGCTGAGCGCACCTCTCCGTCGAGCATCGCCAGCTCGCCGAAGATGTCGCCCGGGCTGAGCGTGGCCAGCGTAATCGCGCGCCCGTCGGAATGCTCGCGGGTGACGCGAAAGCTGCCGGAGCGGACGATGTAGCAGGCGTCGGAGCGATCCCCCTCGTGGAAGACGCGCGTCGCGGCTGGGAACGAGCGCGGGACCGCTACCCGCGAGAACCGCTCCAGCTCACCGGCCTCGAGGTCGGCGAAGAGCGGCACGCTTCGCAGCAGCTCGACCGGGCTCTGACTCTCCCCCAAATCACCCATCTCTGGATTATTGCCGGTTGCAGCCCGAGCACCAGCCCGCCGCCGCGGCGACGGCGGGCTGGGCGGCTGGCACACTCGATCAGAGTCTCGAGCCTGTGCCCAGTGGTGAAGATGGAGAGATGTCGCTCATCACACGAGCGATGCCGTGGCGCGCAACGGTGGCCAGGGAGGAAGCGCCGCACACGACGAGCACCAACGCGCCAAGCATCGGCAGGGAACCTCCGGCTGACGTGAAGACCATCAAGAGCCCCGTCCAGACGAACAGCATTCCGAAGCTCTTGAGGCAGAAACGGGTCATCGCAGGCAGTCCATCGCGAACGGGTTGGCTGCGGTATAGGTCGCAGGCCCGAATTGCGGTACTTACCGCGACCGACCTGGTCTGGCTAGGGCTCGATCAGTCCGGTGCGGATCGCGTAGCGCACAAGCCCGGTGCGCTCGTGCAGGCCCAGCTTCTCCATCGCGTGCGCGCGGTGCGTCTGGACGGTCTTGGGAGAGATCGACAGCAGCTTGGCGATCTCGGCATTCGTGTGTCCCTCGGCGACGAGCTTGAGCACCTCCCGCTCCCGCACGCTCAACGCGTCGAGCGCCTGATCGCCTTCCCCCGCTCGAACGCGATTGACGAAGTCCTCGACCAGGCTTCCCGCCAGCTCGGGAGAAAGCCAGGTCCGCCCCTGCGCGACAGCGCGAACCGCCCGGCGCAGGTCGTCGCCAGTGGAGCGCTTGAGGACGTAGCCGTGCGCCCCCGCGCGCAGGGCCTCGAAGAAGAACTGCTCCTCGCCGTGAACGGTGAGGATCAGGATGCGTGCGTCCGGATGCTCCGCTCGGATTCGCCGGCAGGCCGCGAATCCGTCCATTCCGGGCATGCCGATGTCCAGGAGCGTGACATCGGGCCGCAGCTCGCGGAACCTCTCGATCGCCTCCAGGCCGTTCGCCGCCTCGCCCGCGACCTTCATCTCCCCGCCCGCGTCGAGCACCGCCCGCAGGCCCTCGCGGACGAGGGTGTGATCGTCGACCAGGAGCAGCCGGATGCTCATAGGTCGTCGCCTTCCAGCGGGACCATGACGCTGAGCTGCGTACCTTCGCCAGGCCGCGACCGCACCACGAGGACGCCGCCCACGAGCTGCGCGCGCTCTCGCATCCCGATCAGGCCAAGGGAGGAGGGGGCGACGTCGTTCGTCGCCTCCGCGTCGAAGCCCACTCCGTCGTCCCTCACCTCGAGGCTGAGCAGGTCGCGCTCGAAGCTGAGCACGACCTCCACCAGGCTGGCGTCTGCGTGACGAACCGCGTTGGTGAGCGCCTCCTGCGCGATTCGAAACAGCGCCGTTTCGAGCTCGGGCTGCAGCCGCTTCGCCTCGCCCCGCACCGACAACCGCGTCGCCACTCCCGCCTGGAACCGGACCTGTGTCACGTACCACCGCAGCGTCGCAACCAGGCCGAGGTGGTCGAGCTGGGCGGGGCGCAGGTCGAGCACGAGGCGGTCGAGCTCCTCGATCGCCTCGGCCGCAACGCGCGCCAGGCTCTGCAGCCTGCCGTCGAGGCCCTGCTGCCGGTCCGTGCGCAGCTCCAACATCGCGGCTTCGAGACCGAGCCCGAGCGCCGTCAGCGATTGGCCCGTCTCATCGTGCAGCTCCCTCGAGATGCGCTGGCGCTCCTCCTCCTGCACGGTGATCACGCGGTTGAGCAGCATGCGACGCTCCTGCGCCAGTCGCTCCTGCTCGGCGCGGTGCAGGTCGAGCTCGCGGTTCGCCTCAGCCAGCTCGCGCGTGCGCTTGCGCACCCGCTCCTCCAACGTCGCCTGCGCCTCCTGGAGCTGGGCGGCCATCCCGTTGAACTCGGACGCCACGACGCCGATCTCGTCGCTCGAGCCGGTGTCGAGACGGTAGTCCAGCCGGCCGGCCCCAAGCTCCCGGGCGCCTGCGGCGAGCCGCGCCATCGGGCGGCTGATGTTCTGGGCGAGCAGGAGCGCGAGGGCGATCGCGGCCGCCAGCGAGATCGCACTGCCGAAGATGAAGGTCTGGGATGCGCCGTCCTCGCCGGACTCCGCGTTTGTCTGCGCGGCGAGGATGCGTGTATCGACGGCATGGTGAAGTCGGTTAGTCGTCGCCATCATATTGCGAGCGTCACTGATCAGGAGGCGCCTGTCCAGCTGGCTCTGCGGCGAGTCGCTCGGCAGGTTGTCGAGGTGGATCCGCATGCTTGCAAGGGTTTCGAAGCGCGGCCTGAGGAGCTGAACGGCCGCTTGGTCGCGGGGGGGAACCCCCTGCAGCCAAGCCGTTTCGGACGAGGCCAGCATCGAGCGCAGCGCGTCGATCTGGCGCGGACCGACCGGCGCGGGCTGGAGCGCCAGCTGGGCGACCCCGAACTGGAAGTCGGCCATGTGGTGCATGCGCTGACCGAGCGTGACCAGATCCTCGTTGAGCGAGTGCTGCTGGCGCTGGTTGTAGAAGGTCACCGCGATGACCGTCTCGGCGACCATGATCACCGCCAGCAGCGCCACCAGGAAGCGCGAGCGCAGCGACAGCCTGCGACCGCCACGGAACACACTCGGAACGCCGAACGCTCGCCGGCGGCGCTTCGAGACGGGTATTGGGGTCGTGGCGCCCAAGAGCACTCCCTCCGCATTAGGGCAGCCGAATGCGCAAGGTTAGACGATCGTACATGGCCTCTGAATGCGGGTAGATCACCCGGGATCGGGGGGTAAGCCACAGTGCGATTTGGGGGTTCCTACCGATGTCCGCCCAACGGTGGGTCCATAGGGTGGCTGTCGAACCGCGGCAGAGGTACCAGAGGTACAACGCTGTCGGCGGTTGCAGAAAAGTGACGACGACAGCGAAGAAACAAGAGAGGGTCATCATCCGGTTCGCCGGGGATTCGGGCGATGGCATGCAGCTGGTGGGGGCCGGCTTCACCGCCGCCACCGCACATCTGGGCAACGACCTCTCCACGCTGCCGGACTTCCCAGCCGAGATCCGCGCGCCGACGGGCACTCCGCGCGGCGTTTCCGCTTTCCAGATCCACTTCGCCTCGCGCGACATCCTCACCCCGGGCGACCACCCCGACACGCTCGTGGCGATGAACCCGGCGGCGCTGAGCGCCCACCTGGGCGCGCTGGAGGTGGGCGGGACGCTGATCGTGAACGAGGACGCCTTCACCGACGGCAACCTGCGCAAGGCCGGCTACGAGACCAACCCGCTCGAGGACGGCAGCGTCGACGGCTACAAGGTCGTCCGCGTCCCGATGACGACGATGACGACCCGCGCGGCCGAGGGGGTCGAGGGCATCAAGGCGACCGAAGCGCAGCGCAGCAAGAACGTCTTCGCCCTCGGGCTGATCTCCTGGATGTACGGGCGGCCGGTCGAGGCGACGCTCGAATGGCTGGAGGCCAAGTTCGCCAAGAAGCCGGCGATCCTCGAGGCGAACGTCGCCGCCTTCAAGGCGGGCTACAACTTCGGCGAGACCGCCGAGCTGGCCGCGACGCCGATCGAGATAGAACCCGCGCCGCTGGAGCCCGGCGACTACCGCAACGTCGACGGCGCTCAGGCGCTGGCGCTGGGCCTGGTCGCGGCCGGCGTGAAAAGCGGCCTGCAGCCCTTCTTCGCGAGCTACCCGATCACGCCGGCCTCCGAGCTGCTCCACCACCTGGCGCGCTACGGCCGCTTCGGCGTCCACACGGTGCAGGCCGAGGACGAGATCGCCGCCGTAAACATGGCGGTGGGCGCCGCCTTCGCCGGACAGCTCGCGATCACCGCGACGAGCGGGCCGGGAATGGACCTGAAGGAGGAGACGATCGGGTTGGCGGCGATGGTCGAGCTGCCGCTGGTGATCATCGACGTGCAGCGCGCCGGCCCCTCGACGGGAATGCCGACCAAGACCGAGCAGACCGACCTGCTGATGGCGATCAACGGCCGCCATGGCGAGGCGCCGCTGCCCGTCATCGCCGCCGCAACGCCAGGTGACTGCTTCTCCTGTGCGGTTGAGGCGGTGCGAGTCGCGATCCGCTACCGCACGCCGGTCATCGTGCTCGCCGACACCTTCCTCACCAACTCCTCGGAGCCGTGGCGGATTCCCACCGCGGCCGAGCTGCCGGATATCGACCCGCATTTCGCGGAGAGCCCGAGCAATGGCGAGGAGTTCATGCCCTACTCGCGCGACGATCACGGCGCGCGGCCATGGGCGATTCCGGGCACGCCGGGGTTGCAGCACCGGATCGGAGGGCTCGAGAAGGAAGACGGAACGGGCAACATCAGCTACGACCCCGTAAACCACGCGCTGATGACGCGGCTGCGGGCGGGGAAGCTCGAGAAGCTTGCGGAGGAGATGCCGGAGCTGGAGGTCGAGGGGGACAAGGAGGCCGAGCTGCTGGTGCTCGGCTGGGGCTCTACGTACGGTGTGATCCGGGCCGCCGCCCGGCGGGTGCGCGAGCGGGGGACGCCAATTGCGACCGCGCACCTGCGCACCGTCCATCCCCTTCCGACCAACACCGGCGACGTCTTGAAAGCATTCCCCAAGGTGCTGGTTCCCGAGCTGAACTCAGGACAGCTCCTGGGCATCCTGCGCGGGAAGTTCCTCGTCGACGCGGTCGGCTACAACCGAGTTGAGGGCATCCCGATCCTCGCCGAGGAGCTCGAGCAGGGCATCCTGGAGGCGCTGAAATGAGTGGCAACGGAGCCCTCCCCACGCTGACCAAGGACGACTTCCAGTCCGACCAGGAAACCCGCTGGTGCCCGGGCTGCGGCGACTACGCGATCCTCGCCTCGGTCCAGGCTCTGATGCCGGAACTGGGCGTACCGCCCGAGCGGACGGTCTTCATCTCGGGGATCGGCTGCTCAGGCCGCTTCGTCTACTACATGGATACCTATGGGATGCACGGGATCCACGGCCGCGCGCTGGCGCTGGCGACCGGCATCGCGGCCTCCCGCGAAGACCTTTCGGTCTGGGTCGTTAGCGGCGACGGGGACGGCCTCTCGATCGGCGGCAACCACCTGATCCACGCGCTGCGGCGCAACGTCCCGATCAAGATCCTCCTCTTCAACAACCAGATCTACGGCCTCACCAAGGGCCAGTACTCGCCCACGAGTGAGGTGGGCAAGGTCACCAAGTCGACCCCGTTTGGCTCCGAGGACCCGCCCTTCAACCCCGCCGCGCTGGCGCTCGGCGCCGAAGCTTCCTTCGTCGCCCGCACGGTCGACGTCGAGAAGAAGCACGTGGCGAGCGTGCTGAAGGCCGCCGCCGAGCACGAGGGCTCCGCCTTCGTCGAGATCTACCAGAACTGCAACGTCTTCAACGATGGCGCGTTCGATGCGATCCGTGGCAAGGGCGGACGCCCGAACCAGATCCATCTCGAGGATGGCAAGCCGCTTCGCTTCGGCGCCGACGGGGAGCGGGGCGTGATCCGCTCCGCTGACGGCCATCTTGAGCTGGTCGACATCGCGGATGTCGGCGAGGACGCCCTCGTCGTCCACGACGCTCACCGCGAGGACCCGAGCTACGCGACCGCCCTCGCCCACCTGGCCGCCCGCCCGACCGGACCGACCCCGATCGGCGTCCTGCGCGACGTCAAGCGGCCGGTCTACGGCGAAGGCCGCCAGCAGAGGCTGGCCACCGCCTTCGCCGAGGCGACGCCGGCGGATCTCGACGAGTTCCTCCACGCGGGCGACACCTGGACCGTTTCCTGAGCTGGGTCAGCCGGCTGAGACGGTGAGGCGGCGGGGGCCGCGGCTGAAGCCTGCGCTGAGCAGGGTTTCCTCGTGGCCGGAGCCGATCACCGGCTCGCCGTCGAGCTTCTCTATCGCGAGCTTGGGGAGGTGGCCGGCGGCCACGGCGTCGGCCAGGGCTCGCATTGCCGCGGCCAGTTGGGCGTCGTCGAGCCGGGCGAGGCGGAGGACGCCGCGGCCGCCGCGCTCGACGAAGACGATCGGCTCGCCGTCGCGGAGGAGGAGATGGGCGCCGGGGGTGCGGCCGGGGCGGCGGCCTCCTTCCAGCTTCGGCCAGGGCAGCGAGGCGCCGTAGGGGTTGGCGGGGTCGGTGGCGGCGAGGACGAGGTGCTCGCCTTCGGTTGCCGGCAGGGAACGCAGGCGCTCGACCGCGCCGGGGAGGGCGAACTGGGCGCCGCCGAGGCCCTCGACGAAGTAGCCGCGGCGGGCGGCGCCGAGCAGCTCGAGGTTGCCGAGCTCGGCGTAGAGGGTGGAGAAGCCTCCCGGCACGCCCTCGGCGAGGACGGTCTCGCGGGTGACGATGCCGTAGCGCTCCAGCATCAGCTCGGCCTGGGCGCGGAGGCGAGGGCCGGTGGCGGGGGCGTTGGCGAAGAGCGGCGCGGTGAGGGACCAGCGGCCCTGGACCGCGGCGCCCGTGCTGGAGCGGCGGCGGGCGAAGCGGCGGCCCTGGCGCTCCTGCTGGGCGACGGCGCGCAGGCGCGGGGCGCGCAGCGGCGCGAAGGCGTCGTTGGTCACCTCGCCCGCCCAGGCCAGGTCCCAGAGCGCGGTGTGCAGCTCCTCGGCGGGGAAGTCGCCAAGCTGGGCGGCTAGGTCGAGCCAGAAGTCGGGGCCGGCGGCGAGGCGCTCGCGGATCGCGTCGTGCGGCTCGCCCTGCGCCGGCTTCAGCGTCGCGTTGGCCGGCGGCGGGCCGGCGAGGCGGACGTCCTCGCGGAAGTAGAGGGCGACACGGCCGTCGCTGCGCCCGAGCGGGCCGGCGCCGATCCAGACCACCTCGCCGCTGGTGCAGAGTTCGTCGAGCCAGGCGGGCGAGTAGGCGCCCAGTCGCCGCGCCAGCACGTCGCCCTCCCACACCTTCGGGGTGAGCGCCACGCCCTGCAGCGGGACCAGCGCTTCGCGCAGGCGGTCGGGGCCGGCTCCGGCGGCGCGATGGGCGTCGACGTTCTGCCAACTGGGAAGGAAGCGGGCGAGCTGGCTGCGCTCGACGGCCTCGACCTCGCGGCGCAGGCGGGCGAGGCTGGCGCGGCGCACGCGGCGCAGCGCGTCGGCGTCGCACCACTCGCGCTCGGTCCCGTTCGGCAGCAGCTCGCCGCGGACCAGGGCGCCTTCGCGCTCCAGCTCATGCAGGGCGGGGGCTGGGTCGACGCCGTAGCGGCCGGCGAGCCGCGCGGTCGGGAAGGGACCGTGGGTGCGGGCGAAGCGGCGGGCCAGGGCGCGCATCGCGTCGGGGTGGTCCTCGAGGAAGGCCTCGGGCAGGCCCGCCGGAGGAGGCACCCCGAGTGCGTCGCGGTAGAGGCCGGCGTCCTCGGCGGCGATGTAGCGCTCCTCGCCGCCGATGCGGACGCGAGCGGCGCGGCGCTCGCCGACCAGTTTCTCCAGCATCGAGGCGGCCGAGTAGCCCTCGGCGACGCGCTCGGCGCACTCCTCCGCGGTGAGGTCGCCGAGGGTGCGCAGCACCTGCTGCAGGGCATCGCGGTCGCCGGCGCGGCCCGCCTCGGTGCGGTGCTGCAGCTGCGCCTCCACCTGCTCCAGCGCCTCGGGGTCGATCAGCTCGCGCAGCTCCTCCTGGCCGAGCAGGTCGCGCAGCAGGTCGCGGTCCAGCGCCAGCGCCGCGGCGCGCCGCTCCGCGTTCGGCGTGTCCCCCTCGTACATGTAGGTGGCGACGTAGTCGAAGAGCAGCGAGGAGGCGAAGGGCGAGGCGGTCGGGGTCTCGACCTCGACCAGGCTGAGCTGCCGGGAGTGGAGCTTGCGCAGCAGCTCGGTGAGCGAGGGCAGGTCGAGCACGTCGCGCAGGCACTCGCGGTAGGTCTCGAGGATCACCGGAAAACGGGGGAAATCGCGCGCCACCTCGAGCAGGCTCTGCGCCTTCAGCCGCTGCTGCCAGAGGGGCGTGCGCCTGCCGGGGTAGGCGCGGGGGATCAGCAGCGAGCGCGAGGCGTTCTCGCGGAAGCGGGCGCCGAACAGCGCCGAGCCCGAGAGCTCCCCCACCACCAGGTTCTCGAGCTCGTCCGGATCGATCATGACCAGGTCGGCGGGCGGCGGCTCGTCGGCGTCGGGGAGGTGGATGACGATGCCGTCGTCGGACCAGATCGCGTCGGCCTCGAGGTCGCGCTCGGCGCGGATCTTGGCGGCGAGGGCGAGGCCCCAGGCGGCGTGGACTCGGCCGCCGTAGGGGGAGAGGACGCAGAGGCGCCAGTCGCCGATCTCGTCGCGGAAGCGCTCGACCACGATCGTTTCGTCGGAGGGCACGACGCGGGTCGCGGACTGCTGCTCGCGCAGGTAGGCGACGAGATTCTCGGCGGCGCGCCGGTCGAGGTCGTACTCGGCGGCCAGCTCGGCCGGGTTGCGGGAGACCGCCTCGCGGGCGAAGGCGCCGATCGCCCGGCCCAGCTCGGCGGGGCGGCCGATCCCGTCCCCCTTCCAGAAGGGGACGGCGCCGGGGGCGCCCGGCGCGGGGGTGACGATGACCCGGTCACGGGTGATCTCCTCGATCCGCCAGGTCGTCGCGCCGAGCAGGAAGGTCTGGCCGGCACGGGCCTCGTAGACCATCTCCTCGTCGAGCTCGCCGACCCGGCGGCCGTCGGGGAGGTGGACGCCGTAGAGGCCGCGGTCGGGAATCGTGCCGGCGTTGGTGACGACCAGCTGGCGGGCGCCTTTGCGGCCGTGCATGGCGCCGGCAATGCGGTCCCAGACGATCCGCGGGCGCAGCTCGGCGAAGCGGTCGGAGGGGTAGCGGCCGTCGAGCATGTCGAGGACGTTCTCGAGCTGCTCGCGGGAGAGGTCGCCGAAGGGCTGGGCGGCGGTGATAAGACGCTCGACCTCGTCGATGTCCCACTCGTCCAGGGCGGCCATCGAAACCAGGTGCTGGGCGAGCACGTCGAGCGGGTTCTGAGGGATGACCGTCTCCTCGATCTCCCCTTCCCGCATCCTGCGGGCGACCACCGCGCACTCGAGCAGGTCGGCGCGGAACTTGGGGAAGATGCGGCCCTTGGAGACCTCCCCCATGCTGTGGCCGGCGCGGCCGATCCGCTGCAGGCCGCGGCTGACCGACTTCGGCGACTCGACCTGGATCACCAGGTCCACGGCCCCCATGTCGATCCCCAGCTCCAGCGACGACGTCGCGACCAGGCAGGGCAACTGCCCCGACTTGAGCAGCTCCTCGACCACGGTGCGCTCCTCGTGCGACAGGGAGCCGTGATGGGCTCTCGCGATCTCCTCGTCCGCCAGCTCGTTGAGGCGTTTTGCGAGGCGCTCGGCGGCGCGGCGGGCGTTGACGAAGACGATCGTCGAGTTGTGTTCGCGGACCAGCTTCAGCAGCTCGGGGTAGATCGCCGGCCAGATCGAGCGTTGGTGGACCAGGGGCTCGCCCTCGGGGGGCGTGCCGTCGGCGCTGGGGAAGGAGGGGGCGCCCGGGTCGGACATGTCGTCGACCGGGACGACGATCTGAAGGTCGAGCTCCTTGCTGCGGCCGGCGTCGACGATCTCGCACTCGCGCTTGGGGCCGACCAGGAACTCAGCTACCCGCTCCAACGGCCGCTGCGTCGCCGAGAGCCCGATCCGCTGAACACCTCGACCCGCGGGTGGCGAGGCGTGCCCGCGCACCAGGTGGTCGAGCCGCTCGAGGGTCAGCGCCAGGTGCGACCCCCGCTTGGACTGGGCGACGGCGTGGATCTCGTCGACGATCGCCACTTCCGTCGTGGTGAGGATCTCGCGAGCGCCTGAGGAGAGGATCAGGTAGAGCGACTCGGGGGTGGTGATGAGGATGTCGGGTGGGTGTTTGCGCATCGCGCGACGTTCGGACTGCGAGGTGTCGCCGGTGCGCAGGCCGACGGAGAGGTCGGCGCCGATCCCGCGCAGCGGAGCGCGCAGGTTGCGCTCGATGTCGTAGGAGAGGGCCTTGAGCGGAGAGACGTAGACGATCCGCACGCCGCCGCCGCGCTCCGGCATCCGCGCTAGCCGATCGATCCCCCAGAGGAACGCGGCGAGCGTCTTGCCGGAGCCGGTCGGGGCGCAGATCAGCGCGTTGGCGCCGCCGGAGATCGCCTGCCAGCCACCCGCCTGGGCCGGGGTCGGCCTCTCGAATGAGGCCTCGAACCAACGCCTGACCGGATCGCTGAACGGCGCCAGCGGATCGGCTTCCATGCTCGTTTTCGCATCGGTGCCCAACCCACCGATCTTACGCAGGGGCTACGAGCGGCGACTGCGGCGCCGCTGTTGTCGACGCGAAGAGCTACTTCCCGCCGAAGGGCGGCTGGTAGAAGTCCTTGACCGGGGTCAGCGAGAAGGGAATCGCAGTTTCGCCTCGATAGCTGGCCCTGACCATCCCGTGCTTATTGCGGCCGTAGGTTGTCCTGGCCGCGCCCTTGAAGATCCCACTCGCGTTGGCATTCGTCACCGACGCCGTGCGCCAGCGGCTCCCTTCCTGCACCTGGATCGCGACCTTGCCCCCCTTGCTGGTCGGCGTGCGGCCCCAGTAGGAGAAGCCGCTCCTGCTCGAGCTGGCGACGAAGGGAAAACGGAACGCGTACATCACCTTCTTCGGACGGTTGTGGGCGGGCGTCGCGCCGCGGAAGTAGAGCCCCGATTCGATGTTTTCGCTGGTTGAACGCCCGTCCCTGGGAAAATCGGCCAGGCCGAACCAGAAGAAGCCGCTGACCCCTGCGAGCCAGGCTCGGTGGAGCGCTTCCGCCACCCAGCGCGTCTCGATCCGCATCGGCAGCCCGCCGGGGTCGGGCGGCTTCGAGTCCCAGGAGAACTCGGTGACCCAGAGCGGCGTGTGGTGGGAATTGCCTTTGATCCGACCGGCCCGGTCCGCCGCGGCAATCAATTCCTTCAGCTTGCCGAGGTCCCCCAGCTCGACGTCGTCGGGGCCGCCTTTGTGTTCCGGCCCGCCGGTCGTGTAGGGGTGGACGTCGAAGATGTCGAAGTGAACGCCGCCTTCGCAGTTGCCCGGCGTGGGATGGGGATGGCGGCGGCCGCTCATGCAGAGGAGTTCGCGAGCGAAGCGCATTGGCCCAATCGTCAACTTCGGCACCGCGATCGGCCCGAGGCCGGCGGCGACGACCAGGTCCGACGGGTCGGCCGACTTGACCGCGAAGTAGAACGCGTTGGCCAGCTTGCGGTAGAGCTGCGGCGAGACCGCCCTGCCCCCCTTGAACTGGGGGTTGAAGTAGAGGCTCAGGTTGGGCTCGTTGAGGCCCTGCCAGTACTGCACCTGAGGCAGGCCATCGAAGTGGCCGCTGTAGCGGGTGGCCGCAGCGGTGGCGAAGGCGGCCAGCGCAGCTGGATCGGGAGCGCAAAGACGACCCGGCAGGGCCGTGCAGCTGACACGCTGCGCCCACGATGGCGCCCCTTCGATCGTGATCGCCGGTGTGAGGCCCGCTTCGACCGTCGCCTTAACGGCGGAGTCGATCCAGCCCCAGTTGTAGTTTGGGTCGGCGGGGTCTTCCGGCCGCCAGCCGCTCGGCTCGTTGCCCGGAGCGACGTCGGCCCAGGGAATCGATATGCGCACCAGCCGGATCCCCGCGGCGCTCGTCTGCTGGAGGCTGGGCGGTTCGTAGTTGTCGAAGCCCGGAAAGCCCCGTGACGAGAGGACGCGCTCCCGCCGCCGCCGGCAAAGCGGCGCCGAGAAGAGCGCAGGTCAAGGCCGCCAGACACCAGCGGGCACTCGCATGCCCCGAAAAAGTCCCCCGCACCTCGAGCATCAATGCAGTCTAGTCATGCCGAAACGGACGCATCGCCGCCGACCCGGCGGTGCCTGACCCGCACCGTCACCGCGCCGATCGATATCGCGGCGAGAACGAGAATGGCAATCAGGATCGGGACGAGCGGCGATGAGCCGCCGCCGGATGAGGAAGCCGGCTGGTTCTTCTGCGATGCACCGGGCTGGCTGTTGTGTGGGCTACCCTGCCCGGTGTTCCGACCAGCGTTCGGACCGCGTTCCGCTGTTGAGGATGGATGACCCGTCGAAGACCCCTCGCCGGTAGTGGCCCCCATCTGGGGGGGCGTCCCCGGGGGGTTGCCGCCCGCCGTCGAAGCGTGTGCGGAGGGTTCTTGATGAACTTTGGGGGATTCGCCGGTTGCCGTCTGCGGTTTTTCCGTGTACTGGTCGGTGGCGGAATCCGCCTGAGCAAGCACAGGAAAGCAAGCCAATGCCAGCAGAGCCAGCACTGACGCAAAGACCAAGGGGCCCGAGTGCCAGGCCTGGCGGTGGCGCGTCCCATCCATCGCGCCCAAGGTTAGACCAAGCGCTGGCGCTTCTCGCCCCGGTCGTCCTGATCGCCGGGCTGGCCCTGGCCGGGGGCGGGTTCGGAGTGAGCGCCCGGCACGTCGCCGGGCTCGCGGTGTGGCTGGTCGTGGTCGCCGTTCTGGCGCTCGGCTGGGCGACCCGAGCAAGGCTCGGCCGGCCGCTCTACCTGGCGCTTGGCCTGATCGGGGGTCTGGCGCTGTTGTCTGCAATCTCATCCCTCTGGTCGGGGTCCGTGGAGCTGAGCGTGATCGAGGCGGACCGCGTTCTCGTCTACCTCGGCTTCTTCCTTGCCGCTTTCCTAATCGCCCAAACCGACGAAAGGCGCCAACGTTTCGCTGAAGGTCTCGTAATTGCGGTCACGCTCGTCGCTCTTCTAGGCCTCGGCAGCCGACTCCTCCCCCACGTGCTCAACATCAGCGACACGCTCGGCACCGGTTCGCGCCTGCGCTACCCGCTCGGCTACTGGAACGCGAACGGGGAGATCTGCGGGATCGCGATCGCCCTGCTGCTGTGGTCGAGCCGCCGCGCGAGTTGGGCGGCGCTGCGCTGGGCCTCTGTCGCGGCGATGCCGGCGGTCCTGCTCACCCTCTACTTCACCTTCTCGCGCGGCGGCCTGCTCGCTCTTTTTGTCGCCGCCGGCTGTCTGATCGCACTCTCCCACGACCGGCTCTGGTTGCTGGGCACGCTTGCAATCGGCGCCCTGGGGGCGATTCCCGCGGTGCTCGCCGTGCAGGCGCGCCAGAGCCTTACCGACAACGTCGCCTCCCAGGCGACGGTGGACCAGGGCGCGACCGTGCTGGCGATCCTGCTCGCGGGCGTGGCGCTCGCGCTGCTGCTGTTCGCCGGGCTGCGCCGGCTGGAGGCTCGCGGCGGGTCGCGCACCGGACGGGTGGTCGAGCTGTCGCGAAACTCCGCCGTGCTGAGGCGCGTCGCTCTCGCCGCCGCGCTTGTCGCGATCGGGGTCGCGGTCGCGGTCGGCGGCCGCGCCTGGCACCAGTTCTCGGCTCCCGACATCCAGTTTCCGAACCAGCCTCAGCAGCATTTCGGCCAGCTCTCCGGCGCCGGCCGCAGCGACTTCTGGCGCGTCGCGACCGATGCCTTCGGCGAAAAGCCGATCCTCGGCACTGGCGCCGGCACCTACCAATTCTCCTGGGACCAGCACCGCTCGATCTCGATGGTGGTGCGCGACGCCCACTCCCTCTACCTGGAGGCCTTCGCCGAGCTGGGGGTGGTCGGTGGGCTGCTGGTGCTGGGCCTGGTCGGGACCCTGCTCTGGACGGGGTTCTCGGCCTGGCGGGCGGCGGCTGAGCCCCAGCGCGACCGCTACGCCGTCCTCTTCGCGGCGATGCTGGCCTTCGCCGTCGGCGCGGGAATCGACTGGTTCTGGGAGATCGCCGCGCTCGGCGCGGTCTTCTTCCTCGCAGCCGGTGTCCTGGTGAGCGTGAGGTGCTCCCAGCTGGCATCGTCCCGGCCGGAGTCGGCAGGGGAGACTTCGCGAGCGCAAGGCGGGCGTTACGGGCTGGCCGTGCTGGGCCTCGCGGTGGCCTGGATCGCGGCGATTGCCCTGATCGGCCCGCTGCTCGTCGACCACGAGATCAAGAGCAGCCAGCAGGCTGCCGCCGAAGGCAAGCTCGCTTCCGCCGTCGAACACGCCAACACCGCCCGTTCGATCGAGCCGTGGGCGGCGTCTCCCTACGTGCAGCTGGGCCTGCTCGCCGAGCTGCAGGGCGAATACGCCGTTGCCGAGCAACGTCTGACGCAGGCGATCGAACACGAGGATCGCAACTGGCAGCTCTACTACCTTCGCTCCAGAGTCAGAGGCGAGGCCGGTGACAGGGCCGGCGCCAGGGCTGACCTCGAACAGGCGAGGAAGCTGAACCCGCGGGCGTCGGAATTGAAGGGCGAAGCATGACTCGCAACGCTCAGGAGACCGCTTCTCGCAAGGCGTCCCCGGCTGCGCCCCCGATCCCGGATCTGCAGCCGCGGAGCGATGTCGCCGCTCGGCTCGGCTTGATCGGGCCGAGCGGCTCGCGGCGCCGCGGCGCGCTGCTGCGGCGCCTGCTCGCCACCGGCGATTGGGCGGTGCTGATCGGGGCGCTCAGCGTGGCCACGGCGGCGACCTCCGCCACCGATGTCGCCACTCTCTTCTGGGCGGTCCTCTTCAGCCCGGTCTGGATCCTCGTGCTGAAGCTGCACGGCCTCTACGACAAGGACCACCGGCGGATCCGCCACAGCACGCTGGACGAGCTGCCGTCGCTCGTCTCGGCCAGCGCCCTCGGCACGCTCGCCCTCGACGGCCTGCTGGCGCTGACGCCGGCAGGCCCCCTGGCCGCCACCAGCGCGATCATCGTCGGCGTCGGGGCGCTGGCCGGCAGCTTCGTCGTGCGAGCGGTGCTGCGCTTCCTCTGGCGCCGTCTGATCGGCGTCGCCACCGGCATCGTGGTCGGGGCCCCCGCCGCGGCCGAGATCGTCGCGCGCCGCGCCGCCACCCACCCAGAGGTTCGCCTGCGCCTGATCGGCTATCTCTCGCCGCCCACCGAGAACCCCAATGCATCGAGCCTACCCCGACTTGGATCGATCGCCGACATCTCGCGGGTGGCGCATCGGTATGAGGTGGAGCGCGTCGTCGTAACCGAGCAGGAGATGAACGAGCCCGCGGCCGAGCGGCTGATCGAGGAGTGCAAGGCGGCCGGGCTGGGCCTCAGCCTCCTGCCGCAGCACTACGGCCTGCTGGGTCCGGGCATCGAGCTGAACCGGCTCGCCGAGCTGCCGGTGCTCGACTTCCGCTTCTCCGACCCGTCGCGCTCGACGGAAGCGCTGAAGCGGGCGATGGACGTGACCGTCTCGGCGGCGATGCTGGTCTTGCTCTCCCCCGCGATCCTGGCGATCGCGCTGCTGATCCTGGTCGACTCCGGCCGACCCGTCCTATTCCGCCAGCGTCGCGCCGGTCGCGACGGGGAGCCGTTCACGATGGTCAAGTTCCGGACCATGGTTCGCGGCGCCGAAGACCAGCTCGACCGGCTGGTCGACCTCGAGGAGCTGGAGGAGCCGGCGTTCAAGATCGCCAACGACCCCCGCGTCACGCGGATCGGCCGGCGGCTGCGCAGGTTCAGCCTCGACGAGCTGCCGCAGTTCGTCAACGTGCTGAAGGGCGAGATGTCGCTTGTCGGGCCGCGGCCCGAGGAGGAGGCGGTGGTGGCGCTGTATGACGAGCGCCAGCGAACCCGCCTCGGCGGTGAAGCCCGGGATGACCGGGCCGATGCAGGTCTACGGCCGCGGCGACCTCACCTTCGAGGAGCGGCTGGCGATGGAGCGCGACTACCTCGACAACCTCTCCGTTACCGGCGACCTGGCGATCCTGCTGCGCACGCCCGGCGCGATCATCCGCGGCGAGGGCTCCCACTAGCACGCGAGATGCCGCCGCTCGACCTCGAGGTCGTCATCGTCAGCCACGGCGCCGAAGAGCTGCTGCGGCGCTGCCTGCGCTCGCTGCAGGAGCATCCACCCGGCGCGGAGACGCGGGTGACCGTGGTCGACAGCGGCAGCCCCGACTCGACCCCGGACATGGTCGAGCGCGAGTTCCCGGCGGTGCGGTTGATCCGCCGCGGCAACATCGGTTTCTCCGCCGCCAACAACCTGGTGCTGCGCGAGAACGAGGCGGAGGCGGTGCTGCTGCTCAACCCCGACACCGAGGCCTACGCCGGCACGCTCGACGCCGCCCTGGCGCGGCTGCGCTCGGACGAGCGGATCGGGATGGTCGGCGTGAAGCTGGTGACCGAGGCAGGCGAGCTGGACCACGCCTGCAAGCGCTCCTTCCCGACCCCGCTCAGCGCCCTGGCTCATTTCACCGGGATCGGCCGCAGCGGCGACGCCTCAGCTTCGCTCAGCCAGTACCGGGCGACGCACCTCGGCGACGACGAGCCGGGCGAGGTCGACGCCGTCAACGGCGCCTTCATGCTCTGTCGCGCCGAGGCGGTGCGCGAGGTCGGACTGCTCGACGAGGGCTACTGGCTCTACATGGAGGACCTCGACTGGTGCGCCCGCTTCTGGCAGGCGGGCTGGAAGGTCTTCTACGAGCCGGCCGGCGTCGCCCTCCACGTCAAGGGCGGCTCCAGCGGCAAGCGCCGCGCCCCTCGGCAAGAGATCGCCTTCCACCGCGGCATGGGCCGCTTCTACCGCCGCTTCGACGCCCCCGGGCACAACCCACTCGTCAACGCCGCGGTCTACGCGGGCATCGGGGCCAAGCTCGCCGTCAGCCTCGGCCACACCGCACTTTCGCGGTCGACGGGCCGATTTTCGTCCATATAGGGGTGTTTGAGGCCCGTCGACCTTCAGAAGGGAAGGGTCTCGGCCACCTCGGAGAGCTTGGGCGCGCTCCTGTCGCGGTCGGAGAGGAGCGGGCTCTCCACCGGCCACTCGACGGCCACGTCTGGGTCGTCCCAGGCGATGCCGGACTCGGTCGCCGGGTCGTAGGTGCTGGAGCAGAGGTAGGCGACGTCGGCGACGTCGCTGAGCACGGCGAAGCCGTGGCCGAAGCCGACCGGTATGAAGAGCTGGCGGTGGGCCTCGTCGTCGAGGAGCTGGCCTTCCCACTGGCCGTACGTGGGCGAGTCGCGGCGCAGGTCGACGGCGACATCGAAGATCCGCCCCCGCGGGCAGCGGACCAGCTTCGCCTGCCCGGGCTCGGTCTGGAAGTGGAGGCCGCGCAGCGTCCCCTTGCCGGAGCGCGAGTGGTTGTGCTGGACGAACTCCACATCGACGCCCAGCTCGGCCCAGGCGTCGCGGCGGAAGGTCTCGACCATGAAGCCGCGCTCGTCGCCGTGGACCGCCGGCTCGAGCAGGACGACACCGTCGAGCTTCGTCGGCAGTCGCTCCGGCATCAGCTCAGTGCCCGGCCGTACTGCTTTTCGTAGTACTCGCGGTACTCGCCGGAGCGGATCGGGCCCCACCACTCCTCGTTGTCGCGGTACCACTGCACGGTGCGCTCCAGGCCCTCGGCGAAACGCACCTGCGCCTCCCAGCCCAGCTCGTCGCGGAGCTTGTCGGAGGCGAGCGAGTAGCGGCGGTCGTGGCCGGGGCGGTCCTGTACGTACTCGATCAGGGACTCGTCGCCACCGGTCAGCTCGATCACCCGCTTGACCACCTCGATGTTCTCGCACTCGTCGGGCCCGCCGACGTTGTAGGCCTCGCCGGGGCGGCCGTTCATCAGCACCGTGTGGATCCCGCGGCAGAAGTCCTCGACGTAGAGCCAGTTGCGAACCTGGCGTCCGTCGCCATAAATCGGGAGGCCGTCGCCGTGCAACGCGTTCAGCACCATCAGCGGGATCAGCTTCTCCGGGTACTGGCGCGGCCCGTAGTTGTTGGAGCCGCGGCAGATCACCGCCTCGAGGCCGTAGGTGTGGAAGTGGGCGGAGACGAGCAGGTCACCGGCGGCCTTGGTCGCCGAGTAGGGCGAGGAGGGGTCCAGCGGCGAGGTCTCGGTGAACGAGCCGGACTCGATCGAGCCGTAGACCTCGTCGGTGGAGACCTGCAGGTAGCGGCCGACGCCCAGCTCGCGGGCGGCGTCGAGCAGGGTGCCGGTGCCGACGACGTGGGTGCGGGCGAAGGCGTCCTGGTCGTCGATCGAGCGGTCGACGTGGCTCTCGGCGGCGAAGTTGACGACCGCGTCTGCGCCCTCCATCGCCTCGCGCACGATCGCCGGGTCCTCAATTCCGCCGACCACCAGATCGACGTCCTCGGGCAGGTTCTCCCGCCGCCCGGCGTAGGTGAGCTTGTCGAGGACGACCACCTCGTGCTCGTCGCCGACGAGGCGCACGTAGGTGGAGCCGATGAAGCCGGCGGCGCCGGTTACGAGCAGCTTCACGATGTTGCCTCCCTCTCAGCTTGTCGTTGGGCGAGATAGCCGGCGAGGCCATCCTGCCAGGAGGGCAAACGGATCGCGTGCTCGCGCTGGCTGGTCAGCGCCGAGAAGGACGGGCGCGGCGCCGGCCGGCCGAATTCCTCGGTCGTGATCGAGAGCACTTTGCACTCGACCTTGGCCTGCTCGAAGATCTCGCGCGCAAACTCATACCAGGAGCACTGGCCCGCAGCGGCCATGTGGTGGATGCCGAACTCGATCCCCTCGATCAGGCGGACGACGCCGTAGGCGAGGTGCCAGGTGTAGGTGGGCGAGCCGACCTGGTCGCGGACGACGAGGACCTCGCCGTGGTCGGCAGCGAGGCGCAGCATCGTCTCGACGAAGTTGGAGCCGCCGATCCCGAACAGCCCAGCGGAGCGGACGATGAAGTGGCGCTTGTTGGCGGCGGCCGTGGCCTCCTCGCCGGCGAGCTTGGTGCGGCCGTAGGCCGACAGCGGCGCCGGTTGGTCGGTCTCGACGTAGGGCGCACCCTTGGCGCCGTCGAAGACGTAGTCGCTGGAGACGTAGACGACGCTGGCGCCGAGCGCCGCGGCGGCCGCGGCGAGGTTGCCGGCGCCGGCGCCGTTGACCGCGATCGCCGTCTCCTCGGCCTCCTCGGCGCCGTCGACGTCGGTCCAGGCGGCGCAGTTGACGACGACGTCGGGCCGCTCGAGGTCGAGCTTGCGCTCGACCGCGGCGGCGTCGGTGACGTCGAGCTCGGCGCGGCCGAAGCCGACCACGTCGTGGCCGGCGTTGCCGGCGGCGAGCATCACGTCGCGGCCGAGCATCCCGGCGGCGCCTGTGACCAGCAGCTTCATCGCCCACGACGATCTGGATCTCGCAGTTGTCGCCGACCAGCAGGCGCAGCGTCTTCGGCATTCCGTCGCTGCGGGTGAGCTTGACGTTGCGGCCGAGCAGGCTCGCCTCCATGCGAGTGCCGAGGTCCTCGACCACCGAGCCGGCGAGGACGATCGAGTGCTCGACTTCGGAGCGGCGGATGTGGACGTCCTCGCCGATCGAGGTGTAGGGGCCGACGTAGGCGTCCTCGATGCAGGCGCCGGCGCCGATCACGGCCGGGCCGCGGACGACCGAGCCGACCACCTTGGCGCCCGCCTCGACGACGACGCGGCCCTCGACCTGCGCGAGTCGTCGATCTCGCCGTCGATCCGCGTCTCGATCTCCTCCAGCACGAGCCGGTTGGCCTCGAGCATGTCGGCGAGCTGGCCGGTGTCCTTCCACCAGCCGCGTCACGACCTCCGACTGCACGCGTGTGGCCGTCCTCGATCAGGCCCTGGATCGCCTCGGTGATCTCGCAGCTCGCCGCGCCAGGAGGGCTCGAGCGCGCGGGCGGCGTCGAAGATCGGCGGGGCCGAAGAGGTAGACGCCGACCAGGGCGAGGTTCGAGGGCGGGTCTTTGGGCTTCTCGATCAGGCGCACGATCCGCTCGCCGTCGAGCTCGGCGACGCCGTAGGAGCTGGGGTCGTCGACCGGGGTGAGCAGGATCAGCGCGTCGGGCTCGTCCTCGCGGAAGGTCGAGACGAGGCCGCGCAGGCCGTCGCGCAGCAGGTTGTCGCCGAGGTACATGACGAAGGGCGAGCCGCCGATGAACTCCTCGGCGGTGAGCACCGCGTGGGCGAGGCCGGCGGGCTTGTCCTGGACGATGTAGGTGATCTGGCGCCGAAGGCGGAGCCGTCGCCGGCCGCCTCGCGGATCTCCTCGCCGGTCTCGGGGGCGATGATGATCCCGATCTCCGTCACCCCGGCGTCGACCAGCGCCTCGATCCCGTAGAACAGCACGGGCTTGTTGGCGACCGGCACGAGCTGCTTCGCCGAGGTGTGAGTGATCGGTCGCAGCCGCGTGCCCGCGCCGCCGGAGAGGATCAGTCCCTTCAAAGGCTCCATGCGAGGCTGCAACCCTACTGACTGCGAGCAATACCGTGCGACCTGCCGTCTACATCCCGAACTACAACGGCGCCCGGCACCTCGAGCGGGTGCTGGGAAGCCTGCGAGGGCAAACTCAGCCGGTCGACGTCGTGCTCGTCGACAACGGCTCCGCGGACGACTCGGTGGCGCTGGTTCGCGAGCAGTTCCCCGAGGTGTCGGTGCTCGAGCTGGGGCGGAACCTCGGCTTCGGCCCGGCGATCAACCGCGCTGTCGCGCGAGCACCCGGCCGATCCGCTGATCCTGCTCAACAACGACACCGAGTGCGAGCCGCGCTTCGTCGAGGCGATGCTGGAGGCGGCGGGCGGGGGAGTTGAGATGGTGGCCGGCGTGCTGCTGCAGGAGGCCGCGCCGGGGTCGATCGACTCCGCCGGCGTGGTGGCCGACCGCACCCTGATGGGCTTCGACCACCTGCATGGCGAACCGCTCCCGGCGCTGGAGGAGGCGGCCGATCCGCTCGGGCCGACCGGCGGCGCGGCCCTCTACCGGCGCGATGCCTTCGAGGCCGTCGGCGGCTTCGACGAGCGCATCTTCCTCTACTACGAGGACCTCGACCTGGCGCTTCGCTTGAGCGCGGCGGGCGGACGCTGTCGCCTGGCGCCAGAGGCGAGGGCGCTGCATGCCTACTCGGCCAGCCTCGGCCCCGGAAGCGGCGAGAAGTACGCCCGCACCGGCTGGAGCCGCGGCTACATGCTGCGCCGCTACGGAGTGATGTCGCAGCCGCGTCTGGCCCTGCGGGCGCTCGCCTGCGAGGGGGCTATCTGCGCCGGCCAGCTGCTGCTGAATCGCACCGGCGCCGGAGTCGGCGGCCGCCTCCGCGGCTGGCGTGCCGGCGCGAACCTGGAGCGGCGTGAGGTCGACAGCGCCCCACTGCTCGAGATCAGCGCCCGGCAGGCACTGGCGTGGCGGCGGCGGCGTGGCTGAGCGTCAGCCACCGGCCCCGATTCCCAACCAACGCCGCGCCCGCGCTGGGTCGCCGTCGCGGCGCAGTCGCCGCCGCTCACGCAGCAACCGCTGCAGCCAGCGCAGCGCCGCCAGCTTGCCGCTCAGCGTCGCCGCCAGCCGCCGCTGCTTCGCCGCCCGCAGCAGCGCGCCGACCTCGACGGCGGCGATCCGCGGCGCGGCCGCGAGCGGCATGAACTTGAGCTGGGTGGCGAGGCGGTTGCGAGCGACCAGCCGGGCGTTCTCGGCCCCGGGGCGCTCGAAGCCCGCGGTCCAGGAAGCGTTGCCGACATGCCAAACGACCGCCCCCGGGACGTACTCGAAGCGCCAGCCCCCGATCCGCGCCCGCAGGTTGAGGTCGACGTCCTCGTAGAAGGCGAAGTAGGACTCGTCGTAGCCGCCGAGTTGGTCGAAAAGCTCGCGGCGGAGAAGGCAGGCGGCCCCGCAGACCCCGAATACCTCCCGGCGCTGCAGGAAGCGGTCCGACTGCGCCTGGCCGGCGCCCAGCTCGAGCGCCCGGCCATCGGCGGTCAGCGCCTGGCCGGCGCTGTAGAGACGGGCGCTCGCCACGGTCGCCGCGCCGGCATCGCCCTCGAGCTGGAGGATTCGCGGCTGCACGCCCCCCAGGGCGGGATCGCCGAGCAGCGCCTCTTGGAGCGCGCCGATGCAGCCGGGCTCCAGGACGGTGTCGGCGTTCAGAGCCATGACCGTCTGGGAGCGAACCCTCGCGACGCCCAGATTGAGCGCCGTCGCGAAGCCAACGTTGCGGGGCAGCGCCAGGTGCACAACTTCGCGTTCTTCCAGGAAGCCGACCGAACCGTCGCTAGAACCGTTGTCGACGACGAGCAGCTCTACCTCCACGCCCTGATCGCGGATCGAGTCGAGGCAGCGCGGCAGCAGGCCCAGGGAGTTCCAGCTGGGGATCACCACGGCGACGGTTCGGACCTCGTTCACGCGAGCGAAGCCTGACAGCTGCGTGCGCGTCACCGCTGTCCATAGTTGGCAGGTAGCCTGCAGCCATGAGCACGATCAACCGGCCCGGGGAGCGCGCCCCCGGCCAAGCTGTCCAGCTCGACCCACCTCCCGTGTACCTTGAAGCCCGGGCCGAGTTCGCGGCCCGATACCTATTCGGGGAGGGACTTGAGATCGGGCCCCTGCATCAGCCGTTGGCGATGCCGCCACACGTCCGGGTCCGCTACGTCGACCGGATGAGAACGGACGAGCTGCGCCGGGAGTACCCGGAGCTGGCCGAGTGGGACCTGACCGAGGTCGCCGTCGTCGACGACGGCGAGACGCTGTCGACGATCGCCGAGGAGAGCCAGGACTTCATCGTCGCCAACCACTTCCTCGAGCACTGCGAGAACCCGATCGGCACGATCGAGACTCACCTGGGCAAACTGAAGCCCGGGGGGATCCTCTTCTACGCGGTTCCGGACAAGCGCTACACCTTCGACTTCCGCCGCCCGGTCACCGCGATCGAGCACATGCTCGAGGACTACGAGCACGGTCCGGAGCGCTCCCGCACCGAACACTTCCAGGAGTGGGCGCGCCTGGTCATCGACGAGGAGTCGCCCTCGGTCGGCACCGCCGAGCAGGCCGCCTCGGAGGAGTGGGTCGTGGAGAAGGCACGGGCGCTGGAGGAGGCCGCGTACTCGATCCACATGCACGTCTGGACCCAGGCCGAGTTCCTGCAGCTGATCCTCGCCTGCCGCGAGCGCTTCGGCGATGCCTTCGACATCGAGGCCACGGCGCGCAGGGCGATCGAGTTCATCGTCGTCCTCCGCAAGCAGGGCCCGCTTCCCGCCCCTCCCCCACCGATTCCGGGGTCGCCGGCGGCTGCCGCGGCGCCCGGCGCGCTGGAGAGGCTCAGGCACTTCTCGAAACGGGTGCTGGCGAAGGCCCGCAACGAGGTTCGGCGTCGGAGGGCAAGACCATAGATCGCCCACATCTCTCGGGGTCCTCAGCGCCCCTTGCGATCGAAGCGCGGGGCCTGGAGAAGACCTTCCGCATCCCCACCCACCGGGTCGACTCGATCAAAGAGCGGATCGTCCGCCCCTTCGCGTCGAGCGACGTCCGAGTGCTGCGCGCACTCGACGACGTCTCCTTCGACATCCACCAGGGCGAGTTCTTCGGGATCGTCGGGCGCAACGGCTCCGGTAAGAGCACGCTGCTGAAGCTGCTCGCGAGCATCTACCGGGCCGACGCGGGAACGATCCGACTGGCGGGGCGCCTGGCACCGTTCATCGAGCTGGGAGTCGGCTTCAACCCGGAGCTGACGGCACGCGAAAACGTCGTCCTCAACGGGGTGATGATGGGACTGACGCCGAAGGAGACACGGAACCGGCTCGACGCCGTGATTGAGTTCGCCGAACTCGAGGAATTCGCCGACCTGAAACTGAAGAACTACTCCTCGGGAATGCAGGTCCGGCTCGCCTTCTCGGTGATGCTGCAGGCGGATGCAGACGTGCTGCTGATCGACGAGGTGCTGGCGGTGGGCGACGCCTCCTTCCAGCAGAAGTGCGCCGACGCGTTCAACGAGATGAAAGCGGAGGGGAAGACAATCGTCCTGGTCACCCACGAGATGCCGACCGTGGAGCAGTACTGCCACCGCGCGATGCTGGTCGATGGCGGGAAGGTCCAACTCATCGGCGACCCGGCCGAGGTCGGACGCCGCTACCTGCAGCTGAACTTCGAAAGGGGCAGCGAAACCGGCGGCACCCCGACTGGCGAAGGCGACGAAGTTCGGATGCTCGACGCCTGGATCGAGAACGCCGACGGCGAGCGCTTGACCAACGTCGAAGGCGGGAACCCGATCCGACTGCGGGTCGAGCTCGAAGCGATGCGCGACAACCCGGGGCTGGGGGTGGGCTTCATCGTCGCCAACGCCGACGGGGTCGGGGTCTTCCAGTTCGGCGCCGGAGTGGAAAGAGACGACGGCTCGACCGCCTTGGCCGCGGGCGAGCGCGTGAAGGTGAGCGCCAAGATCGAGAACCTGCTCGTTCCCGGGCGCTACTTCGTCCACTGCGGCATCAATCGCGTCAACAACACCGGCGTCGCCCTCTACGTCCACAACTCGGTCGACTTCGTCGTCTTTGGAGGGGAATCCACCTCGCACGGGATCGTCCACCTCCCGTATCAGGTCGAGACTGAGATCGAGAGCGGAGAGAGCCGATGAGCGTTCCCGCAACGCAGCCCTCGTTGAGGGAGGTGCACGGTCCCTCGGCACTCGGCGGTGGGGTGCGGCGCTTCTTCGACCTGCTCTGGCTGGTCTCGGTGACCGAGTTCCGGCGCGTCTACTTCGGAACCGTGCTCGGCTACCTGTGGTCGTTGATCCGCCCCCTGGCGCTGTTCGGGGTGCTGCTCTTCATCTTCACCAACGTCTTCAAAGCCGGCAGCGCCGAAGTCGAGCACTACCCGGTGATGCTGCTGCTGGGCATCGTCCTCTTCACCTTCTTCCAGGAATCGAGCACCAACGCGGTCCAATCGGTCGTCAGCCAGGAGGGGATCGTCCGCAAGACTCAGTTCCCGCGGCTGGTGATCCCGCTCGCCACCGTCCTCACCGGCGCCTTCAACCTCTGCCTCAACCTCGTCGTCGTCTTCGTCTTCGTCCTCGCCTTCGGCGTCACCCCGGCCTGGAGCTGGCTGCTCTTCCCAGTCGCGATCGCGGCCCTGTTCGTTCTGACCGCAACGGTGAGCATGGCCCTCTCGGTCCTCTACGTCCGCTTCCGCGACGTCGCGATCATGTGGGTCGTACTGGCGCAGATGCTCTTCTACGGTTCGCCGATCCTCTATCCGATCTCGGTCTTCCACAACCCGACGACGGAAAAGCTGCTGATGCTGAACCCGCTGGCGGTGATCTTCGTGCAGGTCCGGGTCTGGATCCTGCACGAACCGCGGACGGCGGCGAACCCCGAAACGGAACCGCACGCCTCGAGCGCGGTCGAAATCGCCGGCGGCTGGCTGCACCTGCTGCCGGCGGCGGCGATCTTCGTCGCCATCTGCGTCTTCGGCGTCTGGATCTTCAGGCGCGACGCGCCGCGTATCGCCGAGGACCTCTAGCGCGGGGCCTCAGCGGCAGACCCGCGCCGCCTGGGTGGCTTCTACGTGCAGGTACCAGGGCCGGCGCGATTCGTCGCGCGGGATCCGTAGGACCGTGACCGAATCGCCGGGAGCGCCTTCGGTCGCCACGGGGTACTCGCCGACCGCGAAGCGGCGCAGAGAGAAGCCGGCGTGAGGCCCGGGCGCCAGCTCGATCCGGGTGAGGCCGGGAGAGAGGCGCACCTCGGAGGTCGGAGACTGGCTGCCGGCCGGCAGAGGGACACAGTTTTCGGCGGCAGATTCCGGCCCGTAGGCGCCGTTCGATGTGCCGGCCGAGATCGGCAGGGCCTGTCCGAGGACGATGTCGGCCTGGCGGCGACCCTGCTCAGGGGCCGAAGCAAGCTGCTCGGGCGAGTAGGCCGGCGAGCCGTATTCGTCGACCGCGGTGAGGAACTTGCCGGCGGAGATGTCGATCAGGACCGGGGTACCCGCCACTTCCGGGGTCAGTGCAAATTCGGGATCGACCGTCCGCCGGGCGATTTCGATCGCGGCGGTATCGGATCTGGTCAGGATCGTGTTTTCGAGGAAGAAGTCCCTGCCGTCCTTGAGGACGACGAGGTTCGTGGCGACCGCGGCGACGGTCACCGCGCCGGTAACGATGAGGGCGCGGCGGCTGAAGCGCACGTCCCTGAGCAGGTTGGCGAGGAGCATCAGGACGAAGATCGCCCCGACGTACTGGTACCGGCTCGCGGCGGGCTCGCGGCCTGGCATCTCGTTGAAAGCAGCGAGGAACCAGTTGGCCGCCGCCGCCGCGGCGACCGGCCAGAAGCCGGGAGCGACTCCCGGCTTCCGGTACTGGCGGTAGCCGAAGATGACGACCAGCGCGACCAGGATCGAGCGCCCCCAGACCGGATCGGTCGACCCTCCGACAGGGTTGGTCCCCAGGCCGAACACGGAGCCGACCGCGGCTGCCATCGCTTCGGCCACGAAACGGGGGGAGGCCATTACGTTGCGGAGGGTGAGGTGGGATTCGGCGTCGTGGCCCCAGCCCAGGTACCAGACGGCGTAGAGCACAACCGGGACCGCGACCACATAGGCACGGCGCCACCAACTCTCGCGCTGTCCCTGGAGGAGGCTGACGGCAGCGGCGACCGCGAACGGAATGCCGAGGCTCGAAAAGCCAAACGAGAAACCGAGGAACACGCAGGCCGCGACGTCGCCGCGGCGGTCGCCGCGTTCGAGCGCGAGCAGCATCGCGAGCCCGAAGAGGACCGAGCCGACGAAGCTGATCTCGAACGTCCACAGCAGGACCTCGAAGGCCGGGCCGAGGAAGAGCAGCAGCGTGGCAGCGAAGAGAGCGAGCCAAGGCCCGACCCGTCGCTTCACGTACACGTAGAGGAGCGCGGCCGTCGCCAGGAGCATGATCGTCAGCAGGACGAATTCGGGAGTGGCCGAGGCCATCCCGAAGATCCGCAGGAACAGCTGCTCGATCGCGACCGGGATGACGACGATGTGCTCGTTGTGGGGTTTGAGCAGCGCGTTGACCGTGAAGTCCCGCCGGTTCATCAGGAACTCCCAGCAGTCGCCGAAGAACGTCAGTCGCGAGGTCAGGACGAGCGTCAGGGCTGCCGAAGCAGCCAGAGCGCCGCCCAGCAGCACCGCGGGGGCATTGCGAGTCGTCCTCTCCACGCGGTGCAGGAGTGTATTGGCGCGGTCAGCGGGCTAGTTTCCGCGGTTGCCTGAAGGCGACGAGCCCGAAACCCGCCAGGCTCGCCGCGGCGAGCACCGCCGCCAACGGCGAGTAGGAGGTCCCCGGCGGCGGAGAGAGCGCCGGCACGTATAGGGCCAGGACTGCCAGCGCGTTGATCACCACAAGGGCGATCGCCAAGCGAGGGTAGACGGCATATGCACCAACGATGCAGGCGCAAACCGCTAGCAGCGGCACAGCCAGGGTACCGACATGGATCGTCGCGGTGGAGATCTCGTTGCCGAACATCAACAACCCCCAGACGAGACAGACGAGCAGAGAAAAGAGAGGGCGAAGAGCGAGAACCGCCACTCCGTTCCGCTTGGCGTGCCCCGCGCCCGCGCGAACAGCATCGCGATCGGAGCGATCAGCAGGATCCCGAGGAAGGGGAACAGGCTGTAGAAGCGCCAGGTTCGCAGCAGGCCGACGAAGGATCTGACGTCACCCTGCCCGAGGCTGTCGATGGCGTCCTGCGGCACCCGACCGTCCTCTCCGGTTCCGAGCATCTCAGTGAAGTTGCGCCACTTGTTCTCCAGCGTCCCGTCGGGGCCGGCTTCTCGGTAGCCATCGACGATCGCCTCCAGAGAGCTCCGGTCGTCGATTTCCAGCGAGCCGCCGATCTGCCACTTGACGAGGCGGTTTCCGGGCGGATCGCCCCACGTCTGGTACGCCGACCACGGCGCCAGCAACGCCACCGCGACCAGCACCGCGACCACGAGCCAGCTCCGACTCGGAAGGCTGCGCCAGGCACCGACCGCGAGCAGCGGAATGATGAAGAAGGCGCTCGACCCGTGGGCGAGCAACGCCAGCCCGCAGAGGGCGGCGAATAGAGCGGCCGCCCAGGGCGTGGCCCGAAGCCGCGACCAGTCCGCCGAAACAACCATCGCCAGAGCGCCGAGCAGGAACGCGGCCGCGATCAACTTCGGCCAGACGAAGAACCCGTGCACGAGCGCGATGTCGCTGACCAGGGCCGCGAAGATCGCCAGGCCGCGGGCCAGCGGGCGGATGCGGCTCGCGCAGAGCAGCGCCCAGGCGCCGACGATCCAGAGCTGCTGCAGCACGACCCCGAGCACCTCATAGTGAAGCCCGGCTCGGTCCCAGCCGAAGGGCCTTTGGACGAGGACATAACCGATCTGCAGCGGCGGTCGGTCGCTGGCCAGCCAGTCCCCGATCAGGGGCGGGGTACCGCTGTGGCCGTGGCGATAGAACCAGTTGGCGAAGAACCGTGGAATCACGTTGTCGTAGGGCAGTGGCCCTGAGAAGCGGGACCCCGAGGTAGGGAGCGGATGGCTGATGCCGCCGTGCAAGAAGCCGAGATAGACGACGAAGGCACTGGCCAGCGCCCAGAGGATTGCCGGGATGGCCAGGCGGCGCAGGATGTCGCGGTCGAGCCCCTCGCGCCAGCACCAGATGATCGCAAGCAGGGACCCCAGCACGAAGAAGAAGGCGATGGTCTGACCGAGCGTCGGATCGGCGTAATAGGCCCAAAAGGTGAGCATCGCCGTGCAGCCAGAACCGGCGAGGGCCACGCAGAGCAGCAGCGGTACGCTGCGCAGGCCGCGGCGCATGGCAAAGACGACCGCCATGGTTCCTGGAAGCGCGGTGAGCACGAGTTGCTCGACCAGAATCCAGAGCAGTTCGGCGTTTGCGCTCACCTGGCCCCCGCCATCCGAACGGTCAGCATGGTCGGACAGCTTCGCAGCGGTGTCAAGAGACAACCGCTGGCCGGGCTCAGGCTAGACTGCGCCGGGATGTCTGAGCAGGCGACCTCGAGCACTCCCCGCCGGCCGGAGGATCAAAGCGCTGAGTATGGGGCGTCCTACTATCTCCATTACTGGGGTGGGGGTGGACCCTACGAGCGCAACGATCACTGGCTGAAGTTCTTCGGCGACGTTGCCGACGGCATCGTCCGTGACTTCCATCCGATCTCAGTGCTCGATGCCGGCTGTGCGATGGGCTTTCTCGTCGAGGCACTCCGCAAGCGAGGCGTCACAGCCTCGGGAGTCGACGTCTCCGATTACGCGATATCGCAGGTGGACGATTCGGTGGCCCCCTATTGCAGGGTCGCGCCGCTCACCGACCCACTGGAGGAGCGCTACGACCTGATCACCTGTATCGAGGTACTCGAGCACCTCCCTCCATCCGAGACGGACAAGGCGATCGCGAACCTCTGCGCAGCCACTGACAGGCTGCTGATCTCCAGTACGCCGGGGGACTACGGAGAGCCCACGCACCTCAACGTGCAACCGCCCGAGGTGTGGTCGGCGAAGCTTGCCCAGGAGGGCTTCATCCGCGACGTCGAGCACGACCTTTCCTATATCTCCCCATGGGCCGCGCTCTACACCCGCCAGGACGAGCCACTGGCAGAGACGGTGCGGCGCTACGACCGCGCCTGGTGGCGGCTCCGGCGTGAGGTGGACGAGGTGCGCGCCTCGCTGCTGCAGACGCAGGAGCAGCTGAACGACAGCGTGGTCGAAGTCCGGCCGGGCATGATGGAGGAGCTGGACAGGCGGGAGGAGGAAATCCTCAAGCTGCGCGACCTGCTGATCGGCAAAGACGCGGAACTCGGCGCGACGAAGGGCCGCCTCGCCGAGCTGGAAGACCGGTCGATGCGAATCGCCGGGGTGAAACAGCGGCTCGACGCTCGGGTCCCCGGCTTCCGCCGGTTGGCCAGCGCCATCCTGCGCCTGCTCCGCGGCCGGCAAAGCTAGCCTCGCCGTGGCCTCGCCCCGCTTCTCGATCCTGACACCGGTCTACGAGACGCCAGCCGGCGTTCTGCGAAAGACACTGCGCTCGGTCCAACGCCAGAGCTTCGGCGATTGGGAGCTTTGCCTCGTCGACGACGGCTCTGAGCAGCCCCACGTACGCGAAATCCTCGACCAAGCGCAGCATGAAGACGAACGGATACGGGTCAGCTATAGGGAGAGCAACAGCGGGATCGTCGCCGCCTCGAACGATGCGCTGGCGATGGCGCAGGGTGAATTCATCGCCCTGCTCGACCATGACGACATGCTGCACCCCGACGCCCTCGCGCACGTTGCGGAGGCGCTCGACCAGACGCCGGAGGCCGACTACGCCTACACGGACGAGGACAAGGTCAACCTCGCCGGACAGCACTCGCATCCCTTCTTCAAGCCCGATTGGTCCCCGGAGCGGCTGCGGACGCAGATGTATACCTGCCACCTCAGCGTCCTTCGCCGTTCACTGGTCGAAGAGGTGGGGGGTTTCGATCCCGAGTTCGAGGGCTCCCAGGACTGGGACCTGGTGCTAAAGGTGACAGAGCGCGCCCGGGCCGTCGTCCATGTGCCGCGGGTGCTCTACCACTGGCGGATGCTCAAGACCTCGGCCGCCGCCGAGGCGGCGGCAAAGCCGTGGGCCTTCGAAGCGGGCTGTCGGGCCGTCCAGGCTCACTGCAACCGAATCGGCCTCCACGCGGAGGTCGATCTCGATCCCGAGGATCCCGGCGTCCTGCATCTGAAGCCGAAGTTGGAGCGGCAGCCCTTAGTGAGCATCGTCATCCCCACAGGGGGGCAGGCGCGCGAGGTCCGCTTCAAGCCCGTCATCCTCGTCGTCAACTGCGTCCGCAACATCGTCGAACAGTCCACCTACGAGAACTACGAGATCGTCTGCGTGGTCGACGAGTCAGTCCAGCCGGTGATCCTTCAGGAGCTGCGAGACATCGCCGGCGACCGGCTCCGGCTGGTGCCGTTTACAGGGTCCTTCAACTTCTCCGCCAAGATCAACCTCGGCGCCGTGCGCAGCCGGGGAGAGCATCTGCTGCTGCTCAACGACGACATCGAGGTCGACACCCCGGACTGGATCGAGCGCATGGTGATGTACTCCGAGCGGGACGAAATCGGTGCGGTGGGCGGCCGGCTGCTCTGGGGGGACACCCGACTCCAGCACGTTGGCATCGCCTTCGAAGGCGGCCTGCCCCACCACACCTACCGGACCTTCGCGGGAAGCCACCGCGGCTACGCGAACGCGGTGCTGATCGCCCGCAACTGCCTTGCCGTGACCGGCGCCTGCCTGATGACGCGGCGCGACGTCTTCGAGGAACTCGGCGGCCTGACGATGACGCTACCGGTCAACTTCAACGACGTCGACTACTGCTTAAAGGTGCACACAAGCGGTCGCCGCATCGTCTACGACCCCGATCTGGTCATGTATCACTTCGAGTCATCGAGCCGGGAGGCCGTGGTCGAGGCGTGGGAGGTCGAACAGCTGGTCGGTAGGTGGCAACAGGTCGCCGCGGTCGATCCCTTTGGCAACCCGAACATCCGACGCGGACTTCCGCGGTTGACGTCACAATTCCTCTGGGCGCGCCGTAGACCGCCACGCCTGCCCGGGCGGCGGCGCAGCCGCCAGCCCGCGTGACCCAGGTCGGAGGCCGGTCACCATCGGACGGACTATCGCGTGAGCGGCGGAAACCTTCTCGTTTTGGCGGTGGTGCAGCTCGCGCTGACCGCTCTGCCCGGCGTTGCCTCCACCCTCCTTGCAGCGCGGTTTGGCGTTCGTGCGATTCCCGTACTCCTGAGCGCGGGACTCGCCGGCAGCGGCGCCCTCGCGATGTTGACCTTTTGGGTCTATTACGTGGCGCCGTCTCTCGGGCCCCTCTGCGCCTACGCGGTCCTGTGCGGATCGATCGGGGTGGTCGTCTGGTGTTGGCCGGCCATCTCGAAGGACCGTGAGCTGGTCAGGCAGCTCACGGTCCCCCTCGCGCTCTGGACGCTCGCCCGCACCTGCTTGTTCGTATTCGGCGTCGTTCTCTGGGGCCTGCTGCTCTTCGGCAACGTCCAGTCGCGCGCGATCGTGACCGAGGGCTCCCTGGCCCTGCCAATCGTCGCTGTCGCAGGCCTCGTCGCGGGCCTTCGTGCGACCCATCCAAGCTTGGCGACTGGCCTCGTCGTGGTAAATGCCACTACGGTCCTGCTGCTCTACGCCCCCGCCCTCGAACCCGCTCCCGGGACCTCCTACTCGGCCTTTGCCGCAGTCGCGGCCGCTGCCTGCCTCGCCGGTTTCGCGGCCATCCTCTTCGGCCCGCAGGGAAGGTCGTTCGAGGATCCTCGGCTGGCGGGCGAACCCTGATGGCGGCGGCAGGGGGGATCGAGCTGAGTCGGGAGAGGGCGACAATGCTGGGCCTGCTCGTGCTCGCGGGGATGGCCTGCATCCTCGACTTTGCCACCCCACCCGCGACCGGCTCCCACGGCGGCGCGGGGGAACAGGCCCTCGATCTCCTGCGGGTTCTCTGCACGGTCTCGCTTGCGCTCACGCTCCTGCTCGGCCCAGGTGTCGCCTGGCGGCTGCTCGGCTCCCGCGAGAACTCCGTCAGCCTCGGCTTCCTCCCACTCCCCGGCCTGGCGCTGATGGTCGCTGTGGGCGGCCTCGCCTGGGCGCTGGCTCAGTCGGTGGAACCGCGAATCGTCTGCCTCGCGGCATGCGCGCCGGTGCTCGGCTGGCTCCTCGGCACCCTGCTCTCGGCCAGGCCTGAGGATGTCTTCGATCGTGAGGAGCAGCGCTGCCTGCTCGTCGTTGGCTGCGTGCTCGGACTTGCCGTAGCCAGGGCGCTGTGGTCGCTGGGACCCGAGGGCGAGCTGTACGGCGGCACGGTTTCCCGCACCCTCGAGGTCGGCGACCGCTCCGACAGCCGCATCTCCTACCACGTCGTGCAGCTGGTGGCCAACGGGCAAGGCCCCTACAGCCCGCTCGCGACCGGCCTCCTCTCGCCGTACAACTTCTCCAGCCGGGGACCGTTGCCGGGAATTGCCAGCGCTCCTATCGTTCTGCTTAGCGGCGCCCGCCCGCTGGCGGGAGTTCCCGAACAGCCCTGGGCGCCGTTCGACCACGAGGGCTTCATGGCCTACCGCTTGGCGATGATGACCTTCGCTTGTACCGCCTTCCTCTCGCTTTGGGACCTGACCCGGCGTCTCGCGAGCCGCGGCGCCGCCTTCCTCGCCGTCCTACTAGCCGCGACGACCCCGTTCCTGGTCCACGAAGTCTGGTTCACCTGGCCAAAGATGCTGGCGGCCTCCTTCATCCTGCTGGCAGCGATCTGCGTGATCTCGGGGCGGTCCGGCCGCGGCGGGCTGCTGGCCGGGCTGGGCTACCTGATGCACCCAATCGCCCTGCTCTCGTTGCCGGTCCTGGCCCTGATCGCGCTCTGGCCCCTGCGGGGCACGATCTGGAAACGGCCCCGGGTGACCCGGTTGCTGCTCCTCTTGGCCGGAGTGGCGGTCTTCCTGGCGATCTGGAGGCTGGTAAACGGCAGCCATTACGACCAGAGCAACTTCCTCAACTACTTCCGCGAGGCCGGGTCGGACCCCTATCCGCACCTCGGGGCCTGGCTGGCCTTCCGACTCGACTCCTTGGCCAACACGCTGGTACCGCTGCTACTGATTGTCGCCTCGGCGAGTAACTCGTCGATAAACGTCGTCGGCGGCACCTCCCCCTCGGTGGTGCATTTCTTCTTCCAATACTGGAACACCCTGCCCTTCGGGGTGGCGATCGTCTTCTTCCCGCTCCTGCTCGCCGCGCTTTGGCGGGCCGCCCGGCGCTGGCCCTGGCCCTTCCTCGCCACCGTTGTCGTCCCCTTCGCGCTGTTCGCGCTCTACTGGGGATTCTCGTCGACGGGGTTGATGCGAGAGGGACTGCAGACGTGGGCGCTGACCGTGTTCGCCGTGGTCGCCTGCGAGCAGGCGGCAAGTGGCTTCGGCTGGCTGCGATCACGGCTGGTCCGTGTCGTCCTTACTCTGCGTGTACTCGAGCTCTTGGCTGTAGCCGCGGTGCCGACGCTGATCACCCGCCACGAACTGTTCGCCGACGCTTTCGAGCTGACCGACGCGATCGCCATCCTCGCCATGCTCGGTTTTAGCGCCTGTCTGGCCTGGCTCGTCTGGTCAGCAGCGCCGAGAACGTCGAGCTCTAGCTGCGGATCTTGCGGGGAGGCCGGCGCACCGGCTTCCGGATCTGGTAGTCGCCGCGGCTGAGGGCGTTCTCCAGCCAAACGTAGAGGACGATGAAGAGATAGCGGCTGCCCATCTCTTTCATCGCCAGCTTCGGCACCCCGCTGGTCCGATTCGTCCAGGAGGTCGGGATCACCGCATATGTATGCCCGCGGACGATCGCCTTCAGCGGCATCTCGACGGTGAGGTTGAAGTGCTTGGAGAGCAGTGGCTGGATCGTCTCTATCACCTCACGCCGGTACGCCTTGAAGGCGTTGGTGGTGTCGTTGTAGCCGTGGCGGAAAAGAATCCGGATGAACCAGTTGGCAAGCCGGTTGATTGCCAACTTCAATCGTGGGTAGTCGTGGATCTGGGCGCCTACGACAAAGCGAGAGCCAAAAGCGCAATCCCAGCCCTCTTCGAGTAGCCGATGGTATTTGACCAGGTCATCGGGATCGTCAGAGGCATCGGCCATGACGATCGCCACAGCGTCGCCCTCGAAGACGTCGAGGCCTGCCCTGATCGCCATCCCGAAGCCACGTTCGTAGGGGGAGCGATGGCAGCGCACCCGCGGGTTGGAGGCGCCAATCGCCTCGACGACCGCGCCGGTGGAGTCTTTGCTGCTGTCGTCAACGACGACCACCTCGTAGTCGATCTCCTCCCGCTCCAGCGCAGCGACGACTCCTTCCACCGTTGCCCCAACCGACCCCTCCTCGTTCTGGGCCGGTATCACGACCGAGAGCTTCATGCGGGGGCCGCCGTCCAGCGCTCGAGATTCTGCTCGTGCATCTCACGGAGAATGTCCTCCACCCCGTAGCGCAGCTTCCACTCCGGGTAGTCGGTCTGAAACGGGGCCAAGTCGGAGATCCACCAACGGTGGTCGCCGATCCGCGGCTCCTCCCCCATCTCCCAGCTCAGCTCGCGCCCCGCGATCCGCTCGCAAATCTCAATCGCCTCCAGCATCGAGCAGTTGCTGAAGCGGCCGCCGCCGATGTTGTAGACGGCCGCGGGGCGCGGGTCGCGATGGAAGGCGTGGAAGGCGGCGATCAGGTCAGCACTGTGGATGTTGTCGCGGACCTGCTTACCGGCGTAGCCGAAGACCGTGTACGGAGTGCTGGTGACGGTGCACTTCATCAGGTAGGCGAGAAAGCCATGCAGCTTGGCGCCGGCGTGCTGGGGCCCGGTCAGACAGCCCCCCCGGAAGCAGACCGTGGGCATACCGAAGTAGTACCCGTACTCCTGCACCAGCAGGTCGGCTGCCGCCTTGGAGACCCCGAACAGCGAGTGTGTGGAGGCGTCGATCGACATCGACGTGTCGATCCCCTGGTAGTAGGGATGGGACTTAGGGAGCTCCAGCCTCAGCTCCAGCTCTTCCAGCGGCATACGATTCGGAGTGTCACCGTAGACCTTGTTGGTGGAGCAGAAGATGAAGGGGGCGTCGAGGCAATGCGCGCGCGCGGCCTCAAGCAGGTTGAGAGTGCCGTTGGCGTTGACCGAGAAATCGGTTTGGGGCTCGCTCGCGGCCCAATCGTGGGAGGGCTGGGCAGCGGTGTGGATAACTAGCTCGATGCTGCCGGCGTGCTCACGGAAGATCCGCTCGACTGTGTCGGCGTCGCGGATATCGGCGTTCTCCCAACGGAACTCGGGATGCTCGGCGACAAGGCGTTCGGTCACGTGTGAGGTCGAGGATTCGGGGCCGAAGAAGCGGGCCCGCATGTCGTTCTCGATACCGACGACGTCGAAGCCCTCGGCGACGAAGTGCTCGACGGCCTCCGAGCCGATCAGCCCTCCCGCTCCGGTGATGATCACAACCGGCATTCGCTACTCCCTTCCCCCCGCGGGGGCTTCGATGTTCAACGCCTGGGCGATCCGCTCCTCATCGGCAGCTATCCAGTCGTGGATGTCGGCGAGCGCCTGCTCGGCGCTGCGCTGAGGGCGCCACTCGTCCAGGCTAAAGATCTTCGTGCAGTCGGAAAGATATATCGGGACATCGCCGGCGCGCATCTGCTCGACCGGCTCGATCGGCACCTCGTTGCCGGTCAGCTCGCGGCAGATCTCGGTCGTCTCCCGCAGCGAGAGGCTGCACTCGCGGCCGCCCCCCACGTTCGCGGTGATTCCATCCCACTTCGCGGGATCGAGCAGCTGCCGCTCCACCAGGTCGACCAGATCCTCGACGTGCAGCAGGTCCCGCACCTGTTTGCCCTTGCCGTCGAAGCCGATATAGCGGAGTGGGTTTCCGAAGTGATGGGCAAGCATCCAGTGTGTAAAGACACCCTGATCTACCTTGCCCATCTGCCAAGGTCCAGCGATCACTCCGCAACGATCGATCGCGGCGGGGACGCCGAGGCCTGACCGGTACTCCTCGATCAACAGCTCGGCGGCAAGCTTGGTGGCACCGTAGAGGGTGCGAGGGCCGTCCATCGGGAAGGCCTCGGAGATGCCTGCCGGTGAGATCCCCGCGACCTTCTGCTCGGCGGCGATCTCGAACCGGGTCGGCCCCTCCTCGAGATTCAGTTCGACCTGGGGCGCCACCGGGTAGACGCGGCTGGTCGAGAGGAAGACGACGAAGGCGCCGTCCCGGCGGGCCAGCTCAAGACAGTTGTAGGCGCCGGTGAGGTTGGTGTGGACGAGATAGCCGGTGTCGCCGTCGACGCCGCTCATCACCGAGGGCTCGGCCGAACACTCGATCAGGGCCGAGGCGCGCGGCAGCCGCGCCAGGTCTTCGGGCTCGCGGACGTCGCCGCGGACGAACTCGACCCCGGCCTGCTTCAGGCGCGGCAGGTTCAGTTCCGACCCGCGCCGGTAGAGGTTGTCCAGGGCCACGATCTCCCAGTCGGGATGCCGCGCGGCGAGGGAGACGGCCAGGCTGGAGCCGACGAATCCGGCGCCGCCGGTGATCAGCAAGCGGTCCATCACGGCGCCTGACGCTACCGGACCCGTCCCCCTCTAAACCCTGTCCGCGACCGGGTGTCACGGCTCCGGGTCGCCGCTGCCGCTGCGGTCCTCGATGCTGGCCAGCGACACCGCCCGGGTCTGCGAGAAGAGCACGAAGAGGCTGACGAAGTTGCCGAGCGCAACGAGCGAGACGATCAGAGCGCCGAGGGCGGTGAAGCTGGCCCAGCCGGGAACGGCCGATCCGGCGAAGAGCTTGATCGAGACGACGACCAGCGCCAGTGCCAGGCCGAGCACGAGGGAGGCGGCGAAGACGGCAAGGGCGCGGATCGCGATCCGGTCGGTGAACGGCATCAGCATCCGCAGCCCGTGCATCGCGAGGCGGCCGAAGGTCATCTTCGAGCGGCCCTCGTAGCGCTCCCCCCGTTCGCACGGCACGTACTCGATCGGCAGGTCGAGGGCGAGAATCGCCGATGAGTAGGAGAGGTCGAAGGTCGGGTGCAGCAGCGCCCTCCTGGCGACGGAGCCGGGCATGGCGGCGAAGTTCCCGGAGCGGACGGTGGTGCCGGTCAGCACCCTGAAGAGAGCCCGGAACAGCAGGTACATCAGTTTGAAGCGCAGCGACTCCCTGCGCTTGGTGCGCAGCGCCAGCGCCACCTTGCGGCGGGAGTGCGGTTCGGCCTCGAGCGCCGCCAGCAGGCGCGGCAGGTCCTCGGGGCGATCCTCGCCGTCGGCGTCGAGGGTGACGATGGCGTCTTCGTCCTTGATCCTGGGCAGGATCTTGCGTAGCGCGTAGACGATCGCCCGCTGGTGGCCGAGGTTGAACGGCGGCTCGAGGATCGTCACGTCGCCGAATTCGCGCAGGGCCGAGATTTCGTCGTCCTGACCGGCGGTGTCGTCGAGGACGACGAACCGTACCTCCCGCGCGTCTCCGGACAGCACCTCGAGCAACCGCTCGCGCAGGATTCGCGCCGATGGGACGTCCCTGTAGACGGGAGTGACGATCCAGGTGGTCATCGCTACGCTCTCGACCCCTCTTCCCGCTTCAGCAGCCGATAGTCGCCGAAGCTGGCGATCAACCTGAATCCGCGGTGCAGGTAACGGACCAGGGGCCCAGACGGAGCCGTACCTCCAGTCCAGTATTCGACGAGAGGAACGTTTTCGAGCAGGCAGAGCCCTGCGATCGAGCGGGTGTCGGCGATGACGCGGCGTTGATGCTCTTCGTCGAAGAGGGTCGGCCAGCCGGTCGCGTTGTAGCCCGTCGGCGGTTCCTGTTCGGTCCAGAGGTAGAAGCTGTCCATCCCGGGGAGCATCACGAAAGCGGGGCAGTCTCGCTCGATCGCCGCCGAGATCTCGCCGTAGAGTTCGGCTTCGGGCTGGCCGACGTGGACCCTCTCGGAGCCCGGCAGCCCCAGCGAGGCCGAGCCGTCATAGGCGACGCGCGCTTCCTGCAGCGGTTCCCGCAGGGCCGCGTTGCCGACGGACCAGATCAGCGCCACGGCGCCGATCCCCGCGAGGGCAACCAGTGCCCGCCGCTCGGCCCCGGCGGCGAGGGCCGCGTGGAGGCCGCGGGCGCCCTCGGCGACGCAGATGGCGCCCACGGGAATCAGCAGGAAGGACGACCAGAGGGTCTGGCTGCCGGCTACGGGGTATGCGTGCAGGGCCTGCAGCACAGCGAGAAGCGGCAGCAGAAGGCGGGCGAAGGCGAGCGCCGGGGGAGCGCCGGGGGACGGCGCTATCAGCGCCACCCAGCAGAAAGCGAGCATGCTCAGCGGATTGCCGAGCAAGGCGGTGAGATCGAAGGGAAGCGACTTGCCCGCGACCGACTGCGCCATCGCCAGGCCGACGACGATGCTGAGGAGCGAGGTGGTCGCGAGCCAGGCGCCGGTGGGCGAGCCTCGGCGCTTGCGGGTGACGTACGAGTAGGCGAAAGCTCCGCCGAGGGCGATCAGGTCGAGGCTGTAGAACCGCTTCGGCAGTTCCAGCGGGAGCGTGAACGCGCCGGCCTGGCGCAGGGGCTGGCGGATGACGCCGTCGACCAGGCTGCCGGGGCTGGTGCCGGCGGCGACGATCGCCAGGCAGACGACGACGGCGAGTGCGGCGAAGCCCCCGAGCAGCCATCCCAGCTCCTCGGCCGGCCGGCGCTCCCTCTCGCGGGCCCTGAGGACGACGACAGCGGCGAGTGCGGCGAGTGCGACGTGGGCCGCGTACTGGCGCACCCACGATTCGCCGAACTTGCCGAGCATCAGCACGACCGGGAGGGCGACGAATCCAACCTCGACCGCCGGCCGCAGCCATCGGCGAGAGCCAAGCACCGGATAGCTAACCACACAGGCGAGCAGCAGCGAAGCGAGGGCGAAGGAACCGACATTGATCTTGACCAGGACGAGGGCGGCGACGGCACCCCCGAGCACTGCCATCGCGTAGGGCGAGACGCGGTCGCGGACGAAGCAGGAAATCGTCACAATCGTCGCCAGCAGCAGGCAGATGATGCCGCCCGGATGCATCGGCTCGTTGACCAGCGTGACGAGGGCGCCGAACACCAGTATCTGGGTTCCGAGGCCGAGCAGGATGCTGCTGGTAATCCGCCAGCTCGCGAAGCCGACGAGGAGGCTCGACAACACCCAGGCGACGAGGGTGACGGCCCTGCCACCGTCGTGGGTGACGGGGATCCCGAAGATCGAGAAGACCGCCCCCCAAGCCTCGTAGTAGAAGGGCCCGTACTGGGTGAAGACCCGGTCGTAGAGGTGACCGTGGTTCACGAACCCCTTCAACGCCGTCAACATGTAGCCCTCGTCGTCGTAGGAGGCGAACCCGGTGAAAATCCGCGGGTGGGCGATCAAGCAGGTAACGACTGTGCCCGCCGCGAAGGCGACGACGGCGACCGCCAGCCGCACTCGCGGAAGTTCCCACAGACGAGTCGCCCCGCCGATCAAGCTCACGATCGACCCCCGGCCGACTTTGCGCACCATCTCCGGCAAGCGTATAGGCGCCGCGGCGGGGCGGTCGCGGTCAGACGATTCGAGAAACGCGCGCGCCTGAGCGGCCGGGCGTGGTGGCAATCGAGGACTGGTCCATCACGGAAGCGCCGGACCCTTGCCTCAGGGATGAAAGGCTGGATCAGCCGTCCCAGGCGGCTTGAAGCTCGGTCAGCAGGGCGGCCAGTGGGGGTAGTGCGGCGTCGCGTGGGGAGATTCGCGCCTTGCGTTGGGGCCAGGGGATCTCGAGGGCCGGGTCATCCCAGCGGCAGCCAAGCTCGTCGGCGGAGTCCCAGTAGTGGGAAACCGCGTAGACGTGGGTTGAGGCCTCGTTGAAGTAGAAGCCGTGGGCGACCCCGTGGGGGATCGAGATCGCAACCGGGCACTCGGCGACGAGCTTGACGCAGGCCGCGGCGCCCACCGTTGGCGAGTCCTCGCGCAGATCTCGAAGACCGACCTCGGCGGCGCCACGGATGACCGTCAGGTAATCGTCGTGGCTGGGATGGACGTGCACGCCGCGCAGTACCCCGGCCTCGCTGGCCACGACATTCCATTGGATCGGGTGCACACCGGTCGGCCATGTCTCGCGGAAGAGCTCGATGAACGTGCCCCGGTCGTCGCGATGGGGATCGAGCGGTGTGAGCAGGACGTCGTGCGGCAACACGCCAACCACCGCGGCAGGCGACACAGCGCTCACGCCACAGCCTTCGCCGTCGGTCGCGCCAACGCGACGATCCGCTCGATGGCCTCGACGACCGCGACGCCGTCGGCCGCTGAGCTCAGCGGCGGCGACCCGCCGCTCAGGTGCTCCACGAATGCGCGCAGCTCGGCGAGCAGCGGCAACTCGCCGGCAAGCGGACGGCGCTCGACGGCGTCCTCGGAGATCGCTCCCGCCCGCGCCACGACCACGTGCTCTGCGTAGCCCCCGTCGAGCTGCGCGACACCGTCCTCGCATACGAGGCGCAGCTCACGACGATGGCCGGGCGCGAGCGTCGAGACCTCGAGGACCATCCACGGCGCCTCCCCCAGCACCGCCGTGGCGCCGGCGAGTTCGCCGGCGACCAGCTCGGCGACGGCAATCCGCGGCTCGGGTACGTGCCCCAGCACCTCGAGCGCTATCGCCAAGTCGTGCGGAGCATGGATCCACACGGTGTCGACATCCGCGTACCGATGGCCGAGCGTCACCCTTCGCGCGTGGATTCCGACCGGCGCGCCGAGCTCGCCAGAGCGGACGATCCGCGCCAGCTCGCGCACGCCGGGGTGGTAGCGCCACTTGTCCATTACGAATAGTCGATCGGGCGCCGCCGCGGCAAGGCGACGGGCGGATGACAGGTCGGCCGTGAGCGGCTTCTCAACGAACACCGGCACCCCAAGTCCCAGCGCCTCCTCGACCACCTCCTCGTGAGTGCTCGTAGGCGTCGCGACCACGATCCCCTCGACCGTCCCCAGCGCCGAGAGTTCGGCCGCAATCGAGGCGGCGCCCCCCTCCCGAGCGCGCCCTCGACTCGCTTGCGAGCGAGCGACGACATGGACCTCGCACCCCAGGGTCACGAGGTCGCGAAGGATGAGACGACCCCACCGCCCGCATCCGACGAGCCCCACGCTGGGGCGGCTTCCGCGCTCGGGGGCGATCGCCCGGGCTGTCCCCCCGGGCGTTCCGCGGTCCATATCTGGGCGATCATAACCGGCCCCCAGCGCCCAGCGAAATAAGCTCGGCCGGCCATGATCTCGCTGCCCGCCGCCGCCGACCCCGCGGTCTCGCTGATCGTCCTCCTCGACGGTGCCGCGACGATGGCAGAGCGCTGCCTACGCGCCGTGGCCGCCGGCCACGATCCCGCGATCCCCTGCGAGACCGTGCTCTTCCTCAACGACCCCGACACCGAGCTCGAGACGCTGGTCCGCGAGCGAACGACGGGCGCTCGCGTAATCGTCGCCCGCGCCAATGCCGGCCCGGCCGTGGGGTGGAACCTCGCCGCCAAGCTGGCCCGTGCCCCGCGCGTGGCGACCCTCCACGAGGACAGCGAGCCCGACGCTGGCTGGCTGGCCCCGCTGTGCGACGCAATGAGCAAACACGGCGCCGGCGCCGTGGGCAGCCGCCTCTACAACCGAGACGGCACCGTGCAGAACTGCGGCTGGGTGCTGCTTGCCGATGCCGGCCACCTGCAGATCGATGCGGCCAGCGCACCCGAGGTCGTCGCCGCACGCGAGCCGACACCGGCGGACATGCTCAGCGGCGCCGCCATGCTCATCGACCGCGAGGCGCTCCAGCTCGCCGGCGGCTGGGACGAGCGCTTCCACCCGGCCGTCTTCGTCGACATCGACATCTCTCTGGCGATGTGGCGCCAGGGCCGTCTCGTGCTGAGCGTCCCCGCATCCAGCGTCCGCCACATGAGCGGCGCGTTCGACTCGCGCGGGGAACTCGGCCCTGACCGGGCCGCGGCTGCGCAACTTCCTCTTCGAGCGCCACCGTGGCCGCTTCCTCGCCAAGTGGGGCGAGATAGCTCGCGACCTTGCACCTCCTCCTGTGGAGGACGGGCCCGAGAGCTTGGCGGCGGCCGCGCAGGCGGCGCTTTCGCGTACCCGAGCGCGAGCGGAGCAGGTGACCGCCGGCGCCTGGCAGCCTCCGGGCGCGCCGCCCCGCGCCGATCGGCGCTTCAGCGGCGCCGCAGAACTGATCGAACGGGAGGACGGCGCCTACCGGCTCCCAACCGAGGTGGAGGCCGCGCTGCGCGACTCCGAGCAGGAGGCAACTCGCGAGTTCTGTCAGTGGCTCTCCCACAACGAAATGAAGGCCCTCGACGAGCTCGCGAAGCTGCGCCGGATCCTTACGGTCCGCGAGCAGGAACTCGCAGAGATGCAGGTCGAACTTGCCCCCCTGCGCCATGCCGCCGACACGCTCGACCTGATCGTGAACGGCAGGTGGTGGCGCCTGCGCGGCCTCATCCACCGCGCTCTCCATCCAGTTCGTGCCGTAACTCGCAATCTCTCTCGCCGGTAGAGACGCCACTTCATTAGCCTCGGGAACCTGTCTGCGATGCCTAGAGGAGCCAACTCACCGGTCGTGGCCGGCGCCCTCGGCCCCTACAGACGGGAGCGGGTGATGCAGATCGCCGCCTCGCTCGGCGGCGATATTCGCCCGGTGCACGAAGACGACAGCTCGATGCTGACGCTCGATCGCGAGCCGCTTCGGTGGCGGGGTCCGAAGGAACGGGGCCTCGGCTGGATCGAGAGCGGCTTCTGGCGTAGCGGCGCCTCGGACTGGCGCCAGGCTGGGCAGCTCGGGGCCTGCGGCATCGTGACGAGCGGGCGTCGTCGCTTCGTCCACTCTTCGGTCAATGGGCTCGCGCCGGTCTACTGGGCGGAGGCCGATGGCGCCATCTATTTCGCCTCGCGGATCGACGCGCTCGCGCAGGCGCTCCCGGGCCCGCTCTCGGTCGATTGGGACGCCTGGGCGGCGATCTTCGCGCTGCGCTACCCGCTCGGGGAGCACACACCATTCGCGGAGATCCGCCGCCTCGGCCCCTTCTCCACGCTGCGCCGCCGCTTCGGCCGCGCCCGGCGAGAGTCGCCAACCTGGCCGTGGGCGGAGGTCGAGACGAGCACCGGCCTGGATGACGCCGCGGACGCGCTTGTGGCAGGACTGGACGATGCCCTCGCCCCGCTCGGCGAGGGCGTCATCTGCCCTCTGAGCGGCGGGCGAGACTCCCGCATGCTCTTCTGCGCTCTGGCACGAGATGATCGGGTGTCGGCCGCGCTCACCGTCAACGACGACGAGGGCGGGAGGTTCGAGGAGGAGTTGGCGGCGCCGGTCGCGGAGGCGTTCGGCGTGCGCCATGAGCAGATCGAGGCGGACCCGGAGGACTACCCGGCCGATTGGGAGGAGCGAGCGAGGAGGGTCGAGTACCAGTTCGTCGATCACGCCTGGCTGGTGCCGCTGGCGCGACGACTGAAGGACATCGAGACGCCGGTCTCGGACGGCTTTGCGATCGACACGCTGCTGCAGGCGGGCGCTCACTTCTACACGCCGGACACCCGCAATCCGAGCCGGCCCCGCCAGGCGAGCCTGGCGCTGTTCGACAGCCTGCGCCGCTACGGCCTCGCCCACCGGGCGCTCGCAGAGCCCTTCCACGAGCCCCTCGTTCAGCGCGCCCGTGAGCAGTTCGTGTCGGCGGCGGGCCCTTTCGAGGGCCATCCCTGGCAGGCGGTTCTCTCGCTCTACGCGACCCGGACGATCCGGGGTGTGTCGAATTACCCGGTCGGCCTGCTCGGTGCAGGGGCGCGGGTCTTTACGCCCGGCGCCAGCGACGCCGTGGCGAAAGCGGCGCTCTCCGTGACGCCCGCCGAGAAAGATGGCGATGCCCTTTACGCTGCCATCTTCGAGCGCCTCGCACCCGCGGCGGGCCGCCTTCCAACGAGCAAAGATGCGCCGCGAACTGAGCCGCGCCTGGTTAGGCGCTGGCGTGCGGCGCCGGCCCTCGAGGCCTATCGCCACTTGCTCGCAAACGGCCCGCTCGCCGCACACATCTCACCTGAGTTGCGAGCATGGCTCGACGCGCCGGATGAGGTCGAGCTTCCCGGCGACCTGCGACTGGGGATGGAGGCCGCCAGCCTCTTCCACGCCTGGTGGAATCGCTATAGGAATCGCCTCCGAGAGGTTGATGCCCGCGAGCTTCTGGGCTGACCGGCTTCAGCGCCACAGCGCGCGGCGAAGCAGCCGGCCCACGGCGCGCACCGGCGCGGTCAGGCGCCAACTCAGGCTCTCCTCGTAGACACGCCTCACCTCGACGACGGCCCGGGCCGTCGTCGCCTCCATGTCCTGGGCGCCAAGCCTCCTTGCCTCGTCGCACTCTTTCAGCAGCTCCCGCAGATGCGCGTTCTCGCGGGCAAGGGCCTGAGCGTCTCCGCGTGCCCGCCACTCGAGACGGACCAGCCGCGCCATCTCCTGCAGCGGCGCACGCGGTCTGGGCCCCGGCTTCGCCAGGCGTTCAAGCAGCTCGATCAGCTGCCCGACGTGGGCGCTTGCCCTGTGATGGGCAACCACGAGGTCGTGGTTGACCGGACCCATCGATGGGGAGTATCGGCGCAAGTCCTCGCTGAGGCCCGCGAGGTCGATGACCCGGCGCCCGCTCCGGCCCGCAAAGCCATCCGCCTCGATCACCGGATAGCTCTCCTTGGTGACCCAGCCGTCCCCACCGTTCCAGTCGTAGACGTAGGCGGCTCGCCCACAGGCCATCGCCTCGAGGATCGAACGACCGTAGCCGATCACGATGTCCGCGGCGGCGAGGGCGAACCGTACATCCGCGGTCTGGCCCGCTGTGCCTCCCAGACGGGTCAGATCGACCTCGGCTGCGGCACAAGCCGACTCGAGCATCGCAACGCGGTCGGCGTTCGGCGTGTTGCTGAGCAGCAGAGCTGTACGCGGCGCATCCGGCAACGGCCCCCGCGGGGTGAACCTCTCGGTGTCGATTGGCTGGCGCAGGCGCACCACCTCCACGTCGACGGCGTAGCGACGCAGACGCCCGGCGATCCTGTCGTTGAGCGCGACGACCGCGCCGACCGCGCCGTCGAGCTGAGGCGGCGCCTGGAGATCGAAGATCTCGCTGTGGGCGACGAACAGCTGTGGGACGCCGGGGCAGCGGTCGGCCAACTGGAAGGAGACCCCCGGATCCTGAACCAACGCCGCATCGAGGTCTTCGGGCAGCTCCGCTTCATCGATGATCGTAAGACCCCGTTCCCGCGCAACGGCCACGCCTCCACCGGGTTCCGGCGCGTAGACGACCACTTCGTGGCCGAGGCGGTCGAGCTGCTCGGCGACCGTGATCAGGTAGGACTCGCTGCCACCCAGTCCAAGGTGATTCGTAGCAAGGACGAGCTTCACACGACGAGACTAGAGCGCGCAGACCTGCCGTCGCCCTCGAGCCTCGTGCTCCTAGTACGTCCCGCCCAGCTTGCGGTGGTCCCAGGTCGCCGTGCGCACCGGTTTGAAGTGGATCGCGACCCGTTTCGGGGCCTGCGCCTCCAGCGCCGCTTTGGCGTCGCCCTCGATCGAGGAGATCCCCTCCGCGTAGCGCAGCGTCAGCTCCTCGGCGAAGGCGAGCACGGTCTCGAAGTCGCGGTGGATCTCCGCTTCGGCCTCGATCATCGCTCCCCGCAGCTCGCCGTACTCGCGCCCGGTCTCGACCAGCACGGTCGCCCGCGGGTCGCGTTCCAGGTTGCGCACCTTCTGCGACTTGGCGTAGGTCCAGACCCAGACCTCGCCCCCGCGCGGCACGAACCACATCGGCATCGAGTGCGGCCAGCCGCGCGGGCCGAGGCTGGAGACGACGGCGACCCGCTCGCCCTCGAGCAGCTCCAGCAGCTCCCCCTCGCTGAGCTCGATCTGGTCGCGGCGGCTCATTGGAAGCCTTGGCCGCCTCTACAACTGGGTCGCGATGAGGCCGATCAGGGCGGCGATCAGACCGATCAGGGCGGCGATCATGACGGCGCTGGTCTGGATCATCGTGCGCTGCAACGCATCGAAGCGGCTGTTCATTTCCGCTCGCAGCCCGCTGATGTCCATGTCGACGCGCCGGAATCCCTCGTCCATCCTGTGACTGAGGTCGTCCAAGCGCTCGTCGGTCCAACTCTTCCTCATCGCCTCCATGATGATGGCACCGTATCCGGCCCCGCTGTGACATGTGGCTCGCTGAATGTGAAATCTCTGCAACGGCGCTGGGCGCAGCACGCGTGCCATGATCCGGGCCATGCAGATAGCGATCCTCATCTTCGACAAGCTCACCGCCCTCGACGCGATCGGGCCCTACGAGGTGCTGCGCTCGGTGCCCGGCTGGGAGGTCAGGTTCGTCGGACCTGTCAAGGGAGAGGTGCGGACGGACAGCGGCGCGCTCGGGCTCAGCGCCGACTACTCGCTGGAGGAAGTGACCGCGCCCGACGTCGTCCTCGTCCCCGGCGGCGAGGGCAACCGGCCGCTGATGGAGGACGAACGCGTGCTCTCCTGGCTGCGCGCCGTCGACGAGCGGACCAAGTGGACGACCTCGGTCTGCACCGGGTCGCTGGTGCTCGCCGCCGCCGGGCTGCTGGAGGGCAAGCGGGCGACCTGCCACTGGCTCTTCCTCGAGCAGCTGGGCGAGCTGGGCGCCGACCCGGTCGGCGGGCGCTTCGTCGAGGACGGCAAGACGGTCACCGCCGCCGGCGTCTCGGCCGGGATCGACATGGCGCTGCACCTGGTCGGCCAGGAGGCCGGGCCGGAGGTCGCCCAGGCCGTTCAGCTAGGGATCGAGTACGACCCGCAGCCGCCCTTCGACGCAGGCTCCCCCGCCAAGGCTCCCGCCCCGATAGTCGAGGCTGTCACCGCCGTCGCCGGCGCGCGCGACGAGTGGCTCGGCTCCCGGGCGTAGACCCTCTCGGTCGTCTACGCCCTCGTCCCCGGCCGCTGGCCGGCTGAGGACGTGTTCAGCGCCACGGCGGCGCGAATGAGCGCCTTCAACGCCTTCTCATCGATCTCGTCGCCCTCGTGGAAATCGATGGCGCGCCTGGTGTTGCCCTCGAGGCTGGAGTTGAAGAGGCCTGAAGGGTCCTCCAACGAGGCGCCCTTGGCGAAGGTCATCTTCACGACACTCTTGTACGTCTCACCGGTGCAGATCATTCCGGCGTGGTACCAGGTCGGAACGCCTCGCCATTTCCACTCCTCGACCACCTCGGGGTCGGCCTGCTTGATCAGCTCTCGGACCCGGGCGAGCGTCTCGCCCCGCCAATCGCCCAGCTCCTCGATCCTCGCGTCTATCAGCTGAGAGGGAGAGTCATGCTCGATCATCGCGCGCGCCTGAGTTCGACCGCGCGGACGGTGCGGGCGCCGGGGATCGCCACCAGCAGCTGGGCCTCGAGCGTTCCCGCTTCGTGCAGCAGCGGGCGGCCGCGGGTGTTGAGAGTGACGAGGAAGGTGTGGGTGCGGCCGCCGCCGAGGTTGAAGATGCGGTGGGCGACGGCCACCCGGATGACTTTGGTCTTCACGGCCCTGGCGCCGCGGCGTGCGCGGACCGCGACCCTGACGTGGGAGCGAAGGACGATCTGCCCGGGGCAGGTTTCGCCGCTCGCCCAGCCGCAGCGAACCGTAACCCGCACCGTCCCCGCAACCGGCTTCACCCGCGAGACGGTGAGCGGCGGCAGGGGTGGCGGCGGGGAAGCGCCGGCGCCGACGGTCGCTCCTTCGACGTAGTCGCCGTCGATGTCGATCGTCACCCCTCCGTAGGTCTCGTTGTGGCCGCCGCGGAACTGGTGGATCCGCTGGTGCTTGTTCCAGGAGGTGCTCGGCACATAGGGGTCGAGCGTGTCCTCCCGGCCGTTCCAGTTGGCCATCCAGAGGTCGTCGGGGAGGAGGTAGCCGGTGCCGACTTCGCCGGCGATGTCGGCGATGCCGGAGGCGCTGCTGCTGTAGACGCCGGAGGCGTAGCCGAGCACGTGCAGCTGCGTGGTCCAGGCGGAGAGGAAGGTGAGGGTGGCCCTGCTGGCGCTGGAGGTGCGCGTGTAGGCCTCCATGTCGAAGTAGATCGGGTTGCCGGGGCCGATCCCGACGCTCTGCGCGTCGCTCGACGGCGTCTTCGGCCTGCGCGGTCCCCTGCCCGGTCGCCTTGTTGGAGCTGAGCTTGGCGCAGCTGCCGCAGCTGCTCGTCGGCGCCTGCAGCCCGACGTAGGTCGGGATCAAATGCCAGCCGGCGGCGACCTGGGCGCCGACCCAGCTCGTGGTCAGGTTCGGCTGCGAGCAGGCGCGGTTGGCGCCGCCGATGTAGACGCCGATGGCCTGGTAGGGCGAGGAGGACCAGGCCGACATCGTCCGCGAGGAGGGCGCGGAGCAGGCGTCGAAGCCAAGGCCGGTGAAGGGGCCGGATGTGGCGGTCGAGCTGGCCTGGGTCGCGGCGCCTCCCGGTGCGGCGGAGGCCCGGGCCGAGGCCTGAGCGGCCCGTGCCCCCGTACCCGGGTCGAGGAGGATCGCCCGGCGGCGGCCGACCGCGTGGGCGGGGCAGCGCTGGCTCGCCGACGGCGTCCCGAGGTAGACCGCGCGGCGGTCGAGCCGCACGCACATCCGTGGGCGCCGGGAGAGCCTGTAGACAGGCCACGAGGCGGGCGCCCTGACCTCATGCCCGCGAAAGCGGACGACCGTGGAGCGGGCCGCAGCCCCCATGGCAGGCGAGGCGGCGCCCCCTTGCCACGCAGTCGCCAGAACGAGCGCAGCCAGCGCCGCCCCCAGCGCCGGCACGCGGGCGCGCGCGACTGGTCGAGCGCGATCGGCCATATCCATCCCCAACCATTCTGCACGGCGATCGATTCGCCCCGCCGCCGTCGGGTGCGCCTGCAGCGACCCCTGCACGCCTCGCCGCTGCGGACTCTTACCCACTCCAGTGCGGTCAAAGTCCGATACGCCGCCCCCCAAGCGCTCGCGGGGGTGCGCTCAGGCGCCGGAAGGGACCAGGTCCAGCTCGCGCCAGGGGCCCTCGCCCGCCATCGGCTGCGTCCGCCCCTCCAGCCAGTCGGGCTGGAGGTCGTCGTAGTGGGGGCTGGCGGGGTGGCCGGACTGGCCGGTGAACATCTGCCAGCGGGAGCGCTCCGGCGCGGTCGGGTCGGCGACCATCCGCCAGCTCGGCGCCCAGACGGCTTTGTAGGGGTCGTTGGGGTCGTAGGCGATCTGGCTCACGGTCTCCTGCGCGCCCCCTGCCCTCAGCCGCCGGTTGAGCAGCTTGCGCAGCAGCGGATTGGCCTCGCCGAGCGGGTGGGGGAACTCCATCTCGTGCACGTGCCCCCAGCGCCAGCCCTCGGGGTCGGGCCCGAAGCGGTCGCCGAGGTCGTCGAGCGCGCCGCCAAGCGCTTCCAGCGCCAGCTCGTCCCAGGGCCGCCCGATCAGCCCCTCGTCGGCCTCCTCCCAGAGGTCCATCAGGTGGGAGTGCCAGCGCCAGGGCGAGGTGACGTGGGGCATGAAGCCGTTGTCGGCGCGGTCGAGCCAGCGCTCCGCCAGGTCGCGGTCGCCGATCGCCGCCCGCGCGACCTCGCGCGCAAGCCGCAGCAGGAAGGCCTGGTAGATCGTGCCGGCGATCGTGTCCGGGGTCGAGCCGCCCGTCCCAGCTGCGCAGCCGCTCGACCGCGCTTCGCTCGCGCTGGCCCTCGGGCGCCAGCCGGCCCAGTCGCCGCGCCGCCTCCAGCCCCGGGATCGAGAGGTTGTCGGACTGCATCTGCTCGAAGCTCTCGACGTCGTGCTCATCGCTCGCCCGCAGCAGGTCCTCGATCCGCTGGGCGCGGAAGCCGTCCAGCCACTCGCTGGTGATGTGGTGCGGGTAGGAGTCGCCGACGATGCGGTTGTTGGCGGTGACGAGGAGGCCGCTCTCGGGGTCGATCGTCTCGGGCAGCTCGTCGTAGGGGATCGTCCCCTCCCACTCGAACTCCCCCGTCCAGCCGGGCTTGGGAAGGTCGGGGCAGCCGCCGCGGCGCAGCGGCAGGCGGCCGATCAGCTTGTAGCCGATCGAGCCGTGGCGGTCGGCCCAGACGAGGTTGGAGGCGGGCGAGGTGTGGCCCTCCAGCCCGGCGACCAGCTCCGGACCGGAGCCGATGTCGTGCAGCTCGAACATGCCGCGGAAGGCGGTCGGTTCGTCCAGGGTCTGCCAGCGCAGGGCGAGCGGCTCGGCCTCGTCGGCGCCGAGCGCCTCGTTGACGATCGGGCCGTGGTGGGTGACGCGCACGTCGAGGACCTCGGGCTCCGCGCGCCCCTTGACGGCGATCTCCTCCCGCACCAGCTCGAGCGGGCGCCACTCGTCCTCGAACAGGTAGCGCTCGCCCTCGACCCTCTCCACGAAGAGATCCTGCACGTCGGCCATCACGTTGGTGAAGGTCCAGCAGACGTCGTTGTTCTGGCCCATGTAGACGCCGGGCATGCCCGGCAGCGAGGCGCCGCGGACGAAGCGCTCGCCGAGGGTGAGGCCGACCTGGTACCAGATGCCAGGCATGCTCGGGGGCAGGTGCGGGTCGCCGGCGATCAGCGGCGAGCCGGTCGCGCTCCGCGCTCCGCTAACCGCCCAGTTGTTCGAGCCGCTGGCCTCCGCCGCCAGCCCGATCGAGTGCCGCACCGCGTCGATCTGCTCGGCGATCGCGAGGCCGTCGCCCGACCACGCATCCTGCGTCACCACCGGGTTGCCTGCCGGGTAGCCGGGGTCGAGCGTCGCGGTCAGCTCGGGGCCGAGGGCGCGCACCATGTCGGCGTGCAGCAGCTCCCGCTCCCAGTTGGTGGAGAGGCCGAAGGCGAGCAGCTTGCCGAGGCCGAGGATGTCGGCGGGGCGCCAGGGAGCGAAATCAAGCCGCAGGAGCTGCATCTCGAAGGGCCGCGCCTTGGCGCTTGCCGCGGCGGCGTCGACCCCCTCGCAGAAGCGCTCGAGCAGGGCGCGCAGCTCGGGGTCGAGCGCCTCTTCCTCGCGCAGCGCCGCGCGCCGCATTCCCAGCGTCCGCATCAGCCGGTCGACCGGCAGCCCCTCCGGCCCGGCGAACTCGGAGACCCGCCCGCTGACGACCCGGCGATAGAAGTCCATCTGCCAGAGGCGATCCTGCCCGTGGCAGAAGCCCTCGGCGAACCAGATGTCCGCGGGGGAGCCGGCCTCTATGTGGGGGACGCCCCAGCGGTCGCGCCGCACCCGCACCCGGCCCTCGAGCCCATCGACCTCGATCGTCCCCTCCTGCTTGGGAAGCGGCCGCCGCGCCAGCCAGTGCCAGGCGGCGGCCGTCGTCGCAGCCGCCAGGCCGGTGCCGGCCGCTCCCGCCAGCAACCCGGCCCGCACTGCGCGCTTTCGCCTCACCGCGCCCACATTACCGATCGCCCTATTTAGCTGGCCAGCCGGCCAGGAAGACGGCCCTCGGCCTCGAGCTTCTGCAGGTGAGCCTCCAGGACGATCGCAGCGACCGGGCGGAGCTCGCCGGGGACGTCGTCCCAGACCTCGGCCAGCAGCGCCTCGCGGGAGCGCTCGCCGCGGTCGAGGGCGGCGAGGAGGCGACGCTCGCGCATCTCGCGGTGTGCGACGTACTCGGCGAGCTTCGCCGCGGGGTCGGTTATCCACAGGCCGTGCCCCGGGCAGATCAACTCGATCCGCTCGTCCTGGAGCAGGCGCAGCGACTCCATGTAAGAGGCCAGCGAGCCGCCGTCGGGCGGGACGAAGGTCGAGCCCTCTCCCAACACCAGGTCGCCGCTGAAGCAGACGCGGTCGGCGGTGAGGAAGCAGACGTGGTCGGCGGCGTGGCCGGGGGTGGCGAGGGCGCGCAGCCCGGCGTGCGTCTCCCCGCCGGAGGGCAGGACGACCGGCGGCGCCTGCGATCCGCCCCCCTCCACCAGAGCGGCCAGCAGCTCGGCTCCTGCGGCGTGGTCGCCGTGGCTGTGGGTGAGCAGGACCGTGCCGATCCCGCCCCGCTCCTCCGCCGCGGCGCGCACCGCGTCGAGATGTCCTGCGTCGTCGGGCCCGGGGTCGATCACCGCGCAGGGCGCCGACCCGTAGAGGTAGGTGTTGGTCCCCTCGTGGGTCATCGGCCCGGGGTTGGGGGCGACGATGCGTGCTATCTCTGGATGTCCGGGCGCCTCGACGAGCACGACTGTCGGTTTTTCCACCCTATGGTGTGGTCAACTCATCAGTCGTCGCGCCACTCAGCCCGCGACCTCTTTGGCGATCGCCTCGCGGGCGTCCTCGGGCTCGAGCACGACGAGGTCGCCGGCGCCGCGCAGGATCTCCCGCACCAGCCAGGACGTTCCCGCGTAGGGAAGCTCGACCACGACGGCGCCGTCGGCGAGCTCCTCGACCACGGTGCGCTCCTCGCGCAGCCAGCGCGCCCGCTCCGGCGAGACCCAGACGCGGGCGACGTGGGCGGTCGGCACCTCGCCATGGGTCATCCACCCCTCCACCCCGGCCAGCTCCTCCACCTCCGGTCGCGGCTCGAAGGTGCGGTCGGAGGCGGTCGCCGTCTTGATCCGGTCGAGCTTGAAGTGGCGCACTCCTTCTTTTGTCAGGTCGTAGCACTCCACGTACCAGCCCTCGCGCCCGTTCTCCAGCCGGTAGGGCTCGACCGAGCGGTCGGTGAACTGGTCCTCGTTCTCCTTGTAGTACTTCAGCTCGAGCACGTGGCTGCCGGCGATCGCGTCGTTGACGACACGGGCGAGCGCCGCGTCGTCGCCGCCCCCGGCGGCGATCTCCAGCCCCTCCTCGGAGGGGTCGTGGCCGAGCGCATCGACGATCTTGCCGCGGGCGCTCTGCAGGCCGCTCTGCGGCAGGTGGTCGCCGAAGAGGTCGATCGCGGCGACCAGCGCCTTCGCCTCCAGCGGCAGCAACCGCGCCGGGCGGGCGAAGTTGTCGCCGTAGGGCTCGGAGTCGACCTCGATCTCGTCGCCGAGGTATTCCGCGTAGAGGACGTAGGTGCCACCGCCGAAGTTGACGACGTTGAGCAGGTCGACGTCTTCGCGCAGCTCCTCCTCGGTCAGCTCCAGCCGCTGCCGCAGCTCGGCCACCTGGAGGCGCTCGCCGCGCTTCGCCGCTTCGATCAGGAGGCCGGCAAGCGTCACCAGGCGGGCGAAGCGCTCGGGGCGAATCGCCGCCTCGCCGCGACCGTTGGAGCGGGCGCTGCGCGGCGCGTCGCGCAGCGGGCGGTCGACGACCTTGGCCGGCTCGAAGCCGCTCTGGTGACGCTCGCGGAGCAGGGAGAGACGGCTCTCGACCTCCTCGCGCAGCTCCTCGGGGGCGAGCATCTGCACGTTCTGGCGCCAGCGCAGCACCCAGGCGATCAGCTCGCGGGGAGAGGCGTAGTCGGTCTCGAAGACCGAGCCCTTGCCGGGCGCGCCGTCGGCCTTCTTCGCCGGGCGCAGCCCGCCGTAGCCGCCGAAGTCGCGCTCGATCAGCCAGGCGATGCGGTCGCGGACGAAGATCTTCGCCCTCCCCTTGATCTCGCCGAGCTGCCAGTCGGCGCGGCTGCCGTAGTCGCGGCGGTCGAAGTCCTCGGGCGGAGAGAAGTCGTGCTCGGCCTTGGTGGCGTAGCCGACCTTCCCCTGGATGCGGGAGAGGCGGAAGACCCGCACCGCGTCGCGCTCGTGCGAATGCCCGATCAGGTAGAACTGGCCGCTGCGGAAGACCAGGTGGTAGGGGTCGACCTTGCGCTTCGCGGTCTCGCCGCTCTCCATCGTGAAGTAGGTGAACTCGATCGTCTTGCGGCGTGAGATCGCGGTCTCGATCTTGGAGAGGCGCTGGGAGAGGTCGCGGCCGCCGGCGGAGGCGGTCATCGCCATCTCGACTGGCGCCCGCTCGCCCTCGTTGAGCGGGTTCGGGTGGCCCCAGGCGACCTGCTGGAGGGCCAGGCGCAGCGGCTCGGCGTAGGCGAAGCCGCCGTCGGTGAGCAGCAGCAGCGCGGTGCTGAGCGCCGCCAGCTCGTTGTCCTCGAACTTGATCGCTTCGAGGTAGAAGTTCTCGGGAGGCAGCGAGTAGAGCTCGGCCTCGAAGAACCCCTCGCCCGGCTTCTCCACCCCGAGCTGGATGCCGAGGCTTTCCAGCTCGGCGCGGTCGGCATAGAAGCGGCGCGCGAAAGCGTCGTCGTTCATGTCGCTGTAGCCCTCGACCTCCCGCTTGATCTCCAGAGCCGAGACCGGCCTCCCCTGGGCCATCAGGAACGAGATCAGCGAGAGCTGGCGGATCAGCTTCTCGGTGTCCTTCGCCACGGGTGCCAGGATAGTCTGCGACCGGCTCCTGACGCGGCCCAGGCGTCGCCAGACAAGGACGGAGGGAGGCCGAATAACAGTGCTATTCGGCCGACTGAGGACGCCGTATGGCGGCGTTTGGGACCGTCAGGCGGCGCGCTGGCCGAAGTAGGCCGAGCCGGAGAGCGCGCGGTCGAAGCGCGACCAGGACTCGCCCTCGGGCAGTTCGCGCTCGAGCCGGTCGAAGCTGCCGAGCCGGCCACCGAGGTTGTCGATCATGTGGACGAGGACGGCCTCGCGGGTGGCGGGGGCGACCGGGGAGCCGTGCTCCAGCGAGCCGTGGTGGCTGAGGATGATGTGGAGGACGGCCTGTGCCAGCGAGGTGTCGAAGCCGGCGATCTCCTCGATTTCGCGGCGCACCAGGTAGTAGCCGAGCGGGATCTCCCCCTGGAGGCGACCGGCGTCGGTGAGGTCGATCGCCAGCGGGTCGTCGTTGTAGGCAAGGGTCTTGCCGATGTCATGCATCAGCGCGCCGGTGACGGCGACGTCGCGGTCGATGCCGGGGAAGAAGGCCGCGGCGGCGCTGACCGCCTGGGCGACGGAGAGGGTGTGCTCGAGCAGCCCGTGCCGGTAGGCCTGGTGGTAGACCTTCGCCGCCGGCGCGTCGCGGAAGCGCTCCCAGATCGCCGAGCCCTCGCCGAAGAAGCGGGCGAGCAGCTCGCGCAGCTGCGGATCCTGCACCGTCAAGAGCAGCTCGCGAAGGTCGCTCTCCAGGCGCTCGAAGGGAATCTCCGACGCGGGGGTGAGGTCCGCGGCGCGGTACTCCTCCGGCGCCGCCTCGCGCATATCGGAGAGCTTGATCTTCGATCCCCAACGGTCGCTGGCTTCGAAGACCCCGGTGACGAAGACCGCGGAACCGGAGCCGGCGAGCGCGTAGCGCACCTCAGCGTCCTCCCAGGAGACCGCCTCGACCGCGCCGCTGGCGTCGCCGAGGCTCAGCCGCAGCCAGGGATCGCCGTTGCGCTTGCGCCGCAGCTCGCGCTCGCGCACCGCGAACACGCCCTCCACCCGCTGCCCGTCCTCGAGCTCGCGGGCGGGCACCCTGGCCGGGGCTGAGGTGTCGGTGAGGGTCTGCTGCGTCATCTCCTCTTCCAAGGTAAAGAGGGGGGCGGACGGCGAGAGATGCGCCAGGACCGAGCCCTCAGGGCAGCGGGCCGGCGAGCTGCAGGCCGCCCTCGAGGTGCCCGCCGGGACCGCTGATCCGCAGCGCCGGCACCGTCTCGCTGGTGAGGAGCCCGGTCCCCTCGGTCAGCTCGGCGGCGATCTCGAACCAGCGCCCGCTGCGGGAGGGCGTGTCGACGACGACGGTGACGATCGGGACGTGGCGGCGCAGCGCGAGCAGGCGGTCGCCGTGCGGCGCGTGGTCGCCGTGATAGCCCCAGACCCCGCGCAGCGCCGTCGCTCCCGTCGCTCCCTCGGCCCGCAGGCGGCGAATCAGCTCCAGGTACAAAGCATGGCCGCGGTGCTCGGAGCGCTCCGAGCAGTAGACCATCAGCTTGGTCCAGATGCCGAGGCCGTCCTCGTCGCCGTCCGGAAGCGGCAGCGGTCGAGCCAGCTCGCGGCCGTCCCGCCTGCAAACGCGGACCGCCTCCAGGGTGGCGAGTGGCCTGCCCATGGAGCCGTCGAGCTCGGCGAGAGCGGCGGCGATCCTGCCGCGCTCGCCGACCGCGATCGTCATCGCCGGCACCCCCGTGTTGCCCGAGAAGAAACGGGCGCGGTGGCGGCGCCCGTGCATGGCGCCGTCGACGCCGAGTAGGACGGTGGCGCCGGCAACGCCCTGGCGATGGAGCGCGCCGACCACACCGACGTGGGCCGGGGTGCGCCCCAGCCGCCCGCGCCTGCCGGTGTAGACGGTCAGTTTCACCTCCTCGTGGGGCTCGTGCTCGGGCCGGTGGCCGGCGGCGGCGAAGCGGGCGCGCTCGAGGGTGAGGAGGCCGTCGCCTGCCATCTCGACCAGCTCGGGGACGGCAGCCTCGATCCGCTCGGGGCTGTCGACGGCGACGGCGACGAGCGGCAGGTCCTCGGAGAGCGAGAGCAGGCGATCCGTCTGCAGTCGCTGTCCGGCGCCGAAGCCCTCGGCGCCGCGCAGCAGGACACCGCTCGCCAGCTCGCGCCGCTCGAACAGGTCGAGCACGGCCTCGGAGAGGAAGCGCCCGCGGTGGCGGTCGTGCTCGCCGAAGTAGAAGGCGAGCTTCAGCGCCTCGCTCTCGCGCTCGCTTGGTCGCTCCGCGCTCACAGGACTCCTCCCAGCCAGTGGCCGAGGGTGAGCGCCGCCAGCCCGGCGAGGAGCGAGAGGCCGATGTTGAGCCAGAGCAGGTGGGCGCGCCCGGCCTCGCCGAGCCGGTGGGACTCGAACATCCAGGTCGAGAAAGTCGTGTAGGAGCCGAGGCCGCCGCCGGCGACGATCGTCAACGCGGCGCCGTGCAGGGCAGCGCCGGCGAGGAGGCCGAGTAGGACGGCGCCGCTGAGGTTGACGGCGAGCGTGCCGGCCGGGAAGGGGCCGGCGACGCGCTCGGCGAGCGCCGCGTCGAGGAGGAAGCGGGCGAGCGCCGCGGCGCCGCCCAGCAGGGCGACGGCGATCCAGACGGGCGCGCTCATGCCATCCTCGTGCGACGGACCGCCGCGGTCGCCAGGTGCACGCAGGCGAAGCCGCCGGCCAGCGTCGCGGCGGTGTAGCCGGCCGCGAGGCCGAGGCGGCCCGCGTCGAGCATCCCGAACAGCTCGAGCTGGAGGGTGGAGAAGGTGGTCAGCGCCCCGCAGAGGCCGGTGCCGAGGAACGGGCGCCGGTAGCTGGAGGGTGGCAGCCGCTCCTGCAGCCGGGTGACGAAGTAGCCGAGCAGCAGCGCTCCCGCCATGTTGGCCGCGAACGTCGCCCAGGGCCAGGACCCGGCGCCGTTCGGTGCGGCTTGCGCCAGCCCCACCCGGGCGAGCGCGCCGACGACTCCGCCAGCGTAGATGGCCACCAGCTCACGGCGGTCGAGTCGAGGCAACTGCATGTGATTGGCCCTCCTATCAGCGTCGGTGGACGTTGGTAGAGGCCATCAGCGGCCGGCGGCCGCGCTTATGGAGGAGCGAGCCTCATCGCTCGGGGCTCGAAGGATAGGCCCTGACGATGCAATCATCCGACCCGATGGCGCGAGTGCTCTTCGTCTGCGTTCACAACGCTGGGCGTTCGCAGATGAGCGAGGCGCTCTTCACGCGTTCGGCTGCCGGCCGCCACGAGGCCCGCTCGGCGGGAACGAGGCCCGACGACCGCGTCCACCCCCAGGTGGCCGAGGCGATGCGCGAGCTGGGAATCGACCTCTCCCCGCGACTGCCGCGGCGCCTCGCCGACGCGGATGCGGAGTGGGCCGACGTCGTGGTGACGATGGGCTGCGGCGACGATTGCCCCTTCATCCCCGGCAAGCGCTACTTCGACTGGGACCTCCCCGACCCGAAGGGCCGCCCGCTGGAGGAGGTCCGCCGCACCCGCGACGAGATCGAGCGCCGAGTCACCGAGCTGCTCGACGAGCTGGAGTGACCGTCGGCGCCCGGATGCTCTCGCGTTCATACTGCTGAAATTCCCATGGAGGGTACCCAGGCACAGATGAAGACGGCCCTCGTCACCGGCGGCTCGGGGTTCCTGGGCAGCTGGTGCGTGGTCGAGCTCCTGCGCCGCGGCTATCGGGTGCGCACGACGGTGCGAGACCTCGCGCGCGAGCCGGCGCTCCGGGACGCGGTCGCTTCCCAGGTCGACGCCGGCGACCGGCTCTCGGTGCTCGCCGCGGACCTGCTCAGCGACGACGGCTGGGAAGCAGGCCGTCCAGGGCTGCGACTACGTCCTCCACGTCGCCTCCCCCTTCCCGCCGGCGCAGCCGAAGGATCCCGACGAGCTGATCGTGCCGGCGCGCGAGGGAACCCTGCGGGTCCTGAAGGCGAGCCTCGACGCGGGCGTCGAGCGGGTCGTCGTCACCTCCTCGATCGCCGCCGTCACCGGCGGCCTCGGGCCATCGTCCTCGCCGCTGACCGAGGACGACTGGAGCGACCCCGACAACCCCAAGCTGACGCCGTACGCACGCTCGAAGACGATCGCCGAGCGCGCGGCATGGGACTTCGTGGGCGAGCGGGGCGAGACCGAGAAGCTCGCGGTGGTCAACCCCGGCGCCATCCTCGGCCCTGTGCTGAGCGCCGATCGCTCCTACTCGATCGAGATGATCGAGCGGCTGCTGAAGGGAATGCCCGGGGCGCCGCGGATCGGCTTCAGCATCGTCGACGTCCGCGACGTCGCCGATCTCCAGCTGCGGGCGATGGCCGCTCCCGAGGCGGGCGGCGAGCGCTTCATCGCGGTGGCGTCCTTCCAGTGGATGGAGGAGGTCACCGAGGTGCTGCGCGACCGCCTCGGGGAGGCCGCGGCGAAGGTGCCGAAGCGGACCGTGCCGAACCTGCTGGTGCGAGCGATGGGTCTCTTCGACCCCGGCATCCGCTCGATCGTGGGCCAGCTCGGCAGGAAGACTGAACTGTCCAGCGAGAAGGCAGCGACCCTCCTCGGCTTCTCACCCCGACCGACCGAGGAGACGATCGTCGAGTGCGCCCAGAGCCTGATCGACGCAGGCGTCGTCAGCGCCTGACCACGGGCGCGGGCGATCGAAGATCGACGCACCCGCCGCCGACGTCGCCGGATCGCTCCAGGCGGTAAATGGCGAGACCCGGATTCGAACCGGGGACACCACGATTTTCAGTCGTGTGCTCTACCAACTGAGCTATCTCGCCGCGGCGGACGCGGGGCCGTGGCCACGCAGGGCGAAGGCTAGCGGCCGCGGGGCGAGAGGGGCTGATTGCATTGCGCTGTGGCCGGAACTCGTGCAGCGCTGGCGTTCGGCGCCGCGGTGGTGGCGGCGGTCGTGGTCGTGTCCGGAGGGTCGGGCAGGGACCCGCGGACGCCGCCGGGGCTGCCGGGGCTGCCACCGCCGTTCCTGGGCACCGCGGTGATCGGCAGCGGCGGGTGGACCGCCGCGATCGACTCCTACGGGAACGTGGTTGACCTGCGAGCGCCCGGTCCGGCGGGGCGAGCGCGGGTCGAGGTGGCGGCGGCGAGCCAGGCGGCGGGCGCCGTCGACCCGGCGGCGGCGATCGTGGCTCGCGCCCGGCTTGGAGGGGGTGCGCCGCTGCCCCTGTGGCGAGCCGACTCGGTGCGGCAGCGCTACCTGCCCGGCACCAACGTGCTGCGCACCGTGGCGCGCCGGGGCGATCGTTCCGTCGTCGTCATCCGGGCGATCGGAGGGCGGCGGGCGGCTCGCGCCGACCGGCGCTGGGTCGCGCGAGCGCGGCCGCTGGGCGGGGGGGCGCCGGCATGGGCGCGGCGGATGTACGAGCGGTCGCTGCTGGTGCTGCGGGCGCTGACCGACCGCCGCACCGGGGCGGTCGCCGCCGGTGCTCGCGACGGCTGGGCCTACGTGTGGCCGCGCGACGCGAGCGCCGTGGCGCTTGCGCTCGCCTCGGCCGGATACCGCGCCGAGGCTCGTCGCGTGGTCCACTTCCTGCTCGGGCTGCGCCTCGACGCCGCGGCGCGGTTCCGCGGAACCGGCGAGCCGGTGCCGGGACGCGGGCCACAGGGCGACGCCACCGGCTGGGTCGCAGCGGCTGCCAGGGCAGCGGGACTTCCGGCGCCCCGACTCCGCTACGCCTGGCGAGACCGCGCCGATTACCAGGAGGGCCACCCCGGCGACTATCTCGCCAACGCACTCGCCTCAGCCGCCGACGGGCCGAAAGCCAACGCATATCGGCGGAAATCGGCCCATCGGCGGGAGGTGGCGGAGATCGCGTTGGCGTTTGGTGCTCGCGGCGGCCTAGTGCGCCGCGCGGGGGAGCCGGACTCGGGCCTGGACTCGGCCGCCGCTTGGGCGGTACGGCCCTTCCATCTTCATGCGCTGTTCACGCTCGCTCAGCGGACCCTCCTGCGGCTGGCCGCTCACTCCACCCGCTACGGGATCCTCCCCTCCGACGACTGGAGCGGAGGCAACGACCCCTGGACCGCGCCCACCGCCTGGAGCGCCTGGAGCCTGGCGGCGCTCGCCCGCTCGGCGCCAGGGCGGTTCCGCGGAACCGCCCTGCGGGACCGCCACGCCGCGCTGGGCCTGCTGGGCGAGCTGCGCCGCGCCGCCACCCCCGCCGGCCTCCTCCCCGAGCGCGTCGACGCCCGCACCGGCATCCCTCGCTCGACCACGCCGCTCGCCTGGTCGCATGCCTTCGCGATCCTCACCCTGCGTCAGCTATGGCCCGGGCAGCAGGAGCCCCAGCCGTCATGGAAACGTGCTGCGCCGTGAGAATCGATCAGAGCTTGGTGACGATCAGAACGACCAAGGTGGCGATTACTCCAACTAACGCCGCGATCATCGCGCCACCGACCTGGATCATGGTGTGCTGCATGGCATCGAGTCTGGCGTCAACCCGCCCAAAGCCGGTATCCATTCGACGGGCAAGGTCATCGACCCGATGGTTGAGATCGTCGAGGCGCCCGTCGGTCCAACCCTGTCTCATCGACTCCATGTTCGCAGGCTAGTCAGCTCCGTGTGCCATATGAACTCGCGAATGCAAAAAGTGTGTGCAGCGGCGGAGGCAGCCCTGGATAAGTCGATCGACTCGACCTCGCTCACCGGGCGCCCGAGCCCTTCATCAGCCGCATCAGTTCCAGGGCGCCGGCCTTGTGCAGAGGTTCGTTTAGGTTGCCGCACTTGGGGCTCTGCACGCAGGAGGGACAGCCGGACTCGCAGGGGCACTCGGCGATCAGCCGCTCGGCGTCGTCGAGCAGGCGCTCGAACTGCTCGTAGCCGCGCAGGGCGATGCCGACCCCGCCGGGGTGGCCGTCGTAGACGAAGATCGTCGCGCGGCCGGTCTGGAAGTGAACGCTGGTGGAGAGGCCGCCGATGTCCCAGCGGTCGCACATCGCGATCAGCGGCAGCACCGCGATCTGGCCGTGCTCGGTCGCGTGCAGGGCGCCGAGCAGTACGTCGAGGGAAGGCGCGCCGGAGGTGAGCCGGTTCGGCAGCACGTACCAGAGCGCCTGGGTGACGAAGCTCTGCTCGGGCAGGCTCAGGGCGACGACGTCGATCGGCTTCTGAGTCGAGATCGAGACGCGCTGGAAGGCGATCACCTGCTCGGTGACAGAGACCTCGCCGAAGTGCAGCTCCACTCCCGCCACCTCGCGCCGCTGGCGCGCCCGCTCGATGTGAATCTCGGTCTCCTTCTTGGGGCGCGTGTACCAGTCGCCGTCGAAGCGGGAGACGATCGCGCGGCGGCCCTCGACGTCGAGCCGCTCAACCTCATAGGAGCGGCCGAGATGCAGGTAGACGGCGCCGGGGTGGACCGTGGTGAAGGCGCGCTCGGCCTCGACCAGGCCGAGCATCTCGCCCGAGTCGCGCTCGATGACGGCCACCGAGTCGGCCGAGGCCGAGCGCAGCGGGATCTTCGAGGCGACGAACTCGCTGCTGCGCGGCAGCAGCCGACCGCCGGCGCGACGCAGCTCGCCCGCTCCCAGCAGCCGCTCGGCGCGCTCGCGCCACCCCGGCCCGAACACCTCGTCGTCGGCCTCGGTCAGCGGCAGCTCATAGGCCGCCGCCAGCAGGTGACGCGCCGCGATCTGCTCGTTGCCGTGGTCGAGTATCGCCGCCTCGACCGGCCGCTCGAGGAACTCCTCCGGGTGGCGGCAGAAGAACTGGTCGAGCGCGTCCTGCCCGGCGACGTATACCGCGAGCCCGCGCCGCCGCCGCCCCGCCCGGCCCCACATCTGCCGCAGGCTGGCGACCGTGCCGGGAAAGGTGACGCAGATCGCCACCTCCAACTCGCCCACGTCGATCCCCAGCTCTAGCGCGTCGGTGGCGACCACCGCGAGCAGCTCGCCGGCGCTCAGCCGCGCCTCGATATCGCGCCGCTGCTGAGGCGTATAGCCGCCGCGGTAGGGGGCGATCAGCTCTGCCAGCTCCGGCTTTCCCCGCGCCGCGAGGTTCTCCCGCGCAAAGCGCTGGATCAGCTCGATTCCCCTCCGGCTTTTGAGGAAGCAGATCGTTCGCACCCCCTGCGACACCAGCTCCGCCAGCAGGTCCGCCGCCTCCGAGAGCGCCGAGCGCCGCGTCCCGCTCGCCTTGTCGACCAGCGGCGGGTTCCACATCGCGATCTGGCGCCCCGCCCGCGGCGCGCCGTCGTCGTCGATCAGCTTGAACGGCGTCCCGACCAGCCGTTCGGCCAACTCAACCGGGTTGGCGATCGTCGCCGAGGCGAGCAGGAAACGCGGCTCGGCCCCATAGGCGTGCGCCAGCCGGCGCAGCCGGCGCAGCACGTTGGCGACATGGGAGCCGAACACACCGCGGTACGTGTGGGCCTCGTCGACGACGACCCAGGCGAGGTTGGCGAGGAAGTCGCCCCAGCTCTTGTGATTGGGAAGCAGCCCGACGTGGAGCATGTCGGGGTTGGTGAGGACGAGGTTGTTGCGGCGGCGGATCGCCGGGCGCTCCTCGCGCGGTGTGTCGCCGTCGTAGATCGCCTCGCGCAGGCCGGGCGGCCGCAGCTCGGCCAGCTTGCGTGCCTGGTCCTGGGTGAGCGCCTTGGTCGGGTAGAGGTAGAGGGCACGCCGCTTGGAGTCGCGGGCAATGCCGTCGAGCACCGGCAGGTTGAAGGCGAGGCTCTTGCCCGAGGCGGTGCCGCTGGTGATGACGAGGTTGGAGGAGGCGGCGGCCTCGTAGGCCTCGCGCTGGTGCGAGTAGAGGCGCTCGACCCCGGCGGCGCGAAGGGACTCGACCAGAGTGGGATCGAGCGATTTGGGAAGCGCCACCAGCCGCGCGCCGCGCGCCTCTTCGCTGCTTTCGGCGACGATCCGGCCGGCGCGCCGCGCTGGGTCGATCGCGATCGACCAGGGGGCCTCGAGCAGGCTCTTCGCCATCAGGCGGCGCTCCGCGCTGCGCGGGCGATCCGCCCCGCTACGCGGACGGCCTGCAGCGAGCTGCGGTCATGGATGCGAAGGACGTCTGCGCCATCGCGCACCGCCAGCGCGACCGCGGCCACGGTCCCCCACTCGCGCTGCCCGGCCGGCAGCCTTCCCTCCCACGACCCGCCGAGAACGGCCCCGATGAAGTCCTTGCGCGAGAGGGAGACGTAGAGCGGGCGCCCCAGCGCCCGCAGCTCGTCGAGCCGCCGCAGGATCTCCAGGTTCTGCGCAGGGTTGAGGTCGAAGTCGAGTCCGGGGTCGATGGCGATCTGCTCCTCTCCAACCCCAAGCTCTCGCGCCAGCTCGACTCTCCCCTCGAACCACGCCTTCAGGTGGTCGACCACGTCGTCGTACTCGCGCCAGGACCGGTCCACGCGCGGCGGCCCCTCGATCTGCATCAGCACGTACCCGCACCCCGTCTCGCCGACCAGCCCGAACATCTCCTCCGAGCCGCCGGAGATGTCGTTGACGGCAACCGCCCCGGCGGCGAGCGCCCGCCGCGCGACCTCGACCGAGAAGGTGTCGGCGGAGATCGGCACCGGCCCGCTTGCGCCCGTCGCGGTCGCTGCGACCAGGCCCTCGATCGCCGGGACCAGCGCCGTCGCCTCCTCCTCCGCCGCGACCGGCGGCCCCGCCTTCGCCGCGACGGCGCCGAGGTCGAGCATCTCAAAGCCGGCCTCCGCCAGCGCCAGCCCGTCGGCGACGGCCTGCTCGGGCGTGCCGCTGCGCGCCCCCTCGAACATCGAGTCGGTCGTCACGTTGACGATCCCCGCCGCCACCGGCTGCTCCAAATCCAGGGTCCTATCCGCGAGTCGCCAGGGCACACGGCTACCGTAGCGACCAGGCGATGCCCCTGAAGTGCGTCTACACCGACCTCGACGGGACCCTGCTCGGCAAGGGCAGCTCCCTCTTCCGCGACGCCGAGGGCTCCTTCTCCCTGGCCCAATCGCGCGGGTTGGAGGCCTGCCACCGGGCCGGGGTCGAGGTGGTGATCATGTCCGGCCGGCGCGAGCCGCAGGTGCACGAGGCCGCTCGGCTGATGGGCCAGACCTCCTACATCTACGAGGCTGGCTGCGCCTTCGCGATCGACGGCGAGACGACTCTGATGACCGGCGAGATGGTCCCCGACGAGAACGGCACCGTCTACGAGCAGATCGAGGAGCGCGGGATCCCGAAAATGCTCTTCGAGCGCTTCGAGGGGCGGCTGGAGTACCACTCGCCCTGGCATCACGGCCGCATCCTCTCCCACCTCTTCCGCGGCAAGGTCGACGTCGAGGAGGCCAACCGGCTGCTCGGCGAGAGCGGGGCCGGCGACCTGCGCCTGCTCGACAACGGCGCGATCGGCCGCGAGATGCCCGCAATCGACGGGCCCACCCACGCCTACCATCTCGTTCCTCACATGGTCAGCAAGGCGGGGGCGGTAGCCGCCCACGCCCGCGCCCGCGGCTACGGCCCGGCCGACTGCATCGGGGTCGGCGACTCGGTCGAGGACCTCGAGGTGGCGGCGGCGGTCGGTCGCTTCTTCGTCGTCGCCAACGGGCCCGAGCGCGACCCCGGCCTGCGAGCCTCGCTCGCCGCCTGGGACAACGCCACCGTCACCGAGGCCCGCATGGGCGACGGCTTCTACGAGGCGGTCGTCACCACCCTGATGGAGCGCGGCTAGTATCGACAGGGTGGAGAAAGCGACAGTCGCCGAGCAGGAGTACCTGGAGAGCATGTTCTGGCTGGAGGAGGCGGGGCTGCCGATGACCGGCGCCAACCTCGCCCGCGCGATGCAGCTCTCCCCCCCGACCGTGCATGAGATGGTCGGCCGCCTGGTCGAGGACGGCTACGTCGATCGCAAGCCCGACAAATCGCTCTTCTTCACCGAGTCCGGGCGCGAGCACGCCAGCCACATCGTCCGCCGCCATCGGATGATCGAGCGCTTCCTCACCGACGTGCTCGGCATCCCCTGGGACGAGGTCCACGAGGAGGCCGAGCGGATCGAGCACGCGATGTCGCCGGTGCTGGAGGAGCGGATGCGTGCGGCGATCGGCGACGCCACCACCTGCCCGCACGGCCACCCGATCGTCGAGGGCGTCCGCGAGCAGGGCTCTCTGCTCGCCGACGTCGAGGCCGGCGCCAAGATTCACGTCCTGCGCTTCGAGAACGAGGCCGAGGAGCTTCTGCACTACCTGAAGGACGCCGGCCTCTATCCGGGGCTGACGGGGAAGGTCGAGAGCACCGACGAGGAGAGCGTCACCGTCTCCTCCCGGGACGGCAGCCACCAGATTTCCCGCAGCGTCGCCGAGACGGTCTCGGTCCTCGCCGACCCGGCGCCGCCGCCTCGGGCGGCGATCCCCGAGCAGCTCGTCCTCTCCAGCGACCGCTACGGCCGTTAGGCGGCTGCGCCGGCTCGAACGCGGTCGAGGGCGCGGGCAATACGGGAAACCCCCTCGGCGATCCGCTCGGGGGGCACCGGGGCGAAGGAGAGCCGGAGGCTGTTCTCGCCCCCCTCGAGCATGAAGTCGGGACCAGCGACGAAGGTGGCCCCCTCGCCCTTGGCCTCGGCCAGCAGCGCGGTGGTGTCGGCGCCCGCGGCGAGGTCGAGCCAGAGGAAGTAGCCGCCGCCCGGGACGACGAACTCGGCCTCGGGAATCCGCTCCCGCAGCGCCTCCACCAGTGCGTCGCGACGGTCGCGCAGGGCGCCCTTGACGAACTCGATGTTGCGGTCCAGCGCTCCCGAGCGACACAGCTCCAGCACGATCGACTCGGCCAGCATGTTCGGCGAGATGTAGGTCTCGTTGGCCCGCTTGGCGAGCTTCGCGATCTCGCTCGCAGGACCGGCCAGATAGCCGACCCGCACCCCGGGGCTGACCGTCTTCGAGAAGGAGGAGGCGTGGATGACCCGCTCGGCCCGGTCGATGGAGAGCATCGTCTCCAGAGCCTCGCCCTCGAATGGCAGCTCCCGGTAGGGGTCGTCCTCGAAGATCCAGAACCCGTGCTCGGCGGCCAGCTCGACCACCCGAGCCCGCTTCTCGGCCGAGAGCGTGCAACCGGCGGGGTTGTGGAAGTTGGGAATGACGTGGGCGAGCTTCACCGGTCCGTCCGCGAGGGCGGCCTCGAGCACCTCGACGTCGAGCCCATCCGCTCCCAGCGGCACCGGCACGAGCTCGACGCCGGCGCGCTGCAGCAGCAGCAACGTCCGGTCATAGGACGGCTGCTCGACCACGACGCGGTCGCCGGGCTCGAGCAGGTGCTCGAAGACCATCGCCGCGGCCTCCATCGACCCGTTGGCCACCATCACCTGCGAAGCCTCGAGCCCCCCGTGCCGCTCGGCAATCCACTCGCAGAGCCCCGGATGCCCGATCCCGGTCCCGTAGGAAAGCGCCCGCTCCCAATCCTCGGCAAGCGCAGCGGCCGCGGCATCCCGCACCGCCTCGTGGGGCAGGATGTCGGCGCTGGGCGCGCCGCGAGCAAACGAGATCGTGTCGCCGGCCATCGGCCCCGACCCTAGCGATGCCGATGGCGGCGATGGGCGCCGACCAGCTTTATATAGCGCGTGCGCGTGGTCCCGATGCCGCTTGCGCCGGTGGCGACCACCTTCAGCTGGGCGTTCGCCCCGCCGCCGCTGCGCAGCGCCCGCAGCACGGCGCGCCGAACGCCCCGGGGCACGGGCAGCCTCAGCCTGACCCACGCGCCGGCCGCGAGCGACGCCTTCGTCGAGCCGATCCGCCGCGTCGCGCTCACCGGCCCTCCCCGCTGCAGAGTGGTCATCGCGACCACGCCTCCGGCCTTGACCCTGCACGCTTCCTGCGGGCACTGGGCGAAGACGTTGAGCCAGCCCCGGACGCGCTGGCGACGGCCGCCGGCGAGGTTGAGCGCCGGCCCCTTGTTGTCGGCGACGACGATCGTGCCGGTGGCGGTCGCCACGGCGGAGCCGTTGCAGGACGCCGTCTGCCCGGTGAAGACGAGTTCGGTCGAGCAGCCTTCGTTGTCGGTGACCGTGAGGATGGCGGTGTAGGCGCCGGGCCGCTTGTAGTTGTGCGTGACAGTCGCCTTGGAGCCCTTCATGTGCTTGCCGTCGCCGAATTCCCAGGCATAGGTGGCGATCGTGCCGTCGGGGTCCTTGGAGGCCCCGCCGTGGAAGGTCAGCTTGCGCTTGACGATCCGCTTCTGCGGCGTTACCAGGAAGGACGCGGTCGGCGGCTGGTCGGGGACGATCGCGATGCCGGCGGGAGTGCTCCCCGCCGGGATCGAGCTGGACAGGGCATTGGTGGCCGTGTCGAACACCGAGACGCTGCCGCCGCCGGAGTTGACGACGTAGCCCCGCGAGCCATCCGGCGCGATCGCGACGCCGGCGGGAGCGTTGAAGCCCGCAATGGCGGCGGAGGCCACGTCGGTTGAGGTGGCAATCGGCGTCAGCGTGTTGCCGCCGCGCGCCGCGGCGTAGGCGAAGACCCCGTTGGGGGCGATCGCGATCCCCGACGGCTGCAGGCCGACCGAGATCGGCCCGCCGATGAGCGCTCCGCTGGCGGGATTGAAGGCGGTGACCGAGGACGCGCTGCTGTTGGTGACGAAAGCGCGTCCGCCTCGCGGGCCGATCGCGATCCGCGAGGGCGCCAGGGTGTCGGGCACCGCACCCACCACGGAGTTGGTAGCGGTGTCGACGATCGAGACGTCGTTGCCCCGCTGAGCGACGAAGGCACGGGTGCCGTCGGAGGAGATGGCGACGCCGTCGGGTTCGCTCCCGGGCGGCAGCACGATCGGCGCGCCGAGCGCCGCGTTCGTCGCCGTGCTGATCACCGAGACGGTGTCGTCGCCGGAATTGGCGACGTAGACGAGCTGCCCATTCGGGGTGACTGCGACGCCGTCGGGTTTACTTCCCGCCGCGAGCGGGATCGGCGAGCCGACCATCGTGTTGGCCGCGGTGTCGATCACGGCAACGGCGTCCGCGCCCTTGTTGGCGACGTAGGCGCGAGAGCCGTTGGGGGAGATCGCAACGTCCACCGGTTCGCCCCCGACCGGAATCGTCGCGACCGCGGCGTTCGTGCCTGTGTCGATCGCCGACACCGTGCCACTGCCCGCGTTGGCGACGTAGGCGTTGCGTGCAGAGGCCTCCGGCGCCGCCACGGCAAGCGCCAAGATCGCACAGCAAATTGCTCCTCTCAGCCGACTGGAAAGCACCCGCATCTCCCTTCGTCGCTTGCGGCGTCTACCTTCGCAGACACGCCAGCTTGGCGAGAGTTGCGTGGCCTGGCGAATCAGCCGCGCAGCGTTTCGACCGCGATCGCCGCAGTCTCGGTCGGGCTTTCGCCGACCGGCACGCCCTTTGCCTCGAGCGCTTCCTTCTTTGCCTGCGCCGTCCCCGTGGAACCGGAGATGATCGCCCCAGCGTGGCCCATCTGCTTGCCGGGAGGCGCGGTGAAGCCCGCGATGTAGGCGACCACCGGCTTGGAGACCTCGGACTCGATGAACTCGGCTGCCCGCTCCTCGGCGTCGCCGCCGATCTCGCCGACCATCACGATCAGCTCGGTCTCGGGGTCGGCCTCATACATGGTGAGGATGTCGATGAAGTCGGAGCCGACAATCGGGTCGCCGCCGATGCCGACGATCGAGGAGTTGCCCTCACCGGCCTGCTTCAGCTCGTTGCCGATCTGGTAGGTCAGCGTGCCCGACTTGGAGACGACGCCGATCTTGCCCTGGTCGAAGAACTGCGCCGGGATGATCCCGACGTTGGCCTTGCCGGGCGATAGCACGCCGGGGCAGTTCGGCCCAATCAGCCGCACCCCCGCCTCCTTCGCCTTCCAGTAGGTGCTCAGCATGTCGAGGACCGGGATCCCCTCGGTGATCGCGATCACCGTCTCGACGCCGGACTCGATCGCCTCGTCGATCGCGGCAGCGGCGAAGCGCGCCGGGACGAAGATCATCGAGGTGTTGGCTCCGGCCTGCTCGACGGCCTCGGAGATCGTGTCGAAGACCGGCACTCCCTCGACGTCCTGGCCGCCCTTGCCGGGGGTCACCCCAGCGACCAGGTCGGTCCCGTATGCCTTGTTGCGCAGCCCGTGGAAAGAGCCCTCGCGGCCGGTCAGCCCGGAGACCGCGAGCTTCGTCCGCTCGTCGATGACGATGCTCACGAGGCGCTCCCCGCCAACTCGACGACGCGGCGCGCCGCGTCGAGCATGGTCTTCTCCTGGTGCAGGTTGGGCAGGGCGGCCTCGGCGAGGATTCTCAGGCCCTCCTCGGAGTTGGTGCCGTCGAGCCGCACAACCAGGGGCACCTCGAGATCGAGCTGACCCGACGCCTCGACGATCCCCTTGGCGATCTCGTCGCAGCGGGTGATGCCGCCAAAGATGTTGAAGAGGATCGCCGCCACCTTCTCGTCGGAGGTGATCACGGTGAGCGCGTCGACGATCGCCTCCGCTTTCGAGCCGCCGCCGGCATCGAGGAAGTTGGCCGGCGCGCCGCCGGCCTGGGCGACGACGTCCAGCGTCGACATGCAGAGCCCGGCGCCGTTGGCGAGGATGCCGACGTTGCCGTCGAGCTTGACGTAGGTGAGGCCCTTCTCCTTGGCCATCGCCTCCTGGGGGTCGTCGACCGTGTCGGCGACCTCGGCCAGGTCCTGATGGCGGAAGAGCGCGTTGCCGTCGATCGTCACCTTGGAGTCGAGCGCGACGACCTCGCGGCCGGCGGTCACGATCAAGGGGTTTACCTCGATCAGGCTCGCGTCCTCGGCGGTCGCAACCTCGGCCAGCTTCACCAGCACCTCGGCGGCCTGGTCGCGGACGTCCTCGTCGAGCCCCGCTTCGTCGACTATCGAGCGCGCCGCAGCGACGTCGAACTCGCGGGTGGGGTCGATGTGGCGCTTTACCAGCGCGTCGGGATCCTCCGCGGCGACAGCCTCGATGTCCATCCCACCCTTGGCCGAGACCATGGCCAGCAGCTTCTTCTCACCGCGGTCGAGGATCACGGACGCGTAGTACTCCGAGGCGATGTCCGAGCCAGCCTCGATCCACACCTGCTCGACCCGGAACGGCCCCTCGCCGTGCGGTCCGACGATGTCCATTCCGAGAATCGCCGCCGCGTGCTCCTCGGCCTCCTCGCGGTTGGCGGCGATCTTGATCCCACCCGCCTTACCGCGCCCGCCGATCAGCACCTGGGCCTTGATCGCGCACGGGTAGCCGGTCCGCTCGGCTGCGGCGACCGCCTCCTCCACGGTCGAGGCGACCTCGCCGCTCGGCACGGCGACGCCGTGCTTGGCGAACAGCTGCTTGCCTTGATACTCGAGGAGGTCCATTGAAGGGCGCGCCGCTGGGGCGCGGGCGGCAGCCTATCCCACCTTTCCAATGCCGCGAAGCCCGGTCAGGGTCCGCTTGGCATAATGCCGCGCCCCGTGCCTCTTCCCAGCCTCAAAACCATCAAGTGGGTGACCACCGACTGCTACGGCACCCTGATCGACTGGGAGAAGGGCATCATCGAGGCGGTCAAGAAAGAGGCCGACAAGGACGGCTTCAGCTTCGAGGATGGCCCGTTCCTGGCCCGCTTCATGGAGGTCCAGGCGGAGATAATGGGCGGCTCCTACGAGCTCTACGCCGAGGTGCTGCGCCGCACCATCGTCAAGGTCGCCGGCGAGCTGGGCTGGGAAATCGAGCCCTCGCGGGCCCAGTTCCTACCCAACAGCGTCGCCTACTGGATGCCCTTCCGCGAGGCCAACGCGGCGATGGACCGGCTCGGCAAGCGCTACGAGATCGGCATCGTCTCCAACGTCGACGACAAACTGCTCGGCATCTCGCGCCGCCACCTGCGCACCGAACTCGACCTCGTCGTCACCGCGCAGCAGGTGCGCAGCTACAAGCCCGACCCCGTCCACTTCAAAGAGTGCGCGCGCCGCATCGGCGGCAAGAAAGGCTGGCTGCACATCGGTTCCGACTACGCCACCGACGTCGCGCCGCTGCTGAAGATGAACGTGCCGGTGATCTGGGTCAACCGCCACGGCGAGAAACTCGAGGGGCGCAAAGCCCCGAGCGCCACGGCGAAGAACTTCCGCGAGGCGGCTAAAAAGCTCGGCGCGTCCTGAGCATCTTCTAGCTTTCGGCCGCAACTCGGACTGGAGGCGCCGGTTTCCAACCCAGGGCGCCTGACCAATACGTTCATGTACCGACGGACACAAACCCGTGTGCTTCCGAGCGCTCGCCTGCCGGGGGCCGCCGGCGTGCTTGCGCTGCTCGTCGCGCTCGCCCTGGGGATAGGGGGCGGGGCGGCCCACGCCGCGGCTGCCGAAGAATCGCGGCCGAGCTTCGTCGTGATCCAGACCGACGACCAGACGCTCGACCAGCTCTTCGCCTCCTACACCCCTCCGGGCGGGTCGCCGATCGTCGTCATGCCGAACACACTGAACCTGATCGCCAAGCGCGGCATCGCCTTCAACCGTTACTACGTCTCCTACTCCCTCTGCTGCCCGTCCCGGGTCACACTCCTCACCGGTCGCTACGCGCATAACCACAACGACCGCGGCAACGTCCCACCCAACGGCGGCTATTCGGGCTTCGCCTCGCGGACGGCGTACAGCCACAACATCGCCACCTGGCTGCAGCAGGCCGGCTACCGCACTATCCACGTCGGCAAGTTTCTCAACGGCTACGGCGACGAACCCTTCGACAACGGCAAGACGGTCCCGCCCGGCTGGGACGCCTGGCACACCGTCCTCAATGCCGACACGAGCCACTACTACTACGGCTACACGCTGAACAACAACGGATCGATCGAAGGCCCCTACGGGGACTCGGGCAGCTGGGAAACGCGGGAATACGGCGAACGCGACGACTTCGGCTGCCCGTTCGCTCCACTCAACGGCAAACCGTGCCTGTATGAGACCGACGCCCTCTCGCGCATTGCAACCGAAGAGATCGCGGGCACGCCGCCGACCAGGCCCTTCTACCTGCAGCTCGACTACACGGCGCCGCACGGCGACTTCCGCCACCCGGCTGGCCCTGAGCCGGCGCCGCGCCATTACGACAGCCTCTTCGACGCCCCCCTGCCGCACGGCCGCTCACAGGGATTCGACGAGGGCAGCGTCAACGACAAGCCCAGCTTCATCCGCGAAGCACCCTACCTCTCGCTGGAAGACATCCACACCTACCGCGTCTACTACCAGAAGGCGCTCGAGTCGCTGCGCGCGGTCGACGACGGCGTCAAGCAGATCGTCGACACCCTCGGCGGCCAGCACCGTCTCCGCAACACCTACATCATCTTCACCTCCGACAACGGCTTCTTCTACGGCGAGCACCGCCTCACCGGCGGCAAGTTCCTCGCCTACGAGCCCTCCACCCACCTGCCCTTCCTGATGCGCGGGCCCGGGATCAGGCCGGGCAGCGAAACCGGGGAGCTGGCTGCCAACATCGACATCGCCCCGACCGTCCTCGAACTCGCCCACGCGAAAGCGGACATGAGCATCGACGGCCGATCGCTCGTCCCCTTCATGCATGACACCAACCTGCGCACTCGGCGCCCGATCCTGTTCGAGTCCTTCGTCGAAACAAATGACGTCGCAGAGAACGGCGGCGGCCCGGCCGTCACACCGGCGAGCGTGGGAGCCGGCAGGGTCGGGGGCGGGGCGGGCGTCAACCCTCGCAGGGCGAAGGCCACCGCCTCGATCGCCGCTCCGCCGAAGAACTACTACGGGATCCGCCTCGGCCCCTACAAGTACATCGAGTGGCCCGACGGCGAGAAAGAGCTCTACGACATCAACAAGGACCCCTACGAGCTCAACAACCGGATCAAGGACCGCAACCTGTCCCCGATCCGCAGCTTCCTCCACGGGCAGCTTGTACGGCTCGAGACCTGTGTCGGCAGGACGTGCCAGGAACCGGCGCCCAAATTCCCGCTGACTCGGAATCAGCAGCGACAGCTGAAACGCGAAAGGGAACGGCGGGAACACCAACATAAGCACCCGGGGCAGGGTGGTCGGTAGCCGACCCCACGGATGAGGGTCGGCTACTTGATGACCGCCAGGACCTCGCCACTGGACACCGCGGCGCCCTCGGCGACGTTGAGCTCTTCGACCTTGCCCGAGCGGTGGGCGGTTATCTCGTTCTCCATCTTCATCGCCTCGATCACGCAGATCAGGTCGCCCTCCTCGACTGTGGCGCCCTGCTCCACGGCGACCTTGAGCACGGTGCCCTGGAGCGGTGAGGGAAGCGCCTCGCTGGAGGCGGCCGCGCCGCCACCCGACTTGCGCTCTCGTTTGGGGGGTCGCCTGCCGGCTGCGCCGGAGGCAGTGCCCCCGGCGTCGGCCTCGCCGATCACCTTGACGTCGAAGAGCTTCCCGGAGACCTCGACCTTGTAGTCGCGGGCGAGGGCCACGGCGCCCTCGGGGACCGCGGCCGGAGCCTCCCCCTGCGGCGCCGTCGACTTGAGCCAGTCGCGGTCCTCCATCAGGTCGCGGCAGGTCTCCCCCCGCGCCCACTGCTCGGTGGCGAGGATCGCGCGGTGAAAGGGGATCAGGGTGGTGAGGCCGCCGACCTCGTACTCGCCCAGCGCCCGCAGCATCCGCCGCGTCGCGTGCTCGCGGTCGACGTCCCAAACGATCAGCTTGGCCACCATCGGGTCGTACATCGGCGTCACCTCCGAGCCCGCCTCCACGCCAGAGTCGACCCGCACGCCGGGTCCGGCCGGCTCGCGGTAGCTGGTGATCGCGCCCGGCGCCGGCGCGAAGTTCTTGTGGGCGGCCTCGGCGTTGATCCGGCACTCGATCGCGTGGCCGCGCAACGCGACATCCGATTGAGCGATGGAGAGCGGCTCTCCGGCGGCGACGAGGATCTGTTCGCGGACGATGTCGACGCCGGTCGCCATCTCGGTCACGCAGTGCTCCACCTGCACCCGGGTGTTCATCTCGAGGAAGAAGTACTCGTCACCCACCTGGAGGCCCTCGACCGTGCCGGCCGAGCGGTAGCCGACCGCGGCGGCGGCGTCAGTGGCGATCTTGCCGATCCGCTCCCGCATCGCCTCGTCGACGTGGGGGCCGGGCGCCTCCTCGATCACCTTCTGGTGACGGCGCTGGACCGAGCAGTCGCGCTCGCCGAGGTGAACCACGTTGCCGTGGGAGTCGGCCAGCACCTGGACCTCGACGTGGCGCGGGTCCTCGAGGTAGCGCTCGACGTAGACGCGGGCGTCGGAGAAGAACTTCTCGCCCTCGCGGGCGGCGCCTTCGAAGGCCTCCTGCAGGTCGTCGGGGGCCATCGCCACCCGGAACCCCTTGCCGCCGCCACCGCCGGCCGCCTTGCAGGCGACGGGATAGCCGGCGTCCTCGGCCTGTTCACGCGCCTCGCCGAGGTCCTTGGCGGGAGCGGTCGCGCCGGGCACGATCGGCACCCCAGCCTCGGCCATGATCTCGCGCGCGCGGGTCTTCGACCCCATCGCCTCGATCGCCTCCGGCGGCGGTCCGATGAAGACGATCCCCGCCTCGCCGCACGCCCGCGCGAAGTCGGCGTTCTCGGCCAGGAACCCGTATCCAGGGTGGATCGCCTCGGCGCCGGCCCGCTTCGCCGTGTCGACGATCTTGATCACGTCGAGGTAGCTCTCCGACGGCACCGCGGGGCCGATCAGAAAGGCCTCGTCGGCCTCCCGCACATGAGGAGCGTCCCGATCGATCTCCGAGTAAACGGCAACCGACCCGACCCCCATCTCCTTCAGCGTCCGCGCAACCCGAATCGCGATCTCGCCGCGGTTGGCTATCAGCACCTTCTCGAACACGGCGGCGCAGTCTATTCAGACCACAGGAGGGCAGAAAGGCTGCACCGCCGCCTCCCTCGGTCGTTCAGCTTTGGGAGCGTTTGTAGCGACTGGCGACGTACTCCTGGACCCAGGCGGTCGAGCTTCTCCAGCTGCCGTCTGCGGCCTTCGCGGCCTTGAGCCGGCCGCGAACGGCCGCCACCCGCAGGGCGTTTGCCGACAACTCATCCGTCGCCAGCGCCGGAAGGGGGACCAGCCGTGCCGGACCGGCGATGGCAGGCACGACGAACTTGTAGAGATTGTCCAGGATCGCCCGCGCGAGAAATTCGCCAAGCGGCCCGGGATCGCCCGCATCGGCGCGACGCAGCGCGTTCAGATAGCGGGAGCTGCCTCCCTTGTAGATGATCGCCGGTGGGTAGCCGAGGCGGACCAGCAGCAGGTTGAGGACGAGCCGGCCGGTGCGACCGTTGCCGTCGAGGAAGGGGTGGATCTGCTCGAACCGAGCGTGCAGGAGCGCCAACGACTCGGCAATCGTCGACTCGTCCGCATTCCTCAAATTCTGCGCGTCTGCGATCCAGTCGCGAGTCAGCACCGGCACCTCAGTCCAATCGGGCGGACGCATTCCTCCCGGGAACGGCTCGATGTCGTGCTCGCGAAACGAGCCCGGACGCTCCCGCGGGGTGGCCTGCGGGTGCGGCGCGACATCCCACACCGGCGTCATCGCAAGCGTATGGACCTGGCGCACCTCCGCCAGCGTGATCGGCTTGCCGCTCCCCCAGTCTCCGGGTCGTATCCCGTGCCCGTAGACCCAGTCCGCCGCATCGGCGTAGCCGCGCACCTCCAGGTATTCGCTCAGCTCCTTGTTGCCGACCGCACGGCCCTCGGAGAGCAGCTGCTCGACCTGTTTGAGCACGAGCGTGTTGCCCTCGATCGCGGTCGAGTGGTGGGCCTCCTCCAACCATATGCCGCGCCAGATTCCTTCTGCCTCCTCCGGCGAAGGCAGCCCGCCGAGCTTGTCCCGAAGCTCTCCGATCTGGGCTTGCAGTCTCTTGTAGATGTCGGCTCGGGACGGCCTTCCCCTTCGTGTCGGGTTGAGTTTGTTCGGTTCAGCCATGTATTAATTGTACCGAACACATTCTGGAGCCCATCCTGGCAGCTAGGGTCTTCGACCCATGCTGATCGAGCTGCAGAGCCATTCGACCGTCTCCGACGGGCAGTTGGCGCCGGCGAACGTGGTGGAGGAAGCTGCGAAGGCCGGCGTGACGACGCTGGCGCTGACGGATCACGATGCGATCGCGGGGGTGGCGGAGGCGACCGTGAAGCTGCGGAGCGGCTCGGGATCGAGCTGGTGCCGGCGATCGAGATGTCCTGCGTGCACGAGTACGCGGAAGACCTTCATGTCTGCGGCTACTGGGTCGACCTGGGGAAGATCGCCCCAGCCTGCGAGCGGGCCCAGCACGAGCGGGTCACGCGGGCCGGGGAGATCGTCGAGAAGCTGCGCGGCGAGGGGTTCGACCTGCACCTCGAGGACGCCGTCCGCGAAGCCGGCGACGCGCTCTCGATCGGCCGCCCCCACATCGCCAGGGCGGCCGGGGCCAGCGGCGACCTCGGGCCCTTCTTCGAGGAGTACCTCGTCCCCGGCGCCAAGGCTTTCGTCTCGCGCCGTTGGCCCACCGCCGAGCAGGCAATCGAGACGATCCACGAGTCCGGTGGCGTCGCCGTCATCGCCCACCCCTACTGGGACATCTCAGAGCCGGCCGAGGTAGACGACCTGATCCGCTCCCTGGGCGCCGACGGGGTGGAGACCTTCTACCCCACCCACACCCGCGAGCAGACCGCCCACCTCCTCGAGCTGTGCGAGGAGCTGGACCTGGTCCCCACGGCCTCTTCCGACTACCACGGCCCCACCCACAAGACCTTCGCCAGCTTCGGCGCCTACGACACCTACGGCCTCGCCAACCCCAAGGTCCCGCCCAAGCCATAGTGGGATGGGAGGCGGGGGGCCTTCCCGTCTGACAAGTTGCAGCGCTTATAGGCGCTGCAACTTTGAGTATCCGCCAGCCAGGAAGGCCCCCCGCCTCCCATCTCAAAACGCCTGCGACGGGATCGAGCAGGGCGAGAGACAAACCGCCACCGGCCCGGAGTACGCCCAGCGAGCGAGCGCGGCACGAGCCGCGCGTCGCGCGCCCGGACCTCGCCGTCAGCCGCGGCGGATTGGGAGAGGGGTGGGTGCCCCTTTGACGGGCGGATACTCAAAAACGCCGCCCCTATAAGGGCGGCGTTTTGTCCGGCGAAGGGGTACCCGCCCCTCTCCCTCTACTACGCAGTGACGGCGGCGGCCGGGATCAGGTCGCGCTGCTCGAGGTAGGCCAGCAGCCTCTCCGCCGACTCCTCGGGGGTTTCGTTCTCGGTGTCGCAGATGACCTCGGCGCGCTCGGGCGCCTCGTAGGGGTCCGAGACTCCGGTGAATTCCTTGATCTCTCCCGCCAGCGCTTTCTTGTAGAGGCCCTTGACGTCGCGCTCGGTGCAGATCTCGACGCTGGCCTTCACGTAGACCTCGACGAAACGGTCGCCCATCAGCTCGCGCGCCTCGTCGCGGATCGCCGCGTAGGGGGAGATCGCGGCGGTGATCACCGGCACGCCGTTGCGGCTGAGCAGGTCGGCGACGAAGGCGATCCGGCGGATGTTGGTGTCGCGGTCCTCTTTGGAGAAGCCGAGGCCCTTGGAGAGGTTTTCGCGCACGATGTCGCCGTCGAGGATCTCCAGCTTGCAGCCGCGCTCTGCCAGGTGGCCCTCGAGCAGCCTCGAAATGGTCGTCTTGCCGGCACCGGAGAGCCCGGTGAACCAGAGGGTGAAGCCGTTCTCGCCAGCCATTGCTACGTCAGTCCTCCTTGTAGGCGTCGATCAGGATGTCGGCGACCTCGTTGCGCGAGAACTCCTGCGGCGGCCTTTCGCCGTTGCCGAGCATCTCGCGCACCTTGGTGCCGGAAAGGAACACGTGCGCGGCGGCCTCGTGCGGGCAGGTCTTGCCCGACGCCATCCCCTCGCACTCGTTGCACCAGAAGCTGTGCTCGAAGAAGAGCGGCTCGATCCCCAGCTCCTCGGTGTCGATCTCCTCGAAGATCTTCTGCGCGTCGTAGGTGCCGTAGTAGTCGCCGACCCCGGCGTGGTCGCGGCCGACGATGAAGTGGGTGGCGCCGTAGTTGCGGCGGGCGACCGCGTGCAGGATCGCCTCCCGCGGCCCCGCGTAGTGCATCTTCGAGGGGAAGACGCCGAGGATGACGCGGTCGGACGGGTAGTAGTTCTCCATCAGCACCTCATAGCAGCGCATCCGCACGTCGGCGGGGATGTCGCCGGCCTTGGTCTTGCCGATCAGGGGGTGGATGAAGAGGCCGTCGGTGGTCTCCAGCGCCGCCTTGGTCAGGTACTCGTGGGCGCGGTGGATCGGGTTGCGGGTCTGGAAGGCGACCACCCGCTTCCAGCCGCGCTCGGCGAACGCCTGGCGCGACTGCTCGGGGGTCAGGTAGCGGCGCATGAAGGCGTCCTCGTGGCCGGGCAGCGCGTCGGCGGAGATCGGGCCGGCGATGCAGCGCGCGCCCTCCTCGTAGATCGCGGCGACGCCCGGATGGGCCTCGTCGGTGGTGCCGTAGACCTGCTCGGCCTCCCTGCGCACGTCGCGCTCGAAGACCTCCTCGACGGTGATCCGGCCCAGCGGCTTGCCTTCGTCGCTGGAAAGGGAGACGACGTCCCCCACCGCGCAGTCGAGGTCGGTGGCCAAGGTAATCGGGATCGGCCATATATGGGCGCCGTCGGCGGTCCGCATCTCGGTGCAGACGCGCTCCCAGTCGGCGGAGCCCTGGAAGCCCTTAAGCGGCGCGAAGCCGCCGTTGGCGATCATCTCGAAGTCGGCGGTGTGGCGCTCGGAAAGGGTCAGGGAAAGCTCGGTCATCGTCTCACTGCTCATAGGGGAGTCTCACCAATCTGGGTCGGAGAAGGGGAATTGAAGGCGCGCGGCGACGCTAGTTGATCCCACACTCGGTCTTGGCGACGCCGGCCCAGCGGCCGTCGCGCGGCGAGCCGCCCGGCCCGACCGGCTGGGTGCAGTGCGTGCAGCCAATCGAGGGGTAGCCATGATCGTGGAGTGGGTTGTACGGAAGGTGGTGCTCACGGATGTAGTTCCAGACGTCTCGCTCGGACCAGTCCGCAAGGGGGTTCAGCTTCCAGAGGTCGAAGCGCTTGTCCCATCCGAACTTCGGAGCCTTGGCGCGAGTGGCCGAGTCCTCGCGGCGAACGCCGGCGACCCAGCAGTCTACGGAAGACAGCGCGCGACGCATCGGCTCGACCTTGCGCAATCCGCAGCAGGAGTCGGGGTCGCGCTTCCACAGCTCGTCGCCGTGTTGGGCGGCCTGCTCCTCCAGGGTCAGGTTGTGGAAGCGGTCGAACTCGACGCCGAGGTGCTCGGCGAGGCGATCGCGCGTTTCATAGGTCTCGGGGAAGAGGACGTCGGTGTCGAGGTAGAAGAAGCGCGCCTCGGGGTTGATCCGGCTCGCCAGGTGTGCGGTGACCGAGCTGGTCTTCTGAAACGAGCAGGCGATGTAGTGCTCGGTCCCGAAGGTGTCGAACATCCACTCCAGCGCCTCGGCGGCGCTGCGGCCCTCGAGGTCGGTGGCGACCGCCTCGTGGTCGATGTCGGTCGCGGTCGGCACGGGATCGGTAAGTGTGGCAGGCGGGGGCTTCATCTCTCTAAAACCAGGCAGTCGCGATTCGGACCGCTCATATGGCGCACTCGCCCTCTCCGCGCTCCACCTTGTAGGGGCTGGAGCGGTTCCAGTCGATGAACTGCTGCATCGTCTCGAGGCTGAAGTCGGCAGGAAGGGTCAGGTCCTTGACCTCTTTTTCGAAGCGCTCGGCGCCAATTCGCTCGGCGAAGGCGTTGAACTCCTCTCCCCGGCCCGCTCGGCCTCGTACACCTTGATCCAGCGCTCGACCGCCTCGGGGACCCGCTTGGCCGGCAGCCGGGACTTCAGCCGCGTGCCGAAGACCACCTCGCCGCCCTCGTAATTGCCGCCGATGTGGGGGATGTAGGCGGGCATCTGGCGCCCGCCGACTTTCAACGAGGCGCCGTAGAAGCCGATGTTGGCGACGTGGTGCTGGCTGCACCCGTTCGGGCAGCCGCTCATCTTGATGTGGATGCGCCTGGTCAGCTCATCGGAGATCTCCATCGCCTCGACCCGCTCCTTGATCGCGCGGTTGAGGCCCATCGAGCTGGTGATCCCGAGTTTGCAGCTGTCGGTGCCGGGGCAGCTGACCACGTCGGTGATCTCGCGGGCGCCGGGCTCGGCCAGGCCAAGCTCCTCCAGCCGCTGCCAGACGTCGTAGAGCGCCTCGTCGCGCACCCAGCGCAGGACCAGGTTCTGCTGCACGGTGCTGCGCGCGTAGCCGCCGGTGAACTCGCGCATGATCGCCGCCAGGCCGCGGAACTGCTCGGGCGTGAGGTCGCCGCGCTCGATCTTCACCTCGACCGCCGAGAAGCCCTGCTGGCGCTGCGCCTGGACGTTGCCTTCGACGAAGCGGTCGAACGCGGTGCGGTCGCCGTTGGGAGAGGCGGCGCTCGCCGGGGCCTCGGGTGCGCCCGCCTCCTCGTCGTCGTCGTAGCGCAGGCGCTCGACGTCGAATTCGCGCTCCTCCGCCCACTCGCCCTGCAGCTCCTCCTCGACCTGCTCGCGGAAGGCCTCGATCCCGATTTTGTCGACCAGCACCTTGATCCGAGCGCGGGCGCGGTTGGCGCGCAGCCAGTCCTGCCGGTCGAAGATCCGCAGCGCCGCCTCGGCGACCTTGAGGTAGTCGCCGTTGTCGACCTCGACGAAGTCGAAGAGGGTCGGCGCGACGCGAGCCATGATCGAGGTGCCCCCGCCGACCCGCATCTCGAAGCCCTTGACGCCGTCGCGTTCGCGGCTGAGGAAGGCGATGTCGTGGATGCCGGTGATCGCCCGGTCCTCGTCGGAGCCGGTGAAGGCGGTCTTGATCTTGCGCGGCATCAGCTGCGTCGTCGGGTGGCGGACGAAGTAGCGCACGTAGGCGCCGGCGTAGGGGGTCGGGTCGAAGACCTCGTCGGCGGCGACGCCTGCCCAGGGGTCGCCGGTGACGTTGCGCACCGTGTTGCCGCAGCCCTCGCGGGAGGAGAGGCCGACGGCGGAGATCTCGCGGATCAGGGTCTCCATGTCGCGCAGCGGCACGTGGTGGATCTGGATGTTCTGGCGGGTCGTGATGTGGCCCTTGTTCAGCGGCGCGTACCTCTCGACCACGGTGGCGAAGGCCTCCATCTGCTCCGGGGTGACGCCGCCGAAGGGAAGCTTCACGCGGGCCATCTGCACGTCGGGCTGGCGCTGCCCGTAGACGCCCTGCTTAAGACGGAAGCCGATGAACTCGTCTTCGGGCTTCTCGCCGGCGAGGAACAGCTCGGCTTCGTTGTCGAAGTCGTCGAACTCGCGCTCGATGATCGGGATCACGTGCCCGGGGACGTTCTCGTAGGTCTCCGGATTCTCGAGCGTGCCGGCCCGGCCCTTGCCCCGCTGCTCCTTCTGCTGATCTACGGCGACCTCCATCCGGAGGAAAATAGCAAAACCCGACTGGGATTCGGGTATTTACGCCTGAGCAGCCTTATTTCGTGCCTGAAGGATCGACGCCGCCTCTCCCGAGTCGGCGACGTAGCCGTCGCTGGGGTCCAGCGGCAGCCCGGCCTCGACCCACGCCTGGATGCCGCCGGCGAGCGCCACCGCGTCATAGCCGTCGGCGGTGAAGGCGGCGGCGGCCATGTCGGAGCGGTTGTCGCCCTGGCAGTAGAAGACAACAGGGCGATCTCGATCGATCTCACCGGCCCTGGCGGTCAGTTCCCCCAGCTCGATATGGAAGGCGCCCACAATGCGCCCCGCCGCCCACTCGTGCGCAACGCGCACGTCGATCAGCTGCGCCCCGTCCTCGATCAGCCTCTGGGCCTCCTCGCGGGAGACCTCTCTCCCGGCCCCCGCCATCAGTCCACCTCTGTCCCCTCGATCAGGAAGGCGACCCGCACGTGCGCGCGGTACTCGTCGAGGTTCTCGCCCCGGATCCCGGTCGAGACGATGTCGACGGCGCGGATGTTGCGCAGCGTTCCCTGGGCCTGGCTCAGCGCCTGTTTCGCGGCGTCGTCGGTGGATGTCTTGGAACTGCCGACCAGCTCGATGATTTTCACGACAGCCATCTCACTCCTCCTTCTGGATCCTCAATCGTGACCTTCGCACCGACCCCTTCCACCAGCGCAACCCGCTGCCACGGGCCAATCGCCTCCCCTTCGGCGGCAACCGGCGGAGCAGTCTCCGCACGGAAGCGCTCGATCGCCGCGGCGATCGCGGCTGCCTCGTCCGCACCTGGGCTCTGGGCCATCGCCACAAGCCTAATGGTCAGCGGTGGTTGAGACCGGGTACCGGGTGGCCGCGCCTGGAGTCGCCGCAGAGGGCGGGAGCCGGGTCGAAGGGGTCGGTGAGAGCGCGGCCGGCGGGCCTGCCCCGAATCGGCTCACCCTTCTTCGGCGCCCTGCCGCGGCCGCACTGGATCGAGATGTCCCGGACGCCGTCGCGGGCATCGATTACGTCGTCGCCACCGTTGCCGATGAAGATGTCTTCGGCGGGCTGGCCGAGCATGCTGTTGGCGCGGCCGTTGCCGATCAGGACGTCGTTGTCGAAGGAGCCCTCCATGTCCTCGTCGGTCGGCGAGAGGTGGACTTTGTGGCAGCCCTCGATCGCGTCGATCCAGGCGGCGTGACGGGGAAAGGAGATGTAGAGCGTGCCGGGATGGGCCTGCGTCTCGGCGAAGGAGGCGTCGTCACGGCCCGGCCCGCCGACCAGGGCGCCGCCGGCGCAGCCGCCGCCCGCCGCCAGCAGGTCGCCACCGGCGCCGCCATAGAGGTAGGTCGGCCCGGGAAGACCGCCGATCAGACCATCGGCGCCGGGGCCTCCGTAGATGTGGTCGCTGCCGCGGCCGGACTCGATCAGGTCGTCCTCGGGGCCGCCATGGATCGTGTCGTTGCCGAGGCCGCCGGCTATGCGGACGCTCTCCGCCGCAGCCAGCGACCCTTCGACGCGCAGGCTGTCGTCGCCGGGGCCCAGGTCGGCCATCAGCCAGAGCACCTGGCCGCCGGTCGCGCAGGTCACCCGATTGATGACGCCGGGCGCATGGTCGCACCCGTATCCGGCGGCGATTCCCTTCCCCGCGCTGACCCCGAAGGCGCTGGAGCTTTCGTCGTAGGCGACGACGATCCGGTCGCCACCCGCCCCGCCGACGATCTGAAGGCCGGCGCCGCCGCCCGGTGCCGGGTCGAGCTGAACGTAGGCGGAGGCATTGGGGGCCTTTTCGCGCCCGCAGGAGATCGTGCGACCCTTGGCGCCCTTGCAGCCGTCCGTGCCCTGGCCACCGATCAGGGTGTCGCGCCCGCCGGCGCCGATCAGGCGGTCGTCGCCGGCGCCGCCGTCGATCGTGTTGTCGCCCTTGCTGCCGATCAGGGTGTCGGCGAGGGCAGAGCCTTCGAGGCTCTCGAAGCCGAAGAGCCTGTCGTGGCCGTCGCCGTAGGCCCGATGAGCCCGCAGCGACGCCCAGACCCCGCCGCCGCGCCCGGCCGCGACGTCGGTGGCGAAGGAGGCGACGTCGCCGCTGCCGGCTCCGCCGGACATCCGGTCAAAGCCGTAATCCCCATGGACCAGGTCTTCGTTGCCCGGGCCGCCGTTGAGGACGTCGATGCCGAGGCCTCCGCCGACCTCGTCGCCGTTGCCGAGCCCTCCCAGCAGCCTGTCGTCGCCGAGATCGCCGAGCACCCGGTCGTTGTTGCCGGCGCCACCGTCGACGACGTCGTTGCCGCGCCCGCCGTGGAGCAGGTCGGAGCCCGGGCCGCCGCAGATCAGGTCGTTGCCGAGTTCGCCGTAGATCGTGTCGTCGCCACCACCCCCCCAGATCACGTCGCGGCCCGGCGTGCCGCGCAGGACATCCGCCTTGTCCGTGCCGGCGATCGTCGCTCGCCGCCCGTGACAACGCGGCGGTTCTTCTTTCCCCGGTGCCGGAGCTGCAGCGATGAAGGCCACCGCGGCCACTGCCAGCGCAACCCCTGCCAGCGCGCTTCTCATTCTGAGGCAGGATATGACGCGGGCCAGGCGTCGCCAGGCAAGGACGTAGGGAGCCGGAGTAGCAGCGCTACTTCGGCGACTGAGGACGCCGCATGGCGACGATCTGGGACCGTCATCTCCTGCCTCAGGCGAGGTTGATCATCACGTGCTTAATCTCGGTGTAGTCCTCCAGGGCGTACATGGACAGGTCCTTGCCGTAGCCGGACTCCTTGTAGCCGCCGTGGGGCATCTCGGAGACGAGCGGGATGTGGTCGTTGATCCAGACGCAGCCGAAGCGCAGCGCGTTGGCGACCCGCATGGCGCGACCGACGTCGCGGGTCCAGACCGACGAAGCGAGGCCGTAGCGGGTGCCGTTTGCCCACTCGATCGCCTTCTCCTCGTCGGAGAACGGCTGCACGGTGATCACCGGGCCGAAGATCTCGTTTTGGACCATCTCGTCGGACTGCTCCAGCCCCGCGACGACGGTCGGCTCGAGGAAGTAGCCGGGCAGGTCGGGCTCGACGCCGCCGGTGACGACCTCGGCGTTGCCGGGCCTGCGCTCCAGGAAGCCCTCGACCCGCTCGCGCTGGCGCGCCGAGTTGAGCGGTCCCAGGGTCGTGTCGGCCGACATCGTGTCGCCCAGGACCAGCCCCTTCGCTTCGCCGACGAGGCCATTGACGACGTCGTCGTAGACGCCCGCCGAGGCGAGCACCCGGGTCGCGGCGGTGCAGTCCTGGCCGGCGTTGTAGTAGCCGGTGCCGGCGATCGTCTCCAGCGCCGTCTCCATCTCGACGTCGTCGAAGACGACGACCGGAGCCTTGCCGCCGAGCTCCAGGTGGACCCGCTTGAGCCGGTCCGCCGCCGCCTTGGCGATCCACTTGCCGGTCGGCGGCGAGCCGGTCAGGCTGACCATCTCGACATCGGGATGGGTGACCAGCTCCGAGCCGGCCGGCTCACCGTGACCCCCGATCGCGTTGAGGACCCCCGGCGGCAGGATGTCGGCGCACCACTCGGCGAACCTCAGCGTCGTCACCGGGGTCGTTTCCGCCGGCTTCAGCACCACCGTGTTGCCGGCGCCGAGCGCCGGGCCGATCTTCCAGACCGCCATCATCAGCGGGTAGTTCCAGGGGGTGATCTGGCCGACCACCCCGACCGGCTCGCGGCGGATGAAGGAGGTGTGCCCCTCCATGTACTCGCCCGCGGCACGGCCCTCGAGGCAGCGGGCGGCGCCGGCGAAGAAGCGCAGGTTGTCGGCCATCACCGGGATTTCGTCCTCGACCACCGCGGCACGCGGCTTGCCCGCGTCGGCGGCCTCGAGGTCGGCGATCTCATCGGCGCGCTCCTCGATCAGGTCGGCCATCCGCAGCAGCGCCCGGGCGCGTTCGCCGGGGGGTGTCGCCGCCCAGCCGTCGAAGGCCCCCTTCGCCGCCGCAACCGCGCGGTCGACGTCGGGTTTGGTCGAGAGCGGCGCCTCGGCTAGCGGCTCTCCCGTCGCCGGGTTGACGACCTCCTCGGTCCCACCCTCGACCGGGTCGACCGCCTCGCCTCCGATGAAGTTCTTCAGCTTCGTCGTCGTCGCCGTCGCCATCAGCTCACCTCCGCTTTGCGGTTTTCGATTTCGTCCCGGCCGGCTCCGAGCGCCTCCTCGACCGGCACGTAGTTCGCCCCAACCCCCTCCGCGACCGCGACGTGGGTCACCTCGCCTCCCGCGACGTTGACGCCCGAGCGCAGGCCGGGGTCGCGGCGGATCGCCTCGGCGACGCCGTGGTCGGCGAGGGCGAGGGCGTAGGGCAGGGTCGCATTGGTGAGGGCGTGGGTCGAGGTGATCGGGACCGCGCCGGGCATGTTGGAGACGCAGTAGTGGGTGATCCCGTCGACCTCGAAGGTCGGCTCGCGGTGGGTGGTCGGGCGCGAAGTCTCGAAGCACCCGCCCTGGTCGATCGCAACGTCGACAAGGACCGCGCCGGGCTTCATCAGCGCCAACTGCTCGCGGCGCACGACGAAGGGTGCGCGGGCGCCGTGGACGAGCACGGCGCCGATCACCAGATCGGCTCGCGGCAGCATCTCCTCGATCGCGAGCGTGGTCGAGTAAACGGTCGAACAGCGCCCCCCGAAGATCGCCTCGAGCTCCCGCAGCCGGTCGATCGACTTGTCGAAGACGAAGACGTCGGCCTCCATCCCGATTGCGATGAAGGCGGCGTTCATGCCGACCACGCCGCCGCCGATCACCATCACGTTCGCCGCAGCGACCCCGGGCACGCCGCCGAGCAGGATGCCGCGGCCGCCGAACGGCTTCTCCAACATGAAGGCCCCGGCCTGAGTGGCGATCTTGCCGGCGATCTCGCTCATCGGCGCCAGCAGAGGCAGCCGGCCACGGGAGTCCTCGACGGTCTCATACGCGATGCAGGTGGCTCCCGAGCCGCAGAGCCCACGGGTCTGCTCGGGGTCGGGGGCGAGGTGCAGGTAGGCGAAAAGGACCTGGCCGGGGCGCAGCATCTCGATCTCCGCGGGCTGGAGCTCCTTGACGTGGACGATCGTCTCGCCCTGCTCGAAGACCGTGGCGGCGTCGGGGGCGATCTGGGCGCCCTGGGCCTGGAAGTCGGCGTCGGCGATCGAGCTGCCCTCGCCGGCCCCCGCCTCGATCAACACCTCGTGGCCGCGCTCGACCATCTCGCGCACCCCGGCCGGGGTGATCGCGACCCGGTACTCGTCGGGCTTGATCTCCCTCAGGACCCCCACCCTCATGCGACGAGCTCCCTTGCCCTGAGCGCCAGCCAAAACTCGATCCGGTCGTGGGCGCGCGAGAGGTCGCGGCCCGTCAGCTCTTCGATCTTGCGCATCCGGTAGCGCAGCGTGTGGCGGTGGCAGTAGACCTCGCGCGCGGCGCGCTCCCACTGGCCGTTCTGCTCGATGAAGGCTTCCAGCGAGCGCAGCAGCTCGCCGCCGTACTCCTTGTCGCCCTGCTCGATCGGGCCGAGGACGCTGTCGCAGTAGAGCTTCAGCGCCTCGTCGTCCTGGATCGAAAGCAGCAGGGTGAAGGCGCCGAGGTCGCGCCAGGAGGCGACCTCGGGGGCGCTGCCGTTGCCGAAAGCGGTCGCCTCCAGGGCGCAGCGCGCTTCGTGGAAGGAGCGGCGCAGATCCTCGCGCGGCGCCGCGCGGCTGACCGCGGCGCGGACGGCGCCGTGGCCGGCGGTCAGCGCCCTGCGCGCGTCGGCGGCGATGTCGACCGGGTCGCGATCGGTGGCGTCGATGACGGCACAGAGCAGCTCGCGCCCGCCGACGGCGTGCGGGGCGACAACGGCAGGGCAGGCCTCGGCCGCCAGGACTCGCTCGAGAGCGTGCTCGGCGGCAGCGGGGTGGTCGAGGGCGAAGACGAGGACGGCGGCCTCGTCGCCGATCCCAAACGGCTCGAGGCGCCGGCGCAGCTCGGCCGGCTCCATCCTGCCGCCGAGGGCGCCGGCGAGCACGTCGCCGGCGAGGCGGCGCTCGGTCTCGCGCGCAACCCGGCGGCGCATCAGCTCCAGCGCCACCACCGCGACCGCCTGCTGGAGGATCAGCCGCTCGAAGTCGCCGAGCCCGCCGGAGTCGCGCACGATCACGACCCACGCCTGCGGCGGGCCGCCGCCGGGCGAGACCACCGGGTGGGCGAGAGCGCGCCCGGCGAGCGAGGGGTGAGCAGGGACGAAGGGGTGGCTGTCGCCGGTGTGGGAGAGGGCTTCTTTGCGGATCGCGGCAATCGCGTCGGCGGAGAGCTGGCGGCGGAAGCCGCGACCGGCGAGGCGCTCGCCGCGGCCATCGAGGATCGCCACGGTGCCGCCGACGGCGGAGGCGATCGTGGCGGCTATTTCCTCCAGCCCCCGCTCCTCCAGAACCAACCGCTCGAGCCGCCGCTGCACAGCGATGCCCCGCTGCAGCACCTCGTACTGCTCGTTGACCAGGCGGGCGAAGGCCTTCTCGGTGATCGCGATGAACGGGGTCGAGTAGGGAACCTCGAAGAGGGGGAAGTCGCGCTTGGTCGCCTCGTCCAGCAGCGCCTTTGGCAGCTTGCGATGGCTGAAGCCGGTGCCGAAGCCGAGGCCGGAGAGGTTGTGGTCGGCGAGCAGGCGGATGAAGGCGCGCTGCTTGGCGGCGGTGTCGAGCGGGATCCCCGTGGTCAACATCAGCTCGCCGCCGGAGAGCCACGGAGTCGGGTCCTCCAACTCGGAGATGTGCACCCACCGCACCGGCGCCGCCGCCGCTTTCTTCCCCGCCGCAAGCTCGAGGCCGAGCTCGCCGAGCAGGCTCTGGACCGTGAGCACCCGGCCTCCTATCCGCGGACCCTCTTCCAGGCCCTGGAGAGCACGTCGTGCAGCACGTCGTGGATCTCCTCGAACTGCTCGCTGTCGGCGATCAGGGGCGGTGCGAGTTGGACCACCGGATCGCCACGGTCATCGGCGCGGCAGATCAGGCCGCGCTTGTAGAGCTCGGCGGAGAGGAAACCGCGCAGGAGGTCCTCGGACTCCTCGTCGCTGAAGCTCTCCTTCGTCTCCCTGTCCTTGACCAGCTCGATCGCCTGGAAGTAACCGGCGCCACGCACGTCGCCGACGATCGGGATGTCGTGCAAGCTCTCCAGCATCCCGCGGAACTCGCCCTCCTTGGCGAGCACGTGCCCGCAGAGGTCCTCGCGCTCGAAGACGTCGAGGTTGGCCATCGCGATCGCCGAGGCGAGCGGGTGGCCGGCGAAGGTGAAGCCATGGGCGAAGGAGGCGTCGCCGCGCATGAACGGGTCGGCGACACGGTCGGAGGCGATCACGGCGCCCATCGGAGCGTAGGCCGAGGTGAGCGCCTTCGCCACGGTTATGACGTCCGGGACATAGCCGAAGCGTTCGCAGCCGAAGTAGTGGCCGAGCCGGCCCCAGGCGCAGATCACCTCGTCGGAGATCATCAAGACGTCGTAGCGGTCGCAGATCTCGCGCACGCGTTCGAAGTAGCCGTCCGGCGGGACGAAGCAGCCGCCGGCGTTCTGCACCGGCTCGAGGATCACCGCGGCAACCGTCTCGGGCCCCTCGAACTGGATGCGCTCCTCGATCGCGGTCGCCGCCCAGAGCGGGTGGCGACCCTCGGGCCAGCGGTAGAGGTTGGTGTTGGGGACGTGGCAGCCGCCGGGCGTGAGCGGCTCGAACTGACTTCGCAGCTCGGTGATCCCGGTCGCCGAGAGCGCCCCGAGCGAGGTGCCGTGGTAGGCGACCTCGCGGGCAATGACCTTGTACTTCTGGCCGTTGCCGCGCATGCGGTGGTAGTTGCGGGCCAGCTTCAGCGCCGACTCGACAGCCTCCGAGCCGCCGGAGGTGAAGAAGACGCGGTTGAGGTCGGCGGGGGCGAGCGAGGCGATCCGCGCCGCGAGCTCGATCGCGCGCGGGTGGGCGTAGCTCCACAGCGTGTAGAAGTCGAGCTCTTCGACCTGGCGGGCGGCGGCCTCTCCGAGCTCGGTGCGCCCATGGCCGGCGTTGACGCAGAAGAGGGCGGAGAGCCCGTCGAGATAGCGGTTGCCGTGGTCGTCGTAGACGTAGCAGCCCTCGCCGCGGACGATGATCGGGATCTCGTGGCCGGGCCCGTAGGAGCCCATCCGCGAGAAATGCATCCAGAGGTGTCGTTTGGCCAGCTCCTGAAGGCTGGCGTCGACTGCTTGGGGCGCGGTGGCCATGCGACTCTCCTCTCCTACTGTGACGATATGGATAAAGCTAGACCCGGGTTGGCCTTTCTGCAAGGGGTTTTTGGGTCAAGCTCCGGCCAAATGCCTGTACGAAATGTACAAAAGGCCATTGTGCTTTTGGGACATCCGCCACTTGCGCGGTCTTGCGCCGAGGCTTACGGTCGTTTACGTCACCGCCGGCACGGTGGCACTCGACCGAAAGGAGAGGCATGGAGAGCGCAGCGGTTCCCGCGTCCACCCTGGCGGGCGGCGCGGCGCGCGCCCCCAGCTCCGGCGAGAAGGGCCTGAAGAAGAACGCGATTGGGTTCGTCTCCAGCGTCGTCATCGGCGTCGCCTCCACCGCGCCCGGCTACAGCCTCGCAGCGACCCTCGGCTTCATCGCCGCCGCGGTGGCGCTGCAGTCGCCGGCGATCCTGCTGATCAGCTTCATCCCGATGTTCCTGGTCGCCGCGGGCTACTACTACATGAACAAGGCCGACCCGGACTGCGGCACCAGCTTCTCCTGGGTGACGACGGCAATGGGGCCCCAGCTGGGCTGGCTGGCCGGGTGGGCGATCGTCGTCGCCGACGTGATCGTGATGGCGAACCTGGCCCAGATCGCCGGGCTCTACACCTTCCTGCTGGTCGGCTGGAGCTCCGCCGCCGCCTCGACCGTCGCCGTCACCGCGGTCGGCGTGCTGTGGATCGTCGTGATGACGGCAATCGTGCTGATCGGAATCGAGCTCTCGGCCCGCACCCAGGTCGGCCTGTTGGCGGCGGAGATCTTCACCCTCGCCCTGTTCGCCGTGGTGGCGCTGGTCAAGGTCTACGCCGGCGGCGCGCCGGCGGCGTCGATCCACCCCAGCCTCTCCTGGCTCAATCCCTTCAGCCTCAGCCCCAGCGAGATCTCGGCCGGGATGCTGCTCGCCGTCTTCATCTACTGGGGCTGGGACACGACCGCGACCGTCAACGAGGAGACCGAGGACCCGGGTGAGGCGCCCGGGCGGGCGACCGTGATCAGCACCCTGATTCTGCTGGGGATCTACCTGATCGTCGCCGTCGCGGCGCAGTCCTACGCCGGGGTCGACCAGCTGGTCGCGAACCAGGAAGAGGTGCTGAGCGCGCTCGGCACCGAAGTCTTCGGCTCGCCGCTGGACAAGCTGCTGATCATCGCGGTGCTGACATCGGCGGCGGCCTCGACCCAGACGACGATCCTGCCGACGGCGCGCACGACCCTCTCGATGGCGCGGGCCCACGCTCTGCCCGGCAGCCTCGGCAAGGTCCACCCGCGCTTCCTCACGCCGCACATCTCGACGCTGGCGATGGGGGGCGCCTCGATCGTCTGGTACGTCGGCCTCACCCTGGTCAGCGAATCGATCCTCTTCGACTCGCTGGCGGCGCTGGGGCTGATGATCTCCTTCTACATCGGCCTCACCGGCTTCGCCTGCGCCATCTACTACCGGCGGGAGCTCTTCCGCAGCGTCAAGAACTTCTTCTATGTCGGGCTCGGACCGCTGATCGGCGGCGTGATCCTCTTCTTCCTGCTGGTCAAGAACGGGATCGAACTGGCGGACCCGGCGAACTCCGAATCCGGCAACTCCTGGTTCGGCCTGGGGCCGCCGCTGGTGATCGCCGTCTTCTTCCTCCTGCTCGGAGTGGTCCTGATGGTCGTCCAGTGGCGCAAGGCGCCGATCTTCTTCCGGCGCCAGCCGGAGGTCGCCCCGGCGGGCTTCCTGGAGGGAGAGGCCGAACCGTCGCCTGCGGGCACCGAGGGCGGGGAGTGAGGGGCTGAGATGGCGGAGATAGTCGTCGGATATGACGGGTCGGACTGCGGCAAGGCCGCATTGGAGCGAGCGATCGAGCTGGCCGAGGGCCTCGGCGACCGGGTCGTCGTCGTCTTCGGCTACGCGCCGCCGGGGATCTGGGGCGGCGAGATCGCCGAACACGAGGAGGCGATCGAGGAGTACGGGGAGAAGGTGACCGCGGAGGCGAAGCGGCGGATCGACGAGAGCAGCGTCGAGGGAGAGATCGCAATGGTCCCCAAACGGGGGGCGGAGGCCCTGGTCGACGCCGCCGACGAACGCGATGCCCGGATGATCGTCGTCGGCAGCTATGGCGACTCACCGCTGAAGGGTGTGATCCTCGGCTCCACCCCAAACAAGCTGCTGCACCTGGCAGACCGCCCGATCCTGGTCGTGCCGGCGAACCGGTAGCGCTACCTTCAAATGGAAGTTGGAGGGGTCCACGCAAGGAGAATTGGATGGCCACCAGCATTCCCAGCGTCGAGTTGCAGAGCGTCACCAAGCGCTTCGATGACCTAGTCGCCGTCGATGACCTCAGCCTGGACTTGGCGGGCGGCGAGTTCTTCACCCTGCTCGGGCCGAGCGGCTGCGGGAAGACGACGACGCTGCGGATGGTCGCCGGGTTCGAGCGACCCACCGCGGGGGAGATCAGGATCGAGGGGATCGACGTAGCGGATCTCCCGCCCCACCGCCGGCCGACCAACACCGTCTTCCAGAGCTACGCGCTATTCCCCCATCTCAGCGTTGAGGACAACGTCGCCTTCGGGCTGAAGCGCAAGGGCGTGGCGAAGCAGGAGATCGCGCGGCGGGTGGGCGCCGAGCTGGAGCGGGTGGGGCTCGCCGCCGAGGCAAAGCGCCGGCCGGCGCAGCTCTCCGGCGGCATGCAACAGCGGGTGGCGCTGGCGCGGGCGCTGGTCAACCTGCCGAAGGTGCTGCTGCTCGACGAGCCGCTCGGGGCGCTCGACCTGAAGCTGCGCAAGGGCCTTCAGGTGGAGTTGAAGCGGATCCAGCGCGATGTCGGTATCACCTTCGTCTACGTCACCCACGATCAGGAGGAGGCGCTGACGATGAGCGACCGGATCGCGGTGATGAATCGCGGCCGGGTCGAGCAGGTGAGCGTGCCCGAGGACGTCTACGAGCGCCCCGCCACCACTTTCGTCGCCGGCTTCATCGGGGTTTCCAACCTGATGCCGGCGAAGGTTTCCGGGCCAGACGAGGTGCGACTCGACCATGGGCCCACGGTGGCGGCGCGGGCGGCTGGCTTCTCCATCGGCGAGCGCTGCCACGCGGTGGTGCGCCCGGAGAAGCTGCGCGTCGAGCCGGTAGACGCGGCGGCGGCGGCGTCCTCGAACGGGATGCCGCGGGTCGAGGGGATCGTCGAGAGCTCGCTCTATCTCGGCACCTCGACGCAGATAGTCGTCCTGCTTGGCGAAGAGGTTCGAATAACGGTCCTGGTGCCGAACGCCGACGAGGAGGAGAGGCAGCGGCTGCCCGGGGGCGGGGCGCGAGTCGCCCTTACCTGGCAGCCCGAGCACATGCACCTGGTGCGCGAGTCGCCGGCAGGCGGCTCCCCCTCCGCTGCCGAGCCGGCGAAGGACGGGGCGAGGCCAACTGAGCTTCAAACAACCCAGAGAGGATGAGGAGGATGCGCAACAGAGGATCGATGGTACGAGGAGTGGCGCTCGCCGCGGCGGCGCTGGCCCTGGCGTTGGGACTGGCCGCCTGCGGAGGCGGGGGCGGGATCGAAAGCGGGAGCGGGAACGCGGGGACCGTGAAGCTGGAAGGGAAGCCGTCAGGAAGCGTCACGATCTCCAACTGGCCGCTCTACATCGACAAGGGCACCGTCCCGGCATTCGAAAAGGCGACCGGGGTGAAGGTCGACTACAAGGAGGACATCAACTCCAACGAAGAATTCTTCAACAAGATGCAGCCGCTGCTGGCGCGCGGGGAATCCGGCGGTCGCAGCATCTTCGTCCTGGCCGACTACATGGTCACGAAAATGCACAAGCTCGGCTACCTGCAGGAATTCGACAAATCCGGCCTGCCGGAAGTCGAAAAGAACCTCTCCGCGAGCCTCAAGAGCCCGCCCTTCGACCCCAACCGCGACTACACGGTGCCGTGGCAGAGCGGCATGACCGGGATCATCGTCAACACCGAAACGGCGCCCGAAGTGAAATCGATCTGTGACCTCTTCGACTCGAAGTACAAGGGCAAGGTCGATTTCCTCAACGAAGTGCGGGAAGCGGTGCCGCTGACGATGAAGTGCGAAGGCGTCGATCCGAACAAGGCGACCGAAGCCGACTGGTTGAAGGCGATCGAAAAGATCAAGGGTGCGGCCCAATCCGGTCAGATCCGCAACTTCACCGGCAACAGCTACATCCAGGACCTGACCAGCGGCAACGCCGTCGCGGTGATGGGCTGGTCCGGCGACGCGGTGCAGCTGCAGGAAGACAACCCCAACCTCGAATGGCGGATGCCGACCGAGGGCTGCATGCTCTGGTCCGAAGACATGGTGATCCCGGTCGGGGCGCCGAACCCGACCGCGGCCGAGGCCTGGATGAACTTCGTCTACGAGCCGGAAGTCCAGGCCAACATCGCCGAATACGTCAACTACGTGACGCCGGTGGAAGGCGTGAAGCCGATCCTCGCCAAGCGCGACCCGAAGCTGGCCGAAAACCAGCTGATCTTCCCCAGCGCCTCGTTCACCAAGAAGTGCTCCTCGACGCCGGCCCTGGAAGGCGAAGAGGAACAGAACGTGATCAAAGCGTTCGACGCGGTGCTGAACGGCTGACCGACATGGGCGGCTCGCTGAACAGCGGCGGCGGGGTGGTGGCCTGATGGCCACGCTCCGCCGCCGCGTCGCCCCCTACTTCCTGCTGGGGCCGGGGACGATCTGGCTGGTCCTCTTCTTCGTCGTCCCGCTCTTCTACATGGGGAAACTCTCGCTGAACACGGGGATCCTCGGGGAAAACCTCCACTTCAACTGGAACTGGTCCAACTACAGCGAAGCGCTCTCCGCCTACGACACCCAGTTCGTGCGCTCCTTCTTCTACGGCGGCGCCGCGACGGTGGTCGCCCTCCTCGTCGCCTACCCGCTCGCCTACACGATCGCCTTCAAGGCGGGCCGCTGGCGCAACTTCCTCCTCTTCGCGGTGGTGGCGCCGTTCTTCACCACCTACCTGATCCGGACGATCGCCTGGGAGACGATCCTCTCCGACGAAAGCCCGGTGACCGAATTTCTGCGCACGGTCGGACTCGCTCCCAGCGGACACATCCTCGCCACCGGACCCGCGGTGATCGCCGGCCTCACCTACAACTTCCTCCCCTTCATGATCCTGCCGATCTACGCCAGCCTCGAGCGGATCGACGTGCGGCTGATCGAGGCGGCGAAGGACCTCTACGCCTCGGCCCCGCAGTCCTTCCTGCGGGTCACCCTGCCGCTCTCGGCGCCCGGCATCGTCGCCGGCACCCTGCTCACCTTCATCCCCGCCGTCGGCGACTACGTCAACGCCCAGTTCCTTGGCGGCGCCGGCAACCGGATGATCGGCAACGTGATCCAGTCGCTCTACCTGAGCCAGTCCGACTACCCGTCGGCCGCAGCGCTCTCCTTCGTGCTGATGGCGCTGATCATGGTCGCCGTCGTGATCTACATCCGCTTCGCCGGCTCGGAGGCGCTGATGGGCGAGGAGGCCAAATGAAACGCGGCTGGCGCTGGCTGCGCGAGCACGCGGTCAACATCGTCGCCGGGCTGGTGGTGCTCTACCTCCTGATCCCGATCGCGGTCATCTTCCTCTTCTCCTTCAACAACCCCCAGGGCCGCTACAACTACACCTGGGTCGGCTTCACCCTCACCCACTGGGCGCACGCCTTCAGCCGCCCCGAACTGACCGAAGCGCTCCTGACCAGTCTCAAACTGGCGGTGCTGGCGACGGTGATCTCGACGATCGTGGGGACGATGATGGCCCTGGCGCTGGTCCGCCATCGGTTCTTCGGGCGGAGGCTGGCGAACTTCCTGATCGTGATCCCGATGGCGACCCCCGAGGTCGTGATGGGCGCGGCGCTGCTCTCCTTCTTCCTCATCCTCGGGACTCCCTCGCTCGGCTTCCAGACGCTGCTGATCGCGCACGTGATGTTCTGCATCAGCTTCGTCGTCGTGGTCGTGCGATCGCGGCTGATCGGGTTCGACCGCAGCCTCGAGGAGGCGGCCAGGGACCTCGGGGCGGGCTCGCTGCAGACCTTTCGCCTGGTCACCCTGCCGCTGATCATGCCCGGCATCTTCGGCGGCGCGATGCTCGCCTTCGCGCTCTCGATCGACGACTTCGTGATCTCCAACTTCAACTCGGGGACGACCGTCACCTTCCCGCTCTACATCTTCGGCGCCGCCCAGCGCGGGATCCCGGTCGAAGTCAACGTGATCGCGATGATCCTCTTCGGAGTGACCGTGGCGGCGATGGGGTTCACCGTCTGGCAGCAGCGCCGCGCCGAAAAGATGGCCGAGGTCCGCCCGGAACAGGAGGCGGCGCCGTCCCAGCCCCGCCCCGCCGGCGCCGCCGCATGACCGCCGACGGGACGAAAACCCACGTATATCGCGGGAAATCGGCCCATCGGCAGAGTGAGCCGGTGCGGCTGGCCAACTACGTGGGCGGGATGTGGCGGGCGATCGACGGAGTCGACATGCTCGACGACATCGACCCGGCGACGGGGGAGGTCGCGGCTCTGGTGCCGCTCAGCGGCGCGGCCGAGGTGCGCGAAGCGGTCGAGACGGCTCGGGCCGCGCAGCCGGCATGGCGCGAGGTGCCGCCGCAGCGACGGGCACGGGCGCTGCTGGCGCTGCGCGAGGAGCTGCTGCGCCGCCGCGAGGAGCTGGTCGCGCTGGTCAGCGCCGACATGGGCAAGACGCTGGCTGACGCCGACGGCGAGGTCGGCCGCGGCATCGAGTCGGTCGAGTCGGCGGCGGCAATGCCCCATCTGCTCAAGGGCGAGACGCTGGAAGGGGTGGCGGCCGGGGTCGACGTCGAGCTGGTGCGCCAACCGGTCGGCGTGGTCGCGGCGATCACCCCGTTCAACTTCCCGGCGATGATCCCGCTCTGGTTCCTGCCCTACGCGATCGCCTGCGGCAACTCGTTCCTGCTGAAGCCCTCCGAGCAGGACCCGCGGCCGGCGGCGCTGATCGCCGAGGCCGTCGACTCGATCGCCGAGATCCCGCCCGGGGTGGTCAACCTCGTCCACGGGGCGCGGGCGGCGGTGACGGCGATCCTCGAGGACCCCGGCATCGACGCCGTCTCCTTCGTCGGCCGGGCCGAGACGGCGCGGATCGTCGCCGAAGGCGCCGTGCGAACCGGTAAGCGGGTGCAGGCGCTGGGCGGCGCCAAGAACTCGCTGGTCGTGATGCCCGACGCCGACCTCGCCCAGGCGGTTCCCGCGATCCTGGGCTCGGCGTTCGGCGCCGCCGGGCAGCGCTGCCTGGCGGGCTCGGTCTGCGTCGTCGTCGGTGAGAAGGCGCGGCGGGCCGAGGTAAGCGAGGCGCTGGTGGCGGCAACGCGTGAGCTGAAGCTCGGCCCTGGCGCCGATCCGGCCACCGACGTCTGCCCGATGATCTCGGCCGCCGCCCGCCAGAGGATCGCCGAGGCAATCGAGCGGGGGGCGGGCGAAGGCGCCGAGCTGCTGCTCGACGGCCGCGGCGACCCCGGCCCGGCGGGGACGATGCTCGGGCCGACGATCGCCGCGGTTTCCGACCCCGAGTCCGAGCTGGCCCGCGAGGAGCTGTTCGGCCCGCTGCTGACCATGGTCGGCGTTCCCGGCCTCGACGCCGCGCTCGAGTTCCTCAACGGCTCGCGCTACGGCAACGCCGGCGCGATCTTCACCCGCTCCGGCGAGGCGGCGCGCCGCTACCGCCACGGCGCCGAGGCCGGCATGCTCGGCATCAACGTCGGCGTCCCCGCCCCGGTCGCCTGGTTCCCCTTCGCCGGCTGGAAGGACTCCTGCGACGGCGACCTGCACGCCAACGGGAGCGATGCGGTCGACTTTTACACGCGGAAGAAGGTCGTCACCAGTCGCTGGTAGAGGGGGTAGGGGGCACCCCTCCGTCTTCACCTGCCGATGTGGAAGCCGATCAGCTCGGGGACCCTGGCGACGAGGGCGCTGATGGGGTCCGGGGTACGGCCCGTCATCTCGGCCTCCTCCTTGCGCATGATTCCCCTGCGGATCGCCTCGCCGCCGATCCAGTGGAAGGGTTCCGGAGGGACGCGTGGGGGCGAGGGATCGACGAAGGGCAGGCGGGTGTGCTCGTCGCGGCGGTCGAGGGCCAGCGCGGCGAGGGTCCTGCCGACCATGTGCGAAGGGCCGACGCCGTTGCCGGTGTAGCCGGCGGCGGCGAAGGCGCGGCCGCCGCGCAGCGGCATCGCGATCGGCAGGTGGGTCGGCGAGGCGTCGATCGGGCCTCCCCAGGCGTGGCTGAGGCGGCGCCCGGCGAAGCCGGGGAAGTAGGCGTCGAGATGGGCGGAGGTGAGCGCGACCACTTCCGGATCGAGCTCCGAGCGGCCGCCGAGGCGCGCGCCCATCGCGATCCGGCCTCCGCCCCAGCCGAAGAGGATCCTGCCGTCGGGGGTGGTGCGGAAGTAGTCGATCAGGGCGCGGCTGTCGGTGATGGACTCGCCCCCGGTCCAACCGATCTCCTCCAGCAGGTCGGGGACGGGCTCGGTGAGGACGATGTGGGAAGAGGCGACCGTGAGGTTGTTGCGGAGCGGCCCCCGCGGCGACTTCGCCGCCGCACCCACTGCGAGCACGGCGGCGGCGGCCTGGACCGTACCCCCCGGGGTGCGCACCTCGACACCCCCCGGCGAACCGGCGACGCTCCTCACCGGCGAGTGCTCGAGCACCTCGACGCCGCGGGCGCGCAGCCGCTCGCGCAGGCCGAGCGCCAGCCGCGCCGGCTGGACCGTGGCGGCGCCGGGGTAGAACGCCCCGCCGCGGAAGGCGGGTGAGGCGCAGCGCTCGGCGACCTCGGCCGGCGAGAGCTCGCGAATCTCGTCCACCACACCCAGCTCGCGGCAGGCGGCCAGGGTCTCGGCCCAGGCGCCGTCGTGGGCCGGCGCCGTCGAAACCTGGAGGTAGCCGGCATGGCGGAACCACGCATCGACCCCCTCCCCCGCGCAGAACTCGCCGATCCCGGCGACCGCCTGCTCGGCGGCGCGGGCGACGGCGAGCGCCCCGGCGTCGCCCCAACGCCCGCGCATGTTCGGCAGCGAAAACCACATCACGTTGCAGAAGCCCCCGTTGCGCCCGCTCGGCCCTTGCCCGCAGGCTCCCGCCTCGAGCAGCACCACCCGGGCCTCGGGCTCCAGCTCCTTCAGGTGCCACGCCGCCCACATCCCGGTGAAACCACCCCCGACGACGACGACGTCGGCACTCCTGTCCTCGCCCAGCGCAGGCGCCGGCTCAACCGCTCCCGCCTCCTCCAGCCAGTAACCGTGCGCAGTGTGCTTCATAGAAACGAGTGTGCCAGGGGAGGGAGAGGTGTCCCTCGAACGGGCGGATACTCAAAGCAGCCCGAAGGGCTGCTTGTCCGGGCGGGGGACACCTCTCCCTCCCCCTAGACTCCTACCTGTGGGCACCTTCGACCGGATCGCGGAGCTGCCGCTGGTGGTGGAGGAGTGCGAGTTCGAGGGGCTCTCGCTCACGCTGGGCGACTTCGAACGGCTGACGACCGTCGTCACGCTGCGCGGGGACGGGCATGAGGGGGTCGGGGAGGACGTCACCTACGACGCGCTCGACCACGTCGCCCAGCAGGACGCCGGCCCGCCCGCGGGGCTGGCGGGGAGCTACGCCTTCGCCGAGTTCTCCGAGCTCCTCGACCGCACCGATCTCTTCCCGGCCTCGCCACCCGAGCGCGACGTCTCGCGCGAGTATCGGCGCTGGGCCTTCGAGTCCGCCGCGCTGGACCTGGCGCTGCGCCAGGCCGGCACCAGCCTCGCCGCCGCCCTCGACCGCGAGCCCCGCCCGCTCGACTTCGTCTCCTCGATGCGCCTCGGCAGCAGCGAAAGACGTTCCTCGATCGAGCCCCTGCTCGCCCGCCTCGCCGTCTACCCCACCCTGCGCTTCAAGCTCGACCCCACCAACGACTGGGACGACGAGCTGATCGCCGCGCTGGTCGAGACCGGCGCGGTCGACTCGCTCGACCTCAAGGGCTTCTACAAAGGGACCGTCGTCGACGTCGAGACCGACCCCGAGCTGTACGCCAAGCTGATCGCGGCCTTCCCCGAGGCCTGGCTCGAGGACCCCGACGTCAACGAGGAGACCAAACCGCTGCTCGACCCGGTCGCCGAGCGGGTCACCTGGGATGCGCCGATCCACTCGGTCGCCGACATCGAGGGGATGCCCTGGCCGCCGAAGATGGTGAACGTCAAGCCCTCCCGCTTCGGCGCCGTCAGCATGCTGTTCGAGGCCTACGACCACTGCGAGCAGCGGGGGATCGGCGCCTACGGCGGCGGCCAGACCGAGCTGGGCCCGGGGCGCGGCCAGATCCAGTACCTGGCGGCGATCTTCCACCCCGGCACGCCAAACGACGTCGCCCCCTCCGGCTACAACGACCCCGCGCAGGCGACGAGACCCGGCCTGCCGTCCAGCCCACTCGAGCCTCGGCTGGCGCCGACCGGGTTTCGCTGGGCCACCTGACCCGCGGTTCGGCCAGCCGAACTCGGCGTTTCGGCTACGTTGGATGAACCTGCACCGCCGAGCAAGGAGAAACATGGCCGAGAAGAGCTTCCCCGCCGCCCTCAACGAGCAGATCGCCAACGAGTTCGCGGCATCCCAGCAGTACGTGGGCGCCGCCGTCTACTACGACGCCGAGACCCTTCCCCGCCTCGCCCAGTTCTTCTACAGGCAGGCGCTGGAGGAGCGCGAGCACGCGATGATGATGATCCAGTACCTGCTCGACGTCGACGAGGAGGTGCAGATTCCCGACATCAAGTCCCAGCAGACGGCCTATGCAGACGGAAGCGCCCCGGTGCGGATGGCTCTGGAGCAGGAGAAGCGGGTCGGCGAAGAGATCTACGCGCTGTTCGAGCTGGCACGGGAGGCCAAGGACTACCGCGCCGAGCAGTTCATGCAGTGGTTCGTAAAGGAGCAGGTCGAGGAGGTCGCTCTCATGCAGGACCTCCTCAACGTGGTCGAGCGCTCGAAGGAGAACCTGCTGCTCGCCGAGGACTACATCGCGCGCGAGAACCCCGGCGAAGGGGGCGGCGACCCAACCGCCCCACCGGCAGCCGGCGAAGGTTGAGACAGCCCTCAGCCGAGCCAGCCAGCGCGCTTGCGCATGCTGGTGATCCGCCGGTACTCGGCGATGTCCTCGCGCAGCGTGGCCGGGGCGGGAGCGGGGAGGAACCGGGCCGGCAGCGGTGACTCGGCGACGGCGCCTTCGCGCTTGACCACTCGGTAGGCGCGGGCGCCGCGGCGAGCGGTGATCGCCGCCGGAGCGCTCTCGCCTTCCCAGAGCAGGCCGGCATAGTCGTCGAGGCCATAGCCGCCCGGCATGCCGTCGCCGATCGCGTCGAGGTAGGCGGCGCGTCGCTCGGGTTCGTTGTTGTAGTGAACGCAGAGGCTGCCACGGAGCAGGCCGAGGCCGGCAGCCGTGCGGGGACGCCCAGAGGACTTGGTGATCCCCGACTCGAACCAGCACATCGCCCCGGCGCTCTGCCCGGCCAGGACGATCCCCTGGCGCCAGGCGAGGCTGAGGATGGCGCCGATGTCATGCGCCTCCCAGACCGCGAGCAGGTTGACCAGGCTGCCGCCGCCGACGTAGACCAGGTCCTGGGAGAGCAGATGGTCGCGCAGCGCCATCGGGCGGCGCCCGAGCCGGAACAGCGAGAGGTCGGAGGGCTCGCACGGCCGCTCCCCGAAGCTGGCGTAGAAGCGGCCGATCTGCTCCGAGGTGTCGCCGCTGGCGGTCGGCAGGATGCAGATGCGGGGGCGGCCGCCGGCCCGCTCGGCGCCCAGCCGCAGCATCAGCTCGCAGATCGCGCGATCCGGCGGTTGCGCGGTGAAGTCGTGACCGCCGAGGGCGAGGATCCGGGGGATCATCAGGCCGCGAGCCGAGTCGACAGCGCCCCCGGAGCAGACGCCTCGCGCAGGAAGCCGTGGTAAGCGAGGCGGCGGCTCGAGATTCCCAACAGGCTGACGACGCTGCCGCCGCCGATGGCCACGATCTGCCGGGGTGCTGCCTCCATCGCCAAATGGTGGCTGCGACCGGCGGCGACGCGGTTGTACAGCGGTCCGAAGTTCGGCGAGCCCCGCTCGCCCGCGTGTACAGTGGCCCCGATGCGCAAGGTACGCAGCGGAGAGGGAGAGGCCGGCAGCCTCACCAACACCACCTACAGCAGCCGCTACTTCACCGACGAGATCCCCGAGCACGCGATCCCGAAGGGCTCGATGCCCGCCCGGGCCGCCTACCAGCTGATCAGCGACGAGCTCAACCTCGACGGCAACCCGGCGCTCAACCTCGCCTCCTTCGTCACCACCTGGATGGAGCCGGAGGCCCAGGCGCTCGCCACCGAGACCCTCAACCGCAACTTCGTCGACCAGGACGAGTACCCGCAGACCGAGGAGATCCACCACCGCGTGGTGAGCATGGTCGGCCGCCTCTTCAACGCCCCGGCCGAGGGCGAGCCGGTCGGCACCGCGACGATCGGGTCCTCGGAGGCGATCATGCTCGGCCTGCTCGCCCACAAGTGGAGCTGGCGAGCGCGCCGTGGCGACGACAGCGCCAAGCCAAACGTCGTCTTCGGCGCCGACGTCCACACCTGCTGGGAGAAGTTCGCCCGCTACTTCGACGTCGAGCAACGGGTGATCCCGCTCACCCCGGACCGCCACATCGTCGGGCCCGAGGAGGTGAAGCCCCACATCGACGAGAACACGATCGCCGTCGGGGCGATCCTCGGCACGACCTTCACCGGCCAGATCGACGAAATCGAGGCGATCGACGAGCTGCTGCGCCAGGTCAAGCAGGAGAAGGGGTGGGACATCCCGATCCATGTCGACGGCGCCAGCGGCGGCTTCATCGCGCCCTTCTCCTACCCCGAGGTGAAGTGGGACTTCCGGCTCGAGCAGGTGCGCTCGATCAACGTCTCCAACCACAAGTTCGGGCTCGTCTACCCGGGGATGGGAACGGTCGTCTTCCGCGACATCTCGACGGTGCCGGACGAGCTGGTCTTCAAGATCAACTACCTGGGCGGCGAGATGTCCAACTACAGCCTCAACTTCAGCCGGGCCAGCAACGCGGTGCTGCTCCAGTACTACAACTTCCTGCGCCTTGGCCACGAGGGGTACGAACGGATCGTCGGCAATCTGATGGAGAACGCCGGCGACCTCGAGCGGGAGCTGACCAAGTCCGGGCGCTTCGAGCTGCTCAACGACGCCCGCTACCTGCCGGTGGTGGTCGTCCGCCCGACCGGCAAGGACGGCGGGCTCGACGTCTTCAAGCTCTCCGAGAGCCTGCGCGAGCGGGGCTGGATCGTCCCCGCCTACACACTGCCTCCCAACGCCGAGTCGGTGGCGGTGCTGCGGATGGTCGTCAAGGAGAACTTCAGCCGCGACATGGCGGAAATGCTGGGAGAGGACATCGAGAAGGCGATCGCGAAGATGGACGGCAAGGCCTCGCCGCAGGCCCAGGCCGCGGGCTCGATGCAGCGACGCATCTGCTGAGCCCGGCTCAGCCGAACTCCCGCCTGCGCGCAACTACCCACCGGCATCGCAAAGCTCGTCCAGGGTCGCATCGAGCTTGGCCTTCGCCTCTTCGAGTGTCATCGTCACCATCCCCCTTCAGCGTCGCTGGTTCGAACATCGTGCCAGTTCGCGGCAAGTACGCAGCGACGGGTGGGGGCGATTCACCCCAATGGGGAGGGCGGGATGCGCGTTTCCCCCTGCACGCCGGGAACCAGCAGCGCGAAATCGTCGACGAAGCACCAGGACCACTCCTCGCCGGGCTCGAGCGAGCGGATCAGCGGGTGGTCGCTGCTCCGAGCGTGAGCGCTGGCATGACGATTGGGGGAGCCGTCGCAGCATCCGACCTTGCCGCACTCCAGGCAGATGCGCAGGTGCAGCCACCGCCCGCCGCTGGCCAGGCACTCCTCGCAGCCCTCCACCGACTCGGGCAGCTGGGTGACCCGAACGTGATCGAGATGGGTGCAGGAGGCCATCTCCCACCAAGCCTAGATGGTCGGTTTTGGGGTCGGGGTGAAAGGCTAGGCGCGATGACCGGCTCCCGGGTCCGATCGGCATTCAGCGGGCGAACCGCATGGACCCGCAGCCTGCAGGCGCCGCTGCGCGATTTCCTCACCACCGAGACCGGCAGCGCCAGCGTGCTTCTCGCCGCGGCGGTGGCGGCCCTGGCCTGGGCCAACATCGACCTCTCTTCCTACGAGAGCCTCTGGCGCACGCAGCTGTCCATCCACGTCGGTGGCTCGGGCATCTCCCAGGACCTTCGCGACTGGGTGAACAGCGGCCTGATGACCTTCTTCTTCTTCGTCGTCGGGCTCGAGGTCCGCCGCGAGTTCGATGTCGGCGAGCTGAGGGAGCGTCGCCGCCTGGCCCTGCCGGTGCTCGCCGGCCTGGGCGGAATGGCCGTCCCAATCGCGATCTACCTGGCCTTCAACGGAGGCCGGGGCTCGGCGAGCGGATGGGGGGTGGCGATGTCGACCGATACCGCGTTCGCGCTGGGGATGCTGGCCCTGGTCGGGCCGCGATTCCCCGATCGCCTGCGCGGCTTCATGCTGACGATCATCGTCGTCGACGACGTGGTGGCGCTGGCGGTCATCGCCGTCGCCTACAGCAGCGACGTGGCGCTCGAGCCGCTGCTGATCGGCGCCGGAGTCTTCGGCCTTGCCCTCGTTGCCCGCTCCGCGGGGATCCGCCAGGGGCCCGTCTACTTCCTCCTTGCCACGGTTACCTGGGTGGCGTTGTTCGAGTCGGGCGTCGACCCGGTCGTGCTGGGCCTGGCCGTCGGCCTGATCACATGGGCCCACCCGGCGGGCCGAAGCGAGCTGGAGCGGGCGACGGACCTGTTTCGCAGCTTTCGCGAGCAGCCGACGCCGGAGCTGGCCCGCTCCGCCCGCGTCGGGCTGCGGGCGGCCGTCTCACCGAACGCGCGCCTGCTGGCGCTCTACCACCCGTGGACGAGCTACGCGATCGTGCCGCTGTTCGCGCTGGCCAACGTAGGCATCTCGATCGACGGGGCCTTCCTCTCGCGGGCGTATTCGTCGCCGGTCACGCTTGGGATTCTCTTCGCCTACGTCCTCGGCAAGCCGGTCGGGGTGAGCGGAACCTCCTGGCTGGTGACGAGGTTGAGCGGGGGACGGCTTCGCCCGCCGGTCGGTTGGGCCGCCACCGTCGGAGGAGGGGCGATCGCGGGAATCGGCTTCACCGTCTCCCTGCTGATCGCGGCGCTGGCGTTTCACGGAGTCGAGCTGCGGGAGGCGAAGCTCGGCGTGCTGAGCGCAGCCATCTGCGCTTCGGCCTTGACCTGGCTGGTCTTTCGGGCCACCGACATGCTTCCCGCTCGGGCGCGCATCCGTGCTCTGCTGGGCGGCTCGGAGACGCTCGCCGACCTGGCCGTGCCGGTGGATCCCGAGCGGGATCACCTGCGCGGGCCGGCCGAGGCGCCGGTGACCGTCGTCGAGTACGGGGACCTCGAGTGCCCCTACTGCGGCAAAGCCGAGGCGATCGTGCGCGAGTTGCTGGCGGACTTCGGCGACGTCCGCTACGTCTGGCGGCACCTGCCGCTCTCCGATGTCCACCCGAACGCCCAACCTGCCGCCGAGGCGTCGGAGGCGGCGGCGGCCCAGGGGTCGTTCTGGGAGATGCACGACCTGTTGCTCGAACACCAGGGCGAGCTGAGGCTCCGTGACCTCGTTGCCTACGCCGAGCGCCTCGAGCTCGATCTCGATCGCTTTCGCGACGATCTGCGGCGGCACGTCCACGCGCCGCGGGTCGAGGAGGACGTCGACTCGGCGGACATCAGTGGCGTCACGGGAACTCCGACCTTCTTCGTCAACGAGCGACGCCACGACGGCGCCTACGACATCGAAACGCTCTCAGCCGCGGTGCGCGCGGCCGGCGCGCGTTCCGCGATAGCGCCGTAGCTGTCGCCGCCGCCTTCGCAGGGCTGGACCGGGGTGGTGGCCTACACGACCGGCGGCGGCGCTCCTTCGGCGCTCGCCGCGAGGCTCTCGTCCCAGCCGCATACGAGGCAGGCGTGCTGGAACGCGGAGCGGGCGAACGAGAGCGCGAAGGCGTGCGGGTCCTCGCTGGCGCGCACGTCGTCCCAGTCGAGGAGGTACAGGCCCAGGTCCGGCTCCCAGCGCGCCGCGGGGGGCGCGAGGGGCTGCTCCCCAAAGCCCTCGGGCGCCGGGTGTGCGTAGGCGTAGAACGCCGCCCGCGGGTAGCGCGTTTCGCCGGGCCACCAGCCGACGGCGACCTCCTGGGAGTCCATCGAGTTGCGCATGATGAAGTCGGTCGACGGCGGCTCGGCGGGCGCTCCCGAGAAGAGGCTGACCGCCAGGTCGAAGGATCCCCACCAGGCGTGCACCGGGGTCGAGCGGCCGCGGTAGGGGGCGCGGAAGGCGGCGAGGACGAGGGCCGCCCGGCCGGCGGCGGCGAAGTAGGAGGCGACCTGGCCTGTGTCGTAGGTGGCGTGCTCGGCGTCCTCGTCCAGCGGCACGGTCCACGGCACCTCCTGCGGCGTCGGATCGATCTCGACCGGCCCGGCGATCTCGCCCACGGCGGCCAGCACCTCGCGCGTCACCTCCCCCACCGGCCGGTTCGGGGTCAGCGGCACCGCGCGGCGGCGCCCGTCGGCGTGTTCGGCGAGCGCCTCGTGGGAGTGCAGGTCGAGCGCCACGACGAGGGCGCCCGAGCCGTCGGGCGCCGGCAGCGGCGCCGTCTCCCAGCCCCGCGCGGTCAGCCGCAGCGCCGCGTGCTGGAGCTGCGGCTCGGGAGGCGCCAGCGTCGCGGCGAGCTTCCCCAGCACCTGCGTGTGCGCGTGGAGGGTGTCGAGGGTCTGCCGCCACTCTTCGTAGGAAACCGCGGGCCACGGGTCGGCAGGCGCCATCGGTCCAACCGTAGCGCCTTGTCCTGAGAATGAGGTCCGCTCACCTCACGACGCGGTACTCGAGGTGCGCGACCCCAGGGGCCTCGACCGCGCGGATCTGCTCGAGCCTCAGGTCGGCGCCGGCGCCGTCGAGCAGCCGCTGCCCGCCGCCGAGCAGGACGGGGACGACCGAAAGCTCCATCTCGTCGACGAGCCCGGCGGATAGATACTGCCGGGCGACGCTCGCGCCCCCCGCGAGCGAGATGTCCTTGTCGCCGGCCGCCTCTCCGGCCCGCTCGAGGGCGGCCTCGATGCCATCGGTGACGAAGTGGAAGGTAGTCCCTCCCTCCATCTCCAACGGCTCGCGGGGGTGATGGGTGAGGACGAAGACGGGGTTGTGGAAGGGAGGGTCCTCGCCCCACCAGCCCTTCCAGGGGTCCTCGCCCCAAGGGCCCCTGACCGGGCCGAACATGTTGCGGCCCATGATCGTCGCGCCGACGTTCTCGAACCATCCTTCGACCACCTGCGTGCTCGCGTTGACCTCGCCCCCCTCGCCGCCGTGCATCTCTCTGAAAGACAGCGAGCGGGAAGAGCCACTCGTGCAGCCGCTTGCCCCCCTCCCCGATCGGGTTCTCCTCGCTCTGGTTCGGTCCGGCGACGTAGCCGTCGAGCGAGATCGCGATGTTGAAGCGCAGCTTGGTCATCCGGACAAGCTACTAAGGCCGGCCTATGCAAATGCACCCTGAGCGGGAGCGACGGGACTCGAACCCGCGACCTCCGGCGTGACAGGCCTGATCTCGGCTAGCAAGCTGGGGCTGTTTTATGCCTGTACAAGCAAAAATCGGGCCGCAAAAAGAGGTTGGAGCAGGATCGTTTGGTACCCAAAGTGGTACCCACGGCGCTATACTGGTGACGTCCGGCATGGCTGACCGGTGCGAGCGCGAGAGGGAGCAGATCGTATGGCGAAGCAGGATCCGAGCGCAGGCGCCCTGGTGATCAGGGCCCACAACGAGCGGCCCTTCTACGAGGCGAAGTGGCGCGACTCGCGGCGCGCCCAGCGCAAGCGCCGGCTCGGACTGGCCTGGCTGGAGCGCGACGCCGACGGATCGTGGAACAAGCGGCGCGGCCGGGTGCGCGAGGGGTTCCTCGACGAGCGACGCGCCTACCTCGCGATGGCCGCGGCGATCGAGCGCCATGAGGAGGAGCTGCGCCAGACGCAGAGCGCCCGCGAGGGGAGCTTCGATCAGGCCGTCAGCGAGTGGCTCGAGTACCTCGAGCACGAGAAGCGAGTCAAGCCATCGACCCTGGCCGACTACAGATTGATGCTGGTGGCGCCGCAAGGCGACGAGAAGCGGCGCGGAGGGCGAATCATGCGGGCCTTCGGCGACCGCAAGCTGAACGGGATCGACGGCGCCGACGTGCGGCGCTTCCTCGCCGAGCTCGACCGTGAGGACATCAGCGCCCGCACCGTCAACAAGCACCGCCAGGTGCTGCACGCGATCTTCGAGTACGCCTCGCGCAGCGAGACCTTCGGTTTGGCGGAGAACCCGGCGGCGGAGACGAGCAAGCGCCCCGAAGGCGGCGCCAAACCGATCGAGACCTTCGAGCCGGCCGAAGTCGAGGCGATCGCGAGTGCGGCACGGGCGGGACTGCACCGCCCCCGCCCCGACCACGACTACTCCGAGGAGACGAAGGCCGAGTGGCGACGGGTCAACGAGCAGGATGCGGCCCTGTTCATCGTCGCCGCCTTCACCGGCCTGCGCATGGGCGAGCTGCTCGCCCTGCACTGGTCAGACGTCGACCTCGCCTCCTCGCTGGTGACCGTGTCCCGGGCGATGTCGGCGGGCAAAGAGGAGAGCACCAAGTCACGGCGCTTCCGGCCGGTGCCGTTGGCCGACCAGCCCGCGAGCGAGCTGAAGCGGCTCTCGCGGCGCCGGCACTTCACGGGACCGGACGACTTCGTCTTCTGCCGGCCGGACGGCGGGCCGTTGGATCGCACGGCGGTACGCAGCCGTTTCGTCAGGGCCCAGAGAAAGGCGGGCATCAAGGTGCGCCGCTTTCACGACCTGCGCCATACCTTCGGCAGCCTGGCGATCCGCGAGTTCGACGTCGTCGCGGTGAAGGAGATGATGGGGCACTCGAAACTGACCACCACCGAGCGCTACCTGCACTCCCGCCCGCGCAAAGACGACGCGGCGAAGCTGACCAGCGCCTTCGGCTAACGCTGCGCTCCGAGGCCGAAGAGGTCGCCGATGTGGGCGTCGAGGCGGGAGCGCAGCGCGTACCAGCGGCGGCCGATCTTGCGGGCGGGGATCACCCCGCGTCGCATGTAGTCAAGCGCGGTCGAGCGCTTTATCTGGAGGATGTCGGCGACGTCGTTCGCGGTGAGCAGATCACCGCGTGTGAATGAAGGTCGGGTATTGGGCACGGCACTCACAGCCCCACCGGATGCCGCATCTGAAATCCGGCCAGGTAGCCGTCAGTGAACGCGCTCTGTGGAATCCACCCCGGACCGCCGTTGGAATTGGTGTCTGATGTCCCCCAGTAGCGCTCGGCAGGCGGGGTCACCCCGGGCATGAACTCGACGAAGGTGTGGGCGTCTGGTCCGAAGGGCTTGACGTGGATGGTGACCGCGCGGCCGGGGCCGGGATCGCCCCAGGGCACCAGGGCGGTTGTGTCCATGGTCGGGTTGGCGAAGCCGCCGACCTGGAGCAGGTGGCTGACCGCGGAGGAGCAGTCGAAGGGGCCGTTGGCCGGGGTCGGGGACTGGCCGTGGGAGCCGCCCCAGACGTAGACGAGGTGGAGGCGGTCGAGACGGTCGGCCTCGGCGAGCATCCGCTGCACCGCGGGACCGGAGTCGGCGGCGGCGCAACCGCCGAGCGCGGCGACCTGGACGCTGGTGGCGCCCTGGAAGCGCTGGGCGTCGGCGAGGACCTCGGCGACGTACCAACCGGCGTGGTTGTAGGTGAAGATCGCGGTGTGCCAGTCGACCGGCGCGCCAGCGGCGCGCAGCAGGCGGGCGGCGGCGAAGATCGCGTCTTCGGGGTTGTAGGGGTCCTTGCGCCCGTCGTGGTTGGCGTCGACGCCGTAGGTCGCCCAGGTGGAGGGCTCGAACTGCATCCAACCGATCGCTCCGGCGCTCGAGGTCGAGGTGTTGGCGCCGAAGTCGGTCTCGACCTTGTTGATCGCGGCGAGGACCGAGGGACCATGGGAGCCGAGCCCGTACTTCGCGGCAGCCTGCTCGTAGATCGGGATCAGCTTTCCCGGCACCCCTTGGACCGAGCCGACCGAGGCGGCGCCGCAGTTGCCGGTGCCACCGAACAGGGCGGCGATGCAGATCACGAGGCCGACCAGTCCGACGAGGACGCCGAGCGGCAGGCCGATCAGCGCTGGCGAGAGACGGGGCGCAGGTGTTGGGGAAGCCTCCATCCTCAATCGCCTCAGTTGCCTGGAAGCCGGGTCGCGAGCCAACGCCCTCCGATCAGGCGAAGGACGAAGGCGATCGGGAAGGGCTCTTCGCCCCTGGCGGCGAGCGTCGCCGTGGCCTCGACGCGCGAGGCGCTTTGGGGATCGATGGCAAGCGCGAGGACGCGGAGCGCCGGCCCGCCTCCCTCGCCAGCCGAGCGAGAGCGGTTGGCGCGCAGCTGCGCGGCCAGCGACGGCGTCGCGTTACGGACGACTGCTGGACCGCGAGCCGAGGCGGCGTAGCTGTGGGCGAAGGCCGCGGCCGCTTGACGGGCCCGATCCAGCTGCGCCGGTGCCAGCACCGCACTCTGAACACCCCAGACAAGAGGGCGCGCGACCGGTGAGCCATCGCCAGCGCGCCCCAGACCACAACCGGTCAACGCCATGAGCAGCGCGCCTACCGAGAACAGCCAGACGTGACGTCGTACTCCAGCGTGTCGCTGGGGTCGTCTAGCCCCGTACCCACTCCTGTTGTCGCAATCGCTCCTCTTCAAGGGAGCGAGATGTCGGCAAAGCGCTCACATGGTCCCGCCGACTTTCACCCACAGACCTCCTCACCGCCCAGACAACGGATGTACGAGTGGGCGGTGCAGCTACCGACACCGCTTTGGCGGGTTTGAGTGTGAGTAACGAATCGAAGGGAGCAGGAGATGGAGGCGGCAAGCGCAACAGAGGGGTTAGATCACGAAGCCCTGCGCGCCGCTGAACTGGGCTTCCTTCAGTACCTGCGCCGCAAGCGGATCTCCGAGCGCTTCCTCGCCACCTACGCAGAGGACCTCTTCGGGCAGGCCCAGAAGGAGTACGCGACCTGGCTCGCGGCGGGCAACGTGGCCGAGAACGCCGTCGGTTGGTTGATCAACTGCGCCTGGCGCCGCACCCAGGACCTGCTCGACGAGCTGCGGCGGCGGCCGCCGGCGGTCTCGGTCGAGGATGCCGCCTACCTCGCCGACACCGCCACCCCTGGCCCGGAGGAGCAGGCAATCGACCACGACATCCACGAGCTTCTGCAGCATGCGATGAGCTTTCTGCCGATGCAGGAGCGAAAGCTTCTCGAGCTGACCTACTTCGAGGGCTTCGACGTCTTCGCCGCGGGACGCGAGCTGGGCTGGGGGAAGTCGAGCGCGCATCGCCACCACCGAGCTGCGCTCGAGCGGCTGCGCGCGCTCTTGCCTGAGGACCGCGACGCGCTCGGCGCGGAGATCGGTCTGGCGGCCTGGGTGGCGGTGGCCGGCGATCGCGGCCATGACTGGAGCCTGCCGGGCGGGATCGAGGCCGTCCTTCACAGCGCCCGCGACGCTGCGGGGTCGGTTATGCACCGGGTGGGTGAGCTGTGGCGCAGGGTCTCCCCCGCTGCCGATCCGAGCAACGCGAGCGCGACGAGCGGTGTGGCGCGAGCCGCCGGGGCCTGCGGTGTGGCCGCGGTGGCATGCCTTGCCAGCGGAGTGATCGGCCCCGGGGTGGGCGCCATCGACCTTGGCGCCCATCAGCACCATCAGACACCGAAGGCTGCTGCGGCGCCTTCGCGGCCGGCTTCCATCACTGCTCCGATCGCCACGCCGAGCACGCCTGCCGCCGCCGAACCCGAACACAACACCCCAAATCCGCAGCAACACCACACCGCCCAGGCCAAGGGCAGCGCCTCCACCTCGAGCCCCTCACTCCACTCCCACGGCCACCACCGCCCAGCAGACCCAGCAGGAGTTCGGGCTGGAAAGCAGCTCCGGCACCCCGATCACCACCTCACCGACCTCCTCCTCCGCCTCAAGCGGCTCGGGGTCCTCGGGCGCTTTGAGAGGGCGCTCGGCCTCTGAGTTCGGCATGTAGCTCCGCGCCAATCTACGCTTTGCAAACCCGCCTGTCGGGGGTTCGAATCCCTCCTCCGGCATTGGAAAGTCCCTGGGAGTCAAGCGCTCTGCCTCGTTTCATCAGGCACAATCCGCGTTTTGTGTCCCGAATATGTCCCGATCCCTGAAGATTCATGTTCTGCCTTCGGACAACAACCGAAGATGCCCCGCCTGCCGGGAAACACCGGACCCAGCGACAATCGATGGGTCTTGACATCGCTACATAGACCCCGGTCGGCACGTGAGGACACCGACGAGGGATATATTGCGCACCGTGCTGTGGGAGCGAACTCGATTCTGGCGCTCGGCCTCCCCACCAACTGCAACCCGTACAGCGTTGATCTTCGCCGTCGGTGCGTTGATTGCGCCTGCTCTCACGACCCCTGCGGCGTACGCCGCTTCGCCACCAACCAATGACGGGACCGTGCTTTTGAAGCGGAGGGGCAGCCATCATCATCATCATGACCACCACCACCCTGGACATCGCCACCGCAGGCAGGCTCGGGTAGGCGATCTATTGATGACGTTCCACGAAAGCGACGCAGTGTGCCGGGCAGCTCTGGACAAGTCGAAGCGCTCTTGGCACAGCCTGCGAGTGCCGCCACGCGCAAGGCCGGGATACTCGTTCCGTAGCGAGCTCGATGGCGAGGGGCCGCTGTTCCCCGGAGGCGTGGTCGTCCTCAGCTGTGGGAGCAAGTCTGTGGGTCCAGCGACGGCGATTGTCGGTTACAGCGTCCTAAAGGGCGTGATCCTGTGGCGAAGAAGCGTGGCCGGAGTTGAAACCTATGGAGCGACGCCGCGGCACATCGTCGCCTTCACGAGCACCACAACTCCTGCAAGCGGTCTGCAGGGCGGCTCCACCTCTTACATCATCACTGCCTACGACGTGCAGACGGGCAGGCAGGTGTGGAGCGTGCCTTTTGCAGCGGACAGCGCTGCGGAAGAAGGCATGTTCAACTATCGCGGGCTGTCGGGAATCGTCGAAGGCCCCTCAGGGGTGCCCGGGCACCCCGAAGAAGTCGTGATTCAAGACATGGGCACCTCTGCCTATAACGCCGCGAGCGGCGAACTTCTGTGGCACGTCCCTGACATCTTCGGCGGTTATGTGGGCAACGGAATCGTGGAGAAACGCGGCTACGAAGACAACGACGAAGAAGGCCATGTGACGGGCTTCAACGTGCAGACCGGGGCGATGGTCTGGGACTTGCATCTTCCGCGCCGCTGCTGGACGGACCAGTCGGAACTGGTGGGCACGGTGCAATGGGGATTCGGCAACAGCTGCGTGGAGGCGTATGACTTCGTGAGTGGCAAGCTGGTGAGCGACGCGGCCTATCCCGAAGGCTGGAAGGGGGTCGCCGCCAACCACTCCTACATAGTGGTATTCGACGGCTCAAGCCTGTCGGAGTTCTCAACCTCGGATATCTCTAACCCCCTTTGGTCAGAGCCAGCGGGATCAACTGAGCCGCTGATCGTCACCGACGGTCATGTTCTGGTGGAAGCGCCCTCCGGCATGCTGGTGTTGAGCACTCAGGACGGCAGCGTCGTCGCCCATGTGGGAGGGAAGTTCCCCACGCTTAACGCGGCAGGTCTAGAAACGCTAACGACTGGGCCCATTGAAGGCCTCGTAGCGACGAGCGAAGAGAACGGCGACGTCGCTGTTCTCGACCTTGACCATTAGACACAATGGAACTATTCCTAGCGGTTGCCCCTAGGACAGCTCTGAGTTGATTTCACGCGCAAGCGCGATGAGCGTGGGACAGCCTCCATCGTCGTGAAAGGCTTCTAGTTGGACGACGAACATGAGGTCACCGCGCCGCACGATTGCAGTTGTTTGATGCACAGTCTTGTAGTGGTCATAGTGGCACACGGCGCTATCCCCCAGATCTGAAACCCGTTCGACATAGGCGTCGTGTCCAGAAGGAGGTTCGGCTTCTTCGGCTTCCCACGCAGAAATTGTCTGCTCAAGGACCGGCGACACCTTCGAAATTGCGAAGTCGATGCTGGCGAGTTCCTTGGGAGCGAGGCGCGTTTCTTCGCCGTTCGTGTACCGGCAGTCTTCGGCATCCGAGTTCTGAGGAATAGGGTCGGGGAACACTGTTTGCACCAGGCTCTCCGTGAAGAGCGAACAGGGCTTGGGGACTGAGCCTGGCGCGCCGGTCTGATTCGCAACAGTGGTTTCAGGTTCAGCCGTAGCCTGTTTTTCCACGGTTTCTGGGGGTTCCGCCGAGGCTCCCTGCACTGCGCTCTTGATAGAGGTGGAAGTCGAAGCCGTCGTTGCGCCCCCACAGCCAGCGGCTGCGAGAACGGTCAACATCGTGACCACGCTCACGAACAACACCACAGCCAGCCGCTTCATTCCCGCCTCCTCAGGTCAAACGAGCCACAGAGCGGCGCCAGCCTACCGCAGGAGCGGTGCTTCAATTCGGCGGTGAGTCGAGGTCCCGCTTTCCAAGTTCGGCGGCACCGCCACCTCTTCGCTTCGACATAGGCGCTCCAACACGTTCGCGCCCGCAAGCCAAGGAGGCCAGCCGTGCCGGTACTGCAGACGATCAACTTCCACCTGACTCAGTTGGTGGCAGCGGTCAGCGTCAAGCCCAACCCGAGCGGCCTGCCGGGCACCCCGGCGCTGGAAAAGCTCCTCGATGGCGTCGCGGCGCTCGCCCTGCTGGCGTGCGTCGGCGCGATCCTCCTCGGCGCCGCCCAGTGGAGCCTGGGCAACCGCTCCCACAACTACAGCCAGGCCGCCGACGGCAAGGCGCGGATGCTCTACGGCGTCGGCGGAGCCTTCGCGATTGGCGCCGCCGCCGCGGTGATTAACTTCTTCTACAACTCCGGCGCGGCGGTGCACTGATGCGGTGGGCACTCGGCATCCTCGCGGTCTTGGCGCTTGGCGTCCTGATCGGCCGCGCCAGCGCTACCACGACCGGGGGAGGCGAGCAGACCGCGGTCTCCCCCGGCCCCTCTCGCGAGATCGCCGGCGTCGGGGTCGGCTACGCCCATACCCGCGCCGGGGCGATCCTGGCCGTCGCCCGCTACCAGCAGGCGCTGACCGATGTGGCGATCCTGCGCCCGGGCGTGCTGCGCCGCCGGATCGACGCCGTCGCCACTCCGGACTTCGCCGCCACGATGCTGGCGGCGAACATGCCGGGCACTCAGCGCCTCGCCGCGGCGCGCTCGGCGAGGGCGTGCGCGACCACATCCAAACGATCTTCGCCGGGGTACCGATCGGCTACCGGGTCCTCTCCTACTCCCCCGCCCGCGCCCGCATCCTCAACTGGGGCTTCACCCTGCTCGGCAACGCCTCGGCGGTCGAACCCGCCGCCTACTTCGGCGTCGCCCGCATCGAAGTGGCCTGGCAGGCAGGCGACTGGAAGATCGCCCACTCCCGGGCGGCCTTCGGGCCGACGCCGCGGCTCGCCACCCCGCACGGGCCGAGCGATGGCTTCAGCGTGATCGACCTCGCCCAGCGCCTGCAGCAGCTATGGCATCGCTCCGTAGGACAGCTCTGCTCGGAGCGGCGGTCGCGCTGCTCTCCGCGGCGCTGACCCTGGGCGAGCCGAGCCCGTCCGCCGCGCAGGCCAACCCGGCGTGCAACCTCGGCGCCGCGCCGGTCGACGCGGTGACCGGGGCGATCGGGATCGGCAATCCGGCCAGCGATGCCTGCAACGCGGTCACCGACCCCGCCCTGGGGCTGGCCGACAAGGCGCTCGATCCCCTGAAGGGCGGTCGCCGGGGAAATCGGCAACGGGATCTTCAACCAGATCACCAGCTGGGTCACCGACGGCGCCAGCTGGCTGGTCGGGCAGGTGGTCGAGGCTGATCGACGCGAGCAGCTCTCCCAACCTGCTCAGCTAGGGGTTCGTGCACCGCTACCGCCAGATGGCGCTGATCGCCGTCTTCCTGGCGACCCTGATGCTGCTCTTCGCGGTGCTGGAGGGAGTCGGGCGCGGGGACTCCTCGATGCTGGTTCGGGTCCTCCTGGTCAACGTGCCGGTGGCGGCGATCGCGACCTCGCGTCGCCTACGTCGTGGTGGCGACGCTGATCGCGACCACCGACGTGCTCTCCCACCAGGTCGCTCTTTCCACCGCCAACAACACCCGCCAATTCTTCGCGGGCGCGATCCACGGCCTGAGCCATGCCGGCGGCAAGCGCCGGCGCCGCCGCCGGCACGGCGACCAGCGGTCCCGGCATCGGCACCGCGCTGGGCGGAGCCGCCGGCGCGACCGCGGTGCCGCTCTTCGTCAGCTTCATCGCCGCGATCATCGCCGCCTTCGCCGCCTTCTTCGTCTGGGTCGAGCTCTTGATGCGAGACGCCGCGGTCTACGTCGTCGCCCTGTTCATGCCGATGGCGCTGGCCGCCTCGATCTGGCCGCGCTGGTCGGGCGCTCTGCGCCGCACCGCCGAGCTGATCGTCGTCGTCGTCTTCTCCAAGTTCGTGATCGTGGCGATCATCGCCCTCGCCGCAGGCCTGCTGGCAGAAAGCGACGGCCAGGTCGAGCAGATCCTCGCCGCGGGGGCGCTGCTGCTGCTTGGCCTGCTTCGCGCCGCTTCGTGCTGTTCAAGCTGGTCCCCTTCGCCGAGGGTGCGATAACCGCCGCCTACAGCCGCCAGGGCGCCGCCGCGGGCGCGGTGCGCGGCGTCGAGCTGGCCTCCTCCGCGCAGATGATGCGAAGCACCGCGTTGGCCAACTGGGGAGGCGGCCAGGGCGCGATCGGCACTGAGGGGGGCGGTTCCGGCCCAAGCGCCAGCGGCGGGCAGGGCGGTGTCGCGCCGCGTGGCGGCGGTGGGCCGAAGGGCGGCTCAGCAGGCGGTGGAGGCAGGGGCGCGGCCGGAGCCGAGCGGCGCAGGCGCAGAGGCCGGAGCCGCTGGCGCGGGAGCAGCAGCAGGACCCGCGGCGGCCATCGCCGCCCCAGTGGCGGCCGCGAAAGCAAGCCGGGCAGCCGGCGGGCGCCTGGAGGGAACCGCGACCAGCGATGTCGTCTCCGGTTCCGCTGCTTCCCCAAGCCAGGGAAGCCAACCGCCGCGCGCAGGCGGCCAGAGCCCACCACGCCCCCGCCAGGAGGGCACCCCCCAGCCAACCCCCGGCACAGCCCCCCAGCCCTCCGAAGCGGCGGGCGGCAGGGCGCCGGGCGGGGACACCCAGCCTCCCCGCCCGGCGCCCGAGCCCTCGACCCCAAAGCGAAATGAGAAGAGCAAGCCATGAGCAGCTCCCGTCGCTACCGCTTCGGGCCGCTGGAGCGCGCGGCGTGGTCGGCCAGCTGCGGATCGGCCAGGTGGCGATCCTCGCCGCAGCCGCCCTGCTCGGGCTGGGAGCCGCTCTACCTGCTGCGAAACGCAGCGGGCCTGCTGGTCGGCCCTGGCCCTCTTCGGCGGCGCCGGGGCGCTGGTGCTCTTGCCCTTCGAGGGCCGCACGCTGGAGCAGTGGGCGCCCGCTGGCGCTGCGCTGGGTCGCTCGCAGCGGCTCGCGAGAAGCGCGGCTATCGCTCCTCGAGTCCCGAGCGCCGGGACCCGCATCCTCGACGGTGAGTTCGTCCACGAGCCTTCGCTGCCTGTCGGAGCTGAGCGGCCTTGAGATGCTCGGCGTCCCCTACGGCCAAGACGAGGTCGGGGTGATCGCGCGATCGCGCCGCCGGCACCTACACCGCCGCCCTGGCGGTGCGGGCGGGAGCCTTCGGCCTGCGCGACAGCGCCGAGCAGGAGCGAAAGCTCGACGGCTGGGGCGCGGTGCTGGCGAGCCTCGGGCCGCGACGGCAGCCCGGTGCGCCGCCTGCAGTGGATCGAGCGCACCCTGCCCGCCCCCGGCGATGAGCTGGCCGTCTCACTTCCAATCCGAGCGCGACCGAGCAGTCCCGCTCGACTCCGGGCTCGTTCGCCTCCTACATCGAGCTGCTCGAGTCGGCGGCCCCGACCACCCAGGAGCACGAGATCCTGCTCGCGCTGCAGATCGACGAGCGCCGCGGCGCGCGCGAGCTGCGCCGCATGGGCGGCGGCGCACAGGGCGCCTGCGAGCTGCTGCTGCGCGAGGCCGAGGGCCTCGCCGAGCGGCTCTCGGTCGCCGAGGTGACCGTGTTCGGCCTGCTGCGACCGCGCCGCTACGCCGAGGCGATCCGCGACGCCTTCGACCCCTACGGCCGCCAGGCGCGCGCGCCGCGCCGGCGCTCGGCGATCCCGAGCGCGAGGGTGTCGATCCGGCCCTGATGGGACCGCTCGCCGATCACACCGAGCTGGGGCGCACTACCGAACCGACTCCGCCCTTCACGCCACCTACTGGATCTCGGGCTGGCCGCGGACCGACGTCGGCCCCGCCTTCCTGGCGCCGCTCTTGATGCAGACAACCGCGCTTCGCACCGTCGCGGTCTGCGATCGAGCCGATCCCCTACTCGCTGGCGATGCGCCGGGCCGAGGCGGCCCGCACCGCCGAGGTCGCCGAGGAGATGGCGCGCGAGCGCCAGGGCTTCATGACCACGGCGCGGATCCGCCGCCGCCAGCAGGCCGCCGCGCGGCGCGAGGAGGAGCTGGCCGACGGGCACGCCGAGATGCGCTTCGCCGGCTACGTCACCGTCTCGGCCGACTCGCGCGGAGGAGCTCGAGCGGACCGCCACCGAGATCGAGCACGCCGCCGCTCTCTCGCGCCTCGAGCTGCAGCGCCTCTACGGCGAGCAGGACGCCGGCTTCGCCTTCACCCTGCCGCTTTGTCGGGGGCTGCGGTGAGGCGCGCCCGGCGCGGGGAGCGCCCCGGTCATTCCGCCACCACCGCGCACTTTCAGGCCGCCTACCCCTTCCTCGCCGAGGGCGGTCTCGGCGCCCCCGGCACCTACATCGGCCGCGACGCCTACGGCGGCGCCTTCCTCTATGACCCGTGGGCGGCCTATGAGCACGGCGTCCTCACCGGGCCCAACATGCTCGTCGTCGGGCAGATCGGCAACGGCAAGTCGGCCTTCCTAAAGTCCTACATCACCCGCCAGCACGTCTTCGGCCGCCAGGCCTGGGCGCTCGATCCGAAGTCCGAGTACGCGCCGCTGGCGCGGGCGCTCGGCGGTCGCGCCGATCGCCCTTGCGCCCTGGCGGCGAGATTCGCCTCAACCCGCTCAGCCCGCGTCTCGGCAGCGAGGGCCAGCTCGAGCCTTTTGCGCTCGGTCGCCGCCGCGGCGCTTCGCCGCGAGCTGGCCCCCGAGGAGGACGGCGGGCTGCGGGTCGCCCTGGAAGCGGTCAGCGCGGACCGGCGCGCGGAGAGCCGACCCTGCCCGAGGTGGTCGAGGCGCTGCTCGGGCCCAGCGCGGAGATGGCGAGAAGGCTCTCCACCGACCGCGGAGAGCTTCGCCGAGGCAAAGCGGCAGGTGGCCCTCGCCCTGCAGCGCCTCTGCCATGGCGACCTGCGCGGCATGTTCGACGGGCCGACCAGCGGCGAGCTCGACCTCGACGCGCCGCTGGTCGTCTTGGACCTGAGCGCGGTGCAGGACTCAGCTGCGCTGGGCATCCTGATGACCTGCGCCGCGGCCTGGCTGCAGGGAGTGGTGATGGAGCGAAAGCGCGCCGCCGAGGCGCGGCGAGGGCTCGCGGCGCAAAGGTGATCGTCGCGGTCGATGAGGCCTGGCGCATCGCCTCCGACCTCGGCGCGGCGGAGTGGCTGCAGCGTTCCTTCAAGCTCTCCCGCGCCCACGGAGTGCAGAACATCATCGCCCTGCACCGCCTCTCCGACCTGGGCGCGGCCGGCGCGGCCGGCTCGCGCGAGGCGCGGATCGCCGAGGGGCTGATCGCCGACGCCGACACCAAGGTCATCTTCGCCCAGCCCCCCGACCAGATCGAGGGGCTTCGCAACCTGCTCGGCCTGACCGAGACCGAGGTCGAGCTGATCCCCACCCTGCGCCGCGGCGAGGCGCTGTGGCAGGTGGGGCGGCGCTCCTTCCTCGTCCAGCACCGGCTCTCCACGCTGGAGCGCGAGCTGGTCGACACCGACGGGCGCATGGTCGAGCACCGCGACCTCGTCGGCGCCGGCAACGCCGAGGAGTCCCGATGAACCTGCCGACTCTGCTTCTTGCGAGCGCACTGGGGGCGGTGGTCCTCGGCCTGCACCTGCTGGAGAGGCGGATCGAGGACGGCGGTGGTGGGCGCAACCGCCGTCCGCAGGGAGCGCGCTGGGCGAGTCGGCGCGACCTGCGCGACCTGCGGGTCCGCGAGCCGAGGAGCGGCCGCCTCACCCTGGGCCGCCACGGCCGGGCGCTGATCGCCGCCGAGGAGCGCGCCTCGGTGATCGTCGTCGCCCCTGCCCAGAGCGGCAAGACGACAGGCGCTGGCGATACCAGCTCTACTGGAGTGGGAAGGACCGGTCGTGGCGACTTCGGTGAAGAGCGACTTGCTGCTCGACACCCTGCACCGCCGCCGGGAGCTGGGCAGGGCGATGGTCTTCGACCCCACCCGCGCCACCGGGATCCCGGGAGTGCACGCCACGCCCCTTTCGGGCTGCGGGAGCTGGCGCGGGGCGATGCGGGTCGCCCACTGCCTCGCCAGCTCGGCCCGCTCTGGCTCGGGCGGCCTTGCGGACGCGGAGTTCTGGTACGCGGCGGCGGAGAAGCTGCTGGCGCCGCTGCTCTTCGCCGCCACCGTGAGCGGTGGCGAGATGGCGGACGTGATGAGGTGGCTGAACGAAGGGCCCGATGCCAGAGGCTGAGGTGAGCCGAATCCTCGAAGCCAGGGAGGAGGAGGACGCGTTCGGCGCCTGGCTTGCCAGCTGCAACCGCGAGGAGCGCCAGCGTTCCTCGATCTACACCACCGCAGAGACGATCACCGCGGCCTTCGGCGACCCTCGCGTCCTCGACGCCACCTCGCACGCCGATTACGTCCCAGCCGACCTCTTGGACGGCGGCGCAAACACGCTCTACCTCTGCGCTCCCGCCCATGAGCAGGAGCGACTGCGGACTCTGTTCGCGACGATGGTCTCCGAGCTGGTCGCGGTGGTCTATGAGAGCTCGGCCCAGACGGGGCGCCCGATCGACCCGCCGCTGTTGGTGGTGCTCGACGAGGCGGCCAACATCGCTCCGATCCCCAATCTGGATGAGATCGCATCGACCGGGGCCGGTCAGGGAATCCAGCTGCTCTCGGTCTTCCAGGATCTGGCCCAGGTCCATGCCCGTTATGGCGAGAGAGCCAAGACGATCGTCAACAACCATCGCGCCAAGCTCTTCGGCACCGGGACCTCCGATACCGAGACGCTTGGGTATGTGAGCCGGGTGGTGGGCGCGGCGGAGTTCACCCAGCGCTCCCGGACCGCCGGCAAGAAGGGACAGCGCTCGACCACCGAGGGCACCACCTACCGTGACCTCACCCCGGCCAACGTGGTGCGCGAGGCCGAACCGGGAACTGCCCTGCTGGTCTACGGGCACCTGCCCCCGGCGAAGCTGGCGCTGCGGCCGTGGTTCGAGGAGGAGAGCCTGCGGGAGCTGGCGAGCGCCAGCGAGGCGAGGGTATGAGCGGCGAGCCCGAGAGCGGGTGGGGCGTGGACACCGTGGCGCTGCGGGGCGGTGCCGAGCATGACGGTGCTGGTGAGCGTGAGGAACGGCTTCAGCGGGTAAGGCAGGGGCACAGGCGGATCGTTCCGTCTCCACGTTGGTTGGCGCTTGGCGCGCTTGCGATCATGGTGGTGGCGGTGACGGTGGCGGCGATCCTGATCGGCGGCTCGGGAGCGAACGGCTCGTCCTCTGCGCCCGCGAGCGCGGGCCGCTCGGCAATGTCGCAAGTGCAGAGGGGCAGGAGCGCCGAGCAAACCCTCCGCGATGGTGTGGGGCGGCGGACTCGGGGCCCGGCGACACGACGGACAAAGCGCAGGGCTCCAGTGCGCCATAGGAGCGGGACTTCTGCGCGCACAGCGAGCGCTTCTTCGCAGGCGGAAGTCATCGACGCGACGACATCGAGCACACCTGCTGCTCAAACACCGTCTAGTCCTGCGGTGAGTGCGCCAGTGCCATCTCCGTCTGTGTCGCAACCGAGCGCGCCATCGGCTCCGACTCCCCCCTCCAACCGGGCTCCAACCCCTGTCCAGCAAGAGTTTGGGCTGTGACGCGACGGTATAGGCGGAGGGGTTGATCCAGGACGAAAACGGCGCTGTGATCGCGCATGCTTCTCGTCCTGAGCGGGCATGTCCCGGCTCGCCGTTGACGCGCTCCCAACACGCGGAGGCGGCACTCTCGCTCGTGAGAGTGATGCTGCGGGAGATCACCAACGAGGAGGGCAACCGGCTGCTGCGGATCTGCGCCGCGACTCGGGGTCGGTAGTGACCTGGCGCAGGGCCCAGATCGTGCTGCTCTCCGCCCAACGGATGAGCCCCCTTTGCGACCTAGAGCCTGGCCAAGCTGGCCGACTACCTGGTCGCCGAGGGGGTGGTCACAGACATCTCCCACGAGGGGGTTGCGCCAGCTCCTTCGCGAGGAAGGCGTCTCCTTTCAAGCGGTGAGGACCTGGAAGCGCTCCAGCGACCCCAACCTCGAGGCCAAGAAGAACCGCATCCTGGAGCTATACGAGCTTGCCGACGCCGGCAAGGCGATCGTGATCTGCCTCGATGAGTTCGGCCCGCTGAACCTCCAGCCCCAGCCCGGCGGCAAGGCCTGGGCGCCGCTGAAGAAGCCCAGGCGGATCGCGCCACCTACACTCGCCCCCACGGCGTCCGCCACATGCTTGGCGCCTATGACGTCACCCGCGACCGCCTCTACGGCCATGTCAAGAAGCGCAAGAAAAGAACCGAGTTCCTCGGCTTCTGCCGCTACGTCCGCTCGCTCTACCCGGCCGAGGTGAGGCTGGACTTCATCCTCGACAACTTCAGCCCCCCACCTCGGCGACGACGTCCGCGACTGGGCCCGCGACAACAACGTCGAGCTCGCCTACACCCCCACTACGGCTCCTGGCTCTACCGCATCGAGGCGCAGTTCAAGGCGCTTCGCTACTTCACCCTCGACGGCACCGACCACCCCGACCACGCCACCCAGGCACGCCTCATCCGCCGCTACATCGCCTGGCGCAACTACAACGTCGATGGCGAGAAGCTACGCGCCGTCGTCAACACGGCAAACGTTGCCTGATGCACCACTAGCTCGGCGCGATCAGTCCTTCCAGGCACATCTGGTTGAGAAATTCGGAGCTGCCGTAGGAGCTGTAGCAGTCAAGGCTGTGCTGCAGGACCGTCGAGCCAGCCGCTTCGCTCGATTCCGGGACCGCGGCGGTTTCTTCCAGTTCGTAACCGCTCGTGCTTTGCTTCGCTTCCCCGCCGGCGGGCGATTCGACCGTTAGCTCGACTTCCTTTTTGGGTTCTTCCACCAGCTTTTCGACGACCTTCTTGCAGGCGACCGGCACCACTGCCGTCGCTGCCGCCGGGCCGACGATCTCCGCCGTACCGCGGCCGTGGGTCAAGCCCTCGGCTATTGCGCCCACCCCGGCCGTGCTCAGCGCGCAGCCGACTTCGTCTCCGCTTTGGCCCAGGAAGATGAACGCGGCTACCGCAATTGCTAGCAGCGCCGCGCCGCCCCAGATGAAGTTCGAACGAAACTGCTTGGACTCCACCCTCCGACCCTAAGCTCAAGCGGCCGAGTAGTCAAGCTGGTCGTACTGATGCCGTAGGCCCGGAGAGCCTGCTCAGGGACCGCGAGTGGGTTGGCCTCGGCGGCGGCGCGCTATTCGCCCGGTTCGTCGACCACGGCCCCCCGCACGTCCGCGTTCAGGCGGTCCTCGGGGGGGATCCCCCGTAGGTCGGTGCCCAGCAGCCCCGCGCCGATCAGGTCGGCCTCCTTCACCACCGCGTCGGTCAGGTCGGCTTTGTCCAGTTGGGCCCCGCGCAGGTCGGCCCCGCGCAGGCTCGCGCGGGTCAGCTTCGCTTCCCGCAGGTCGGCTTCCTGCATGTTGGCGCCGTCCAGCACGGCGCCGGTCAGGTCGGCGTTGCTGATCAGCGCCCCGGAGAGGTCGGCGCCGGCCATCTTCGCGCCGCGCAGGTCGCAGTAGTCGATCGTCGCCCCCGTTAGGACCGCGAGCTCGAGTTGGGCGTTGTGCAGGATCGCTTCGGTCATGTAGGCCTCGGTCAGGTCGGCGTTGGCGAGCTTGGCCTGTTCCAGGTTGCAGCGCCGCAGGTCCGCCCAGCTGAGATTGGCGCTTTGCAGTGAGGCCTCGCTCAGCTTCGTCTCGTGCATGCTGGCTCCTGACAGACAGGCCCCGTCGAGCAGCGCCCCTTCCAGCCAGGAGCCGTCCAGCGTCGCCTCGCGCAAATTCACCCCGGTCAGGTCGGCGCCGACCAGCCAGCAGTTGCGCAGCAGCGAGCCGTCCAGCTTCGCCTCGCGCAGGTTGGCCCCGCGCAGGTCCAGCCCGCTGAGGTCAAGCTCCATCGGCGTACAGCTCGATCAGCAGCGTCAGGGCGGTTTGGATGTCCGGGGAGATCTGGCCCGGGCCGGGGGGAGGGGAGGAGGTCAGCAGCCGTGGTGAGACGACCTTCAGGTAGCTCCTCAGCACCTCGACCACCACCGGCCCGTCAACCGCCGAGTTGGCCGCCAGGCGCCGCAGCGCGAACATCCCGCCGACTCGGACAATCTTCTCCGGGTGGCCGAGCTGGTCGATCGCCTTCGCGTAGCGCTCGGTGTAATGGGTCTCCCGCGAGATCTTCACTTGCACCGCCGTATAGGCGATCCCCACCACTACGACCAACCCGCCGAGCAGCTGCAGGATGGTTGACCGGATCGAGCTCTGGCCGAGCAGCCGGATGCGATCGCTCCCGGTCAGGACGCCGCCGGGAACAAGCCAGTGCGGGACCAGGACCAGGGCGCTGATCACCAGCGCCATCGCGATCACGATGGCGAGCGCGGCGAGCAGCACTCGCCTGCCGCTTCTCACCGCCTAGATCCCTTCCGCCACGGTCTCCGCTGCCTCATCGTCCGTCTCGCCGCGCGCGCCGTCCTCTTCGCGATCGCCCGGCGACGGCTTGCGTCCGGTGGCTCCCGCGGCGACGCTGTCGTCGTAGGGGGCGGACCCGAGCCCTTCGTCGGGGTGCACGAACGGCGCGCTTGCCTGCATTACCCGGATCAGGCTCTTTTGCGTGTCGCCTTCGCCCAGGACCGCCAGTGGCCTGCGGAAGTCGAGGTCGCCGTTCGGTTCGACCAGCCAGACCGCGAGGGAGGCGGGTGGCTGGTTACCGCGGCGCAGCAAGAACAGCACGATCGACTTCAGCGCCAGGATGTCGTCCCGCTGGCGCTCGGCCGTGCGCGGGTCGGATTCGTCCAGCCAGGCTTTGATCGTGCGGGGATGGACGTTTAGCCCCAGGGCCAGGTCGCTTGGTCGCAGGTTCATCGCGGCCAGCAGCCGCACGATCTCGGTCGGCTTGTAAGTCTTCGCTAGCCGCGCGGCGAAATCGTCTTTGTCCTTGAGCAGGCTCTGGACGTCGACGGCCTCGCAGTGATCATTGTCAACAGGCATGTCTCTCCAACGTTGTGGACATTTGCGGCTCCTAACTAAGCACAAATATCAGCACTTTGCAAGACGTTAAGCATATCTTTTATGCACATTTTCGTGACATTTCAGAGACGTGATGATACGTTATTGCCACTATGGGCGAAGCCCCGTCCTCATCAGCAACCACCGTAGAGCGGCCGGAACCGGAGCCCCTACCTAACGTTCTCCCCTTCGCTCGACCCTTTCGCCCACCAGAACTGCTCAAAGAGGTTCCCCCTGCTCCTCGCGAGGCCGAGCGCGGCGACAGCCCGCGCCTTTATCCCGAGCGGCTGCTCGTCAACGCCTACACAATCGCCTGCAATGTCATTCCCGGCCTCGATCGGGCCGGGGCCTGGGTCCATTGCGCCCACGGGCCGACCTGTCCCAACCGGGCCTGCGTCGCCCGGCTCTATGCGACCGAGGCCGAGGCCCGAGCCGCGGTTCCCTACTTCATGCTCGAGGAGATGCGCAACACCTTCAAGCGCTTTGCCACCGGACGCGAGGCCGTTGAAAACCTCAAAGACAAAGCCCTCGCCGGCGAGGTCGACTTCCCCAAGTACGAGATCCTTCGGGTCCTCGGCACCTTCTCCGGTCGCGACTACCGGCGGTCGGGTTGTCAGATCGACAATCCCTTCAAGCAGCTCGCCTGGGGCGCGGCCTCCGACCCGGCCTGGCGTCGGGTCCGCGCCCACCTCGAGCGCTTCGGCATCTACGGTGCCCTGCTACCACCCGTCGCCACTGAACACCCTCCCGGTGAGGCGCCGCCGGCCTCGCACAGCTCGCTCTTCGTCTTCCTCAGCGGCTTCAAGGAACTCAAGATCACCAAGGTCGCCACCATCCCCGGCTCGATCCCACCGTTGGATCGCTAGCCGAAAAACGATCACCGACCGCCTTCGTGGGCGAAGACTCTGCAAACGGGCGTCTTCGTCGGTACTGTGGCCTAGAGGCGGTAAATTGTGACAGTCGCGGTCGCGAGGGTCGCTGTTCGGTCCGATGCGGGTTTCAGGCGACCACACCGTGATGCTGCTCTGCGCGATTGCGAGCGCATCAACTGCGAGCCGTAGACGCTCGGAATGGACGGAGACGGGCATAACCTCCGATGCTCGCTTCTCGTCCGGAGCGGGCCTCTCGTAGCCCCACGCTTACACGCTCGCTTGCCGCGCAAAAGCGAGAGCAAACAGTGCTGCGAGCTCGATGGCATAGAAGAACTCCGCCCCGTCAGGCTCACACGTTCCCACCAACCCGATCTACGCTTAGATCTGCTCGCTCCCATGTGCCGAAAGGCTCTGATCTAATGCTCTCCGTACCTCCAGGGCATACCCCATCTGTGCGCCCTCTGAAAATCGTGCTGTTTCCCCGTTCGAATCCGGCCCTCACCGCTTCGTCTCCTCCCACCACCCTGCCGTGATCCCCGGTCCGCCCGCCGCCATCACCTTCGACTTTTGGCATACGCTCGTCGCGGAGCCAAAAGGACTTCTGGCGGCACTGCGGCGCAAAGCGGTCGTGCGGGCGCTGATCCAACAGGAGATCGAGATCGAGGAGGACGTGCTCGACACCCACCTGGCAGAGGCGCAGGCGCTACAGGCGGAGACCTGGGAGCGTGGCGAGCATTTCGAGCCGGCGCGGGCGGCCACGCATCTGGCAGACGCGATTCAGGGCCTAGAGGGGAAGAGCCGTGATCGCATCCTCGACGCCTACCTCGAGGCGGGAGCCGTGGCGGAACTGGAGCTGAGCCCTCGGGCGGAGGGAACGCTAGCCGTCTTGGCAGACGACGACGTGCAGCTGGGGATCGTCTGCGACGTCGGCCTCACTGGCTCACGGCACTTGCGCGCCATCCTCCAGCGTGCCGGCGTCCTCCGCCACTTCCGCGGCTGGGCCTTCTCCGACGAACTCGGCCACTACAAGCCCTCGCCAGCGATCTTCCGCCACATGCTCGACCAGTTCGAGCTGAGAAAGGAAGATGTCGTGTGGCACGTAGGTGACCTGAAGCGGACGGATATCGCCGGTGCCCGCGCCTCCGGTCTTGTTCCGATTAGGTACCGCGGCCTCGTCGACGACACCTCCGATGCCCCCGAGGCAGACCTGGTCATACAGGATCTTTCTGAGCTGGTTCCGTTGGTCCGACGAGATTAGGAGACCGGTCCCGTCCCTGTCGCGCCATCTGCGCCTATCGCCGGCCCGCAACGGCCCACTCATCCACCACCATGTCGTCGGAGACGACGTGGAAGCGCTCGTAGAGGTTAATTGTCAATGGCCCGTGCCCGGGGATCACCCGGACGCGGTCACCAACCCTGGGCTCAGGCCCATGCGCGTCGAAGCGCAGGTGCTCTTCGTCAATGGAGACGATCTCGCCGAGGCCGTCGGCCAGTTGGGGTTCGCTCTGCCTGGCGTTGACGGCCTTGTGGCCGCTGTCGAGTACCGCTCGCGAGCCCTGCCGGCTGATCACCGTGCCCGCCACGGTGAGCGCGAGCTCGAACTCGGAGAGGAAACGGCGGCGGATGACGTCCATCAGGGCGTAGGCACCCGGCTGGATCTCGGTCACCATCGGATCAGCACCGGTGATGGAATACGTGGTCGATCCGCCAGCGGAAACGGCCGGCACAGCGATCCCTTCCTCGCCGAACGCCTCGATGTACCCGGCCATGGTCTCGATCGCCGCTTCGGTCTCGGCGGTTCGCTTGCTCACATCCTCGATCGCCGTGCAGTGCCCCTCATAGGCGCTGATGCCGTCGAAGCGGACATGGTCGAGGTCGCGGACGAGGCGGGCCAGCTCGCAAGCGTCCTGTCGCCTGCGGACCCCACACCGTCCCATCCCCGTGTCGACGTCGATCATCACCCCGATCTCACCTCCGGCGATGCGGGCGGCGGTCGCGACTTCCTTCAGGTTCGTCGCGTTGTCCACCAGAACGGTGATGCGGCCCCTCGTCGAAAGCGCGGCCAGTGCCTCGATCTGCGACCGCTGGACGAGTTGGTTCGCCACCAGCACGTTATCGATGCTGGCGTCGAACAGCGCCTGGGCCTCACTGACGGTGGCGACGGTGATGCCAATCGCTCCGGCCTGCACTTGCAGGCGCGCGAGCTCGATGCTCTTATGGGCCTTGAAGTGCGGCCGCACCGACACCGGCAGCTCGCTGGCGCGGCCGGCCATGAGCGCGACGTTACGCTTAGCCGCGTCCACGTCGACCAATAGTGCCGGGGTCTCAAGCTCGGTCCAGTGGCGCTTTACGGTCGATTTGGCCCGCGGGGCGGTGGCCATCGTCAGAGTATCGCCGATTGTCTGTTCAGAATACTGTCACGGTAAGCAAGTCAATTGGAAGCCAAAGCCGTCAACGACACCCTCAGAGATCTCGCTAGGCGGATGGTTGAATGCCGTTACCCTGACGCGCACTTCAACGTTTCGTTCTTCGACCTGTTCGTCCAGGGCGCCAGCGGAGCGGGGGCGTTGGAGTTCACCCCCGACCTCGCCCGCGCCATCGCCGCCGCTAATGCGCTATTGGCCAGGTGGGACGATCCGACGGGGTTCGAAGCTGCCGAGCTGCCGTACCTGCGCTCCTATGGGGAGCTATTAGTGCGGGGGGATCTGGCCTGTCTCGACTACCAGAGTTGGGTTGACGCCGGCGCGGGTGAGGAGCTGGCGTCGTTTTCGGTTTCGTTGGCGAAGACGGGAGTCGAGCTGCTGGCCTATCTCACGCGACTAGATCCAGGCCTCCTGGAGAGCTCCGATCCGCTGAACCGCGCCCGCCGCGCGCTCGCGCTGCGGCGCCGGTTCTTCGCAACGGAGATTGAGCGCGGTGAACGTGAAGCTGAGCGGGAGCGCGAGGCTGGGAACCTCGACGCCGCACTGGGCTGGGCCTACCCCACGCTCCGCCTCGATCCCGACAACGCGGCCACCCGCGAAGTGGTCGCCGTCGCCCGGGCGGCCGATCCGGTTCTGCCCGAGGTCCACTGTGGTCGATGGGTCGCCGCCGTGGAAGCGGTCGATGGCTGGCTCTCGCCGCCGGAGGCGGCCGCGCTTGCCCGCTGCGTCGCCGCGGCGCCCGGCGCCGCGGCCCCGGACGTCATCGAGGTCGGCAGCTACAAGGGGCGCTCGACCCTAGCCATCGCCTGCGCGATCGCCGGGCTAGGCCTGCCGCTACACCTGACCGCGGTTGACCCCCATGAGAGGTACCGGTATGGGGACGCGGTAGACACCCTTGCGGCCCTGACCTCGAACCTGAAGCGTAACGGGGTCGAGGGGGTCGTAACGGTTATCCGTAGCCGGGGTGACGAGGTGCCGCTCGACCGGCCGTTTTCGTTTGCCTTCATCGACGGTTTGCACGACGAGGAGTCGGTCCGCGCCGACTGCGCCCATATCTTGCCCTCGCTCGTCTCTGGCGGCCTCCTCGCCTTCCACGACTACTTCGAGCACTACCCCGGGATCGTCGCCGTCGTCGGCGACCTGATCGCCGACGACGGCGAGTACGAGTTCGTCGAATGCGCCGACCGCCTAGTCGTGCTGCGGCGCCTCCCGGGCTCCTAGCCGGATCGCAGCTTCGCTCGCGGTCGGGCCGACGACGCCGAGCGGCCGCACGCCTTTGCTTTTCCAAAGCTCGGTGAAGCCGCGCGTGAGTCCCTCGCAGAGGGGGTCATTGGCGACCGCCTTTCGCAGCAGCATCGACGGGTTGTCCCCGCCACGGCCGAACGTGTAGGTAGTAAGCAGGTAGGTATCGTCGAACCTGCTGAAGGCGTGATGGGGCATCACCGAGGAGAGTCGAAGGATCTGGTCCGCCGCTCTCGACGGCAGCTTCGCGAGCAGGCGCTCGATGCTGAACTCGCACTCCCCTTTGAGGCGTTCGAGGATCGTCTCGGCCGAGGCACTCGACGTCATAGTTCGTTCCTCCGCGATCGCGCGCAGGACATCGGCCTCCGGGTCAAGCAAGATATCTCGATTTTTGCGTCGCGCGAGTAGGCAACCGATAGCGCCGTCAGCGAGTCCTCCTGACTGACAAAATCGATCATAGTTCCCCCCAGTATCTGGATCACCTCAGCCTCTTCGATCAGCTGCGGGAGCTAGGTTGGCAGGCTGCGGATCAGCTCGCCGTACGAGGCCCGGGCCGTTGCGGTCGGGGGCCCCTCGGTGGCACCGGTGCGCTGACCGACAAGCAGGCCGACGAGGGCCCGCAGGGTCAGGATCACCAGAAAGAGCCCGCTGACCCAGGCTGTCGCAGGCAGGCGCATAGAAATACCGTGCACCTGGCCGAGCGCCAGCGCGACCGCAAACCCGCAGAGGATGGCGACGATCACCGCGTCCACGGTTCGCAAGATCCGCTGCGCGGGTTGCTTCATCGTCTGCTCGGCCGCGTGCGGTCGTGGTTTAGGCATGTTCTAGTCTTGTCCCTGCGAATTCTCATTCATGGTAGAAGGTATCCAAGTGATCTACGAATCGTTCGGGGTAAGACGCGACAGGGCCAAGAGGCCAGCGCTGTTTGCCCGAGCCCATAACTCAAACCTCGGATAACTAGGAATTATCGATCGTGGCGCTCAAGAGTCCCGTTCGACGGAGGGAGGAAACCGAGAGCTCTTTCCAAGGGCCGGGCAAATTCCTCGGTCGCGAGAAAGAGCTTGCGACCCTCGACAACGAGCTCGACCGCCAGCGCCGCACTCCGAAACGCCTGCGCATCTGCGAGGTCACGGGTGTTGGCGGTATGGGCAAGTCGCGCCTGCTGGATGAGGCGCGGGCGCATGCGAAAAAGCGCCCGCTGAAGATTGACCACGTCGCCTTCGTCTCACTTGAAGGGGAGCTGTCAACGACCGAGGTCGGGGTCCTCCATCACCTCCGCCAAGAGATCGGGATCGAATGCCATCTCTTCGACGCCGCGGTGCAGCGCTACTGGCGAGCTGTCGGACAGCCCGTACCGTCCTCCAGCCCCAACCGCATTGAACGCTCGGCTCTGGGCCGGGGCGTCGAAGTCGGCGGTGCCGCCGTCGGCGTCCCCCTTCCCGTCAACTTTGCGGTTCAGATCTGGGACAAGCTGAGTGCAGTCAGCGAAAAAAGGCAGCGCTACAAGAAGTCGGAGTTCGCCGAAATCGACGAGATCCGTGAAGAGCCGCGAGAGCTAAGGGCGATTCTTCCGAGCTGCTTTGGCCGTGACATACAGCGAGCGCTAAAAGCGAATGGCCACTCTCTGGCGATCTTCTACGACTCCTATGAGAAGCAGGGGTCGGCCGCGGGAGGGGCGCCTTGGCTGCAGGAGATGATCTCGACTCTCGGACGCGGTCTTCATGTAATCGCGACTCGGGAGCCGCTGCAGTGGCCGCAGGCGAAGCGGACATGGGACACCGTTTCGATAGGGGTCGAGGCGCTGTCCGAAGAGGAGTCGCAGGAGATGCTGCGGCAGCGGCTGGGCAAGCTGGAGGAGCCGATCGAGGAGCGACTGCTCGAAATCTCCCGCTGCACCCCCTTCTACATCGAGTCGGCGGTCCGGATTTACCTCGACCTGGCGGAGGAGAAGGAGGTCGAGGTAGCGGATCTCCCCTCCACTCCGAATGGAGCGGTCGGAAGGCTGCTTGACCACCGACGCGCACCGCAGCGGGCCCTGGCGGCAGCGCTCGCCACCGGTCGGGTCTTTGATCGCGACCTGTACCAACACATGGCGAACGTACTCAACGTCGAGCTCGCCGTTCTGCACTACCCGGACTTCGCCAACTCTTTCCTGACCGAGCGGGTCGTAGGCCAGCTCTTCAAGTTCCACGATCTGCTTACCGATGCCGTGCGCGACTCGCCGAGCGAGAGAGCGCTGCGCAGCGTTGCCCTGGAGGCGGCCACCGACCACCTGTTGGCCCGCTGCCAGGAGCGGGGGAGAACAGAACCCGATGCCGTCCTCGCCCTCCTGCGCGGGCTGCTCGAGGGCTGGAGTTCGGTGGGCGATGTCCCCCGACGGTCCTCCGAGACGCTGATCGACATCGCCTACGTTCTCTACGACGCCGGTTTCTCCAATGAGCTGATGGCCCTGGCATCTACCCAGCAGAGAAAACAGCGGCACGCGATCACCCTCGTGCTGGACTTCATCGAAGCGATGTCTACGCGCCGCATTGCGGGGGTCGACGCCGGCCTCAAACGGTTCGAACGCCTCGAAGGGCGGAAGCGGCGACTCGGTCGCCACCTGCATTCGCTTCACCTCGAGCTCGCCTACCTGCGCGAGATTCGCGGGAACTACCACCGGGCGCGGAACGATTTCTCGCGACTGGCACGGCAGGCGGAGCCGTTCGACCCGACCGACCGGACCCAGCTGCGGGCGCTGCTCTACCACGGGGACATGCTGACGATGGATGGCAAGTTCCGTGAGGGGTCGAGGGTGCTGCTTGAGACCTGCGAAGCCGTCGGTCATCGCGACATCGTCAACTGGGGTGAGCTGCTTCGCCACCGGGCGCACGCCCATCGCTTCTCCTTCGTCCTCGAGGAGGCGGTGGAGATGTACCTGACGGCCTTGCGCAAAACGCCAGATACGCCGATGCTGACCGCGAAGCTTTATACGAACCTGGTCGAGACCTACTGCTGGCTGGATCCCGAAAGGGCTTTGGGGGAAGCGGTCAAATCGATCGAGCTGAACCGCCGGCTTGGGCACCAGATCGAGCTCGCCAAGTGCGCAGCGGCGAAGGCGATCGCTCTTGCAAGGCTGGGGAAATCCGGCCCGGCCGCCGTCGCGGTTGGCGAAGCCAAGGCACTGGCGAAAGCCGAGGGGTACCCGGCCGGGCAGGCGTTCGCGCTGCAGGCGGAAGCCGTGGCGATGGCGTTGGCGCGTGACACCCGGCGCAGCAACGCGGCGATCGGCCAGCTGAAGCGTAAGACGAAGGAACTCGGTACCTACGATCACCTGGTCGTGGCGCCGCTCGTTGCAGCTGGCGAGCGCGTCGATTCGCCCGCAGTGCGAGGCGCCGCCGAATGGTTCAGGCCCGATGACGTGGGGGCGAGGATCCGGGCCTATCTAGCCTTCTAGTCGAGTCCAGACGCGATGTCGATCACGGTCTTGCAGACGGCAGAGTCGCTGCGCTCTTCATGGGCTCGCTGCAGGTCATTGATCGAGATCAACTTGATCAGCTCGTCCCAGCCGGGGCTCCACTCTCGTGTTAGCAGGTCCGCCGCTTCACGCAGGACCGATGGCTCACCATTCAGATAGCTGGTCACGAAGGTGACGTCCTTGGGCAGGATATCCGAGAGAAAAACGGGGTCGATCTCCTCACCCAGCGGGTGACCCATCGAGCAGATCCGCCCGCCGTCCCTGACCTGGCGGGAGGCGGCGCGCAGCCCGTCCTCATTACCGGTGAGATCGAAGACGACGTCGTACTCGCCTGGGGGTTGCGGCAGCGCGCTCCCTATTCGCGCAATCGGGCCGGCGAGGGCGGCGAGTCGCGCTGCCGAGGTATCGGTCACGTCGAACTTGATCGCCGGGCGCTGTGCGCATAGGGCGAACGCCAGGCAAAGGCCGAGACCGCCGGCGCCGACGAGAAGAACACGGTCACCAGGCCGGGGGTCGATCAGGTCCTTGGCGTGAAGAACACATGAGAGCGGCTCGCACAAGGAGAGGTGTGGCACGGCCGGTCGGTTGAGACGCAGGAGGTAGCTCGCGTCGATGTCACCGAATTCCGAAAACGCCCGGTTCGTGAACAGTGACTGCTGGCCTTGTCGGCACAGGTGCGATCTGCCGGCGAAGCAATGATCGCAATTGCCACAGCGATAGTTGAGGTCGCTGGTGACGAGGTCTTCGAAGCCGACGCAATCGACTCCGGCACCGACCGCCACTACTTCGGCGACGAACTCGTGCCCCACTGAAGTCGGGTAGGTGGCATTTGGGCGCCCGCGGAACTGTGCGATGTCCGAACCGCAGAGACCGCAGTACAGGAACCGGAGTCGCACCCAGCCAGGGGGCAGATCCGGCAACGTGCGCTGGACGATCTCGAGCTTGCCGGGTGCCGTGAGAACGTACCCGCGCGACACCCACTGGCTTACCCCGGTTGCCCCCACGTCGCGTGATCCTACCTAGGCAATATCGAGGCTCTCAGCCCGCGACCAGATCATCTGGTTGAAGGCGATTACCTCTTGCCGTAACGACTTGGTTGGGCTCTCCGCGCGAACCAGCGCGATCAGCTCTGCCAGCCGGGGAACGTCCTCCTCGGTCAGCCCCAGGCGTACCGCCGAGTTGACGCCGATGCGGATGCCCTGGCCCAGCGAATACGGCAGGGTCCTGAAGTTGGTCATGATCAGGCACTGCTCCAGCCGCTCGTAGGTGATGAATGCTCGTTCGCGGCTGCCCTCCTGGATCCACACGTGATGGGTCGGCGGCAGGTCGCGGCGTCGTTGCACCACTGGTACCCCCCGCTCGTGCAGTGCATCCTCCAAGGCGAGTGCGACCTGCAGCATCTGCCGTGAGTAGTCCCGCAGCCAGTCCTGCCGGGAAAGGGTCAGGCCGGCCGCGTAAGTGCTAGCCACGTGCATGTTGGAGACGAAGGTGGAGACCCCCTTGAGCAGGGATTTCCACCTCTCGTCGCGCTGCCTCGTGGCGAGAAGAGCCTTTTGTGGCCCGGGAAAGTTCTTGTGGACGCTGGCGACCATCAGGTCGTATCCCCACCTGAATGGGTTGGCATGATCGCCGCAGATCACGTTCGTCAAATACTGCGAGGCGTCGAAGATCTTGGTCGGCCCCTCGACCGCCGCCAGCGGACCAAAGTCCTCGTAGACCAAGCCCTCACTGCGGTCGACGAAGACGTAGTCCGGCTGTACCTCTTCGCACAGCGCCAGCGTCGCCGGTATGTCGACCGACATCGCCTCGTCATCGATCGGCATCTCGACTACCCGCAGGCCCAGCCGCTCGATGATCGCCTGCCCCGAGAGGTGGCCACCAGCCCGGATCGGCAACAGCAACACCTTCTGCCCGGGTCGGGCCATGGCCATGAACAGAACAGCGTGCGCGTGCAGACCGGAGAGAACGCGCATGGTCGCGTCGGCCGCGCCGAGCGCGTTGGCCCAGGCCTCATAGACCAAGCGCGAGTCGCGCTCCAGGGCGGTTCTGCCGGCGAACTGCATCGGCGTCTGCAGCCGCTCCTCCCTGGTTCTTACCTTGTCGGTGTTGTAAAGGCCATGCAGGAGTCCTGCCGTCACCTCGAGGTCCGCGGGAAAAGGAAAGTTCTCCACCGGATTCAGGACCAACGACGACTTCAGAAGCTCTTCCTGTTCGCGCAGCGACGCTCGCAGCATCGCGGAAAGGCTGTCGGCCACGATCGATAAT
>CAVVNN010000003.1:0-199532 GCA_963749605.1 uncultured Solirubrobacterales bacterium | reverse complement strand
AGGAATTATCGATCGTGGCCGACAGCCTTTCCGCGATGCTGCGAGCGTCGCTGCGCGAACAGGAAGAGCTTCTGAAGTCGTCGTTGGTCCTGAATCCGGTGGAGAACTTTCCTTTTCCCGCGGACCTCGAGGTGACGGCAGGACTCCTGCATGGCCTTTACAACACCGACAAGGTAAGAACCAGGGAGGAGCGGCTGCAGACGCCGATGCAGTTCGCCGGCAGACCGCCCTGGAGCGCGACTCGCGCTTGGTCTATGAGGCCTGGGCCAACGCGCTCGGCGCGGCCGACGCGACCATGCGCGTTCTCTCCGGTCTGCACGCGCACGCTGTTCTGTTCATGGCCATGGCCCGACCCGGGCAGAAGGTGTTGCTGTTGCCGATCCGGGCTGGTGGCCACCTCTCGGGGCAGGCGATCATCGAGCGGCTGGGCCTGCGGGTAGTCGAGATGCCGATCGATGACGAGGCGATGTCGGTCGACATACCGGCGACGCTGGCGCTGTGCGAAGAGGTACAGCCGGACTACGTCTTCGTCGACCGCAGTGAGGGCTTGGTCTACGAGGACTTTCGTCCGCTGGCGGCGGTCGAGGGGCCGACCAAGATCTTCGACGCCTCGCAGTATTTGACGAACGTGATCTGCGGCGATCATGCCAACCCATTCAGGTGGGGATACAACCTGATGGTCGCCAGCGTCCACAAGAACTTTCCCGGGCCACAAAAGGCTCTTCTCGCCACGAGGCAGCGCGACGAGAGGTGGAAATCCCTTCTCAAGGGGGTCTCCACCTTCGTCTCCAACATGCACGTGGCTAGCACTTACGCGGCCGGCCTGACCCTTTCCCGGCAGGACTGGCTGCGGGACTACTCACGGCAGATGCTGCAGGTCGCACTCGCCTTCGGAGGATGCACTGCACGAGCGGGGGGTACCAGTGGTGCAACGACGCCGCGACCTGCCGCCGACCCATCACGTGTGGATCCAGGAGGGCAGCCGCGAACGAGCATTCATCACCTACGAGCGGCTGGAGCAGTGCCTGATCATGACCAACTTCAGGACCCTGCCGTATTCGCTGGGCCAGGGCATCCGCATCGGCGTCAACTCGGCGGTACGCCTGGGGCTGACCGAGGAGGACGTTCCCCGGCTGGCAGAGCTGATCGCGCTGGTTCGCGCGGAGAGCCCAACCAAGTCGTTACGGCAAGAGGTAATCGCCTTCAACCAGATGATCTGGTCGCGGGCTGAGAGCCTCGATATTGCCTAGGTAGGATCACGCGACGTGGGGGCAACCGGGGTAAGCCAGTGGGTGTCGCGCGGGTACGTTCTCACGGCACCCGGCAAGCTCGAGATCGTCCAGCGCACGTTGCCGGATCTGCCCCCTGGCTGGGTGCGACTCCGGTTCCTGTACTGCGGTCTCTGCGGTTCGGACATCGCACAGTTCCGCGGGCGCCCAAATGCCACCTACCCGACTTCAGTGGGGCACGAGTTCGTCGCCGAAGTAGTGGCGGTCGGTGCCGGAGTCGATGCGTCGGCTTCGAAGACCTCGTCACCAGCGACCTCAACTATCGCTGTGGCAATTGCGATCATTGCTTCGCCGGCAGATCGCACCTGTGCCGACAAGGCCAGCAGTCACTGTTCACGAACCGGGCGTTTTCGGAATTCGGTGACATCGACGCGAGCTACCTCCTGCGTCTCAACCGACCGGCCGTGCCACACCTCTCCTTGTGCGAGCCGCTCTCATGTGTTCTTCACGCCAAGGACCTGATCGACCCCGGCCTGGTGACCGTGTTCTTCTCGTCGGCGCCGGCGGTCTCGGCCTTTGCCTGGCGTTCGCCCTATGCGCACAGCGCCCGGCGATCGAGTTCGACGTGACCGATACCTCGGCAGCGCGACTCGCCGCCCTCGCCGGCCCGATTGCGCGAATAGGGAGCGCGCTGCCGCAACCCCCAGGCGAGTACAACGTCGTCTTCGATCTCACCGGTAATGAGGACGGGCTGCGCGCCGCCTCCCGCCAGGTCAGGGACGGCGGGCGGATCTGCTCGATGGGTCACCCGCTGGGTGAGGAGATCGACCCCGTTTTTCTCTCGGATATCCTGCCCAAGGACGTCACCTTCGTGACCAGCTATCTGAATGGTGAGCCATCGGTCCTGCGTGAAGCGGCGGACCTGCTAACACGAGAGTGGAGCCCCGGCTGGGACGAGCTGGATCGACTTGATCTCGATCAATGACCTGCAGCGAGCCCATGAAGAGCGCAGCGACTCTGCCGTCTGCAAGACCGTGATCGACATCGCGTCTGGACTCGACTAGAAGGCTAGATAGGCCCGGATCCTCGCCCCCACGTCATCGGGCCTGAACCATTCGGCGGCGCCTCGCACTGCGGGCGAATCGACGCGCTCGCCAGCTGCAACGAGCGGCGCCACGACCAGGTGATCGTAGGTACCGAGTTCCTTCGTCTTACGCTTCAGCTGGCCGATCGCCGCGTTGCTGCGCCGGGTGTCACGCGCCAACGCCATCGCCACGGCTTCCGCCTGCAGCGCGAACGCCTGCCCGGCCGGGTACCCTCGGCTTTCGCCAGTGCCTTGGCTTCGCCAACCGCGACGGCGGCCGGGCCGGATTTCCCAGCCTTGCAAGAGCGATCGCCTTCGCCGCTGCGCACTTGGCGAGCTCGATCTGGTGCCCAAGCCGGCGGTTCAGCTCGATCGATTTGACCGCTTCCCCCAAAGCCCTTTCGGGATCCAGCCAGCAGTAGGTCTCGACCAGGTTCGTATAAAGCTTCGCGGTCAGCATCGGCGTATCTGGCGTTTTGCGCAAGGCCGTCAGGTACATCTCCACCGCCTCCTCGAGGACGAAGGAGAAGCGATGGGCGTGCGCCCGGTGGCGAAGCAGCTCACCCCAGTTGACGATGTCGCGATGACCGACGGCTTCGCAGGTCTCAAGCAGCACCCTCGACCCCTCACGGAACTTGCCATCCATCGTCAGCATGTCCCCGTGGTAGAGCAGCGCCCGCAGCTGGGTCCGGTCGGTCGGGTCGAACGGCTCCGCCTGCCGTGCCAGTCGCGAGAAATCGTTCCGCGCCCGGTGGTAGTTCCCGCGAATCTCGCGCAGGTAGGCGAGCTCGAGGTGAAGCGAATGCAGGTGGCGACCGAGTCGCCGCTTCCGCCCTTCGAGGCGTTCGAACCGTTTGAGGCCGGCGTCGACCCCCGCAATGCGGCGCGTAGACATCGCTTCGATGAAGTCCAGCACGAGGGTGATCGCGTGCCGCTGTTTTCTCTGCTGGGTAGATGCCAGGGCCATCAGCTCATTGGAGGAACCGGCGTCGTAGAGAACGTAGGCGATGTCGATCAGCGTCTCGGAGGACGCGTCGGGGGACATCGCCCACCGAACTCCAGCCCTCGAGCAGCCCGCGCAGGAGGGCGAGGACGGCATCGGGTATCTGTTCCCCCCGCTCCTGGCAGCGGGCCAACAGGTGGTCGGTGGCCGCCTCCAGGGCAACGCTGCGCAGCGCTCTCTCGCTCGGCGAGTCGCGCACGGCATCGGTAAGCAGATCGTGGAACTTGAAGAGCTGGCCTACGACCCGCTCGGTCAGGAAAGAGTTGGCGAAGTCCGGGTAGTGCAGAACGGCGAGCTCGACGTTGAGTACGTTCGCCATGTGTTGGTACAGGTCGCGATCAAAGACCCGACCGGTGGCGAGCGCTGCCGCCAGGGCCCGCTGCGGTGCGCGTCGGTGGTCAAGCAGCCTTCCGACCGCTCCATTCGGAGTGGAGGGGAGATCCGCTACCTCGACCTCCTTCTCCTCCGCCAGGTCGAGGTAAATCCGGACCGCCGACTCGATGTAGAAGGGGGTGCAGCGGGAGATTTCGAGCAGTCGCTCCTCGATCGGCTCCTCCAGCTTGCCCAGCCGCTGCCGCAGCATCTCCTGCGACTCCTCTTCGGACAGCGCCTCGACCCCTATCGAAACGGTGTCCCATGTCCGCTTCGCCTGCGGCCACTGCAGCGGCTCCCGAGTCGCGATTACATGAAGACCGCGTCCGAGAGTCGAGATCATCTCCTGCAGCCAAGGCGCCCCTCCGCGGCCGACCCCTGCTTCTCATAGGAGTCGTAGAAGATCGCCAGAGAGTGGCCATTCGCTTTTAGCGCTCGCTGTATGTCACGGCCAAAGCAGCTCGGAAGAATCGCCCTTAGCTCTCGCGGCTCTTCACGGATCTCGTCGATTTCGGCGAACTCCGACTTCTTGTAGCGCTGCCTTTTTTCGCTGACTGCACTCAGCTTGTCCCAGATCTGAACCGCAAAGTTGACGGGAAGGGGGACGCCGACGGCGGCACCGCCGACTTCGACGCCCCGGCCCAGAGCCGAGCGTTCAATGCGGTTGGGGCTGGAGGACGGTACGGGCTGTCCGACAGCTCGCCAGTAGCGCTGCACCGCGGCGTCGAAGAGATGGCATTCGATCCCGATCTCTTGGCGGAGGTGATGGAGGACCCCGACCTCGGTCGTTGACAGCTCCCCTTCAAGTGAGACGAAGGCGACGTGGTCAATCTTCAGCGGGCGCTTTTTCGCATGCGCCCGCGCCTCATCCAGCAGGCGCGACTTGCCCATACCGCCAACACCCGTGACCTCGCAGATGCGCAGGCGTTTCGGAGTGCGGCGCTGGCGGTCGAGCTCGTTGTCGAGGGTCGCAAGCTCTTTCTCGCGACCGAGGAATTTGCCCGGCCCTTGGAAAGAGCTCTCGGTTTCCTCCCTCCGTCGAACGGGACTCTTGAGCGCCACGATCGATAATTCCTAGTTATCACGGCTGCGCGAGCCTCCCGAGGACATCAGCGTCCGAGACAACGCGTCTGAGCGCTCTGTCTGAAACGTGCGTGTAGATCTCGGTGGTGCTCAGGCTGGCGTGGCCGAGGAGGCGTTGGATGTAGCGGATGTCTACACCGGCCTCGATCAGTTGCGTTGCGGCTGTGTGACGCAGCATGTGCGGTGTAACGCGCGTGGCGAGGCCCGCTGCCATGGCGGCTTTGGCGAGCCGCGAGCGCATCGCGGGCGTTGTGAGGGGGTCGAAGTGCAGGTTGAAAAGGAGGCGGGCGTGCTGGATGCCGAGGGTGGAGCGCATCTCGAGGTAGGTGCGCGTGAACTCGCTGATCCAGTCGTTCGTCAGGAAGACCTGCCGCTCGCGGCGTCCCTTGCCGACGAGCCGGATGCTTCGACCGGGCAGGTCGATGTCCGGGCACTGAATGCCGACTGCCTCATGGACTCGAACGCCTGTCGCCACCATCAGGGCGACCGCGAGAAGCGTCGTTGACTCGTGCGGTCGCTTCAATAGCTGGCTCGAATCGCTCATGTCGTCGACGCGAGCTGCTTTCCGTAGGAATAGGAGGAGCTGATCAAGTTCGTGGGACGGCAAGACCCGAGGTAGCTTGCGCGATTTTCCGACCGCCACGCTGGTGCCGACCCAAGGATCGAAGTCCAACAAGTCGCCCGATAGCAGCCATCTGCAGAAGCCTCGGAGAGCTGAAGCCCGCCGTCTGATAGAGGTCGGCGAAAGCCCTGCGATCCGCTGTTGCTCCACGAACTTCACGAGGTGGTGGCGGTCGATTTGCGACACGGGAGCGTTGGTGCCGAGATGTTGCTCGAACGCCGCGATGTCGCTGTCGTAGGCGCGGATTGTGTGCGGCGACAGATCCCTGGTGACGAGTAGCCAGCGGACATACTGCTGGCGCGCCTGACCGACATCCATGCGGAATTCCCTTCGTTCATGGATGGGGCCAGCAGCGAAGCGCCGGCCCATCCGGTGCTTGGCGTCCCACAGACGGCATCAGCGAGCCTGAATGGAACGCATGTCTGCAGGACATCGGCCGGCGCATCGAGAGGAACCACAACCGCGAAAACTCATGCACGCCCCGTGCCCCGCCGACCGACCTCAAGCGCTGCCGATCAAGACGAGATGAGGTTCGGCTGGCTGCTCCTCAACACCCCGGCGGCCGATGCCGGTTGTGCAAAACCCCCGCTCGCTTTCGCGCTTCCCAGGCCGAGTGAAGCGACCCAAGGTGAGCCGGACCGGTTTGACGGAGACCGTCAAACCCGGCCTGGCTCACGGCGTTTGAGCCGGGGATGATGGTGGCGCTGCTTTTGTACGCGTACGCGCTGGGTGAGCGGTCCTCGAGAGGGATTGAGCGTCGCTGCGTGGAGGATGTCGCCTACCGGGTGATCGCTGCACAGCAGACGCCGGATCACGCGACGATCGCGCGGTTTCGTGTGCGCCACGAGGCGGCCCTGGCGGGCTTGTTCAGCGAAGTGCTGGGGTTGTGTCGAGAGTCGGGGTTGGTGAAGGTCGGGTTGATCGCGATCGACGGGACGAAGGTGCATGGGAACGCGTCGCATCACTCAAACCTCGACTACGAGCAGCTCGCTCGCGAGATCCTGAAGGAGGCGGGCGCCGTCGACGCTGCCGAGGACGAGCTATACGGCGACGCGCGCGGCGATGAGCTGCCTGAGCATTTGCGAACCCCTGAAGGGCGACGTGCTGCGCTACGCGAAGCCAAGCAGAAGCTCGGGCGCGAGCGTGCAGGCAGAGAAGACGCGAAGGCTGAGGCGGCCGAGGCGGAACCGCAGGGTGTGAAGCTCGTGCTTGATCCCGAGGTGATCGTCGCTCGGATGCAGGGCCGTGAGGGGTGGTTGCGTGAGGCGCGCCACCAACTCGATGAGCACCGGCGGCTACAGGCTCAGCCGATTCCACGCTCGCGAGCCGAGCGACTGCTCGAAGCAGAGCAGCGGCTTCAGGAGAACCTGCGGGTCGAGCGCGAGGCCAACGATGCCTATGAGCATCATCGCGCGACTGCGGTGACCAAGGACGGCCGCCGCTTTGGGGCACGCCCGAACCCCTACGTGGCGCCCGAGGTGCCGCCGGGGAAGATCAAAGTCACCGATCTGGACTCCCGCAACGTCAAGACGCCGCGCAGTTACACGCAGGGTTACAACGTGCAGGCCGTCGTGAACAGGCATCAGATCGTCTTGGCGGCCGAGGTCACGCTCACTTCACCAGACTTCGGCCAGCTCGAGCCGATGATCAAGGCCACCCGGCGCGAGCTTGAGCAGATCGGTGTGAGCGAGTTGCCCGGGGTCGCAGTCGCGGACAGCGGCTACTGGCATGAGAGCAGATCGACCAGGTCGTGAACATGGACACCCAGGTACTGATCCCGCCCGATGCCGGCGAGCGCGGCACACCGCGCCGGGGCTGGGATGGCGGCCGCTACGCCTTCATGCGCACCGTGCTGGCCGGTGACTACGGCGGTGGGCTTTACCGAAGACGCAAGGCGATAGTCGAGCCCGTGTTCGCTCAAACCAAGCACAACCGGCGCATCAATCAATTCCAGCGACGAGGCAGATCCGCCGCACGCTCGGAATGGCGTCTGATCACCGCGACTCACAACCTGATGAAGCTCCACAAGCACCAGATAGCCGCCGCAGCCGCCTGAAAGGCCGCCCCGGCGGCCACCGGGCTGCCGGGCAGCAACTACAGCCCGAGGAACACAGACCACAGGCGGGCGATCAACGCCACCCGTGACCGTCACCCTTTGCACGACACCCACCGTCCAAAGCGGTCATCTTGCGGCCGGGTCAGCAAACGCTCGCAAATCGCGCGAAGCGGAAGTCCCGGTCGCTTAGGCGAGTCGCAACGGTACCGGCGGGCACGACGGCCCCGGGAGGTCACCCTAGCGTTAGGCATCCACACACTCCCGTCGACGGGCCAGCAAGGGGTCGCGACGCTCGGAGCGGGACCACTCCGCTCCGACCCAGACGCCCGAGCCGGAGTCATAATCCGCGCGTCGGGGTTTGGGTTCCCCCCGACACTACCTCCAGAGGTCGACCGCGCCCGCCCCGTAAGGCGGCGCTTCGCCCGGAGGCCAACGAATATTCACCGCCGGGGGAGGCGAGACATGACCAAGAGGAAACGGAAACGCGCAAAGCGGGCCGCAAGGCCCGCGAAGGATCGCCCCGAGCGCGGCAAGGATCCGCGCTTGGTCGCCGTGCCAGCGAGGGAGATGGATGGCGAGGAGTTGCCGCCGGGCACCTGGGTTCAAGTCCTCTCCCCCGTCCTCATGGACGACGGCCGCGAATTGCTCTGGTACCCGCCCCAGCCGGTCGCCTTCAACTTGGTCGAGGCCAAGCGGGCCCGCGACCGAGGCGCGAAGTCACGGCGCAACATCATGGCCAAACTGAAAAGGCGTCCGAGCGGCGACGCCGTCCAGCCGATCAACTCGACCACCGTGCTCAATTGCATTCGAGACTTGCAGTCGGCGGTTCTCTACTCCTTCACCGCGATCGAGAGCCTTGCCAACCACGCAATCGACATGCTCGACGACGACTTCACCATGGTCCTCAAGAAGAAGACGTACAGGAAGAGAGATCTGGTCGGTCTCGGCATCGACGAGAAGCTCAAGCGCGTCGTGCCGAAGATGGACGGGGCCCAGAAGGTCGCCGGCACCACCGCATGGGAGCGCTACCTGAAGCTCAAGTTCATCCGCGACGAGCTGCTGCATGTGAAGGAACGCGGCCTGGACTCCGATCCGAAGAAGCGCACCGCATATGACCGGCTCCTGGTCGGCGAGGCCGACCGCTGCGTCGACGATGCCGTCGCAGTCGTCGAAGGCGCCTGGCCGGGTTGGCTCTCTCCTCATGTGCGGGAGGCCCTGCAGTAGCGGCCCTCGCGCGAATGCGGGCGGTAGCCTCGCCGAGTGGCTAGCGACCGCTTTGAATTCCCCGAGACGTTCGATTCCGAACTTGAGATCGGCGACCTGCCCGGCAACAAGGCGTTCTTCGGCCGCGAAGTCCTCGGCGGACTGATCGGCGGTATCGACGACTACATTCGCCAGCGCCAGGAGCGGTGGAGGCGGCGAGGGTCTCGGTCGATGGGACCGGGCCTCCTTGGCACGGCTATGTGGATGGACGATGCCGAGTTCATCGACAAGCTGACCGAGCTCTCAGGAGCCTGCGTGGTCGTCACGAAGCAACCGAGAACGAAGCGGGACCTTGAGAAGTTCGGGCGCCTAGCGGCACTTAACGAGCAAACCCCGGGCCTTCGCGTCGCAGCGTTCCCCGCCCTCAGCGACGTTGCAGCCAAGGTAGACGGCAAGCCCCGACTCGTCGGACCATTCGACCAAATCGGCGAGGATTCGATACCTACCATCCGCGCGCTCGGGTTCCGGCGCAAGGGGAACCCGCTCGTTCCGATCATGCACGCCAAGCTGGCGATCCTCGGCGAGTTCTGGTGGCACGACGAAGGCGCTCTCGGCGAGGTTGGCGACTTCTACGGCTTCACTCCGGCCCGGCTGTGGATCTCTTCAGCGAACTTCACCCGCCAGTCCCGGCGAAGCCTTGAGTTCGGCTACTGGACCGAGGATGAGGGGCTCCGCGAAGCGGCCTATAGATTCGTGCTGCAGGCGATTCGGTTTTCGGAGTCGCTGGATTCCGCTGCGGACGCGCTCGATCCTGAGTTTGTACCGATCGAGTTCGATGACGCCGCCATGCTCGAAGCGATCGCCGACATGGAGTTCGAGGACGAGGACTTGGACGAGTAATGCGCCTCGATCGGTGGGGATTTGGCCCTCCTGGTGCCGTCCGGATGCCAGTCCTCGCCTTGCAACATCGGGCGCCAGCCCGCCTCGTCGCCTACTCCTAATACGCGACGAATCAACGTTACGCGGGACTCCTGATCCCGCGCTAGTGGCGTCAGCGCGATGCTGGCGAGACGGACTAACCAAGGTTGGGGTCGAGTTCGGTCCCGCCCAGACGGCAGAGCCAGCACCGGACGATAGATTCGAGACCTAATGGCGGAAGGGAATACCGAGCGCGATGAGCTGCTGAAACGTGAGCTCAAGTCCATGACCTCGGAGGCGTTCGAGCAGCTGACGTACGAGCTTGCGCACCGGGAAGACCCGGAGGTGAAACGTCTAGCCACCCCCGATGGCGGGGCTGACACGGTCAAGCCGGCAACGGATGGCGACAAAGCCCTTGTCTGGCAGGCAAAGCACTACCCAAACCAGATCAACTGGCGCAAATGCGAAAAGTCGCTCGGTGACTCCATCAAGCGGTGGGACCCGTCGGCGGTGAAGTTCGTGTTCCCCCGCGACTTCTCGGAGAGGGTCGAGGCTAGCTATCAGGACAAGCTGAAGACGCCCGCCAAAGCGAAAGGCGTTGAGGTCACGGCGTGGACGCTCAGCGATCTGGTTCGCCTGCTGAACCAGCACACCGATCTGCGTAGCCGCTTCTTCGGCGCAACGCAGAACACGAAGCTCGATGCGCTGGATCGCGCGATCCAGGCTGGCGGGAAGCTTGAGGACGCACCGGATCTCCTTCAGCGTGCGAAGACGATCGCCGAGTTCACCGAGGGGACCGATCCGGTTTTCACGTACCAGACGATGACGGGCGGGGCCGAGACCCCTGCGCCGCAGTGGGACGAGTTGCCGTACATGACGATGACGGTTGGCGACACCCGTGTCCGCCTGCACGTAGCTGCCTGGCCGCGCGAAGGGGCAGAGGTAGAGGATGTGGGCTTCTCGTTCAACGCAGACGAGGAGGGCCAGAAGGCCCGCCGAAGGGCAGTCCAAGAACTAGCCGAAGGCAAAGAGGCGGTTGTTCGCGAGGGTGCGCGGATTCGGATGCACGCCCCAGAGCTGTTCCGCGAGGGCCTCGAAGCAACCGGGCCTACTGAAGCCCGCCTGTCTCCGGGCGACACCATCCCCTTGCTGATGGAGATCCACACGCCCGAGGACAGGCTGACGGTAGAGGTTGACCTGCGGCCGGTTCCGCCCCCGCCCGGCGCGGCAGCGTCCTTCGCCGGGTTTGCCGGTCAGGTTCTCGTGGAAGTCAACATCACGCTGCTGGAGAAACCACAGATGCGAGCTGGCATCTCGCTTACGGCCGTGCCCTCCAGAAGCCCGAAACCGAGCGCCGAAGCCGCCGCTCTCCTCCTTGCCTTCGACCAGCAGACTCATGTCGTTCTCGCGAGCGAAGACCTGTTCCCAGAGAGCGGAGAGCTTGGCGGCGAATTCGGCGGCGGCGGTTCCCTCTCCGAAGACAAGCGCGAATGGCTGCAACGCCTTCGCGAGTTCTTCGACAACCTCGTCGTGCTCGAAGAACACACCGGCCAAGCGATTCAGCTCCCCGACGACTTCCCCCGGCAGGACATCCTCGGAGCCGAGAGGGCCGCCGAAATCGTCCGTAATGGCGGCGGCACGCTCACAGCCGGACGAATGGTCCTCGACGTACAAGACCCCGCGGAAGTCGCCGACCTGCCCGAACGCCTCGCTAGGCCGGACACGGTAGTCGGGCAGGACCTGTCGGTGACGATCTTCGGCCAAGAGCTACATCTCGGGAGAGCCGAGCTCAGGCCACCGAAGATGAAGATCGTTGAGGTCTCTCCCCTCGGCACCGACGCCAACTCTCCGGCCCGAGTGGCGCTTGACGTTGACGACGAGGCTGACCCCGAAGTCGAGTTCTGGCTCGTATGACGGCGACGGCAGAGCGCCGCTGCACGTGGGACTGGCGCTGCCGCAATCGCGTGGATGCGAGCGCGTCCGCGAATAGGGCCACGCTCCTGCTCCGGACGACGAGCAGAAGCGATAGCACACGGCCAGCTGGCGAGTGCTCGTGCGTGGGGCAGGAGTCGGCGTCAGGCGTCGGAGTGGATGACGACTGCGGGGTCGGCGTTGCCGTTGACTCGGGGATGAGGTACTGCAGCCGGTATCCGAGCGCGCCGGCGTAGCGATCGAGGGTCGAGAATCGGCCTCCGGCCGCTTGCTAGCTGCGATTCAGCGCGGGTGGGGACAGTACTCCGAGCGTGCCCTCGCCGGGATGAAGGTCGGCGATGGCGTTGCCGAGTAGCTCGAAGTGGGCCTGATCTGTTGTGCAGACGGACTCGCCGGCCAGCCAGGCGGTTGCGGCGATCTGGATGTCGGTCACCCAGGCAACCCGTCGCTCGGGCTTGGTGCCGCGCGAGCGCTGCGAGCGGGCGGGGGTGGGAGGCGCCGGGTGCCTTGCCCGCAACCGGCCGGCGAGCAGCGCCGCCTCCCAGCTCAATGGCAGCACGCCCAGCACACCGGCGTGGAGGATTTCGGTGAACCAGGAGAGCGCGGCCTGGAATCTGGGCTCTGCGAGAACCTTGCGCTGAAGGCCGAAGGCGATCTCCTGCACGGTCGGGGCGGCGAGGAGGATCGGCTCGGAAGAGAGCGCGGCCTCGCTGGCCAACTCGAAGAGCGGGCTGTCGGGATGCAGGCCGGAAGCGACCGAGGTGTCCCAGACCGCCATCGGCGAGCGCTCAGCTGCGGTCGGTGAGGATCGCCTCGCGCATCTCCTGCGGCGAGGGGAAGTCCTCGGCGCCCGAGCGCGCCGAGGCCGCTACCGCAGCGTGGCGTTTGGCTATGACCTTGCGCTGGGCGCGGCGGCGCTGGGCTGCGTCGGCGCCGATCTGTGCCAGGTGGACGAGCGCGTCGTTCTCGGTCGTTCCCAGCTCGCGAGCCGTCTTCGAGAGCTCGGGCTCAAGGGTCGCGGGCACCCGCAGGGTGGTGCGGCGCCCCTGCCGGCGGGGTGCACTGGCGCGGCTTGGTCGGTTTCGCTGCTTCGTTGCCATGAGATCAGAGTAGCGCATCAATCTGATGCGCTTCTCAAGGCTCGCGAGCCTGCCGACCGTAAGCGGAGGCCTGCTTGTAGAGGGAGCTGCGCCCATTGCGGGAGCCGGCGGCCCGGCTCCCGCAGCAATGGGCACAGACACGCGGCGGAGCTGGACCGACCGCGGGGCGCCACGCCGGAGGGGCCCGGTCACGGGATTCGGGACCTCGTTTGGGGGCGAGACGCTCATTGCCACATATGTCGATGCGTACGCTTGGCGGTGCCGATCAATTTGACTCAGCGGTGCACGAATGGGTCAACGTGGTTAGGGTGCGCAAGTCCTTATCCCCCACCAGGAGCCACATACCAGTGTCGGAGACCATTGAGCAAGCTCGTAGGCTGATCGAAGCCCGCCTGCACGAGATAGAGGCTGAGGTGACCCGCCTAGCGGAGGGTCTCAAGACGCTGGGAGGTGGACCCTCTCCGCGAGCCCGACGCAAAGACTCGAAAGGCGGTAAACGGCGTCCGGCCCGAAAGCAGCGGGCAGCTCGCGGTCTACGACGCGAGCAGTTCCTCGAGGCGGTCAGAAAGGCCCCCGGGGCGAAAGCGTCAGAGGTCGCGAAGGAGATCGGCATCTCAGCCAATCAGGCCTACAGCCTTGCTCGTCAGCTGGTGAAAAGTGGCGAGATCAAGAAGTCGGGGAAGGGATACCGCGCCAAGTAAAGCGTGGGCCCGATGGAGGCCCTCGAGACTTTCGTGGCGCTCGCGCTCGAGGAGGAGGGCTTCATCGTGTCGCCTGCGGTGAAGTTTCCGGTGCGTAAGGCCTCACGGGTGGAGTTCCAGGAGCACGGCTACGAGGTCGACTTGGTCGCGGCCCGTGCCGATCGGCTGGTCTTGGCCACGGTGAAGTCGTTCTTTGGCTCACGAGGAGTGGTTGCCGAGGCCGTCATGGGAAAGACTGTCGATGAGCGTCATAACGGTATGTACCGACTTCTCAACGATCCGGTCATACGGAAAGGCGTTCTGAAGGCGGCAAGCAAGCGCTACGGCTACGCGCCCAAGCAGATCGAGTTCCGGCTATACGCGGGGCGATTTGCCGGTCGACGCGACGGCGAGCACAGACGCCGCATCAAAAAGTGGGCGCGAGCCCAGCGCGTTGGTGCGGGCTCGATCAAGGTCGTCGGGCTCGAGGAGGTTGTGCAGAAGGTGCGACTCGCGGCGAAAGAGAGCCGGTATCGAGACAATGCTGCGCTGGTCGCCGTCAAGGTGCTCGCTGAGGCCGGGCAGCTGGTCGACATGGACGCAACTGCGGATCTCGGAGACGCTGAGGGTGCGGCTTAGATGGCGAACCGGTCGTCCCAAAGCCGCAACAGTCGGATCACGACGGGAATAGCGGGTGAGTTCCTCGTTGCCGGCGAGCTCTCCAAGCGCGGCTGGATCGCGACGCTGACGGCCAAGAACACCCCGAACGTAGACGTCCTTGCAGCCAGGCCGTCTGGTGACATACATGCCCGCATCCAGGTCAAGACCAGGACGCCCGCCTACTCCTACGCGCATCGTGTCGGAAAGCGATTTGAAATGGACGGCGAGCGGGACTTCGTGGTGCTGGTTGATCTGGGCAAAGACGCCGACGTGCCCCGCTACTGGATCATCCCGGCAAACGAGGCGAATCGCCTAATAACCAGTCAGCAGCTTCGCACCAAAGATGTGGCTGAGTTCGAGAATCGCTGGGATCTGCTTGAAGCCTGACTTTGCGTGATCCTGCGGTAGGACGGCTCTCCGCCCCCGGCAGATAAGTGGATTGTCAGCTGGCTGGCGGCTCGGCCTTGGGCTCGGGGGTCGTCGGCGGCTTGGCCTTCGGCTCGGGGACCTCGAGTTTCAGCGCCCAGGGGGCGGAGCTGACCCCCTGATCGTTGCGAACGACGAGCTCGGCCCGGTCGTTGCTCGAGAACCCCAAGCGGGCAATCTGGCTCGGGTCGGTCGGCAACTTGACCGTAACCTGGTTCTCTTGCCACGAGCCTTGGTCGACGGGCAGCGGTTGCCCGGCCAGGAACACAGCGGCCAGGGCGGCGGGACCTGATTGGGTCCTGAACCCGAGCCCGTTGATCAGCAGCGATGGGTTGTTGGGCCCTAGGGAGATCTCCTGCGGCGCTTCGGTGATCCGAACCGCCGTCGCCACGGATAGGTCCAACTCGTTGGAGACCTGCCCCTCCGCGGTGAGCAGCTTGAGCCTGACCGTGCCTGCGGCCAGCTGAGGCACCGTGGCCTCGATCACATCCTGGGTCGAGTCGCTCCCGCTATGGACTTGCACGCCCCTCCCGGCCTGGTCATCGAAGAAGACCCGCGGGGGCTCCCCGCCACCGGCAAGTTTGGTGCCCCAGATCTTGACTTGCTGGCCGGCCTGGACCAGCGGCGGCTCGACGGAGCCGAGCGTCGGGCCGACGATGCGGAATTCGGTATAGGGCTTGCTCTCGTGTCCCTGCGGGGCGCCCGAATTCACAACGACCGACACCCCATCCTTGACCTTTGCCCCAGCCGGGACCTTGACCTTGTAGGCCTGCGATAGGTCATCTGCCTCGGGGCCCTCGGGGACGGCGTATGGGGCCGGCAGGCCATCGAAGTAGACGTCGATTTTGCGTTCGGCGTAACGAACCTGTGCGCGGTCGGTCTCAGAGAGCTGTTCAACTGGCTCTGGCTCGCGCGGCGGGGTCAGGTTAACGCCCCATAGTTGGATCTCCTCCCCAGGGGCCGCGGCAGGCGGCGCGATGCTGGTGATCACCGGGTCAGCGCGCCGTGCCGCCCGGCGGGCCAGATAGCCGGCCGCCGTGGCCGCGGTCAGGGTGGCCAGGATGCCTGGGAAGACCGGGAGGCCTTCTGAGAAATTGGCCAAGAAGACGATCAGGAAGACGAGGATGCTCAGGACGTTGAACGCCAGATACTGGACATCGATCAGGTCGAGCTTGCCGTCATCGTCGGTGTAGAGCTGGGAGAACGACGCGCCTTCCGGTGGAGTGGTTTTGACTTCCGCCCCGGTCTGAGAGCGAATCAGAGTCAGGCTCTGGGCCCCGATCGCTGCGGTGACCGGCCCGCCGAGCAGGAGCAGATACTGCCAGGAAACGGCCTGCTGCTTGAATTCCTGCCACCCGGCCGGGGCCTTGAATAGGTCGGCCAGGGCTAAGGCGGTGATGCTCCAGATCAAGGCTATGGTCCACGTCGATGCCAAGGTCTTCGACGCTGCCCAACGTCCGTCGTCGCTCAATAGGAGAAACTTGACCACCGGATGCCTCGGTTGGTTGACGCTCAGCGGATCGACTGGCCGTTTCGTTTCCTCCTTCAGCAGGGAGTAGTCGACTGCGGCCAGGCAGAGGAAAACCAGGATCAAGGACAGGCAGGCCGCAATCGCCTCCCTAGCGACTTGATGTTTGACTGGTTTGGCCTTCGAGGCGTTCGAACCGTCGGTAGTCGATGTGGTTGTCGTCGAGGTGCTGCCACCGGTAGCCGTGGTAGTCGCCGAGGTCGCCGGCTGCGTTGTTGGGCTCGTCGCGGTTGTGGTCGACGGTTGGACGGTCGCTTCGGTGGTCGACGCCGTGGTGGTTGAATCAGCCGATGAGGGGCCCGTGGTCTCTGCGGTGCTGGCATTGGATGGTTCGGGCTGTGGGGTGACCGTTGCGGTGCTCGGCGATTGGGAAGCAGACGAGCCTTCCGATCCGCTGACCAACAGTGCTGCCAACACCGCCCATAGCAGGGCATGGCGATCGGACGATGCGCTGGTCGACTTGCCTGTCGTCGAGGCCATGCCCTGGTCATCGGATTGACCGAAAGCCACCACCGGGATTAGGAAGCCGACGGCCACGGCCAACAAGCAGACCGCTATGCGGACCTGGCGCCTCACAGCCCAACCCTACCTCTCACATCATGCCCTGTAATCCCCAATAGCGAGGCTCTTACAACCGAACCGTTGCCGGGGCAGGTCAGCGGTTCGAGAGGTAGCAACAGACAGTGAGCCGGCCCGGGTTCTACGGAGTGAGCCGACCGATCAGCGCACCTGGAAGGTGCCCGAGCTTAGATAGGCTTCCAGCAGCTTGAGCGGGCGGGCGATCGGTGCGTGGAACGGCTCGGGGGGGCGCGCCCAGGTCGACGAACCTCGCCTCGATCGCCTCGGCCTGATCGGGGCGTGGGTCTCCCCGCACGTTCTCGCAAGGAAGAGCAGGGCGAAGCAGTGGATGATATCGCCGTTGGGGTAGTGGATCGTGTGCGCCTCGGGCTCGGAGAGGCAGCCGAACGGGATCAGGTCGAGCTCCGAGACGTGGATTCCGGTCTCCTCGGCCAGCTCGTCGATCGCCGTCCGGGAAAAGCTCCCACCCGGCTCTGCGGCGCCGGCCGGCAAGCAGGCAGGCACCAGGTTTTCTCCTTGAAAGAGTAGTCGAGGCCGACCAGCATGATCCCCCGCCGCTCATCGATGAACCGGAGCTACGGCGGCAGTGCCTCAGCGTCCGATCGACATCGAGCGCCCACGGTCCCGGCTGCGCTGCACGCCGCGCTCCCGCCCTATGCCGAGCCGGCGCTGCGCCGCCTCGAGAACGCGCTTGGCCCGGGCCCTCTCGGCCCGAGCCATCGCATCGTGCGGCCGAGGGCCCAGCGCCCTGGAGCGATCGCGCACACCGTGGCGCTGGCGGTAAGTCGAGATCGCGTGGGCGGCCTGTCCCCAGGCGTAGGCCTTGGCCGGATCGCTGGGATAGGGGCCGAGGGCCTTGTAGATGACGTCGGAGCGGTCGAGGCGGGCGGCGGCGACAGCGCGGCTCGCCAGCTGCTCGATGCGCCGGTCGATCAGGGCCGCCTCCAGGCGGTGGGCGGGATCGGCCTGGCGCAGCTGCGCCCGCGGCGCGGGCTCGGGGAGCTCACCGAGCGCTGAGCGCAGGCGCTGCAGGCTCTCTGCCGTGGTCGCCTCCGCGGCCGTCACCCGGCTCAGCTCGTGGGCGGGCGGCTTGCGCATCTGCTGCAGCGCTTCGCGCTCGGCGCGCATCCGCTCCAGCGCCTCCTCGGCGCGGTCGATCTCCCGGCGCAACCGCTCATGGCGCCGCTCTGCGGGATCGACCGGGGTAGCTGGGACCGTCAGCTCCACTCGCCGCTGCGCCAGCTCGACGTCTGAGAGCGCCTCGATCTGACGCCGCAGGCCGACCTCAGCCGCCGGGTAGTCGCCGCCCTCGCGCTCGATCGCGGCACGGATGTCGTGCAGCTCGTCGGAGACCTCGCGCCGGGCCGGCCCCAGGTCGGGGTCGAGCAGCTCGGTGGAGGCGACGGCATAGACGTTTGCCAGCTCCCGCCCGCGGCTGAGGGCGACCAGCTCCTCCTCAAGGCTCGCCCCGGCGTCGAGCAGCGGATAGGCGCGGTCGAAGGTCTTCGACTCGGCGCCGAACTTGGTCAGGGCGTAGGCGTACTGAAGCGCGGGGTCGCCGTCTGGGGTGCGGCGATCGAGGTAGCCGGGCCCGAGTACGATCTGGCGCTGATCGCCCTCAACCCGCTGAAGCTCGACCGTCCGCGCGGCGGCGTCGACGGCGATCACGTCCCAGCGCTCGCGGTTGTCGATTCTCGGCGCGTTGACTCGGGTCTGCACCCGGTCCCCTGCGGCGAAGGGCCTCTCCCCCACCAGCACCTCGGCTTCGCCGAGCATTCCCTCGGCCGAGCGCAGCTCGCGGGCCCGATCGTTCAGGTAATCGACGTCGCGGTTGCGGCGGGCGATCATCACCACGTCGGCGCCGGTGGCGAAGTCGCGGTGCCAGTCCACCAGCAACCCGTCAAGAGTGCTGCACAGGTCGTCGCCGACGATCAGTCGCCCCTGGGTGCGAAGCAGGTCGAGCGCCTCCGATCCGCGCCCTTCGTGGACCAGGGCGATGACCCTGCGGTCGGGCTCGCGGTGCTGGCGGCGGATCACCTCTAGCGTCGAGGGCTCCATCACCCGGGTCAGGTGGCCGTAGGCGCCGCCGGGACCGACCGCGCCGATCTGGCGGGGATCGCCGATCACGACCAGCTTGCCCTCGCACTGAACTGCCAGCTGACGGAGCGCCTCGAGGTCCGGGGTAGAGGTCGTATTGGCCTCATCGACGACGATCACGGTGCCGCGTTGGAGTCCCATCCCGTGCGCCCGCCACTCCTGAGTGCGGTGGAGCAGGGAGGCGATCGAGGTGGCCGGAACGCCGGCGTCTGCCAGCTCGCCTGAGGCGGTGCGCGCGGTGGCGACCCCGATCACCGAGTGCCCCGCCCCCTCCCAGGCCTCCCTCGCAGCCGCCAGCGCCGTCGTCTTCCCCGTCCCCGGCCAGGCGGCGACCGGCACCACCTGCTCTCCGGTCGTAGTGAGGCGCAGAACCATCTCGCGCTGGTCCTCTCCCAGGTAGGAGTGGCGCTCCAGCACGGCTTCGACCGCCGGCCTTGCGACGTTGCCCACGTTTGCGTCGGCGCTGGCGAGGGCGCCGTCGATGAAGCGTCGCTCCAGCTCCGCCAGCCTCGGCGTCGTGAAGTGCGCCTGGTCGAGGAGGTCGCGGGACTCGTGCACGCAGATCACCTTCTCGGTTGCGAGGAGCCGGTCGACCGCAGCGTCGAGAGTTCCCACATCCGCACCCTCGGGCAGCTGATCGGCCACCGCCCACAGCAGCGCACGGCGGTCGAAGTGGGAGGTGGTTGCTTCGAGCTGCGCCAGAGCGACGTCGAGGTCGGCGTCGCTCACCGCCCGCGGCTCGCGGCTGCGGGACGCCTCGGTCATCTCGCGCATCCCCGCCGGCGTCAGCCCGTAGGCCTCGGCCTGCTCTACCCACTCATCCCTGCGCTTGTCGGCGTCGACGCCATAGTCCTTGGCATCGCGGGTTCGGTAAGCGGCGGTCTGCGCGGCGGCGACGCTGGAGACCCCGTGTTGCTCCAACCATTGGCCGATCTCTCGCGAGCGGGTGCTGAAGGCCTCGATCGCCTCGCGCGAGAAGCCGCGCAGGTCCGCGTAGCCATGGCGTACCGCCACGAACTCCATGCCGAACTCGCGCAGGATGCCGGCGCGAAGCGCCGCTTGGAAGACAACGCCGGCCGACTTGCCGTGGGTCCAAAGGGGCGAGCGCCCGCGCGGGCTGGCCAAGGTGAGCCATTTGCCGTCGGTGACGGCACGGGTCATGTTGGAGACCAGAACGTGGGTGTGGAGAGCAGGGTCCCCGGCGCGGCTCATGCGGTGGCGGAAGGCCATCGCGACAAAGCCCTCACCGCGCTCGATGCGGGCGCCGCCGTCGCCGCGCGCCACCAGGCAAGCCTGGGATTCGAGATGGGCGAGTCCCTGGCGCACCGCCTCGTCATAGACCGCCAGCAGGCGGGTGCGGATCTGCTCGTCGCCAAGGGCGTAGAGGAGGGAGACCGACTTTGGGGCGGAGAAGCGGACGTCGTAGCCCAGTACCGGCTCGGCACGGCGCTGGCTGCCGTCTGGGCGTTCGTAGACCTTGGTGGCGGGACGGGTGAGGAGCTGGCCGCCGCTGATCGGGTCGCGGCCCTCGAGGATCGCCGCGTAGGCCTCGGCGTCGACCTGGCCTTCAAGGCCCATCTCGGCAGCGAGCTCGCCGACCCACTCCCCCGGCACCTCGCCGGGCTTGGTGTAGTAGTCGTCGCCTCCTTCGGCGACGGCGTTCAGCCAGTAGTTGGCGTTGCCGCGTTGGATCTTGGTGACGCCGACCATCGCGGCAGATATGTCGGCGGGGAGAGTCCAGAGTTCCGCTTGGTTTAGGGAGCCATCCTCCGGATGCATAATGTGTCGGGGGTTGGGGTTGGGGTCGCGAAGCGGCCCAGGGAGACCCGAGCCTGGGTCTCTCCGAGGTCAGGCAGCTCGTGCGGACGGTGCGTGGATCCAGGTGGATTCGGCTCAAGGCTTAAGGTTTGCGTCGCAGTGGCGAGCTGCATGAGGTCTGACGTCGGTCAGACACCCCAACCCCAACCCACCGGGTGTTTCCCGCGCCCGCAGGGCGCGTGTGTGGGGTCGCGGCGGTAGCTGCGACACCAACTTTCCGTTTTGGCGGTTCCTCTACCCTCGGCGGCGGTCGACAGTCGAGCTTCGCGTCGCGCGCCCACGGCTGGATCAGTGCGGCATCGACCTTGGCGTGTCCCAACCTGAAGACGACTTCTTTGTCGTCTACCGGCGTCATCTCAATTGGGATGTTCGCTTCGTCCTATAGCAGCGACCAGGAGGGCAGCGGCGCCTCTACCGCTGGCTCAACGGTCTCGATGGTGATCGTCTCGGCGTCTTTCACGTTGAGCCTGCGTTTCGTGTGGCTCGCGGGCTTCGCTTTTTTCTTCGCCTCCTTCACCCAGTCTTTGGTCACCATTTCGGTGGTGGTGAGGACGAAGTAGCGCATCGCCAGCAGGCCGATCAGCACCACGGCCGCGGCGGCGACGATCGCCGCTGCGTGCCCGCCCAGGAGTTCCCAGCCCAACAGGCCGAAAGCCCCCAGCTGGCCGAGGACCGCCCAGAGCGTTACCGAGCAGGAGATCAGCAGCGTGAGGTTGGTCCCCACGGATGCGGTTTCGATGTCCTCTTTGGAAAGTCTCTTCCGCCGCAGGGCTTCGAAGAGGAAGGGGCCGAGAAGGACGACGATGCCGAAGAAAATGTTGAGGTTGGAGAGTTCGGTCTTGCTGATCAAGTCCGGAAAGGTCGGAAAGGTCGTCTGATTGAGCACGGTCCCGAAGACCGCGGCGGCGGTGGTCAGGGTCGTCGCCCAACTGGTGAAGTTCCATTTCGGCCCGGGGGCCGGGTTGTAGAGAGCCGAGTGGTCGGCGGACTTGCTGGCAACCCTGATGCCGAGCGCCGCGGCGAAGAGCAGCGAACCCAACAACAGTGCCAGGGCCCACAGCGTGTCGGGTTCGGGCGGGTCGACTTCGATCGACTGGGCCACCGGCGTGGCTCCGCCACTGACCACCAACTGGCCGGTTGCGGCTTCTTCGAGGTCGGTCAGCCCGGAGAGGACGACTTCGACCCGCTTGGCTTCACCTGCGGGGATTCGCTTCGGGAACCACTTTTCGACGCTGATTCGTTCCGAGCTGCTCGCCTGGAAGTGGATCGCGATCTTGGCCGGTTTGGCGCCCGAACTCAGAACCGTGAGGAAGGTCTTGGCGGTGTCGTTGCCGTGTTCACCCGACACCTTGATCGGAGTTGAGCCAAGGATCGAGATCGGTGGGGAGGCGGCCGAGGCGGGAGTTGGCGCGAGCGCGAGAGCAAAGCAGAGCGCGAGAGCAAAGCATAAGGAGCGTGCGAAGAACGCGCATCGACTGGGCAAGGTGGAGCCTCCGAGATGACACTAATTGGGGGCACGTACAGAGTCAATCCATTAGTGGGTAAGTCTTGCGCGGATTCGTGCGCGGGAGCGGAATATGGATTCTCTGCCAGGCTCCGCCGTTTCCCCCCGCACAGTGAATCGAGGGGCGAAAACGGGATGGCTTGGCAGCTTCGCCCACGCGCCTTCGTTGAAGCGTGCCAACTCGAACTGATCTCCATAGGCGACATCCTGGGTACCGAGGTTCTCGATTCGAACGCGTACTGTTCCACCAATCCGGACGCTCTTCTTGTCGATCCCCAATCGGACTTTGATCGTTGACTGGGCGGCGGCGAGGACGGGAGCGGAGGCGGGCGGCGAGAAGAGCATCGGCGCAAGGATCGACAGCGGTGCGAGCGCGGTGGCCCTCATCGGCGGTCACACTCGATCCGGCCCGCTTCGCGGCCGGGGCCCGGTTGCCAGACGGCGCCGAAGAGCGAAGAGCGGCGGTTGGAGAGGATCCTGGTTCGGCAGCTTCCGTCGGCGTTGATCTCCATCAGAGCGTCGCCGAAGCCGAAGTTGGCGAATTCGGCGTTGCCGTCGAGTTGCGTGTAGGCGAGGCGCTGGCCGGAGGGGTCCCAGCTCGGCGATGCCTCGATCTTTGCGGGGGTGCGCGTCAATCGAATCGATCCCGAGCCGTTGGCGTTCATCACGACGAGGTCGGTCGTGGTCTGATGGCCTGTCGTCTTGAGATGTGAGCCGCCTACCGCGCGGCGCACGTAATCGCGAACAAGCGCGATCTTGGAGCCATCGGGAGAGTACGTTGGGTCGACCGCCTTGCGGGCGAGCAGGGTCGACCCGCCTCCGTCCAGGTGAAGGGCCACGGCTTCGGAGCCAGAGCGCCGGCGGTCTCGTCGCGACAGCGCCAGCAGCGAGCCGTCGGGCGCGAACGAGGAGGGAAAGCTTTCGAGTCCGTTGCGCCACCGTGTGAGCTGGCGCAGATTGGCGCCGTCGAGGCCCACCATCCAGACGGCGACGCTCATGTAGCGACGAGGCCTGGTCTCGGTGGTCACCGTGCTTGGGGATTTGCTGCGTCGAATCCGCGCGAAGGCGATCGAGTTGCCGTCGGGGGAGAAGATCGGACCGTAGCCGTCAACCGTGCCGGGCACGGCGCGCAGGCCGCTGCCGTCGGAGGCGGCGACGAATATCTCGACTGTCGCCGGGGCTTCGGCGCCGGGCGAGCGCGTTATGCCCGCGAACGCGATCAGGTTGCCGTCGGGCGACCAGGCGGGAGCCGCTAGCAGGTAGGGCAGGGGGCGGGCGCGGTTCCCGCCGCCGGCGAGGCGCTGCTGTTCTGATCCGCTCGGACTCATGGAGACCAGCTCCATGGCGGCCGGGCGGTCCCGCCACCTGACGAATGCCAACCGCGGACCCGGGGGTACGGTGGCGATGGCGGTGGTCGCGATCAGGAGGCTCAACAGCGCAATCACCGCCAGGGCGACCGTGCGACGCATCGCGGGAATCGTGATTGTGCGCGCAGCGGGCCGGCTACGAAGTCGCATCGGGCGGCTCAACGTTTGCGGTGCTTGTGTAGGGGTGTGGGGAACTTGAAGTGGGCGACTGCCGGGGTGGGGTCTTTGTTGGCGGCTGCGTCGACGGCGGCGACCTCGAGCTTGTGGCGACCTGGCTTGAGGTGCCCGAAGCGCTTCGAGGACGGGCAGCTGGCGAACGGATGACGGTCGAGCTTGCAGCGGAAGGTCGAGCCGGGCTCGGTCGATTGGAAGTGGAAGACGAAGATCGGTGGGCGTCGCTTCAGCACGCGCTTGGAGATCGTGGTGTCGGGCGGTGTCGTGTCGGGTGGGCTCGTGCCGGGCGCATGTGGGGGCGCAATGTGCTCGCTACCGCCCGTCGGACAGGGGCCGTCGTTCGGACCGGAGATGATTTCGAAGCTGGAGGCGGCGACGGTCGGCGCTCCGCCCGACCAGGGGGTGAGTTCGGCCCAGATTGGTTCGTGGGCATCGTCGTGGCCGTCGTAGGAGGCGCAGAGCGGCGGGGTGATCAAGGGTGCGCCTTCGATCTCGCGGAGGTGGAGGCGGAGGTGGCTGAACGGCAGCTGGGGGAGCTCTTCGGCAAATGCGACCAGCTGACCGGTTTCGGGGTCTGGTTCGATTTCGACGATCTGCTTGATGACGATCCCCAGTTCGTGGTTCCTGATCACGATGTAGAGGTCGGGGAGGTTGGATTCATAGGGTTCGGCGACAAAGATGGAGCCGCTGAGAGATTGTTCTAGCAGCGGCGTTTCGACTTCGATCGTGCCGAGCTTGGAGCCTTCGGGACAGCCTTCTCCCGGTTCCGGTTCGAGGGTTTCCTCTTGCAGATCGGCTTCCGAGCAGGATTCGAGTTCTTCGGCGGCTGCGGGGTTGACGGTTATCCCGTCGGGCAGGGCTAGGACGAGGTCGCGGATCTGGGACTGGGCGAGGCCTTTGGGATTGGCGAGGCCTTCGTCTGAAACGTCGAGGGCCAGTTCGAAACCACTCGGGCTCTGGGCTGCTTCGGTGGTTGGCCGAGCGCTGAAGGAGGGTTCGAAGGCCAGTGTGCCGCAGCTGCTGAAGCCCATGGGGTTGGGCAGCGGTTCGGCGTTGTCGTGGGTGAGGACGCTGCCGCCGACGAACACGCCCGGGTTCTGCCAGGAGTCGACTTCGTAGGCGGTCGGCACCGGGCCAACGCAGCTGGTGGGCAGGGTAAGGAGGGGAACCTGGGGGACGTTGACCGGGCAATCGCCGTTCGAGCCGCCGGTGACCGGGTTCAGGCAGGTGCCGCGCAGCGAGTCGTGGCGGGGATCGGCCGGAACGCCCCAGAGGGTGACCTCGGTGGTGAACACATCGACCGCTTCGGGCCATTCCCCCGCTAGCGCGATCGGGTCGTAGGGAGGGTCGGGGTTGATGCCGACGTCGACGAGGACGTCGGCGACGTCGCCAACTCGGAAGCCGAGCCGCAAGGGCACGCCTGCGGGCGGCGCGAGGTTGTAGACGGATGTGCTTTCCGAGTGACTTGGTTCGAGGAAGGAGCTGGAAGAGGTACCGACGACGGTGCTCAGCGGGCATTCTTCTCCGGGATCGAGGAATGTCGCCTCCGAGCAGCGCGGGCCGGCGGTGGCGTTGGCGATCAGCCCCGGGGGCAAATCGAGGAACAGTTCCCGAAGCCGGCCTTCGGTTTCTTCATTGCTGGAGTTTGCTTCCAGCGAGGTGGTCATCGTGAACGGATGAGAGCCCGCCTGCATGGAGGGAGAACCGTCTTCGGCGGTGAAGGTGACGTCGAAGTTGTTGAGGCCGAAGGCGGCCTGCGCGCCCACGGGCAGGCCGGCGAGGGCGGCGAGGGCGATTGCGAGCGTCGGGACGAGACGCTTCATCGTGCGGCCAATCTCGATGGAGCCATGCGCAGCACTATCTCGCAGTTTCTCTCATCGGATTCTCGTTCGGCGATGCTTTCACCCGTGCTTCGCTTGCTTCGGAACTCGGAACCGAGCGACGGCCGGACTGGGATCGACGTTTCCGGCAGCATCCACGGCGACGACCTTGAAGGTGTGGTGACCCGGCTTCAGGTGCTTGTAGGTCTTCGGAGACGCGCAGGCGGCGAAGGGATGGCGGTCGAGCTTGCAGCGGAAGGTCGAGCCGGGCTCGGTCGACTGGAAGTGGAAGACGAAAATGGGTGGTCGTCGCTTCAGCACGCGCTTGGAGATCGTGGTGTCGGGCGGCGTCGTGTCGGGCGGAGGTTTTGGTTCGACAGGCCGGTGGAAGAAGATGATGGAGTTGGCGGCCGGGGTTGGGTCGACGCCGTCTTCGTCGGTTGCACGTACTTCGAAGTCGTGCAAGATATCGAGGGTGGGGGTGTAGGTCTTGGGCGATTGGCAAGGTTCGAAGAGGGCGTGGTCGAGGCTGCATTCGAAGCCATCGACGCCGATGTCGGGGGAGGAGAACGCATAGGTGATGGACGGCCAGGTGACGGATTCGGAGTCGATCCGGGTCTCAGGCGGAGTGAATTCGCCCCGGGTGGACATCACCCGGTTGGGCCCGCTCCAAACCAGGGTCGGCCGGTCAAGCGAGTCGATCGCCGCAACCGGTCCGTATGCGTTCGACGCGGAGACGTCGGGGGTTTGGACCGGACTCGGGGTGCCGTCAGCGGCAATGCGGAGCGCCCGCAAGATTCCCTGACCGGGTGCGGTCTCATCGCGCCAGGTCACCCAGGCACGGTCGTGGGAGTCGACGGCGATGGCGGGGTCGCTGGCGTTGGGGCCCGAGAGGGTGAGGACTGCCCCGGGGGCGCCGTCGGCGTCGATCCGCGCCGCCTGGACGCTCCACCTGAATTCTTCGGGGGCGCCCTCCTGGCGCGACCAGAGCACCCAGGCGCGGTCCTGGGAATCGACGGCTACGTGGGGTTCGGGCGCACGCCCCAATGGCCCCGACACGGTGTGAACCTGCTCGGGGGTTTCATCGGCGCCGACGCGGACGGCCTGAACCGTGGTTTCGCCGGCGATGTCGATCCCCCAAGCGACTGTTGGGCGATCCTGGGAGTCGATTGCCAAGTTCGGAGCGAAAGCGTCTTGACCGGCTTCGGAGAGCGCCTGGCGTTCGGCCGGGACACCGCCGGCGCCGATGCGCACCGCCTGGATCCTGGTGTTGGAGCCGTCGCCGCCGGTCCAGACCACGGTGGCGCGGTCTTGGGAATCGACGGCGACCTGGGGCTCCTGCGCGAAGTAGGTGACATCGGAGAGCGTCTGTACGGATTCCGGCGTGCCATCGGCCCCCAGGCGAACCGACTCGACACGCGTTTCAGCGAGGTGGCTGCTCGACCAGACGACGGTCGCGCGGCCCTGGGAGTCGACCGCGACCTGCGGTTCGGCGCTGTACCAGCCCGCTTTCGAGAAGACGGTCTGGACCGTTGCGGTGCTTCCGTTGGCCGAGACGTGGATCGCCAGGATCTTCGACGATCCGTCGGGGGGAGAGGGGTATTGAACTCCCACGATCGTGGCGGCGCCGCTCGGATCCACGGCCACCTGCGGTTCGGAGGTGTGCGGCGTGATGCTGTGGGCTGAGCCGGCCGAGCCGTTGGCGGCGATCCTGGCGATCTGCAGAGTCGGGTCCAAGTTGTTGTAGAGGCTCCAGACGACGCTGATGCGGTCCTGGGAGTCGATCGCGAGCGCCGGCGTGGAGGCCCCGGCCTGCGAGAGGATCTGCGGTGTGGCGAAGTGAACGGTCGCATGAGCCAAAGGGGCGGGCAAAGCGAGGAGGCAGGCGGCCAAGGTGAGAGAGGCGATGCGGCGGCACCGGCAACGCAGACGCTTTGGCCTGCCGCCCCCCTCGTCTCGGTTGAACGCTTCGTTTGGCACACTGATCAGTTGGTTGGAGATGCTATGGGCGATTACCGGGCATGTGCCGCGGTGGCTCTACGGCTTGGCCTCACACGGATGAGGGAGAGGCGCTTGCCCCCCACGCTGGTGCTATGCCCAGACTCGGTGTAGTGAACGTGGATGACGATCGATGCCTTGCCCCTTCGCTTGATTCTCCGGCGAAGCCGATGGCCGGCTCGGTTGTTGGAAGCTGGCCAGAGCTTGAGCCACTTTCGGCCTGCGGTCGCCAGGTTGGCCGTTGTGGTTTGCTCTGGGAGGAAGCTCCATTTGACGCCGCGCGTCGCGCTGACGCGGAGGGAGCCCGCAGCGAGCGCCTTTACGGCGATGAATGCGGTCAATCTGCGTCTGTCGTGCTTCAGCTTGCCAAAGTGAAAACGGCTAGGCGGGAGGGGCTTTGGAGAAAGGGGTTGTGAAGTAAATCGGCCATCATCGGCGGCAATTCCGCCCGGGGAGAAGTCGCGGGAGAAGGTGATGAAGTCAGGCTCGACGCGCGAGCCGTCTAGGTTCGCGCGGCCGATTGCGGGTTCCTGGCCAATCGACAGTCGGGTCCAGTAAATTATTCCACTGTTGATGGCGAGACCATTGGGATACGTCAAGCCTGAAATGAAATGCGATTCCAAGCCGGATCCGTCCAGTCCGACGCGTGCGATCGAGTCCTCCTCATTGGCCCAATAGAGATAAGCGTCATCCAGAGCGAGGCCGCCACATCCGCCGCCGGGGTTGGTGATGAAGGGTTCGGAGATCGATTCTCCGTCAAGTGTGGCGCGGTTTATTCGCCGGTCGACTGAGTCCCAATAGATAAAGGAGCTGGTTAGAACCAGCGAGCAAGCGAAGAGGTTGTCTTTCTGTGAAATGAACCCGAGCTCGACATCGCTGCCGTCAAGGTTTGCTCTGTCAATAGTGGTGTTGTCGGTCCAGTAGATATGTGTATCGTCGACTGCGATTCCACAGGCTCCTCGACTTACATTCGAAATCAAGGTGAAGTCGGGGTCGCTACCGTCGCGCTGGGCCCGCCCAATCGCATTATTGAACGGGTCTATCCAATAAATGTAGGGCCCACCCAGGGTGAGAGCGCTGCAAGCATCAGGATTAACGGAGGCCGGAGGGCTCGGGAATTGGATGAAGCTCGGTTCCAGACCGGACCCGTCGAGATTCACGCGACCCAGCTGTGTCCCTTCGTTCCAGTAGATCGCGGCGTGGGCCTGAACGGCGAAGGCGAGCAGGAACGCTGAGGCAACAACCGCGCATGCTGTGCTTTTCACGACCCAATTGCCATTGGCTCGAAGTCGTGCGGTTCCTCCTAGACCCAGATGGGCAGCGCAACCCCTCATCGCTTGACCTCGAATGAGGCGATGAGCGTCGAGAGCTCGCTTGCGAACATTGCGCTCGGTCAACGAACTCGCCCTTGAGGGTGCGGCAGCCCTTGATCCCGGTGGCGACGCGCGCGTAGATCGGAGAGCGAGAGACCTTCCTCCCGCATCGCCATGCAGCCACCAAGGGCGACCCCCGCGGCGGTCGCCAGGGCAAGGAAGATCGGCAATTGGACCGTGACTTCGGCCGTAAGGCTTCCTTCGAAAGAGTCGAAGTGGGGCGGGTCGATGATCCTGAAGAGGATCAGCAGCACCGAGACGATGCCGAGGACCGCGACCACCGCGTTGACCGGCGCGCGATGCCGGTGAGCGGCGTTTGTAAGGCGCGATGCCGGTACGGCGAGCGCAACCATGATCGCGATCAGGAGAACGATCGGGATGTAGTCAAGCGCTTCCCAGGCGCTTTTCCCCGGTACGACGATGCGGATGTAATTGAGCAAGGGGGAGTGCGAGTTGGAGAATGCGACGCCGTACCAGTGGAAGAACATCAAGACGAAGAGCAGGATCGCCGAGGCACCCGCGATCTTTTCCCCGTTCCTGAGTTTGTCTAGGTGCATCTGCCACTCCCCTTTCTTCGCACTGAACGATCACAGCGACGATACACAGCGCCAGACGTCAGCCAGATCAACTCAGAGCTTGGCGCGAGCCTCACGGGGTTGGGCCTGCTCCTCGGCCAAGATGACATGGTTAGCAATCCTGCTGTAGGAACTCACTGAGCGTCATTCGCCGAGCTTGAGGCTGAGTGGAGCCAAATACTGATCATGAAGGATCCCGGGAACTCCGGCCAACCTCGGTGGATGCAGCAGCGGCTCCACCAAGGTTTCAGAACCGTTGCGACCAGCCGTCACTAGCCCGATCTCCGGCGCGCCTATCGAAGTGAGCGACCATACGGGCGCGCCGCTGTCTCCATGGTCAGCACCTTTGCTGAACTTGACCCAGTACCCACCCCGAGCATGGCCATCGCCACCGACAGCGGGAGTCCAATGCGTAGAGCGCGCGACGACGTAACCACACTCAGGCGTTCCTGTTCTAACGCCCGAAAAGCAGAGAACATCACCTATCCTTGCCTTTCCCGCCTTCTTGGTTGCCAACGGCTTTCCCATCCATCCGTATATCCCATTAGGCACGATGCCCGCGTCGTGGAGTCTGATCGCCTCCGCATCTGTGCTGCTCACCGGGTCAAAATGATGCAACGCATTACGCGTTACTTCCCCGATTTCTTTCCAGCTGCCTTCATCTCCCGTTTTGAGATTCAGTTCGTTTGACCGGTAAACACGAGGTTCAACCACTTCGTTGCAATGGCCAGCGGTGAGAACGAAAAGCCGCCAGATCGCCTGCCCTCCGTGTTCGCCAGCCTTGTCCTTAGCGCCAAACCCTGCGGTGCAGTAACCATTTACTTGTTTCGGCGGTTGAGTGACATTGTAGAATTTGCTGAGGATCGCGTCGCCAGCCCGCATCCTGCCTTCGTTGCGAAAGCGGCCCCCCAGTAGACTTCCGCTACCGGCGTCGTATTCGACCGTGACGGGTGCGTTTGGACCGAGCATTTCATGCAGGATGCTTTCCACCTGGGCAACGTTCGGCGTGCCAACGCGTACCGATTTCCCCGCTTCGTCTTCGCTCACATTGACGACCAGTTCGCGCAGGGTGGAGTTCGATTCGATCGCGCTGGAGACCGACTGCGAGGCTTCCTGTACCGAGAGATAGGAGACGGTTGGGGTCGTCGGGTAGACCTGGAGCCTCTCCCCCGCTACCAGTGGAAGGGCGGTCTTCAGGTTGTCGAGTTGCGCCGCTTGGTTTTCGGTAAAACCGACATGCATGATGCCGCCTGCTTTGTGGTCTATGTAGTAGCCGGCAAAGCTGCTCGGTTTAGTTTCTTCGACCCACTGGTCGATTCGTTCCGCGTCGAGGTTGTAGAACCATTCCCGGTATTCCAGCTCAGCCGCGTCCACAGCCCGTAGCGGCACGCCCCACTTGTCAGCCGTCGCCCGCGCCACTTCGCCCTCTTCGGTACCCGGGTGATGCCAGGCCCAGATCAGGTCGAAGATCCGGTTGTCGAGCTTTCGCTCGTTCCCTTCGAGGTCCAGGTCGAGTCCGAATTCTTCGCGGAAGTGGAGGATGTCTTCGAAGGTCGGCGCCGCTACTTCTTCTTCGGACGGCGGAGGGGTGTAGGGGATGTTGACCCAGAAGCGCTCGCTGCTCACTTCGTCCGTGGAATCGGTGACGATCACTTCGAGGTAGAGGATTCCCGGCGTCCAGTTGCCGGTGTTCGTCACCCAGCGGTCTTCTTCTTCGGGGCAGGGCGCTTCGCAGGTCTTTTCGTCGACGAGCTGGTTGCCGTTGGCGATCACGTTGATCGAGGCGATGTCGGCGGCGGGAGACGAGGCTTCGATGACCAGCTCGTAGTCGCCCCCTTCTATCGAGTTTGGCGTTTCCGCTGCGCCATAGAGGCTGCCGCTGAGCACGAGGAGGGGCGGTGCTTTTTCGCTCTGCCATTCGAAGACCGAGCCGTCGTCGGCGATGTCGTAGATGATCGGCAGCTCTTTGGGGCGCCTGACCGTCGTGCGACGGGTTGGTTCGTCTTTGTATTCGAAGTAGGTGGTCTTCGCGGCGGGTGCTTCTTCGGTGGCGTCAAAGATCTTCACCGATTCGACTCGGCCCAGAGATTCGTAGGCGACTTCGCCGTAAGTGCCGTTGGGTAGCGTGACTTTGGTCAGGCGTTTGTCGCTATCGAATTCTTCGTCGTATTCATAGGAGGCTTCGCTTTCGGCCCCTTCGACTGCAGTTAGTAGATCGCCTTCGTGGCTGTAGCTTGTCGTTCCTGCCTCTTCGCCTTCGACGCTGCTCACCAAACCGGAGGTGGTATTGACTTCAACAGTCGCGTCGGCTTCAAGAGCCAACTGAGCTTCCGCTTCCTTCGGCGTCGCCGCCACCCGCCACCTCTCCACCCGGTGGTTGGCGTCATCAGAGACCCAGACGTCGCCGTTCTCGCCCACCGCGAGGCGCAGCCACCACTGGGTGTTGAACTGCCCGTCGCCGCTGCCTTTCTCGCCGAATTCGCCGAGGAAGTTGCCTTCTTCGTTGAAGAGCTCGACGCGGCCGTTGCCGGCGTCTGTCACCCAGACGTAACCGTTGGGGTCGACTTCGATGTCGGAGGGATGGGCGAACTGACCCTCCCCCGCTCCCTGGGAGCCGTAGCGGTGCAGGACTTCGCCTTTCTGGTTGAAGACCGAGATCCGATGGGAGCCCGGTTCGGCGACCCAGATCTCGCCGCCAGGGGCGACGCTGACGCCCCAGGGGCGGCTCCAAGAGCCGGTGGAGACCGACTTTGTGAATTTGTCTTCGGAGCTGAACTCCTGCACCCGGTCGTTTTCGGTGTCGGCGACCCAGAGGTTGCCTTCGGAGTCGAAGCTGAGGTCGAGCGGGAAGTGAACCTGGCCTTCGCCCGAGCCGTAGGTGGCCAGCGTTTTCAGACTTTCGCCTTTGGCGTTGAACTTTTCGATCTTCTGGGCGCTCGAGCAGGCGACGTAGACGGCGCCTGCGGAGTTGACCGCGACCGAGCCCGGGTCATAGCAGGATTTGAACTGGCCGAGGTATTCGCCGGAGGAGCTGAAGTGCTGGATGCGGTCGTTGCCGTCGTCGGCGACCCAGAGGCTGGCGTCGGTGGGGTCGATCGCGACGTCGGTGAGGACGTTGAACTGGCCGTTGCCGGAGCCTTCTTTGCCGAATGAGGAGAGGTAGGTGGTCGCGACCTTCGCCACCCGCCACCTCTCCACCCGGTGGTTGGCGTCATCAGAGACCCAGACGTCGCCGTTCTCGCCCACCGCGAGGCGCAGCCACCACTGGGTGTTGAACTGCCCGTCGCCGCTGCCTTTCTCGCCGAATTCGCCGAGGAAGTTGCCTTCTTCGTTGAAGAGCTCGACGCGGCCGTTGCCGGCGTCTGTCACCCAGACGTAACCGTTGGGGTCGACTTCGATGTCGGAGGGATGGGCGAACTGACCCTCCCCCGCTCCCTGGGAGCCGTAGCGGTGCAGGACTTCGCCTTTCTGGTTGAAGACCGAGATCCGATGGGAGCCCGGTTCGGCGACCCAGATCTCGCCGCCAGGGGCGACGCTGACGCCCCAGGGGCGGCTCCAAGAGCCGGTGGAGACCGACTTTGTGAATTTGTCTTCGGAGCTGAACTCCTGCACCCGGTCGTTTTCGGTGTCGGCGACCCAGAGGTTGCCTTCGGAGTCGAAGCTGAGGTCGAGCGGGAAGTGAACCTGGCCTTCGCCCGAGCCGTAGGTGGCCAGCGTTTTCAGACTTTCGCCTTTGGCGTTGAACTTTTCGATCTTCTGGGCGCTCGAGCAGGCGACGTAGACGGCGCCTGCGGAGTTGACCGCGACCGAGCCCGGGTCATAGCAGGATTTGAACTGGCCGAGGTATTCGCCGGCGGAGCTGAAGTGCTGGATGCGGTCGTTGCTGTCGTCGGCGACCCAGAGGCTGGCGTCGGTGGGGTCGATCGTGACGTCGGTGAGGGTGTTGAACTGGCCGTTGCCGGAGCCTTCTTTGCCGAATGAGGAGAGGTAGGTGGGAGTCCGTTCGGGTTCGACGAAATGGGGGAATTCATCGGGCAAATGACCGGCCGTCGCGGGATCGAGGACGGCGATTTCGGAGAGGTTTTCGCCTTCGTAGGAGTATTCGACGCTCGCCGCACCGGGCGTCTGCAGTTCTTCCACCTGGCCTTCGGCGTTGAAAGCGAGGGTCCCATCGGTTTCCCCGCTCTGGTCTTCGACCGCATAGCCGCCGTCCGGTTCCTTCGTCACCAGCGCCCGTAGCTTGCTGTCAAAGCGAGGTTCTTCTGATTCGGTCGGCAGGCCGACTTCGGTCTGAACGAGGCCTGAGGTGCGCACCATCGTCGCCTTATTCGGAGGGCCCGATTCTTCTTCTTCGGGTTCGAGCTTCGGGGTCTGGGCGAGGGTCCAGCCGTCCCCCCACTGGGTGTTCTCGGATTCGGGCAGCTGGGAGTTGTAGAAGCGTTCGACTTCGAGGTCGACCGATGGGCCTTCGACGTCGACGTCCTTCTGGCGGTAGACGAGGTTGCCGCTCATCACGTTGACCGCCAGTTCGGGGCGGCGCGGATGTTCTTCTTCTGCTTCGTTCCCGGAGCCGTCGGGAAGCGGGAAGTACTGCATCACGTATTCGTCCTTCATCCCGGTCGCGGGAATGTATTTGAAGTGGATTTCGCGTTTCTGTGGGTGGCCCACCTGGTCTTCGACCACCACTTTCAGTTTGTGTTCGCCCGATTCGAGGCCCGCCAACTGCAGCGGATAGGTCTTTTCCATCGCGCAGCTGTAGTACGGGCCCGAGCACCCCTGCGCGGTCCAGGGGACTTCCAGTTCTTTTTCGTCGAGATAGAGCTTTATGTTCTTGACGCCCGAGCGCCTTTCGCTTGGTTCGGTTGCGGGATTGCCATTGGGGCCTTTGTCGGTGGCTTTGATTTCGAGGTTGTAAACGGGGAAGCGCAGCTCGTCCTTGTCTCCGACTTCGTCTTGCGATTTTTCTTCTTTGCCTTCCTCCTTGGTAATCGTCGCCAGCTGGCCCTGCAGGTCGACGACGGGGGCGGTGCGGTCGACACGGGTCGGGAGCGTGTAGGTCGATTCGTGCCCAGACCCGCCCAATGCGTCCCTGGCTGTCAGTTTGGTAGTCGTTTCTCCCGCCTGAAACTGGACGGGATTGATCACGAACTGGTGATAGTGGCTGGAGGGGCACTGGCTGGAGTAGCTGCCGGCGCAGCCCACGTTGTCGTGAAATTCGCCGGGCGCTTCGCTTGCGCCTTCGGGATGGATATCGATTTGCTGCACCCCGAGGCCCGGATCCGAGACGGTGGTGCCGACGGCGACGTTGCTTTCGCCGGAGGTCCAAGCGCCTGAGTATTCGACTGAGTTGAACGTCGGGGCCTCGGGATCCTTCTGGCGGACCGTAACGCCGCTGACTTCGAAGGTGATCGCGCATTTGTGTTTGACCGATGAGGTTCCGGCGCCGATTCCGACTATCGCCTGGCGCACGCCGGGGCCACCGGCATCTTCCAGAGTCGAGTACCCACCGTAGCTGCTGCCGCCGTACCAGAGGCCGAGGCCACTGTAGCCTCCTGTGGAGGGGTTGTAGAGGCCGGCGTAGCCGTGGGGCTGGTTGGTCGGCTGTTCGGTGGCGCAGTTTTCGGGCAGCGTGAAGGTGGTCGGGCTGAAGGTGGCCTGGGCGATGTAGGTCGTGCCCCCGTGGGTGGTCCAGACCCAATGCCCGAAGCTGTTGGCCGCATAGGAGTAGGAGCCGCCTTTGGCCTGGGCAATGAGCTTGGGGCTGTTCCAGAGGTTGTATTGGTCGTTCCACGCGGGGCCCCAGTTGCCGAGAGGGGCTGTCTCTTCTATGAACGGCGGGTCGACGAGAATCGGGTAGGCAAGGTCGCGTGAGCGATGGGAGACAGCGAGAAGCAGGGAATGGCCTTCGATGCTCATCTTTACGGGCACCGCGCTGCCCTGGGCATCCACCGCCCACGGGGGCGGGATCGAGACGAGGCCTTCCCCCGAAGCGGAGAGAACCGCGGCACCCCCGCCTTCGGTCAGAGCCAGGCGCGCTTCGGCGGGCAGGCCCACATCGAAGCGAATCGTCTCCGGGCTCTGCGGCGAGCGCAGCTGCTGAAAGACCTCTACGCCGGCCGCAACCGGCGCCACCACCGTGTCGGTGTCCTTTTCTGATTCGGGGTAGAGAAGACCAACGTCTTCAACCGGCTGGGCATCGCTGTCGGTGCCCGCAGGCAGGCCAATCTGGACGCCGCTGGCGAGGCGAACCGAACCGAGGGCGGAGTCGGGCAGGCTTATGTCCGCCAGCGGGTTCTTCGGGATGAAGCTGTCGCCGAAGCGCTCAAGGTCGAGATCCAGCGGCTGCTTGGAATCCTGGCCGACTTCGCTCTCGATTGGGATCGAGGATTCAAGCAGCGAAAATTCGCCCTTCCCTTCAGAGATCAGCGCCGCGTTGGTGCCGAGCGGCTTGACCACCTCTAGGTTGGTAAGCAGGCGAGCTGGATCGCCGTTCAGCGCCGCAAGCTGTTCTGAGAAGAACAGTGGAAGCAGGCCTTCTGCCTCGGTCGCTGAGATATCGGTGAAGGCGTGAAGCGATTCTTCGCGCTGGCGGACCGCTTCTTCGCTCTCCAACCAGCGTTCCTTGGTTGCCTGAGCGCGTTCGTCCGCTTCGATGCCTTGCTGGACTTCCTCGGCGCTCGGTGCGTGCAGTGGTCCGTCCTCGATGGGTTCGAGCATCGGGTCCGTCGGCACCGGCGAGGTGGGTGGGGAGGGTGCTTCTTCGGGTTCTGCACTGGGTTCAGCTTCGTCGGGCTCTATCTGTGGTTCTGATTGAGGTTCTGCGCTTTGCGGTTCTGCACCGGCGGGATCTTCGGTGAGGGCTATGGCGTCAGAGACCCCGATGAGATGTCCATTGACGCGTAAGTACGACCCGCCGTGGCCGGACTTCGAAGTCGAAGCCGCAAGGACCGGAGCGGAAATGCAGGCGAGCAGCAACAACGCGAATACCGTGATCCACTTGGCGCGACCTGCGCCTTTCCCTCGCCGCCAGAAACCCATGGACGCCTCCGCTCTTTGGGACGAGAACTACCAGAACCTCAGAATTAGGTAGCCCTAAGTATCTGCCGTTGCTCTCATATCACACCGCTGTAGAAGATGCCAGCGCGTCAACCAAGGTTTGAGGTTTGCGCGGTCGAAAGCGACGCGGCCATCGTTCAGATGCGGGGCGGTCACCTGGCCATGCGATGCGCCCTCACCCGCGAGGCGGCGACGGCAGCACGCTCAACGCCAGCTGCCGCGAGTTGCCCTGCAGGTACGGGTAGCCGGTGGTTTCGCGAACCTGCGCCCTCATCACATATCTGGTGGGTGAGAGGGTGCGGGTGAACCGGTAGCCGACTGAGAAGCGGCCGCCTTCGCGGGTGCGGTAGCGGCGGAATGCCCGCCAGGCTCTGCCGCTCTTGACTTGGAGGACGACGACTACCTGGTCGTTGTGGGGGCCAGGGATCTGGCCGGAGAAGCGGGCGAGGTGCTTGTTGTGGACGACCTTGCGGGCGATCTGGAAGGTCGGGTGGACCCTGGTCAGAAGCGTTGCTTCGGCGCTCAGCTGGCGCTGGTCGGGGCGGTAGATGACGCTGAGGTTGCGCGAGGGGCCGGGTGGGATCGCGAAGCTGTAGTTGCCGGCGGCGTCGGTGATGGCGATGCCGAGGAATTCGCGGCCGGGGTCGGTGACGACGTTGGCGAAGACGCAGAGCGGAGCGCCGGCGATGCCCTTGGCGATGGCGCGCAGGTTGCCGCTGAGGGTCGAGCCGTCTCCCTCCCCCACCACTTCGCTGCCGGCGCCGCCGAAGCCGGCGCTTAAGTGCAGGCCGCCGGGGACTTCGGAGCGCACGCAGTCATAGGAGAGCGGCGCGGTGACCGGCGCCCCCACGTTGCCCTCGGCGTCCGAGAGCCACAAGCGCAGCGTGTAGGAGCCGCTGCCGTCGGGCGTGTCCAGGTCCTGGATCGCCTGGACGTCGTCGCCGGCGACGTCTTGGGTGGGGACCAACACCGCTCCCGAGGCGCTCAGCACCTGATAGCGGGCGGCGTCGATCGGCGAGCCGGCGTCGACGATGTTGTGCCAGCGCAGGTCGAATCCGTCGGCCACGCGAGAGGTCGCGGGTGCGGCTACCTGCAGCCCCTGCGGAGCCGCGGGCGGCGTCGTGTCGTGGGGGATCTGCGCGGTGGACGCCGGCCCGACGAGGCCGACGCTGTCCTCGAGCCAGACGCGGAGGCGATAGTCGCCGGGCTGCTTGGGGCCTTCGATCCCCTCGATGTCGGTCGGGTTGGTGGCCGAGACGGTCTGGGCCGGCACCACCACGTCCCCGGCTGCGTTTACGACGTTGTAGTGGAGCTTTGCGATCGGAGAGCCGGGGTCGGAGGGCAGCGAGAACTGCGCTCCGAAGCGATCGAGATAACGCTGCGGGTTGTCGCTCGTGACATGCAGCCCCGAGGGCGCGCCCGGGGCGCTGTTGTCGACGTGGATCGTGCGCGCGTCGCAGGATTCCGAGCCCGAGCCGTTGAGGCCCTGGTACTGGCCGTAGTCCTGTGCGCAGACCTGCAGGCTGTGGGCGCCGTCGGAGAGCGTCGCGGTGTCGAGCGGCACCGAGCGCCCCCAGGGACCGCCGACCGGGCAGGGCTGGTAGGAGCGCGCCCACTCGCCGTTGGTCTGCGACCAGGTGAGGTTGCACTCCGGTCCGTGGTCCCAGGCCCAGCGCTCGGCGCCGTCGACCCGCATCCGCTCCCAGCGCAGACCGGAGCCCTGATCGGAGACGTTGAAGGTGACGTTCTGGCTTCCCGTGACCCACTGGCCCTGCATCAGCGGCGAGCCGGTGTTCGTGAAGCCGACCTGGGAGTTCGACTCGTCGGCGAGGACGAAGACGAAGCCGTTGGCGTCGACGGAGTTGTAGTTGGCGCGGTCGCAGCCGGCGGGCCGCACGCAGAGGAGTTCGAAGGTGAAGCGGCGGTAGCCCAGGTAGTAGCCGAAGGGCCAGAGGTGAGGGCCGAAGGTGTTGGAGGTGGGCGTCGGCGCGCCGGCTCCCTGCATCAGGAACTCGACGTTTGCGTCAGGGGTCCAGAAGCGCGCCCGCCAGCCTTCGTTGAAGGCATTGGGCTCGCGGGTGTAGCCGCCGGTCGCCATGAAGTGGACGTTGGCCGGCGTTTCGAAGTTCATCGAGCCGTAGGCCCACTGGCCGGCGTTGCCGGCGCTTTCGTGCTCGTTGATGCGCAGGAAGGCGGCTTCACCGGGCGGGTCGCCGCCGGCTCCCCCGCACCAGTTGTTGAAGTCGAAGATGCCGGCCGGATGGCTGGCGCTGATCGTGTTGGTGGCGGTCGTGTAGGGGGCGGTGCCGTTGTTGGCGGCGCAGGCGACCATCTTGTAGACGGAGGCCTGGGCGGTGGCTGTTGCGATGAGCGCGACGGCGAGCGCCGCCAGCATCAGGCATAGGGCTGCTGCGACCGGTCGGTTGACCGGCCCGTTCGATCGACGGGACATGTCCCTGCTCCTTGAGTCTGTGCCGATCGAGGCTCAGGGAAGACGCTTTCGGCCTTCTTCCCTCCGGAGTGGGCAGACGATGAATCGCTGCCGCGGAGGTGGTCGTTCCGCCGATCTGACTTGTATCTGGGCTTACAAACAACAGGGCATGTCGAATGGAGCGGGCGGGGGTGCCTCGGTTATTCGTTTAGTACGTACGGTGAGAGGAGTTTGGAGTTGAGCCGAAGGCGCGAGGCATTCACGAGCCTGAGTCATCGTCAAACCAAGAAGTCCCGCCCGGTTTGGACCCGTGACGGGACTCTGAATTCAGATCTTGGGCCGACTCCCGCTCAGCTGAGCACAAAGCACTGCCTGCCTTCGCTCGACAGTTCCGCGTGGCCCGAGTCGGCATCGGCTAGCTAGACCCTATGGACCGCCCACCTGAGCGCCGGGGTTAGTCCGACGCCGGTGTGAAGGTCGGCACCCGCGCATGAGATGCGCGGGTTTGTCGCCGAGGAATGGCCTCGGCGAGGACCGCAATCATGGGGGTGCCGACATGGCTCAGGTTAGGACGTGGGTGGGTCTCGATGTTCACGCCGCGAAGGTCGTCGCGGCCCTCGCCGACTCGGAGTCGGGCGAGCTGGCGGTGCGGAGGATGGGCGGTGCCACCGAGCAGGTCGCGGGGTTCTGCGCGGGACTGCCGGCGCCGGTGCGGGTCGCCTATGAGGCCGGGCCGACCGGCTTCGGGCTGGCGCGGGAACTTGCAGCGAGGGGCATCGACTGCACGGTGGCCGCCCCGGGCAAGATCGAGCGGCCTGCTCAGGATCGGGTCAAGACCGACCGCCGCGACGCCGAGCGGCTGGTGCGCCTGCTGATGATCGGCGGCCTGCACGCGGTGCGGGTGCCGACGCCAGGCGAAGAGGCGATGCGCGACCTGGTGAGGGCGCGCGAGGACGTCCGCGGCGATCTGATGCGGGCTCGCCACCGCGTCGGCTGACGGCGGCCATCGGTTATCCGGAACTCCGGATAATGCGTGATCGGAGACACAACCGGCCGCCCCTTTCGCGCCTGCTTCCTCCTATGAGCCCGCAGAAGCCATCTCCCGCGTTCCCCAGCCAGACGCCCAGCAGGAGCAGCACTGCCGCCCAGACCAGGCCTGCGATTCCCGGAGGTGAGAGCAGGGGCTTGTCCGACCACTCCTCACCGTTGCCTTCGAAGCCGGTGACTTCGAGGATCGCGAGTCCGATCAGCGGACCGAGAACGACGAGGACGACAAAACCAACGGCGAACCACGACGCCGATGCCGACCAACAGCAACAGGAAGCCGATCACGACAGCGATCCCAGCGTCGCCGCCGTGATCGTCAACAAACAAGCGAGCGAGAATGCCGACGCCATAGAGCAACCCAAAGCCCAGGGTCACGATCAGTCGCATTCGCGTCGTCATCAGGGACTCAGGCCACATCCGGTCTCTATTCTACCGCCTTAAATCGCCCTAGCGAGTCCTTCTCCTACTATCCCTCCTCAAACGAATGTGCTGTGCTTCTTCGCAGATCCCAGCACCAAAGAAACATGAGCCCTAATAACGCGGAGCTTCCGGCAACAAGAGCTATCGTTTTTGTTGTAGATCGTCCGCTGTGTACAAGGCGAGGTGTATGGAACGCGATTTTCATCAAGGGATAGGTTCCAAGGGAAGATCCACGGACCACCAAGACGAATCGGCCGGGCTTGTTGGGCCGAATTTGCAGCGGTATCTGGATTGACTGATGCGGATTAAGAGGATGACGGATTCGAAGACGAGCCGGCTTGACGGAGGCCGAGCCACTGATTTCTGCCGCAATCACCGAACCCTTTGCAGCACGATCGCCACGGTTTTCTAGGTAGAGCGGCACCTTCGTCCACTTCTTCAACGGAAGCTGGGTCAACGGCGGCCCCGCACGGAAGCGTAGCCTTGCCGGACCCAGGGTAGATTTGACCAACCCAGATCCAGACCGCAGGAGCACCTCATCGTCCTCAGAGAGCTTGCCAGACGCCTGCACGGCGAGGGTTGCGGGTCCCGGTACGACGGAATGCACTTGGACAAAATTCTCGGTGAATACATCAGCACTCCGACCGCAGACAGACCGATGCACCGATCCGCGCAACAGATCGTACGCACTCCATTCCACCATCGGTCCGTGGCACCGACCGCTGTGCGTCAGCCATACTTCCGCCTCGTTGGCCGTCCGTTCATTTACGGATGCCGACAGTTCTATCGACCGCCGCTTAGCCTCCGGAGCGAATTTCACATCCACGGCCAGCCTCAACAAATACCACCATTTCCCCCCTTCGTGCTCACTGGCAGCGAGAGAGAAGGGCTGTTCCCATCGTCTCACTTCATCTTGAGTCGCGGGAAGACCTACGGGGCCTGCAGTTACGAATACTGGGCGGTCAGCGGCGGCAACCCCACCAGCGGCTCTCCCAACTGCCATAGCGGGACCTAGCAGCAGCAGCAGCAGCAGCAGCAGCAGCAGCAGCAGCAAATATGCTGCGCCACTCAACCATAACGTTACCGCACCAACCCGACGCCGCGAGTGTGTCATTGCACCTACTTGACCGCAGAGCGGTCATCAGCCACGTGTCCGCCCTCGCTCATTGAGCAATGGTTGATTCCCTCTGCTCTTCTGGCACGATTAACACGGTTGCAAAGCCATCGTTATCCCAAATATGACCAGTTTTGCCTTCACTATGCTGGGCATTACCCATACCTTTAACATTGTATCCGACATACGCTGCACCAACTTCGTGCTGCCATATTTTGGCGGCAATGGTCTCGGCGTGCTCACTATAGCCGGACCATTCGTTGCCTAAAAAGTTACCCTCTTCGTGATCGATGTGCGCTGTACCAAAATTGTAGAATCCCCACGTGCGAGCGAAAAGGTGCTCTTCCCGTTCACGCGACTTAGGAGGCCCGTAAATTCTTATATGTACCGCATTGCCAAATGGTTCCAGCGTATGCTGCTTGACGCCACCGTCCTGATCCCATTCCCATCCGGTACCGTCATCCATGTAGGCATGCTGTTTTGCCTTGCTTCCGTGTGGAAGATAGCGATGAAGAATGGCTTTGTCAGTATTTACCGTTGAATGATTCGAGAAAATCAGATCGACTCCCCAGTCCACCTTTTGTCTTGAATGATTTTCTTCTGTAAAGTCATAGTTCAAGAACTGGCTTTCGCGAGTTTTGTCCATTATGATGCGAGACAGCTTTTCAGTGGTCGCCGCATTGCTCTTCGAGGCAGCAAGCAATGGCATACAGCAGCTCGTCACTATCACGACCATCGCCGGTAGCAGGAGCGTTGATCGGCGTCTACCCTTGGTCATTAGTCCCCTTCGGATCTGTAGGCGTTGCTGGGGGTGGGCCCGAGAAGATGGGCAGCGGTTATATGGATGTGCCAGCCCATGGGTTCGATTTCCACGACTTCAAGTTGCTTGAGTAGTGTTCTTACTTTAAGGACGGAGACATTCGTCGCCGTATAGATCGCGTGACGGCGTAGGATGGGTGTATTGGGCGGCGCTGCTTCGTTGGGGACCAAGAACACAGGGAGCGGGGTCTGTCGGAGTACTAGAGGCGGCTGCAGCCTGATGTAGACGCCGGCTCCTTCTGGCTTGGACCCGTCTTCTTCTCCCCACGGGTAGAATGCGGTTACTTTCGGCGAGTGCGTCGCCGTTAGCTGACGAACACGAGGGTCGTTTACTGCGGCAGTCGTGAGTTGGCGCTTCTCGGCCGGAGTCAGCGATTGGGCTTCGCGGACCGCCAGTTGGCTCGTCGCAAAGGTTTCCGCTTTCGAGGGAGCCTGCGTCGATGACTTGTCGCCAGAGGTCAACCATACCAGCGCTGCTACAGCCAGTACGACGGCGAATACCACCGAAAGGGTTACTTGGACTCTTCGCCTCATGATGCGTCCTCAGAATTCTCCCGCTTCTTCTTCTTCGTCAACTTCAACAATTTCCGGTTCCGGCAAGGGTTCATCGAGGCTTCGGGTTACTTCCGTGACGACTTCTTCCGGTGTACTTGAATCGAAAAAGTTTTCAGGGAGAGATTCGGGAGTTGGGGGCGTCTGATCGAAATCAAACAATTCACGCTTTTCGCTGACGACATGGCTCTCTTCTTCGATGACCGAGACGCGCCGCAACGGCAGATCAGTCGACGCATCGACCCACCACAAGGTCTTTAGAGTTGGTCCTTCGGCTACTTCTTCGATTTCGGAATACAGAGCGTACGTAGAACCGTGATTCGGCGGAGGGCTTTGCCAGGAGGCCAGCGCATCAACAAGCGGCCCGGTTTTCGTCGGTTCGCCGAGCGCGCTCGGGTCGAACGCATTCAGCTCGGCCACCGGATCTAGCTGATCGTCATTGGGATCGCTACTTGTCGTGACGAACAATTCATTCGTTTCTTCTAGTACTCCTGGAGAGATCGTCCGAACTTCGCCGCATTCGGCTTCTGGTTCTTCGGGGCATGGAACAACATCGCGCGTCCAGAGATATTCTTTGGCCGTTTCCTTACGCGCATTGGGCGTACCAGGCTGAATCCATTCTTCGGCGACGAATTCTTTCGTCGTGCCAGGTTCGCTGACATATGAGGTGGCATGCTGGATCGGATAGGTTGCGTCTTCACAGCCTTCGACGGGTTCTTCGGCACTATTACCGCAGGGATCACTGGTGTCAATTTCGACTTCGAAGCTGCGAGTCGTCGTATTACCCTGCTGATCTTTTGCAATGACCGCAATTGTGTGAGTACCTTCGGCGTAGCTAGTCGGTTCGAAGATCCATGTGGTTTCCAGCGAGCAGTTTCCTTCGGGGCAGGTCTGGGTTTTTGGTTCGCCGGCGAGCGTTCCGTCGACCTTGACTTCGATGCTTTTGACTCCAGGTCGCGGCGCGGCTTCGCTGGAGTCGGTCTGACCCACGTGTATTGTGAGTTTGTGGGCTTTAGCACCGATCGTTGTCCCGCGCCGCTCATATAGCGGTCCTTCCAGGGCGATGCTCGGACCGTCTGGCTTGTCGACGGTCAGTTCTCGAACCGTTTGGTTGCCAGCCTTGTCATTAACCGTAACGGCGACCGTATTTGCACCAGATCCCCAGGCTTTCTTGCTGTAGGTGAAGGTGATGGGTTCTCCACATCCGCAGCTGATCACTTCGGCGAGTTTTCCGTCGACGCGGATTTCGACGTTCTTGAGACCGGATGCGACTTCGCCGCTACCGTCACCGGCATTGATGGTCATGCTGGCGCTTTCGACTCCGAGCGGGCCATCGGCTGATTCGAAAAGCGGCCCCGAGAGCTCAGCCTGGGGAGGCGAGAGGTCGAGGCTGTTCCTGATCTCTTTGCCGCTCAGCACTTCGCTATAGATCCTCACTTCGTCGATGCGGCCGGCAAAGTATTGGCCGAGGGTTGTGCTCCCACCGATCTGCAAGGCTCCGTCGGTGATCTTGGCTGGGACGGAGCTTTCCGTGCCCGTAAGTTTCCCGTTGACATAGAGACGCATCTGGGTACCGTCAGAGGTCAACGCCAGCTGCGACCATTCTTCCTGCGGCAGGGCCGATGCTCCGCTAACGGTTTTTTTAGTGGATTCGTCTTTGGCGACGGAGCCTACTGGAGCTTCACCGCCTCCCTGTCCATAGAGCACATAGCCAAACGGCATTCCTTTGCCCGAGTCATCCTTGGCGATAACCGGGGCCCAGTTGTGAGATTCGCTTGGGTCGACCCAGGCCTCCAAGGTGAAGCTTTCGTGGAGATCAAGGCTGCTGCTGTCTGGAATGGTGACGACGTCGTTTTCACCATCGAACCGCAAGGCATCGCCCTTTCTGCCTTGTGTCCATTCGGCACCTTCGACCGTGCCGTTGTGGCTGCCGACGTCGTCATAAGCTGTTTCTCCTTCTTCGAATTCATTGTCGAAGGAGTAAGCGGCGATCGGTTTCTTGAGGGTGGCTTCGGGCGTGGTAAAGGTTTTGTCTTCGCCTTTGCTGGCGCCCAGACCATTTTCAGCGACGACCCGGAAGTGGTAGGTGGTGTCCGGTTCAATGCCTTCTATCGACTCGCTGACTTCGACGTCTTTTGTGCCCGAGCCGATGCCTTCCGGGGAGGCGGGGACGCTGGTCGCGTTTTCGTAGCCGTGTTCTTCGAAGTCTTCCGCGGTCGTGTATTGGAACTGGTAGGAGGTTTCGAGACCCTCGGGGTTGACGGTGGCGTTGAGGGTCGCTTCGCGCTGAGAGACTTCGGTGGCGGGTTCGGTGGTGGCGGTGGCGAGAGCGCCGTATATCCACCTCTCAACCCTGTCGTTCCCCGAGTCAGTGACCCAGACGTCGCCGTTGGGGGCGACGGCTACCCGAATCCAGGAGCGGGTGTGGAACTGGCCTTCGCCGGTGCCTTCTTTGCCGAAGGAAGTGACGTATTCGCCTTCTTCGTTGAAGAGCTGGACGCGGTTGTTTTCGGCGTCGCCGACCCAGGCGTAGCCGTCGGCGACCTCGACGTCGGAGAGTTCTTCGAACTGGCCGGGTTCGGAGCCTTTGGAGCCGAAGCGGTTGAGCAGTTCGCCGGCGGGGCTCAGCACTGAGATCCGGTGCGCCCCGTGCTCGGCGACCCAGAGGTTGCCGCCCGGGGCGACGCTGACGCCCCAGGGGGAGCTGAGGCCGCCGATCGATTTGACGAATTCGCCTTTGGTGTTGAACTTATCGACGCGGCCGTTTTCGGAGTCGGCGACCCAGAGGTTGCCTTCGGAGTCGAGGTCGAGGCCGACGGCGAAGCGGACCTGGCCTTCACTGGAACCGTAGCTGGCCAGCGTCGCGGTGACTTCGCCTTTGGAGTTCAGCTTCTTGACGTAGTTGCCGGAGACGTAGATTTCGCCTGCCGAGTTGATCGCGACGGCGTCGGGGGATTCGACTTTGGCCGAGGCGCCGAGGTATCCGCCGTCGGCGCTGAAGTGCTGGAGGCGGTTGTTTTGGATGTCAACGACCCAGAGGGTGCCGTCGGGGGCGATCGCCACGTCGCCGATGTATTTGAATTCGCCGTTGCCTGTGCCTTCTTTGCCGAAGGAGGATTTGTAGATGGGGGTATACGGGCTCGTTTCGAAGCTGCCGGCATTCCACCTCTCAACCCTGTCGTTCCCCGAGTCAGTGACCCAGACGTCGCCGTTGGGGGCGACGGCTACCCGAATCCAGGAGCGGGTGTGGAACTGGCCTTCGCCGGTGCCTTCTTTGCCGAAGGAAGTGACGTATTCGCCTTCTTCGTTGAAGAGCTGGACGCGGTTGTTTTCGGCGTCGCCGACCCAGGCGTAGCCGTCGGCGACCTCGACGTCGGAGAGTTCTTCGAACTGGCCGGGTTCGGAGCCTTTGGAGCCGAAGCGGTTGAGCAGTTCGCCGGCGGGGCTCAGCACTGAGATCCGGTGCGCCCCGTGCTCGGCGACCCAGAGGTTGCCGCCCGGGGCGACGCTGACGCCCCAGGGGGAGCTGAGGCCGCCGATCGATTTGACGAATTCGCCTTTGGTGTTGAACTTATCGACGCGGCCGTTTTCGGAGTCGGCGACCCAGAGGTTGCCTTCGGAGTCGAGGTCGAGGCCGACGGCGAAGCGGACCTGGCCTTCACTGGAACCGTAGCTGGCCAGCGTCGCGGTGACTTCGCCTTTGGAGTTCAGCTTCTTGACGTAGTTGCCGGAGACGTAGATTTCGCCTGCCGAGTTGATCGCGACGGCGTCGGGGGATTCGACTTTGGCCGAGGCGCCGAGGTATCCGCCGCCGGCGCTGAAGTGCTGGAGGCGGTTGTTTTGGATGTCAACGACCCAGAGGGTGCCGTCGGGGGCGATCGCCACGTCGCCGATGTATTTGAATTCGCCGTTGCCTGTGCCTTCTTTGCCGAAGGAGGATTTGTAGATGGGGTTGCCGTAGGTCGTGCCTTCGGAGTTGCTGGCGACAACGCGGAAGCGATAGCGCGTTTTTGGTTCCAGGCCCTCGATCGTCTGGACGACTTCTACGCCTTCGGTGCCCGAGCCGATGCCTTCGGGTGAGGCGGGGGCGCTGGTCGCGCCTTCGTAGCCGTTTTCTTGGAAGTCTTTCGCGGTCGTGTATTCGAACTGATAGGTGGTTTCGAGGCCCTCGGGGTTGACGGTGGCTTTGAGGGTGGCTTCGTGCTTGGTGACTTCGGCGGCGGGTTCGGTGGTGACCGCGGGGGGTGCTGAAGCCATCGCCGGAGCTGCTGACAGAGCAGCAGAAGCCGTCGCGGAGACAAGGACAACCAGAATTGCCTTCGGCACTCTCATGCTCCTCCCGCAGTCAGGGCTTCCCGTCCCCAGGAACCGGGACGAGATTGGAGTCGTCAGATAAAGGCCAGCCTGACGCGCTCCCGCCTTCAGAGAACTGGGAATACTCAACAAGTGCGAGACTACACGGCCCTTGGCGCCGGTGTCAAGGATTTGGCTCTGCACGTGACCTTGCGGAGCGGTGCGGATATATAGATGCAATCGGGGCGCCCGGAGACCGGGATCTCGACCTACGGTTAGTGAGTGGTGAGTAGTTGACAAACAAGTTGACAAACACCTAGTGCTCTCGGTTATGTTTCGCACAATGTCTTCTCCGCAGCGCACGGTCAGGGTCTCGCTGGCAGCCGCAGCGATCGCGCTCTTCGGCCTGCTGGCTTCCGAGCCAGCCTCGGCGGCACCCGCCTCGCTGGTGGTAGACACGCTCACCCCGGAACTGCAGCGGGCGGAAAGCGGTGGCGGGTCCAAAGTGGACCTGAGCTTCACGAACCTGACCGACGGGCCGGCGGCGCTGGAAGTAGAAGCGGCGGGATGTAAGCCGAGCCTCAGCAAGAACCAGCTGCCGCCCAACCAGATCACGCCGGTGACGGTGGAGGTCCCCGCGGCCTGCGCCCACGAAGGCCTCGGGCTGAAGCTCACCGCGGCGCTCGCCGGCGGCGCCTCGCAGACCTTCGAAGTCAACCCAAAAGGGGCGCCGGCGAAGACGCCGAACTGGCACGAGCTGTGGGCGTTCCTGATCGCCCTCATCGCCAGTCTGGTCCTCAGCGTCCCCTTCTACCTCCGGGGGTGGGAGCCGAAGAGCGGGGGTAAGCGCAGGCTCAATCAGCCGCTCGGCTCGCTCGACGCGACCTGGAAATTCAACGACAACTGGGCCACCAACGCGACCGCCGCCGGGGCGCTGCTGACCGGCCTGTTCAGCGCCACGACGGCAAAGGCCTTCCTCGGCGACAACGCCGAAGCGCTCACCGCGCTGGCGACCGTGGGCGGGGCGATCGCGCTGATCCTTGTCAGCGCTGCCCCTATCGTCACCCTGGCGACCAAGAGCTACAAGGAGTCCAAGGGCAAGCGGGGCGACGCCTTCACCGTTGGCGGCTTGCTGCTCGGCGCCGCCCTCATCCTGGCCGCCGCCGCGGGCCAACTCTGGGTGGTCGCCTTCACCGCCTCCGAACTCGACCTCGGCAGCGCCGGCTGGCTCGTCTGGGTCGGCTTCGGCGTGGCCATCATCCTCCTCCTCACCTACAGCTTCCGATCCCTCTCGGACCTGCTCGAAAGGGGAACGGAAACGCACGCGGCCGAACCAGACTCGGAGATCGAAGCCGCGAAACTCATCGTCAAGGCGATCGAAGCCGCGGCGAAACCGGTCTCCCACGAGCAGCAACAGAGCTTCGCCCAGCTGGGCGCGACGCTCGAGGCCCAGGAGGTCAGGGCCGGCGAAAGGTACCGCCATCGACCTCGCAGCGCTCTCATCTAGTGGATGAACCTCGCGACAGCAGGACCTTCCGGCTCGCGGTGGCCGGCCTGGGTCTCGCCGCGGCAATCGCCCTGGTCGGCATCTGCCTGATCCTCGCCTTCGGCTCCAGTCAGGTCATCCACCAAGTCCGCCATGTCGGCGCCGCCCGCGGCGACCGCGTCCACGTCACCACCAGCACGCACTCCTCCCTCCCGCCCAACGTCCCAGCGGTTCTCTGGGCCTTTGCCGCAGCCCTCAGCGGCGCCCTGGTGGGCCTTTTGGTCCCGGAGCCCAAGGCAAAGAGTCCCGCGGCATGGATCGCGATGGCGCTACTCGCGGCCGTCATCCTCGTCGTGCTCGCGGGCGGTCGCGCCAGCGGCTCCCCCGAGCTCGAGGCGCTGATCGCCGCAAGCGGCGCGGCGTTGGTGGCGATCCTCATCCCGACCCCGGCAGCGCCAGAGCCCGAGGACTGACTCGAGCGTGCGCGACCTGCACGGGCTGATCCAACACTCCTTCGCCGTGCGCGTCTCGCGCGATCTCCGACCCCTCTACGCGCGAGAGGAAGTCCGGGACGCCGACCGGCTCCTGCGGAGGATCTTCGAGGCATCCGGATTCAAACTCGGGGAGGCCGGGATGAAGTACGAGCGCGACGACGGCGACGGCGGGCGGGCCTGGCGCCACAGCGCTCTCGTCAGCAACCGCCAGACGACGATCGAGCCCCAACGATTCCCCTACAAGGAAGAGGGCACAGAGCTCCCAGCGCCCCTGGCCTGGAGCAAGACCGAATGCGGGGGCCGCGCCAACCCAGAGGACCCGTGGGAGGGCTTCGTGATCGGCGGGGCCGACCGACCCGTCGAAACCCACCACAAGGACTTCCTCGTCGAACCAGCCGCCTCCCCGGGAACGGGCCAGACGAGTGAAGGCGAGGACCTCTCCCAGCTCCTCTGCCAGCTCCTCGCCCACCGCCGCTCCCGCCTCTTCGGCCTGCCCCTGGCCCGCGAGACGGTCAACGTCCTGCTCCCCCATGCCCTGCTCGACCCGGACCCGGACGAGCCAAGCGAATACGCACTCGGCCCCTGGTTCGTCCAACCCGCCCTGTCTCTCTTCTACGTCTACGGACGCCGTGGCTTTCGCCCGATCTTCTCCTTCAGCCTCTTCCTCATCCCGTGCGAAGCCTCCGGGACCGAACTCCCTCCGCGGACCATGTCGACGAAGGAGATCCACGACTCGATCCGCAGCCAGTGGCCGCTTGCCACCGCGTTCAACCCGGAGCAGAGGCCCGCGTTCAAAGTCTCGGGGCCGCTCGGGGGCTACCTGGCCGCTGTGGCCCAACCGGCGATGGAGTCGCTCGGCATCCGGCCCACGGATGTCGAGCGACCGCTGACCCTGCGCATGTTCACCGAGGCAACGCTGTTCGCCCTCACGCTGCGAATGACGCGGGGCGCCGCCAGCCTCCCCGCCAAGCGCATCAGAAAGGAGATCGGCGACCGTGTGCTCACCTCTCTTTCGGCCTCCCGCGTCTCCTCGGTGGTTCTCGTCGACGACAATTGCGCAAAGTCACAGACCTCCCAAGGGCCGGGCACCTGCAGGGACCCGGACCTCTCGGGGCTGCTCGCCGAAGTCTCAAAAGCCATCTCGCACCCCTACCAGACACCGGCGTGGATACCGCGCACGGGCCAAGACGGCTACCGCCTCGATCGCAACTTCTTCGACACCAAGCGCTATGCGATCGGCGTCCTTCCTGCCAACCGCTGCGTTGTCACCGTCGGCGACGGCTGCTCCCAGCACGGCCTCGAAGCCTCCGCGCTGCTCGAGGCTGGCTGGACCGCATACATGGTGATCGGCGCCGCGACGGCGACCGGGATGATTCGCAGCGTCTTTCGCGACATCTCTCGCTCCGATCGCTCCAAGCCCGACTCGATCGCCGACATCGAGCGCGAAGCGATGGTCGAGCTGCACGAGACCTACGACCTCGAAATCATGACCGAGACCTACCGGAGCCGCTACCGCCTGCTCCGCGAGCGCCTCGGCATCACCGCCGAATTCAAAGCTCTCAGCGACAAGCTGGAGGCGCTCTACCGGGAGACGAGCACTCGCTTCGAGGGCCGCTCGGAGAGGCGCCTGCAACTGCTCACCTGGGCGACCGCGATCCTCAGCGCAGTCATCGCCGCCGGCACGCTGGTGCTCATCTTCAAGGGCGGCTGACCCTCAATCCGAGAGGCCCCCGTGGGGCGCTCTCACCTCTCCGTCCCTCTCAGCTCGAAAATATCGCGAAACGCTGCTCGATCGCCCCAAACTGTCTCGCTGAAGCACAGGCCCAAAAAGATTTGTGACCCGATTGTGACCCGCTGGCCCTTGAGGCAACGGGGCCTAGACGTGAAAAAGCCCCGATTTACACGGCCTTCGTCAAATAGCGGGGGCGGGTTTTGAACGGATATCCGCGACCGCGTATCGCCTGATCTCCAACAAGATCCTTGGTGCTTGAGGCTAAGCACCCGGCAGGAACCGCATCAGCATGAAATGCGCGGATTCCAAGGGGTCTTCGGGACCTTCTTCTGCGGCTTCGGGTGGCAACGTCGGCGTGCCGCCCTTCGCAACGGCGTATCCGCCGATCACTACCTTGCCGTCGCGCTGCAGGAGTGCCGTATAAGCGACGCTGCTAAAACCGACCTTGCGCGTGAAGACTCCCGAGCGGGCGAAGCTGGGGTCGGGCTTGCCGCTGGGCAGGAAGCGCACGGCCACGACCGATTCCCCATATTTTCCGTAGCGGTGGCCAACGGTGACGATCTTCCCGTCGCGCTGGACGACCAACTGGTCGGCGGTGAGGATGTAGAGCCGGTGGACGCGGACGATGCCCCGGTCCCCGAAGCGTCGGTCGAGCTTGCCGTTTGCCTGGTAGCGGGTCACGGCGGTGAACAGATCGCGATGGTTCGCGGCATTGCCCGCCAGCACGATGTGGCCGTGGCTGACCGCGAGACTCGAAGCGTAGGCGCACTGGCTTTCGGCGCAGTAGCCGTTGGCGTCGACATCGGTGAGAACGCGGCCATCGCCGCCGCCGAAGCTGGGGTCGAGGCTTCCATTCGGAAGCAGTCGCGCCAGCAGGAAGTCGCCGTGGAAGCCGCCAGCCGCCAGGATTTTGCCGCTCGGCAGCAGCGCTACGTCGTCCACCTTTGCCTGGCCGCGGTGGCGGGGCTTGAAGCGGACTTCTCCGTGTGAGCCAAAGCTGGGGTCGATCGCGCCGTTGGGCAGGTAGCGGATCAGGAGGCCTTCCGTGCGCCTATTCCACGTTTCCCTGAAGCCGCCGACCACGATCCGCCCGTCGGGCTGGATCGCCAGGGCAAAGGCACCTCCGTCGAATGGGCCGAGGTGGGTCACGACCCGCCCGTCTTTGCCGAAGCTGGGGTCGCGGGTGCCGTCTTCCTCGTAACGGGCGAGGGCGAAGGCTCCCTGTTCTGACGATGAGCCAGTGGCGACGATCTTTCCGTCGCGCTGGACGGCGACGTCGTGGGCCGCCGCTCCACCACTGAATCCAGTTTCCACAAGTCCGCCGGGATAGGAGGGTTCTCGTTCGACCGAGCCTCCCCGAAAGGACCTGTCCAAAGAGCCGTCGGCGAGATCGCGCAGGAGCCCGAAGCCTCCCGCATCCGTCTCGCCAGCCGCGATGATTCGCCCCTCGCTGTCTTCGGCGAGGCCGAAGACAGCGCCATTCCAGCGGGGGGTTGGGGTCGGGGTGACCACGACTCCGCCGTTGCCGAACGAAGGGTCCAGCGGATCCCCGCCGGCATGAGCCACGGCGGGCGCCACGACCATCGCGGCCAGGCCCGCGAGCAGCAGCCCGCCCCTCGCGAGGCTATTTAGTCGTTCGGTCACCGCTCGCACTCGCATGTTCTGTCGCGTCCGATCTGAATCGTCGCTTTCTGGGAGCTTTCTCCGCTTCCCTTCAACAGGCCTACGAGACAAGAGCTCCTCCCCCGAGGCTACTACCGCTCTTGTGGGGACCTTGCGCCTATGGCCCTATTCATTCTTCGCACGTATCTCCGATGCCGTTTTCGTTGGTATCGGTCTGTTCGAGGTTGGCGAAGGCTCTTCTCAAAAGACCGACCCTTCCGGATCGGGGTTTCGGAGACTTGAACTGGGAACTGCACGGCTCCCAGGCGCACGCCGTTCGAGGCGGCTCATCTGCGACGCGGCGACGGCAACACACTCAGCCCTAGCTGCCTCGAGTTCCCTTGCAGATACGGGTAACCGGTGGTTTCGCGAACCTGGGCCCTCATCACGTAGCGGGTCGGTGAGACGGTGCGGGTGAAGCGGTAGCCGACCGAGAAGCGGCCGCCTTCGCGGGTGCGGTAGCGGCGAAAGGCCCGCCAGCCCTTCCCGCTTCTGACCTGAAGGACGACGACCACCTGGTCGTTGTGGGGGCCGGGGATTTGGCCGGAGAAGCGGGCGAGGTGCTTGTTGTGGACGACCTTGCGTGCGATCTGGAAGGTCGGGCGGACCCTGGTCAGGAGCGTCGCTTCGGCGCTCAGCTGGCGCTGGTCGGGGCGGTAGATGACGCTGAGGTTGCGCGAGGGGCCGGGTGGGATCGCGAAGCTGTAGTTGCCGGCGGCGTCGGTGATGGCGATGCCGAGGAATTCGCGGCCGGGGTCGGTGACGACGGAGCTGTAGACGCAGAGCGGAGCGCCGGCGATGCCTTTGGCGATGGCGCGCAGGTTGCCGCTGAGGGTCGAGCCGCTGCCCTCCCCCACCACTTCGCTGCCGGCGCCGCCGAAGCCGGCGCTTAAGTGCAGGCCGCCGGGGACTTCGGAGCGCACGCAGTCATAGGCGAGCGGGGCGCTGGTGGGGGCGCCGGTGTTGCCCTCGGCGTCGGAGAGCCAGAGGCGCAGGGTGTAGCTGCCGCGGTCGCCGGGCGTTTCCAGGTTCTGGATCGCCTGGACGTCTTCGGCGGCGGCGGTCTTGGTCGGGACGACGACGGCGCCCGAGCCGTCCAGCACCTGGTAGTGGACGGCGGCGATTGGGGAGCCGGCGTCGGCGATGTTGCGCCAACGGACGTCGAAGCCCTGCGCCGTGCGGGTCGTAGTCGGCGCCGTCACCGAGAGGCCCTGCGGCGCGGCCGGAGGCGTGGTGTCGTGGGGGATCGGCGCCGTGGAGACGGGACCGCTGAGACCGACTTGGTCCTCGAGCCAGACGCGGAGGCGGTAGTCGCCGGGTTTGCTGGGACCTTCGATGTTCGACAGCGTCGAGGGTTCGCTGGCGGCAACCGTCTGCTCGGGCACGACCACTTCGCCAGTGGCGTTGACGACGTTGTAATGGACCTTGGCTACGGGTGAGCCCTGGTTGGGCGGCAGCTGCCAGTGGGCGCCGAAGTGGGGCAGGTAGCGAGCCGGGTTCGAACTCGTCACTTCCAGCCCAGCCGGGGCGCCAGGCGGGGTGTTGTCGGTGCGGATCGTCGCTGCTTCGCAGCTTGCCCCGCCGGTGCCGTAGAGCCCTTGGTATTGCGCGTAGTCCTGAGCGCAGGCCTGCAGGGTGTGGGCGCCGTCGGGGAGCGAGGAGGTGTCGAAGCTGTAGGAGCGGCCGATGCCCGAGGCAGTAGCGCAGGGCTGGAAGTCACGGGCGAACTCGCCGTTGACCGCCGAGGAGCCGGTGTTGCATTCGCTGGCGTGGTCGATGGTGAAGCGGCGGGCGCCGTCGATGTTTATCCACTCCATCCGGATGCCCGATCCCTGATCGGACCAGCTGTAGGTGGCGGTCTGGGTGCCGCGGACCCACTGGCCTGCGAGCAGGGGCGCTGAGGTGTTGGTGAGCTGCAGCTGCACCGGGGAGACGTCGTTGAGGATCAAGGCGAAGCTGTTGGCGTCGACGGCGTTGAAGTTGGTGCGGTCGCAACCGGAGGGGCGGACGCAGGTCAGCTCGAAGACGAAGCGGCGGTAGTTGCCGAAGGAGCCGAATGGCCACAGATGTGGGGCGAAGGTCGAGGTCGGGTTCCAGAAGATGCCCGAGTTGGGCTCGCCCGGTGCCCTGCATGAGGATGTTGTTGGTGGAGCCGTCGAAGCCTTCGGCCCAGAAGCGCCCGCGCCAGCCTTCGTTGAAGGCGTTTGGCTCGCGGGTGTAGCCGCCGGCGGCGAGGATCGCCACCCAGGGCGGAGCAGTCCAGGAGACGCTGCCGTAGGCGTTGACCCCGGCGTTGCCGCCGGATTGGTTCTCGGCGATCCGCAGGAAGGCGCTGTTCCCCGCGGGGTCCGGGGCGGGGCCGCAGTAGTTATTGAAGTCGAAGATGCCGGCGGGGTTCTGGGAGCTGGTGGTGTTGGTGGCCGTTTGGTAGCCGTTGGAGCCGTTGTTGGCGGCGCAGAGCACCAGCTTGTAGTCGGCGGCGTGGGCGCTGGCTGCGCCGAGGACGGCGATGGCGACGGTGAGCAGCATCAGGCATTGGGCTATCAGGACCGGCCGGCGAGCCGGTCCGCTCGATCGAGAGAACATGTTCCTGCTCCTTGATTCTGTGTCGATCGAGGCTCAGGAGAGGCGCTTGCGGCTTCCCTTCCCTCCTTGGTGGGCGAGCGATGAATCGCTGCCGGGGAGGTGGTCGTTCCGACGATCTGACTTGTGTCTGGATTCACAACAACCAGACACGTCAAATGGAGCGCTCAGGGGTGCTCGGTTATTCGTCCTCGGCTATTCGTTGACTGTGTGTTGACTGTGTGCGCGGGGTTTGGCGAGCGACTGGGAGCCTGCTGGCTTCGGCGCCTGTGCCCGGGAGTGCCTAGTTCAGCCCTGGTGAGTTCTGGCCGATAGGGGGCCATGAACTTGATGAGGCGGGCTCAGGCTGGCGGCTATGCGGCGGATCGCTATCGGCAAGGTCGGCGTCGATGGCGGGCGAAGATCCGGTTGATCTGCTTTGCGTTCTCCGGCCCATTGATCGTGGTCGGGATGGTGGTCTTCGTTGCCGACGGGAATCCGCTGTCGTGGTTTGCCGGGGGGCTCACCGCTCTCGGTGTCGCAGCATGGGTCGAGTTTCGAGATACGCCTCCCTTCTATATCGAGCACTGGCGTGAGGGAGCCGAAGGGGAGCGCAAGACGGAGAAGGAGCTGCGGCCGCTGGAGCGGGCGGGGTGGCGCGTGTTCCACGACGTCGAGAACGGACACGGCAACTACGACCACATCGCGGTGGGTCGGGCTGGGGTGTTTTTGCTGGAGACCAAAAACCTCGCCGGGGTGGTCGAGATGCGCGATGGCGTTCCGCACTTGCAGCGGCGGTTGGATCCGGAAGACAACAAGCCGTGGGAGTCGATCAGGCCGCGGGCGTTGGGGGCTGCTGCATCGTTGAAGGAGGACATCGAGCGGCGGAGCGGGCGGCGCCTTTGGGTGCAGGCGGTCGTTGTGTTCTGGTCGGATTTTCCGGAAGGCTTGGTCGAAGACGGGCGCTGTGTGTTTGTTCATGGGTCGCGGCTGCGTGAGTGGATGCGGGGGCGACCTGAGCGGCTTGGTGAGGGGGAGGTCGAAGCGATCGCGGAGTGCGTGGCGGGGATCGGCGAGAGCGAACCAGCCGACAGCATCGCAGCGGTCTCGGCGGGGCTGAGCTCGGCGTGAAGCCAGGGCTCACGTCTCGTGAGCGCGCCTGCTCTTCGTCCGGAGCGAGAGCGTGAGCCGCGTCTGCGCGCGTGCTCGCAACCACGCGGAAGCGACAGTATTGTGGGCGCTGCGCAAAGTATGCCGCGTACTTCACCTGATTTAGCAAGACAGATCTAGGGCGAAGGTGAGTCTGCAACACTACGGCTTAAGCCGTGGCTGGCTATCGTCTTCATTCCAGCCAACCAGACGCCAAGCCTCATCCACGGAAGGGCACCGGGCGGCAAACTCACGCTCAGCCTCTCGACCTACATAACCGTAATAGTTCCTTGGGCTCAGCGAGAGAATGGATAGTAGTGCGCCCTCTTCTTCAGATTCATCTTCGCTCCAAGATAAGATCTCGTCGTACTCACCGAGACCGTCGATCTTAGTCCAAGCGTTGGCAAGAAGGCTAGGCGACTCCTCGACGACCGCTTCCAGCATACTGCCGTCACCGCTGATGCAGTGTAAGAGCCAAGCCGCAACGCGTCCAGGCGTTTTCATCATGTCAGCGCTATAAGTAACGGGGTTTCTTTCAGCCAAGGTGACGCCCTCGGCCCACTTCCATCCCTCTTTATCGACGGTGCGCACTAGGGGATGATTTGCGTTGAAGAACTCAGTGATTCCACCTGTGAATCTCGTTCGTGGCCGAACGACGGCAAGAGATCTCCAGGCAGGAGGAAAGGGGACCGCGGAATGCGGAACGCTCGTTAGACTCCGGTTACTTTTGAAGTTCTCCCAAACTACAACCGCTCTGTCTTTTCCGGAGATGGCCATCACACCCAACGAGGTAGGTCCAAATTGGGTGCCACTCCAAGAGATGTTGCGATAATAGTTGGCGTCGCTAGTTCCAAGGCTAAGGTCACGCGCCGCGCAGACCTTCGCCCTCCTCCATCTCAAAGCTGATCTGTCTCCGTCCGCGTATCTCGGAATCGTGACGGTGGGGGTTTCCAAACGTTTGAGAACTACCTTCCTCTTGCCAACCTCAACTGGCCAGGCCAGCGGCGTTGACTCCTCAGGCGGGGAATCAACTATGCGCCTGTTCAGGAGAGCAAGGAGGGTTGCGCCCTCCTCCTCGAGGATCTCAAGACGACGGTTCGTTATCTCCTTCTCGAGCCAACGCAGCGCACGAATCGCCTTGGGACTTGGTTTGAAGCTATGCCTGTGAATAGCCAACTGGCCGGCCGTGTCACTAGTCCAATCGATTTCAACAACTGCAGCGACAGTATTCACGTGCACACTTGAACGTGATGCAGAATCGGCATCTATCATCATGCCGTTCCAACTCATCGTCATCTGGCCACGTGATACCACGCCGTCCTCGGTTGGAAGAGATTTCAATCGATACGTGTCGACCGACTCGTCGATGAGGTCGAAGTACGCAAAGGAAGCGCCCGGGAGAAGGCGAAAGGTCCCAATGACGATTCGCGCGCTTCCCAGTTCTCCGGGAAGGGGGCATTCGAACGTGTGGGTTTCAAGTCGCTCCTCCGCATCTTCCTCATACGCGGCATAGCGCTGTTTGCGGCGACGCAACCAGTTCTTCCTCTTCGTTGTAGCGATTCCGTAGCTGCCCATGATCCCTCTGAACTCGTCAGTTGTCGACCCACGCAGAATCATCCTGATGTCGGCGGACCGGTCAACCCACCCCCAAGAGCTTGAGATCGATGGACAGTCGAAGCCCGGAGCTTCGAAGTCGAACGCGCATGGAGATCGCCTTACGATAGTCGACAGATATGCCGATAAATGGCTAGCGAATGCGCTTGGGTCTGGTCCGACCAAATCCTCTCGAAGGTCCAACACGATCTCAGTGCCATTTTGCAGATCCGGGCGGCGCTTAAGTTCACCGAAATCATCTAGCCCGCCACTCGTAAAGGTCCAACCGATACCGTCCGGATCCCCAGCCTCCAGAGAGCGACGGGTATGTACGGTTAGATACCTGCCAAGTATGAAGTAAGACAGTACCCCGATACCAAACCGAGCCGTTCGGCCAAGCGAAAAGCCTCGCTCGTCGCATGCTCGTTCCAAAGCCCTGACTTCATGGCTGGAGGAAATACCTCCCACCAGAAAACGATTGTGGATAATGTCGCGCGTCATACCGGTACCCGTGTCTTGGCAGCTCAGCCGGTACTCCCCTGGACCAGCTTCCTCGAATATCAGGGACACGCGGTGGGCTGAGGCTATTCGGTCAAGGGTCTCCCCGCTTGATAGCTCAGGCTGAAGTAGGCGTTCTCGCGCTATCTGCTCACGAACCGCGTCGAAGGCGTTTTGGATGATCTCCCGCACTGCCGCATCGTGTGATCCGTATAGCTCAATGCCGCCAAGCAGAGCGAGCATGCGTTGTGGGTTTGGGCGGAAGGTCCCGTTGATGTACTCATATGCGTCGTTTCTGGGCGTAATAAGCGAACGCACCGTGGTATCCATTCTCCAGCGATGGGGAAGTGGCTCGTCTCGGCCCGACATGTGCTGGAAATTGGTCTCGTCCGCAAGCCTTCGACTCAGTAGTAGCTCTCTATTCACGTCACGTACCGTTATGTCGATTGCGTGATGAACCGCGGCATCTAGAGGTCGGGCGTGGAGAACAATGTGACTGCCCTGCAGCTCAAAGGAAAGCTCCTGGTCCTTGCGCCAAAAGATCGCGCTGCCGTCACTCACGCCACGGTGGCGATACAGGATCGGTGGCGTGCGCTCTGGATCAAAGTCCAGTACATCGGCAACTCTGAGTAAGCAGGCACAGTAACGGAGGTGGACGACCGTCGCAGGCGATCCAACGAGTCGCGGATCGAAGGCGTGAGACCTTAGCTGGTCTATGTTGAAGTGATGGCTCTTGGCAAGACTAACGAGATCCTCCAGCCATCCTGAGTACGGCTCTTGAGTTGCTTGCAGGCGCCCCCGGATCCACGCCGCACTCCAATCGGTGTGCCGGTGTCGAATGTACCCTGCGACCATCTGTTTGGCGAGACGCAGCTCATTCGCGCTAGGCGCACCGTGCGATATGGGCGGAGTGATACCGTCCCACTCATCGTCCAGCCAGGCTTGCAGTGACTCAATGTCACGTTCGCCCAAGCTCGAAGCGTCACCCGAAAGGATGAATGCGAGATGGCCATCGATCTTCGCCATGGGTGGCGTCATTCCAATATCGTGGACGTACGCACTGAGCAAGAGCAGAGCAATGTCTTGCGGGCCGAGCTGTTCTAGTACGTCAGGACCGGCGAGGTCGGCCATAAAGTTCGCGACGCGGTAGGAATGGAAGGCGTCATGGAGAGTGAAATCAGCCGAGGAAGTGCCGCGGTCTGTCAAAACGGTCTCGATGTCTGGCATAACACCGACAATGACTGCCCGAAGCATCTCCGATGGCGTGTCTTGGCGGCGCTTCAACTCAGCCCAGAGCTTCGTGTGTCGCCACGTTCCCTGTCCGTGTGTATCCATTAGTGGAAGACTAGCCCAAGTCGATCAATGAATAGAGCCGCCGGGTGGGAGAGTTGAAAATTTAGGACTCAAGGTCGGTACTTCTGGTTTGAGCCAAAACAAGAAGGGAGACTGACTTTGCTTAGTGCGCCTGCTTTGCCACACGAGCAGGCGCCCCGACCCGCGTGATCGAGGCGTTCGCTCTGGACGAGAAGGAAGCGTGCTGGCGAGCTCAGACGCTGGCAGGATCGAGCTGGCGGGCGGCTGCGTCGACGCCTTCGATGCTCAGCTCGAAACCGGCCGCGCGGGCAAGCTCGATGAAGCGGCCGAGGTGGTCGTAGAGGCAGCGCGGGCGACGGTCGGGGGGGATCGGCTCGAAGGAGGGATCGGGGGAGGTGGCCAGGAGGCGTGTCGTTGGTGGGCCGTGCCTTCCGCAAATCTTGTAGTTGTCGATGACTTGGATCTCGTCGCGTCCCTCGGCGGCGTCGTAAACGTTGCGGAGGTTGAGGCCGAGGTCGGAAGAGGCGGTTGTGAGGATGAGCAGGTTGTCGCCGACGTCGAGGGTGAGGGTCTCGCCGCGTACGGGGCGGCCGGCATCGTAGAAGGCGATCGGGAGGGGCGTGCGGGCCACTCCTTCACGGTAGCGCTGGGTGCGGCGCAGGCGTGGATCGGGGTGGGCGATCACAAGCGGCGGCGTCTCGCCGAGGTCTCAGGCGGCGACTGAGGGCTTGGTTTTGGGCCAGGGCAGTTTGATCCACTTCAAATCCAGCTTGAGGGGCGATGCGCGCCCAGCTAATCGAGGTCGGCCAGCTGCAGGGCGATGTGCTCGTACTCGTCGTTGACGATCGGAACCTCGTCCCTGTAGCGGGCGATCCAAAGCGTGCGCTGGCGAGCGGTGAACTCGAAGCGGGACGCTTCCAGGCGCTCTTCCGCGCTCATGCGGGAGAGGCGCTGCAGGAAGGCGGCCCGCTCGAGGTCGGGCGAGGGACGCCCGGGCCCGACGCTTCGCCGAGGCTGGTTCGCTGCAACTCGATCGCTCACGAGAGCTCCCTTCGCAGTGGCTCCCGCCCGACGCGGGAGCCGTTCGCCCGCTCTCACGCGCCGCAGGCGCGTAACCTGCGGGCGGGGCGGCGTCTTGCGGTGGGCTGAGCGGTGCGGAGGGGCGGTCGTGGCGGGTCGAGGGACGGCGGGCCAGGGAGGCGGGCGGCGGTGTCTCGGCGGGCGTTGCCCGGCACCGCGAGCTTGTGCGCGCTGTGCGATTGGCTGGCGGCGCGTTGGCCGGGGGGCGGCGGAGGTCAGAGCTGGAACGAGAGGTGCTGCTTGATGCTCGGGGTCGAGTCGATCCTTAGCGTTGGTGCGTGCTCCGAGGTGAAGCTAGGCTGGGTGGCGTGAGCCGGAGGGCGGTCATCGTCGCGGTGGTTGTCGTGGTCGTGGTCTTGGCCTGGAGGGTGTTTGCGCAGTGGGCTGTCAGTCCGGAAGCACAACCTCAGTCGCCGGCGGTGATGCGGAGGGAGGCATGCTTGCAGCGAATTGATACGTGGGAAGCGCGGAAGCGGGCGGGGCTGTTGCACAACCGGCATCGGCCGGAGGGGTGTTGAGGGGGAAACTTCGTCGCAGCCATCACCGCAGAAAACTGCTACCGAAACGAGTTCGCAGTGCGACAGTTCACCTCAACTGGGTTTCGTGGCGAGCTGCTCCAAGACCCGCTCGCTGAAGCCGGTGCCGACTTTGCCGACGTAGCGAGGCTTGCGTTCTCGTAGTGGCCGATCAGCAGGGCTCCGATGCGGTTCCGTCCCCCTTATGGCGCGGTGGGGCCTCCGATCACTAGCTCCCTGCTCAATAGGAACTCGTCCCTTTGCCTCTGCCCTGCGATCCTTCCCAATCTTGTTTTGCGCATGTAGAGTCGGCCCTCATGGCGGCGAGTCATCGCCGTGTGAGCGCAAGAATCGAGATGGTGCGGCAAGATTCAACCGCATGCAGGAGCGCGGGGATGCTGAATAGCGCCATGGTCTGGATCCAGGTGGGGGTCTGGGTAGGGGCGTTCACCGTGGTCGTCACGCTTGCAACCGCTCTCGTCAACCTCTGGACCGCGCGCGATACCCGACGAAGCGCTTCCCTTCATGAGGATCCGAAGGTGCGCAAGCGGCAGGACTTTGCGCTGCCGCCGCGCCCGGACCTGGTGAACCGAGTCGGAGAGCTCGCCGAGGCGCGGGAGAAGTTGCAGGGGGGAGGGAGCGTGGTCTCGATCGAGGGCGAGGTGGGAGTCGGCAAGAGCGCCACGGCGACGGAGCTGGCATACCGACTGCAGGAACGAAAGGGGCCACAGCGGCACCGTCGCAGGAAGCGATCGTTCGTGTGGATCGAATGCGAAGACGGGTGCCCCAGCCTGACCGAGCTGTGCGGGTCGCTCAGCATCCTCACCGACGACCGCGCGCTGTCGGTGGTCGCGCGGGACGAAAAGTTCGACGCGATTCGCGCGCATCTCGCCGAGCAGCCCACCGTCCTGCTCCTCGACAACCTGAGGCTGTCCGGCGACGCGAACTCGAAGGCCCTGATCAGGCTGCTGAAAACGGTGCCGCGAAACTCACTCGTCATCGCCTCCGTCAACAGCCCCGGAGCGCTGCCCGCGCCGCGGGTGCGGCTGACCGAGCTCGCGCTCGAGGAGGCTCGCGGCCTGATCCGCCAAGAAGCCGACCGGCTGGGCCTCAGCGTGCCGGAGCTTCGCGACGAAGGTTTCCTCGACTGCATGCTCGAACTCTTCGGCGGCAACCCACACCTGATCATGTCGTTCCTCAACGGACTCGAGAGCAGTCCGCACTCGGTCGAGGCACGGCTGGAGGCGGCCCGCTGCGGCGGGGGCGACGACGAGGCGATGCTTGCGGAGCACCTGACGTCACTCTCGCCCAACGCCCGCGCGATCCTCTCGGCCTGCGCCCTGCTGCGCGGCAACGCAATCGCTGCGCACCTTGCAGTGGCGACCCGCATGTCCGAGGACGAGGTCGCGCTCCTGCTTACCAAGCTGATGGCCGAGGGGCTCGTCACCTGTGTTCGCCTCAAGGACCGGCCCAACCTGTTCACGTGCGGTGTAGGGGTGAGAAACGCGACTCTCGCACTCACCTCGCGCGAGGATACCGCGGCCTTCACCTCGCGACTCGCCGCGCACTACATCGAGCGCTTCTCCACCGACTGGGAGGACGCGGCTGGCGCCCTTCCTCACGTCGGGGCGTTCACCGTGGTGGCGGAGGAGCTGCACACGGAAGGGAAGGGTGACGAGCTGCACGCGCTCTTCACGTCGGTACTCGACATCCTCTTCACGCTCGGCAAGTTCGACGACCGGATCGCGATCGCCACCCTCGCCTACAAACGCGCGATCTGCGACAAGAACTTCCAGCGGGCAGCGCGAGCCTCGGCGGCCCGCACGATGAACTGCGCGATCCGCGGCGAACTCGAGGCCGCCCGCGAGATGCTCAGCCTCGGGCAGCTTGCCGCCGAGCGCGCGGGGCTACCGGGGGAAACCGCCAGGCAGAGGCGGGTGGCCGCCTACGTCGCCTACCGTTCCCGGGAACCGCGAAAGGCGCTTGCCTTGCTCGACGGTGCCGACGAGCTGGCCGAGGCCGCCGGTGACCGCCACATCCTCGTCGACCTCCAGGATCTGCGAGCCGCCTGCCGTTGGTACCTCGGCGAGATGGACGCCTGCGAAGCCGCGGCGCTTGAGCACCAGCGGCTGTCCGACTCGATCCCCTGGGAGCGGGTCAAGGCATATCCGCTGCAGATGCTGGGGGAGGTCACGATGCACCGCGGCGAGTTCGCCCAGGCAGGCGAACTGCTGGCCTGCTCACGCGCCATCGCCATTCGGTACGAGGACCAGCGGATGCAGGTGCGAATCGCGATCAGCGAAGCGCGCCTGCAGCTGCTGGGCGGACGACCGCTGGACGGCGTCAAGGTGGCCGCGGCAGCGATCGCGCAGGCGCGCAGCATCGGCCTCAGGGAAGAGATCCGCGAGGCAAGCGCGCTGCGACGCGCGCTGCGCTGGGCGATCCTGCCGCCGGTCCGGATGTACTACTCGCGCCGCCGCCCGCAGCGCCTTGCCGACGCACCGATCGCCGGCGACTAGCCCATCGCGCCTGCCAGCCGCCCGGCCGGGACTTCGGCCTTGAGCAGGACCCGATCGCTGGCGCCGAAGATGAACTTGTACGGCTCGTCGCCCCGGCCCATGTCGAGCACCTCATACCCTTCGCGCCGGAGCCGAGCGGCGGTCCAGCAGAGCAGGAGGTGGCCACAGGGGAACGGCTGCCAGGCCGGATTCAGGCCCCTCAGCCACATCAGCGCCCCGGGCCGGTCGAGCAGGTAGAGGTCGGAGGCGACGGGACTGCCATCGACCAGCATCTCGAAGAAGGCGACCGCGCCGGTTGCCGTCAGACGCCGCACCGCCTCGGCGACGAGTGCGACCGGCGGCCGTTCGCGGGGGCGCCCGGTCGCGGCGCGCCGCTGCTCCCGCAGCCGCTCGAAGTCGGGCAGGGCGTCGCCGGCCGCCGCCCCCTCGACCGCCCTGAACTCGACCGCGTGGCTCCGTTCGAGGCGGCGACGACGGTTGCCCCAAGTGCGGCGGCGTCGCCCCGAGACCTTCACCTCGAGGTCGCGGTCGAGGTGGATGGCCGGCGCCGGCCTTTCCGGCGACCATAGGAGCGCCCCGAGCCGGGCGTCGGCCGCGGCGAGGGCGCCCTGTGGATCGAGGCTGTGCAGCGTCACCGCAACACCCCGGCCGGCGAGCGAGCGGACGGCGGCGAGGATCGCCGCCGCCGCCTCGGCCTCATAGCCGGGGAGCGTGAGCACGTCGCTGAGATCGTTGTAGGGCGCGCCGACGAGCCGCGCCCCGCCCGAGCCATCAAGCGCAAGCGGCAGCAATCCTGTCAGTCCATCCTCGCCCTCGCAGGCCAGGAGCAGCGGCTCCATCCCACTGTGAGTGCTGGCGAAGGCCGCTTCGAGCCAGGACGGCGAGCCGATTACGGAGGCCGGTGGCCGCGCGGCAAGCCGCGACCAGGCCGCTCGATCGACCTCATCGAGGCCAGCGTGCTCGGTGACGCGATTCCCACTCACCCGCAGGGGAGTGTAATCACACCGCTTGCCGCAGCAGCTCGACTAGGACCTCGCCGACGCGCAGTGATTCGGCCGTGCGAGCGGCCCGCCAGGAGGACTCGTGGAGATTCCGGGCGAGGTCTTCGTAGAAGGCCAGATAGAGCGAGTCGAGGTAGGCGCGATCGCTGAGCTCGCCGGCCGGCCATGAGCCGACCCGCCGCCGCGCCAGCCTCAGGGCGACCCGCGCCGACCCCCAGTCCAGCGTCATCCCCGGAGCGCGCAGCTGCAGCCGAGTGCGGCGACTGTCCGCCAGCGTCGACAGGTGGAGATCGAGCGTGCCGGAGCCGAACCTCACCCTTCCCCACGAGCGCTCCAGCCCTGGCGCGTCCCAGCGGCGCGCCGCGCCGAGCACCGTCATGTCTGGCTGGATCGTCCAGGCGAGGGCGATGAAGTGGGCGCCGTGGTCGGCTAGAAGCCCGCCGGAGCTCGTCAGGTCGCTGCGCCAAGACGAGGCGGCGTAGGGATCCTCGACCCCGTGCCGGCACACCTCGACCCGTATCGAGTAGGGAAGGCGCAGCGCGTTGAGGAGCCGAGCGAAGGGCGCGAGATACCTCCACGCCGCCGCGTAGCGGTACTGATGGACGGTGACGATCGCCAGATCGGGCCAGGGCCGAGCCGCGGCACGAACCACCGCGTGGTGGTCACCGGTGTGGACCAGCGGCTTCTCGCAGACGACGTGCACGCCGTGGGCGAGCCCGAGCTCGACCAGCTCGGGGTGCGCCGCTGGCTCCGTCGCGACGACCAGGACGTCAGCCTCCACGGCTCTCAGCATCGCCTCAGCGCGGGCGAAGGTCGGCACGTCTGCGAGAGCCTGATCCAAAGCGCGGCGCGGCGCCGACGCCGGCTCGGCCGCCGCCACGAGGCGGAGCCGTCGCTCCCCTGCTAGCCGGCGCAGGGCCGGCAGGTGACCGTGAACCGCGGCGCCGCCGAGACCCGCCAGGGCAATCCTCAAACGAGCACCTCGGCGAGGATGTCGAAAAGCTCGTGCACCTCGGCAACCGAGATCGTCAGCGGCGGGCTGATCCGCACCCTCGGTACGTCGGCGAGGATCAGGAGGCCGTGATCGCGGCAGGCCCGGAAAGTCGCGAAGCACTCCTGCTCGGAGGCGAGCGAGCCCGTGGCGGGGTTAACAAGGTCGAAGCCGAGCATCAGGCCCAGCCCGCGAGGCCGCGCCACGCGGTCCGACGCGCCAGCAAGCTCCCGCAGCCGGCCCGCAGCGACGGCGGAGACGGACCTTACCTGCGCCATGAACTCAGGGTCGGTGAGAATCTCAAGCGTCGCCAGGCCGGCCGCGCACGCCAACGGATTGCCGCCGAAGCTGCTCGACGTCGCGGCGGGCGGTGCCAGGGCCGAGCCCTCCCAGGTCTGCTCAGCGGCGCACACCGCGCTCAGCGGGATCCCGCCGCCGATCCCCTTGCCGAGGATCAGGACATCGGGGACCGTGCCGAACTCCTCGAAGCCGAAGAGCGAGCCGGTGCGCCCGAAGCCGGTGATCAGCTCGTCGAACACCAGCACCCAGCCGCGCTGGTCGCACAGCTGACGCAGCTCGAAGAGGAACCGCCGGCGCGGCGGGATGTTGCCCGAGGTGCCGAGCACCGGCTCGACCAGCACCGTTCCGACCTCGTCGAGGTCGTCCCGGGCGGTCAGCTGTGCGAGCACGTCGGCGCCGGACTCCCGGCACTCCGAGTAGGAGACCGCGTCGTGTTGCTCGCAGGCCGGAAAGGGCATGACGCGGAACCAGTCCGGACCGAGCAGGCGCGCCTCGGGCGAGGTCGGATCACCCGAGTACCTGACGCCAACGCTCGTCTTGCCGTGAAAGCTAGGGCTGAACGTGACCAGGCCCGGCTTCCCCCGCGAGGTCTGGGCGAGCCGGATCGCCGCCTCGACGGCCTCCGCCCCGCCCGAGTACAGCGCCACCTGGCCGAGCTCGGGAGGGAGGAGGTGCGACAACGCCGTCACGTATTCCGCCAGCTCCGGGCCGAGGAACGGATTGACGACGAGCCGGTCGGCCTGCGCGAGCACGGCCTCGACCCAGCGGGGGTGTGAGTGACCGAGCGACGCCACGCCGAAACCCGACACGGCATCGAGATAGCGCTCGCCATCCTCACCGTAGACGTAAGAGCCCCGCCCGCGACTCACCACAACTCCGGCGGACCTGATGGCTTTGCGCCGGCCCACCCTGCCATGTCGAAACATGGCGTCGACGATGCGACCGACCCGCGCCGACGTACCGCTCACTTCGGTTTCCGCTTAGCTCGGCGTTGAGCGGATTCCGATGGACAATGCCCCGCGCAAGACCCTAGGTGGGCGCCATCGAAGCGATAACCCCCCCCCCCCCCCCCGCTGATTCTCGTCACAGCGGAGCTGGGATCGGAAGGAGTCGGAGTCGATGAACCCGCGAACACAGCAGCAACACTAGTCCATACCCCTCGCAACCCTGAATTCGATTTTCCCGATACATCCGAGACCCTGGCCTCGCGTGTGTCTGCCGTGTCATAGCCGAATTCGACCAGTGCGTCGCCAAGAGCCTCGTGCATCGCAGTCTGCTCGGCGGCGGTGAGGTTCCTCCGCCAAGAACCCGGACGGGCGGTGCGCTCACGCATGTGCGGGCCTCGCACATGCGGGGGAAGCCGCTCGAAGCTGTGCCGTTCGGCAATCTCCTCGGCGCGCATGTGATCGAACCCCAGTGGCTCGCAGACTTCTGCCAGTGCCTCCACGGTGCGCTCGCGCAACGCCTCGTAGCGAACCAACACCCGGCTGTCGGGGAAACGCGTTTCGAACGCGGTGCGGACTGCACGGCTGCGATAGACCCACACCGCCGAGAGCCATGTGATCAAAGCGATCCGACTATCGCGGGCAACCGGAAAGGCGCCTCCCGGTATCGCCCAACCACCGTGGCGGTAGCCAGCGAGCCAGGAGTCAACGACATCGCGACCATCGCGAAGCAGGAAGACCAGCTTGGAATCCGGGAAGAGGTCCGCGAGTAGAGGCGCTACGTGGGAACCCGGCTCCTTGACCACGTAGTTCGCTTCAGCCGGATCGAGAGCGTGTTCCTCAGCCTGCGCTTCAAACCGCGAAGCGATCAGATCTCGCAGCGGTTGCCACCAGCTCTCTCGGTGACGCTCGGAGAAGAAGTAGCCCGGCTCGTCGGCCTTCAGCTCGAGCAACGTAGTCAGCTCCGGGGGGTCGCCGTCAACCGTCGCCCAGGCAAGCGGAATCGGCCGCCAGACGCCAAGGTGATGACCGAGGTGTGGATCGTCGATCGGCACCACCCGCTCGAAGTCGGCGAGCATTCGCAACAGCCAGGTGCTGCCGCTTCGCGATGAGCCAAAGATCCAAGTCAGCCGTCGTTCGTCCATCCGCTATACCCTGCCCCGCCCGTCGGCCGAAGACAAGGGCCGGAAGCTTGGCGCAGGACACGGACGGTGCTGGAGATCGTGGTAGGGGCCAGGAGGAAGCGTCGCTTGACGACGCGCGAACGACGGTTGACGTCGATTGCCCGCAGCAGAGGATCGGCGCGCAAGCAGTTCCTGGCGGCGGTCGAGGCGAACCCGGGGGCGTCGGTCGCGGGGATCGCGAAGGCCATGGAGTGTCGGCGAACCAGGCGGGGTCTTTGGCTCGGCGGTTAGAGGCAAAGGGCGAGATCAAGCGGTCGAAGGAGGGCATCCGTGTGACCGCGAAGAGCAGTGCGCGATACGGGATGCTTTGACTGCGGTGCCGCAAGCTCTCATCGCCCGCGCGCTTCGTTAAACACTTGAAATGTCCTGTGCAGTGTGAGAGTGTCGCGCTGTGGAGCGCTTCAACGTACGTGGAGTCACGGGGATCGTGGCGCTCGCCGGCGCGACATTGCTACTTGCTCCGACCTACGCCACGGCCACCTCCACTCCCGCCGAGAGCCTCCAGAATTGCGGTGGCGCCCGAGTCGCACCTCATTCATTACGCATGAACGGTGTCCTCGGCGTCGCGGAAACGTTCACCGGATCGTTGCGCCTTACTGGGCTGCGGAAAGGAGCGCAGCCCTTTTTCCTTGCAAGTGCGCTGGTGTCCACTGACTCGATACCGCACCGGATTAGCACCAGTGAAATAGAAATTACCAATCTTGATGCCCCGCTGGAAAAGGGCGAGTCACGAGACGTCAAGATCACTGCCAAAGACGTTCGCTTCGCCGGTGAATACAAAGGCGTGATTCGCGCGGATCGTGGCGCGTGTCGGATTGCGCTGACCGTGGTCGCCTCGGGTGCGGCCGACGTGAGCTTCGTTGGCGGCGCCGACAAGACCCTTCACTTGCAGATGGTCAATTGCCGGACTCTGTCGTGTGGGCCTGGGGGAATCCTTGAATTTCTTACCCGCGCTGCCGCTCGCCGCGATGAGTTCGCCCCGCAGGTCGACAACGCGTCGCAAAGCCCCGCTCAGGTGACTGGAGTGCAGATCGCTCTGACCCGTAATCCGGGCGGAGAAGTGATCGCCCCCGACGCCCTGAGGTCCTCCGCTCAACAGTTCGAACTACTCCCCCAGAGCACTTCGGTGCTGAAGCCAATCGAGGTCAAACGCAGCGACCTCGATCCCGGCCATTACATGGGAGCCATCTACCTCACGGTGCTTGGTGCCGACAAGCGGGTGGCACTGCCGCTCGAACTAGACGTGAAGGTGGGCCCTCTCTACGCGATCATCGCCATCCTTATAGCACTGCTTGTCCAGTTCCTCATCTGGTTCGCTGGGCGCACCAAAGCGAGGGCAGAAGAGTTGCGTGAACTGCGCTCCCTGCGCAAGAAAACGCGATCGTTGGCGCTGGATGACCGAGTTCTGCTGGAGGGCAGGCTCGATGCCGCCCGCGACTTGGCTCTGCACGGCAGGCTGGATGCGGCAAAAGAGGCCCGCGCTGCGATCGGCCAATACATCGAGTGGCTGGGCGAAGTGCGGACACTGCTGATCGAAGTCGAGAAGGCGCATCCTGGGAAGCCGCTCCCGGATGGGATCTCCGAGCCGCTGGGCGCCTTGCGGAAGGCGATCGAGCGGGGCGACACGACGGCAGCCAAGGCGGCCCAAACGGATCTATGGGCTTTCGTCGGAAAATCTCCCAAGGTGCGAGCGACGCCGGGAGCGGAGATCTTCTACGGCAGGCAGCCGCGGTCGGGGCGCCAAAAAACCGAAGGGGAGTCCGCACGACGCGGCCGACAACTCAGTTTGGCTTGGACGAAGCTAAGAGCATGGGCCAAGCGGGTCTGGCACCGCACCGGTCGCGTTATCGTCTGGCTCAGTATCTACGCGCTTCCCTGGGTGCTGCGAACAATCTTGGTCGTTGCCTTCATCCTCGCCGGTCTCAAAGAGCTCTACCTCGACAACAGCACGTTCGGCTCCGATCCGGTGCTCAACTACAGCACTCTTTTCCTCTGGGGGCTCACCGGCAGCGGCGTCAACGCCCTACTCGGCAAAGTCATACCCGGCGCCGGCAGCGGCTAGGACCAGCAGGCGTCACGCGGTCAGAGCTACTCTCCGATCGATGATCGGAGGTGTCGACCAAAGTGGATGGCCGTGGTACCCGCAAGACGCCGACTACCTCGATCGGTTTCGGCTCTTGCGGGAGTACGAGCGCTGGCGTTGCTTGTGGCGACCCATGGTCGATTTCCTGTTGCGGATCCTTGTCGTTATCCCGGCCGTCGCCGGAGCTGTCGCCAGCGCCTACATCGTCGATCTCTCCCGTCCCGCGACCGTGGTGCTCGGCGTGAGCATGGCAATCGCTTCGGACCGACTTGGAACAGCCTGGCGTCACCGACGTGGAATTCAGCTGCTCGTCCCTCGCCGCCTTTGGGCCTGGGAGCACTCAGCGGGGCCGGGGGACAACACAGAGCTTCCTTTGCTCATCAACAACGCCGATGTTGAACGGGCAGTCCACACTCTAAGGGCATCTCAATTATCGCCGGCAAGCTGGGTTCATCGGCCCGTGTCACCCGACGATGCACCGTGGGGAGACACCAGCATGCAGGTCCGACTGCCGATCGCGTCAAGGAACCGCGATCCGCTTGAGGCGCAGATCAAGCGATCACTTAAGGCTGCTCACATTCAGGGCCGTGTCTGTGGCGACGAAGTCCTCACTTAGCTGGGTCTGTGGGCGCACTCATTCTTCCCCTGCTGCAGCGAGCCCGGGCATGACCTCTCTCGTGTATGACTGCAACTTGGTTCCCAGGAAACCGCCCTTGGAATGAATTAGAGCCCGCCAGTCGAACGACACGAGTCATGGGTGTCCTCGCGGAGTACCTGAGCGAGATGACGCGCATTCGAGCCTCCGGCGAGGCAAGTGATGAGACGTCCTACTACCCGGTGCTCGCCGAGCTTATTAACGCGGTGGGCGGAAACGTTTCCCCGTCTGTTCACTGCGTCTTGACGCCAAAGAATCGCGGCTCGGGAATTCCAGACGGGGCCCTCTTCCTAAAACGCAGCCTCAAGCTCTCCGACTCCAACAGGATCTCGATCGAGGTCCGCTCCCCCGAGCGGGGAGTCATGGAGATAAAACCGGCAAGCACCAATTTGAATCGCCTTGCGCGGAGCAAGCAGGTCGCGAAATACCTGGACCACTACGGACAGGTCCTGATCACCAACTATCGCGAATTCAGGCATCTTCGGCTTAATGAGCAGGGCGAGGTGATTGAGGGTGAGGGCTTCGCGATCACCAACTCTGAGTCGACCTTCTGGAGCCTCGCAGAGTCCGGTGCCGACGATTCCAAGGGGGAGGAGTTGGAGCAGTTTCTGCGCCGGGTACTCCTCGCTGACGCCCCGCTGTCTTCGCCCGAGGATCTCGCCAGTTTTCTCGCCGCATACGCACAGATTGCACGTACCAGAATCGAAGAAGCCGGTGAGCTAAAAGGATTGGCAGCTCTCAAGTCGGCCTTCGAGGATGCCTTGGGCCTGCGCTTTGAGGCCGATGCCGGCGAGGAGTTCTTCAGATCCGCACTGGTTCAAACGCTCTTTTATGGAGTCTTTGCCTCCTGGGTCAACTGGAGTGCCGAACAGTCTCCAGAGAGCAGCGCCAGGTTCTCTTGGCAGAAGGCAAATTGGACTCTGAATGTGCCGATGGTTCGGGTGCTTTTCGACCTTCTGGTGACTCCGCGGAATCTGCCTGCTGGCCTCGACCAGATACTTGACTGGACTGAGGATGTCTTCGCCCGCGTCGACCGACGGACATTCTTCGAGAAATTCGAGCGGCGGGAGGCGGTTCGCTACTTCTATGAGCCGTTTCTTCAGGCCTATGACCCTCGCCTGCGACGAGAACTCGGCGTCTGGTTCACGCCCCCCGAGGTCGTCCGCTACATGGTCGCCCGAGTTCATGAGTCGCTACAGCGAGATATGGACATTCCGCTCGGCCTCGCGGATGAGCGGGTCCACGTCCTTGACCCCTGCACCGGAACTGGCTCCTTTTTGATCGAGGCTCTGAAGAAGACGGTGGAGGTTCTCGAAGACGAGTACGGGGACGGTCTCGCCGGACAAGAGGTCAAGGAAGCTGCGCTGAAGCGCTTCCACGGATTTGAGGTCCTCCCTGCTCCGTTCATCATCACCCATCTCCAGCTCGGGCTTTTTCTGGACGAGCTGAGGGCACCGCTGGACTCACGCGCCGAAGAGCGCCCCTCGGTCTATCTGACCAACGCGCTTACCGGTTGGCGCGATGCGGAGGAGAGCTTTCTCGACATAGTCGAGTTCCAATCCGAGCGGGAGGCCGCCGGCAACGTCAAGCGATCCGAGCCGATTCTGGTGGTTCTGGGTAACCCGCCTTACAACGGCTTCGCTGGGATCCGTGAGCAGAGCGATGACGATCTCATCGCCCCCTACAAGGCGGGACTGTCCGAACCGCCTTGGGAAGTGACGAAGAACAAGCTCGATGATTATTACGTGCGCTTCTTCCGGGTGGCGGAGCGACGAATCGCGGAGCAGACGGGACGGGGCATCATCTGCTTCATCTCGAACTTCGGATGGCTAGGCGACCCATCAACGGTCCTAATGCGCCAGCACCTAATGCGAGCGTTCGATCACGCCTATGTTGACAATCTGAATGGAGACAGCCGGGAGACGGGAAAGAAAACCCCCGATGGCAAACCAGACCCGAGCGTCTTTTCGAGCGAGGCCAGTCCAAGTGGCATTCAAGTGGGCACTGCGATCACACTGCTTGTGCGGACTGAGGATCACAAGGTAAGTGAGTTTCAGGCGATGTACCGTGACTTCTGGGGCTCAACGAAGCTGGCTGACCTCGGAGCGTCGCTTGACAAGAACCAAGAAGGCCCTCCCTACGAGCAGCTATCGCCAAACGAGAAGAATTGGTACCGACTGCGGCGATGGAATCCGCGGCTTGGCTACGAAGCCTGGCCCAAGTTGATAGAGCTAGCCGCTGCGCGAGCCGATCTTGGACTCAACGAGAACCGTGGTGAGGCTCTCATTGATCTCGACAGAGACGTACTTGAGCGCCGCATGCGGCATTTCCTTGACGATAAGCGCAACGTTGAGCAGATTGACCCGGAGATCGCTGATGGCCTCCTCGAACCGTGGTCGGGGTACGATGCTGCTGCGACCAGGAAACGAATGCTTAAGGACAGCGCATTTGATACCGAGCGCCTGAAGCTATTTCAAACCAAACCGTTCGACGTTCGATGGGCATACATAGACCCCACGCCAAAGCTGTGGAACCGGCCGCGTCCACAGTTCCTCGAGGCGGCAAAGGTGGGGAGCGACTTTTTGCTTTTTCGTAAACGCTCTCCTCGAGCCCTTGATGGGGCAGCGTTCATGTTGTCGCAACATTTAGTCGACCAGCACGTGCTTCACAAAGATGCCTATGCAGTGCCGCTGCTGCTCGCAGAGGAACCTAAGGACGATGATGCAGCGGATCGTCTATTCCCAGTGGAAGAGACGGCGCAATCAGGACTGCCATGGCGTCCTAACTTGTCTCAGCTCGCACACAACTATTTGGCAGAGCTCGGCTATGACGATGCGGATACGTCGCGAGGATCTGCTCGGCTGATCTGGCTTCACGCCTTGGCCATCGGATACTCCCCGCTTTACCTAGAAGAGAACGGGGACGCAATCCGGAATGATTGGCCGCGCGTTCCGCTGCCGATCACCCGCGATCACCTAGAGGATTCAGCAAACCTTGGTGTGAGGATTGCTGGGCTGCTCGACATCGACACGCCCCTGCCAGGTCTGGATACCTCGGCCTCCGTTCGGTTGCAATCGATTGCTTCCATTGAGCACAAGGGGGGAGGTTCGCTGCGTGCTGCCGATCTTGATCTAACCGTCGGCTGGGGGCATGCACAAATCCGAAAGCAGAATAAAAGTGGAGCTATCAGTCGCATCGTGATGCCCGGCGCGGGGATGATTGTGAGGCGGCCCCGAACGTCAGAGGAACACGCGACCCTCAGCGCTAGCCAACTTGAGCTGCTTGGAGATACCGTGCTCGACGTCTACCTCAATGACAAGACGTACTGGCGAGGTGTTCCCGAGACTGTCTGGAGTTTCAAGGTTGGCGGTTTTCAGGTACTTCGAAAGTGGCTGTCGTATCGAGAGAACGTCATTCTTGGCCGACCTTTGACATTCGTCGAGGCAAGACAGTTTCGAAGTATTGCCCGACGACTGACGGAGCTGGTGTTGATGGCCCCGGCGCTTGATGCGAACTATCGCGCCGCAACAGGCAGCGTAGATCAGGATCCACTGCCTGAGCTTACGCCTCTGGAGTTACACGTTTCGTAGCAGGAAGCCCCTGGTCCTGCAGGGCCCCGGTTTGTATGTGGATTCACCGGGTTGTTGCTCTATCGCGATTACTTCAGGAGTTGTTCGCCGTCAGCGAGTGCCTCAACGACGGTCATCTGCCCGGCGGTGCAGGCGACCACCTCGCAATCGTGGACTCGCTCCTGTATCGCTTTGGTTGCTACCGCGAGTGTGCTCCCGTGAGTACAAACGTCGTCAAGCAGCAACACGCGAGTTGGCCGAGGCCGCATTCCCCTGCAGCTCAGTGCCTCCGCATATCGCCGCTCGAATTGATCTGCCCTCAGGTCGAGTGCTCGCTTGGAAATCGGCCGATCGAGATGCAGCGCTTGGCGCACGTCGATGCCTAGGAGCTGCGAAAGCTCCTTGGCGAGCGCCAGCGTTCGGTGGAACTCGCCGGCTTTTGCCTTGTCGGGAGATAGCGGGATCGGAACGATGAAATCGGCTGTTTCCAAATCGCGTTCTTGCAACGCAGCCGCAATGCCGCGGGCAAGCGGATATGCGAGCTTCTCGGTTCCCGTCTTGAACCGCTTGAAGACGTAGGTGGTGTCATTGATGCCAGCTCGAGCAGCCCGGCCGCCGCTGACAGGCCAGGAGCGGCTGGCGATTACCCAGTAGGCAGGCGCATAGCCACTGATTTTTGACCCCTGTAAACGCGATGGCAGAGTTAGTTCCGCGTCCCTCACCCGCGGCAGCCGAGGCCAGGCCACGCATTGACTGCAGCGACGCTTGGCGCAACTTCTTGCATCGCCGTTGATGTCGCAATCGAAGACTCGCAGCAGGTCATCAGGCAGATAGAAGACCTGGCGATACGGCGTAGAGACGACCCGGGCAATCGCCTCAGACGTCTTCTGGTCCGTGAGCGGCTCCTCGGTCGAGTAGCGGTCAACGCGGACCACCACCTCCCGGGTATCGAGGTCGATCCGCCTGACCGTGCCCTCTGCATAGACGCCGTCCACCCAACGATCTGGACCGCGAAAGTGGATCCACACTTCGGCGTCCATCTCTACGGTCTCGATGTAGCGCTTCCAGCCCAGCGTCAACCGTTTTCGATACATGCGTTCAGGGAGCACTGCGGGTGTGAAACCGTCGAAGGACGAATTGATCTTGTAGGCGAATTTCATAAGAGCTCTACGAGCTGTCCCGGACTTTTCAGGCGGCACTCCACCCCTTCTGGACAGGTCAGGTCGTATCCCCAGGTGGCCCAGGCGAAACTCATTCCAGCGGCGCTTGTAGCCTGGGCGTCCGAGCTGGTGTCTCCGACATACCAATGCATAGGCCCCGGCTCAATCTCAAGGCGCTTCATAGCGAGTTCTAGCGGGTCGGGGTTCGGCTTTCGCCGCGTGTCGCTCCAGCCGACGACTGCCTCGAACGGCAAAGCCTCGCCGTAGGAAGAGAGCATCGGCGCATACAGCCATTTGGGCAGGTTGGTCACGGCACCGAGCCGAGTGCCCGCATCAGCTAAGCGGCGCATCGCACCGGCCATTCCTTCATATAGCGGCGGGACGCTGAGGGCGCAGGCACTGTTGAACTGCGCTGTGGAGAGTCCTGCTTTGCGAAGCAAACTTGCGGCTGGCTGGCCGCCTTCAATGCGTTTCAACTGCTCGTCGACCGGCCCAGCGCCGCGATCACAGAGCAGCTCGGCATACCAGTGCCTGCTGTCCCAAACGGTGCCGTCTAGGTCGAAGAGGATTGCGCGAGCCAACGCTCAAGCTCAGGTAGGGAAGGGGCGTGTTCACTGAGAAGGTCTTCCTGTCTGTCCGTCTCTTCTTGAATGAGTCGGTTGCCGCCGGTGTCGGATTGGTGATCCGGGGCGAAGGTAAGGATTGGCTTGCGTTGTTCGAGCGCAAAGCGGTAGGCATTCATCGTCCCGCCCTTGACGGAGCTCTGGGCAACCAGGACCGCCCTTGAGACGCCGACAATCGTCTTGTTGCGCTTCCGCAGTGTCAGCGAGGAGGCCTTCGTGCCAAGCGGAAACTCGCTAATCATCGCCACCTGAGGCTCGCCATGCCATTTCTTCCATAGGTCTCGATTCTCGGGTGGAAAAGGGATGTCGACGCCACTCGGCATCACAAGCACCGTGGCGCCGCCGGCCGCGATCGCTGCTTGATGGGCAGCCGTATCAGCGCCATTGGCAAAGCCAGAGGCAACTAGCCAACCGGCCTTTGAGGCCAATTCACTAAACGTCTCTAGGCGCTTGATGTATTGAGGGCGAATCTTTCGAGAACCGACGCAAGCGACGACGTCGACCTTCTTCAGGACGCTTACGTCGCCGCTTGCGTACAAGATCGGGACTGCATTGTTGGAGGCGAGCAGGTTGGGTGGGTAGGCAGGGTGCCGATAGGTGAGGATGCGTACCCCTAGCTCTGCGGCGCGCTGCAACTGGCGTTCTGCGCGATTGTTCGCAAGCTCTCGCTCGGTCGACGTGAGCGCCGCTATGCCTTTGCGAAGTGTCTCCCCGCGCTTGCCTTCAAGAGGCAGGAGGCTTGCGTCTGCCAGCAATGCCTCGGCGCTGACTTTCCCCTCGTAGGTGGCGCGAAATGCGCCGGGTCCAAAGCCCCGGATCTGGTCGAGACTCAGTAAGGCTGCCAGTTCATCGAAGTGAACTCCTATTTCCTTCTGCTGAGCTTGTGTTGGGAGCTTGCCGCCCTTCATTCACTCAGCCTATCTCTTGGGTGGCGGGTACCCGGCAGTCTGTCTGGAGTCCACCATCCTGATTCCAAGGCGTTCAGGCAGGAACCAGACATATCAGCGCAAGCACCGTTGCCGACTGAATCAGCCCCAATGCCCAAGTCATCCTGACGCCTAAGCGTGGACGGTTCATCCAGGTTGACACTAAGAGGGCGGCGAGGACCATTGCCGCCGTATAGATCAGCGTCACCAGCGCAAGGGCCAGAACCTCCCAGTGGTGAGCTGTTCCGATTACCCCCGTTAGTCGAATCCCCAAACCAACTAGTGCTGTAAAGACTCCCAACATGAAGAGGCCAACTACAAGCCGCTTTGCCTCCTCCGTTGACCTGGGAGGCCCAGGATAAGGAGCTTCGCCAAAGTTCCGGACGATGTCCCATTGGGGGAACCACACGAACGGTGGAGCAATAACGACCCCCACGAAGCAAACGGCAAGAAACGCAGGTGCCGAGTCGGGCAGAAACGCATGAGCGAGGGCGGCAAACCCGACTAGAACAGTGATGAAACAGACCGCGATACCTGATCCCACCAACATCGAGCAGGTCAGTGTAGCCGGAGAATTCTTCTCGCCCGCGATTGAAGCCATCGAAAAGGCGCAAGCTAAACATCCAAGAAAGGCGACCGCGAACATCGTGGTCGCAAAGCCGACATCAAACTGCTGCTGGTCATGTAGGTGGGCCGTACCAGCCACGGTGATAGCAAGTACGACTGCCGTTAGGGCGAAGCCAGATAGAAGACCCACCACATTTGAGTAGCTTGGAGCCGCCTTGACGACGTCGTATCCCGCGAAGCCCTCACGAAGTTCCTTCTTACCCCCCGCCATTGACAACGAAATCTAGCGGCTTTGGCGCCACGCTGACGTCGGAGCGTGCAGCTCCGGTTGCGTCGACTCGCCTAGTCGCAAGTCGGCTCTTCAAACGGTTTTCTCTCGGCCCTCTTTGCTCTCGCTTGCACTCGCATCGGTACCGGAAATAACGTCCGCGAAGACAGCCGACGACGTTTGGGTATCGTTGACATCGATCAAGGGCTCCGAAGTGCCTGGTCCATAGAACTGACCAGTCTCTGGCCAAAGCTCACGCATGGCAGGGCTATTGTGGAAGTAGTTGTGGAGTGCATGTTTCCAGGCCTGATAGTCCTCATCCAGCATGTGGCCGTGTCGTCGCGCGCTTGCTGCTGCATCAGCTACGTCCATGATCAGATCGGCAACAGCTAAGACTCTCGCTCGCTCAGGGTCCGTCAGTGGTGTCGGTGCCCCTTCGAAGAAGTACTTCCGCAACTCCGGGCGGTCGATAAAGACATGGTCCACGTCCATGATCCGTTCCATGAGCTGGATATCCAGGGAGGCTTGCTCAAGCGACGTGGCTCGCTCGTTCTGAACGTTGGCGAGGGAGAGTTGTTTGCGTAGCGCCCGAGTCTGCAGCGCCGCGAAAATCAGCGCTCCGAGAATTCCGAGAGTCCCGGCGGCCGTACTAACGGCCAGCAGGGTATCCGTCCAAACGACAGCGGTCATGTCGAGAACCTACTTGCCAGGAGAAAGAGATGGCTTGCCACGCCGTCGTGGAGATGTGGGGGACGCCAAGGGAGCATGAGCAGGAGGTGCACGAAGAGATTCAGGTGCTCGAGTCGTTCACCCTGCTCGACGCGGTAAGCGCCGTCCTTGCTGCCGCGATCGATCGGACTAGCGGAACGGCTGCGGCGGCCAGCGCTTGGGGATACGAAAGCAAGCCGTTCTGATTGCGACGATTCGAGCCTTCCGCTCGATCCGGGCTGCATCAGCAGTAGTCGCGAGCGGCTACGCGTTAGAGGCGGAGCCTTACTCCCGAACGTTGTTGGAGCTCATGGTCTCAGCGAAGGCGGTTATCGAAGACGACACAGAGCTCGAGGCACGAGAATGGCTGGACGGCAAACGTGGCCACGGGATCAGTGGGCGAGTCAAGGACGCGATGCGAGATCGCGCTCCTCGCGCTCGCCGTGGAGCGGCGTCCCAGGCGAGGTAGAAGACGACACCAACGATCACAGTCGCCGAGAAGTTCGACCGCTAGAGCATTAGCCTGCTACCGCTATGGCCGAGCCCGTACTTTGGCCCCTGGACGACCACACTCGCGCGAAGCACCGCGTGCTGCGCGCGTATCTCAATGCATGGCTTCCGGTCATGGGCCAGCAGGCCGAGAAGGTGATCCGCCTTACCAACGATCCGCCGAGGCTTCTGCTGGTCGATGGATTCGCGGGTCCTGGCCGCTATGAGACCGGCGAGGAAGGCTCGCCCCTGATCATGCTCAAGACCTTGCTCGACCACGACGCGTTCGAGCGGATGAGTGGCGTCGAGTTCAACTATCTCTTCATCGAGCACGATGCTCGTCGCGTCGCACATCTGGAGACGGAGCTCGAGAGCCTCGACCTACCGGCCAACGTGAAGTACGAGCTGGTGGCCGGGGAGTTCGAGGACACGTTCGGCGAGATCGTCGAGGAGACCCACGGCAAGGAGGGACGCACGCTCATCCCAACCTTCGCCTTCATTGACCCGTTCGGCTACAAGGCAAGCTCGATGTCGCTTGCGGGCCGCTTCCTCGAGTTCTCGCGCTGCGAGGTGTTGATCTTCCTGCCGCTCACTCATGTCGCTCGGTTCGTCGGACGAGACGGCCAGGAGAATGCGATGAACTCGCTGTTCGGATGCAGGCGCTGGGAAGATGCGAAGGAGCTGCAGGGGTCCGCGCGCCGGGAGTTCCTGCTGGAGCTGTTCGAAGAACGGCTCCACGGGCAGGGAAAGGTCGAGCATGTTCGCTCCTTCGAGCTGCGAACGGCTGACGGCAACGACTACAGGTTGGTATTCGCCTCCCAGCACGATCGAGGCCTGGAACTGATGAAGGATGCGATGTGGTCGGTCGATTTCGTCAAGGGCACGCGTTACATCGCGACCCGGACCGCCCAAGGCCAGGAGGTTCTCTTTACGCCCGACCCCGACGCCGTCGATACCAGCCCGCTGCTGAGCCATCTGCGTGAGAAGTTCGGCACCGAGTGGTTCACGATCGAGGAAGCAGACGAATCGGTACTGGAGACAGTCTTTCGAGTTGCTCACCTGAGACGAAAGACGCTTGCGCCAGCGGAGAGGGACGGGAAGATCGAGGTCGACCGCAGCGGTCGCCAAAGGCAGTTTGCAAGCGGTGTGCGAATCCGGTTCGTCGGCTAAGCCGGCGTGAGGGCTCGAGAAGATGGCATCGCATCGTGGTGGGAACCGTCGAGAAGGCGACCGCCAGCCTTCGGGGTGCGACCGCCCCACTGCTTGAAGAAGAAGGCGACGTCATCGGCGAGACAGTGGTCGCGGAGTTCGCGCACCCACTCATGTCGCACCGGGCGGTGGCCGGGCCCGGACTCCCCGCCGGCGATCAGCCAGTCGATCCCGCTCAGGTCGAGGCCGTCGAGCGGCCCGAGCAGCGGCTCGGCCGAAATGAAGCGGACGGCGGCCGGTACCTGGCGCAGGAAGTCGGCGCGGTGGACGAAGCGGCGGTTCTCGATCGAGACCCCCATCCAGACGTTGGGCGGCCAGTCGAGGGTTCGCCCAAGGTCGACGAGCCGCTCATGGCGCTTGGTGAGGACCTGGAAGACGTGCCAGTCGGCTTCGCCCATGACGCGGAAGACGTCGTGGACGAACGCGTCGGGGATCTGCTCGTGGAAGAGGTCGCTCATCGAGTTGACGAAGATCGTCCGCGGCCGGCGCCAGCGCAGCGGCTGGTCGAGGCGCTCGGGCCAGAGCTTCAGGTCGAAGCCCTGCTCGTAGGGGTGTCCCGGCACGCCGCGCCAGCGCTCGGCGAAGGTCTCCGCGTAGCAGTGCGCGCAGCCGGGAGAGACCTTCGAGCACCCGGTGACCGGGTTCCAGGTCGCCTCCGTCCACTCGATCGCGCTTCGGTCAGCCATCGCTCTCCACCTTAGTTTGTCCGACCACGAACGAACGAATGTTCGACAGCCGGTCGGACGTTCCTTGCCTCGCGGTGAACAGCGGCCAGGTCGGTGCTTGCCGTCAGGCCCTGCGGCCTCGCGGCCAGGGCCATGTCCTGGCGGTAACTGCGACCCGGCCTGACGCGCACTGGGGCGTAAGGGCGCTAGCCATCGGCGCCCCACGGGAATCGGCCCAAACAATTGACGCCAGACAAGGGTTGGTTCTTGTTGCGATCGACGGTCGCCTGAGACAGCGAGCCACGGAAGCGAGGCCACTTACCGAACCTAGGGGTCGACCGTGGTCTTCGGCTCAGCCCGATGCGAGGCCCCACGGCGATGTGATCGGCAAGAAGACCCGAGGGCGGCGCCGTGCGCTCGCCCGCGCCGCAACCCGGATCAAGGCCCCGGAAGATCTTTCTACAATCTTTCGGCAAAAAGCCCTATAATCATTGCCCTAAAAGATCCACAATCTTTCGTCCATTTATTCTACAATTCATGGGATAACTTGTAGAAGTCCTTTTTTAGAGCCAAAATGCCTTACTTGCCTAGAACTGCAGATATCGAGCTACAGGAACGACTTGAGTCGACTGGAGCGGTCTTGGTTGAGGGCCCTAAAGCTTGCGGCAAGACGGAGACTGCGAGGCAGCTGGCTAAGAGCGAGGTACTGCTCGATGTGAATGAGGAGGCTAGGAAAGCCGCCGAGATCAATCCCGGTCTGATCCTTGAGGGCAAAACACCGAGGTTGATCGATGAGTGGCAGGTAGCGCCGAGCATCTGGAACCATGTTCGCCGGGAGGTCGATAACCGCAACGACCCCGGTCAGTTCATCCTCGCCGGCTCCGCCCAGCCCACCGATGACGAGACCCGTCACACCGGAGCAGGGCGAATTAGCCGACTGCGGATGCGGCCGATGTCGCTCTATGAGCTCGGCACCAGCAACGGCGAGGTCTCCCTCGCCGAGCTGCTCGGCGGCGAGAAGGCTGAGGCAGCCGATCCGAGGCTTGAGCTGCAACAGGTCGCCGAGGCGCTATGTCGCGGTGGCTGGCCTGGTTTCCGCCATCTCGAGATGGATCCGGCGCTTCGCGGCGTTCGGGATTACCTAGACGAGGTGGTCCGCGCCGATCTCAAAAGCATCGGGCCGAGACATCGGCCGGAGAAGGTGATGCGCCTGCTGCAGAGCCTTGCTCGAAACCTCGCGACCAACGTTGCAGCAACTACGCTGGCCAGCGACGCGAGTGAGTCCGGCGACCCGGTCACTTCGGCGACGGTAAGTGAGTACCTGGAAGCCCTCAGCCGACTATTCATCATCGAGGACCAGCCTTCCTGGCGCCCACACCTGCGCTCACGCTACTCGCTTCGTAAAGCGCCAAAGCGCCACTTCGTCGATCCCTCCTTGGCAGTGGCGGCGCTGCGAGGAAATCCGCAGGCGCTAATGGACGACCTCAACACCTTTGGACTCTTCTTCGAGTCGATGGTCGTCCGTGACCTACGGATCTATGCCCAGCCGCTGGAAGCCAAAGTCGAGCACTACCGCGACTCAAACGATCTCGAGGTCGACGCGATCATTAACTGCCAAGACGGGAGGTGGGGGGCCTTTGAGGTCAAGCTGGGTGGGGAGACCGCCATCGAGGAAGCGGCCACTGCCCTCCAAAAGTTCGCGGGGCAGGTCGACACCAGCCGCTCAGGCGAGCCGGCAGTATTGGCTGTGCTGACCGCTGGCGGCTACGGCTACAGGCGCGAAGATGGGGTCCAAGTTGTCCCGATCGGAGCGCTCGGACCTTGAAGAATTGTTGCACTCGCCTGCAAGGCATCCCAAGGCACGAGGATGACCGACTCCCTCCTAAAAGGAGTAGGTCGCACCGTTCGAGTCCTGTTCAGGGCGCAACCGCTTGCGGCTCTAGAAAGCCAAATCTGCAGGCCCAAACTTGTGACCCTTGCGATCTGTTTTCAACACCTGCTACACACAGGCGCCGGTGACCAACGGAGATCAAATCGAGGGCGGCGGCGATCCATTTGAGGGCTTCGATCAGCTCTCCTCCGGCGCCGCCTTCCTACGGGCCGACCTGCACATCCATAGCTACGGGGTCTCCTCAGACGTAAGCGAGCCGGAGATGACCGTGGAGGGGATCGTGGCGGCGGCTAAGGAGCGTGACCTTGATCTGATCGCGATCACCGACCACAACGCGATCGACTCGGTCGAGGCGCTGCTGGGGTCAGCGGCGGCGGAAGGTCTGGTCGCCTTTGCCGGGGTCGAGATCACGACCGGCCAGGGGCACGTGCTGGTCTACTTCGCGCGCGAAGAATATGCGGCCTTCAAGCAATGGTTCGGGAGGCTGGAGTTCAAGGAGGGCGCGCAGAGCGGCGACCGATATGTGCTGAAGCAGATCCACGAGCTTATGGACGAAGTGAGGGAGGCCGGCGGGATCGCTATTCCAGCCCACATAGGCCGCGACGGGACCGGCTTTGAAGCACGGGTCTCGCCACAGGTCAAAGAGGCGGTCATCTGTAGCCCGGCGCTGGTGGCAGTGGAGGTGGACGACGCCGCAGAGGCCGAGTGGTACACGCCGCGGGAGAGCGGCGTCGAGGCGGAGCCCCGCCTGGAGCTGCTGAAAAAGCGCGAAGCGGAGCTGGGGGCTGGCGGCGGCCGCCTGGCGAAGCTGCTGTTTTCCGACGCTCATTCCGTGGAGAGAATCGGGCGCGACCGGGAGGGTCGGGACCGGGTCACCCGGGTGAAGATGAGCGAGCCATCCTTCGCCGCCTTCCGGACGGCGCTGGCCGACCCGGAGGCGCGAATCAAGCTGGAGGCGAGGGTGCCGTCGGACTATCCGAGAATCGTCGGCGCCCGCTTTAAGGGCGGTTTTCTCGACGGCCAGGAAATCGCCTTCAGCCCGAACCTGAACTGCCTGATCGGGGGCCGGGGGGCGGGCAAGTCGACGGCGCTGGAGAGTGTCGATGCCGCCTGCCGCTCGGAGAGCGGCAGGTTCGACGACGGAGATAACTCGCCCGACACCGTCCAACTGATCTACAAGGACGAGTTAGGAGCGCTGCACCACTTGAAGCGGGACAGCGGCAAGATGACCTACGAGCTGACCGAAGAGGGCGCGACGGAAACGAGCGTCGAGATCGAGGGCTACGGACAGGATCGTGTCGCCTCGATCATTCGTGGCTACCCGGAGAAGCCGCAGCCGCTGCTCGCCTTCCTCGACCAGTTCGCCGATCTCGCGGAGATAGAGGCAGAGCTAGGCGAGTTGGCCGACAAGTTGGGGGCGAACGCGGCCGCTACCAAACCGCTCGCTGGGGCGCCGAAACGGAAGGCGGATGCCGAAAGGGAGCTGGGCAAGACACGCCTGAAGCTGAAGGCACTGGAAGAGTCGAACCTGAAGGAGGCGCTCGAGTGGCGGCGCAAACTTCAGGGCGAGCGACGCTTGCGGGCGGAGTTGGAGCGGCGACTGGGAGAGATCGCCACCGCGATCGACGATCTCGACCTCTCGCTGGACGTCACCGAGATGGCAGCGAGCGCTGAGGTGGACCTGGATAAGACGCCGAGCGCAGAGTTGCTGAACCGTGAGAGCGAGGACGAGGGGTTGGTCGGGGCAATGGCGGCGCTCGCGAGTGAGCTGAGCTCGGCCCGAACAGAAATGCAGAGGGCCCTATCGCAGGCGAAGAGCGGGCTGGACGAGCGGTTGGCCGATTGGAAGACGCGCGAGCAGGCGATCGAGGCAAAGGTGCAGGCGGTGATGGAGATGCTGCGGGAAAAGGGGATCGACCCGAAACTGGGCGAAATGAATCGCCTGACCAGCGCCGAGACAGCGCAGCTGAAAGCGATCGACGAGGCAAAGGTGCAGAGTGAGGAACTGGGGAAGAAGCTCGAGGAGAGAAGGGAGCTGCTGAAGGATTTCGAGGCGGCGCAGGTAAAGCGTGGGCAGCTGCGGGCCGCGGCGATGGTGTCGCTGACCGCAAAGCTGAACAACGCCTTCGAGGACTTTCAGGTGAAGCTGGCTTTCCGCCAGGGAGCTCTGGTTGAGAAGTACGCCGAATGGGTGCGCGAGCAGATCAGCAACCAGTTCTTCCAAAACATCCGCCTGCACCACTTCTGCGCGGCGATAAGCCCGATCGAACTGGCGGCCGCCGTGAGGAAGGGTGACAACGCGGAGCTGCTGGCGATCAAGGACAGCGAGGGAACTCCCTTCTTCGTCGACGAGGGAACGGTGGCGGAGTTCATTGCGGCGCTGGGTGGCGAGAAGCTCGGGGGGCTTGAGGCGGTGGCGCGCGAGGACGCTCCTGAGATAACACTGACGACGTTTGGGGAGGAGATCCGCACGGTGAAGTTCGAGAGCCTCTCCTTCGGGCAGAAAGCCTCGATCCTCCTGGGCGCGCTGCTGTTCTCGGCCGAGCAGACGCCACTAATCATCGACCAGCCCGAGGATCACCTCGACAGCCAGTTCATCGCGCGCACGGTCGTTGCGGTGCTTCGACAGGTGAAGGAGAGCCGGCAGGTGATCATGGCCACCCACAACGCCAACATCACCGTGCTCGGCGATGCGGAGCTGATCGTGCCGATGCAGGGCTGGGAAGGAAAAGGGCTGATCCGCGAGGTCGGTTCAGTCGACGCGGTGCAAACACGGGCGCGGGCATGCGAGATCCTCGAGGGGGGCGAGGCGGCTTACCGGAACCGCGGAGAGATGTACGGATTCGAAGTGAAGACCTAGCGGGCGCTGAGGGGCGGTGCGTCAGTCCGATGCCAGCGGCAATAAGGCCTCGGCGCGGCTCGAGGTGGACCCAACTCTGACCCGCCTTATTTTTGGCTTGATGAAGCGGTGTCTAGAGATAGATCGGTCCAAACAATTGAAGCCGAACCAAGGTCAAGCGCTGTTTGTCTGGGCTTTGCAATCCCGACGCCCTATCCCGCAGCCCTTGGGAAACCGGCCGGGGCTGGACGCGCAGCTCATGGCTAGAACCAAGCGAGGGTGCGTGCAATTTCGCCTCAGGTTGGTACCCAAATGTGGTACCCATGAGAATTTGGAGAGAACCTCTGGAAGCGAAAGAAAGTCTGAACTCCGCTTTGGAAATGGCTTTGCGTGGAGCGGGAGCGACGGGACTCGAACCCGCGACCTCCGGCGTGACAGGCCGGCGCTCTAACCAGCTGAGCTACGCCCCCGAGAAGTCCGGCTGGGCCTTGGGCGGTAGCCGGGGCGCCAACGCTAGCGCATCCGGCTCGGTCGCTTACCCTGCGCGGCGATGAGATTGGTGACCTACAGCTCGCCGCAGGGGCCGCGCGCCGGGGTCCTCGCCGAGGATGCGGTGATCGATGCCTGGAACGCGCTGGGGGAGCCGGAGCGCGGCAGCCTGCGGGAGCTGATCGCCGCGCAGCGGCTCGGCGACTTGGGGGAGGCGTTGGAGAAGGGCGCGGCCACGTCGCGGCCACTCGCCGAGGTCGAGCTGCTGCCCCCCATCCCCGACCCGGAGAAGATCGTCTGCATCGGCCTCAACTACCGCAGCCACGCGGCCGAGGCGGGGATCGAGGTTCCGCAGAGCCCGGCGATCTTCGGCAAGTTCCGCAACGCCCTCGCCGCTCCCGGCGCGACAGTGCGGCTGCCGGCCGCCAGCCGCAAGGTCGACTTCGAGGCCGAGCTCGCCTTCGTCGTCGGGCGCACCGCCCGGGAGGTGAGCGAGGAGGAGGCGCTCGAATACGTCGCCGGCTACACCCTCCTCAACGACCTCTCCGCCCGCGACCTGCAGTTCGCCACCCCGCAGTGGATGTCGGGGAAGGTGTTCGACGGCTCGGCGCCCTGCGGGCCGGCGCTGGTGACCGCCGAGGAGGCCGGACCCCACGACGCGATCGAGATCTCGCTGCGGCTGAACGGAGAGGAGATGCAGAGCGCCTCCACCGCCGACCTGATCTTCAGCGTGCCGCAGCTCCTCTCCCACCTCTCCAGCCTGATGACCCTGGCGCCCGGCGACATCGTCTCGACCGGGACCCCGGCCGGCGTCGGCAGCGTGCGCCAGCCGCGGGTCTGGCTGCGCGACGGCGACGAGATCGTCATCGACTCTCCGACCATCGGTACGCTGGAAACCCGAATCGTCGCCTGACCGACCATCCCCCACTCTCGCCAGATCCTCCGCATCGCCTGCATCGCCCTCGCCGCGCTGGCCTGCGCCCCAGGAGCGGCCGCCGGCAGCTCCGGCGCGAAGGCGCAAGCGCCTGACCTGCTGCGCGCCAAGCTCTCGCAGGCGGGGCAGAACCTGGTCTTCGCCCTGCGGACGGCGGCGCCGACGGCGCTCGCGAAGCTCGACCCGCTGCCGAACGTCACGGGCGGGGGCGGTCCCTACCTCTGCCTGGAGCTGCGTCGGGCCGGCGGCAAGGGCGAACGGCGCCTCTGCCTCGGCGGCAGCGCCGCGCGGCGGCGGCTGGGGCTGGAGCTGGTCAACGCCTCCGGCAAGACGACCGGCAGGGACACGGTGCCCGCCCGGGTGAAGCGACCGAGCGCGGGTGAGCTCGTCGTCTCGCTGCTGCCCGCCGATGCCGGGCTTGCGCCGCACCGCTATCGCTGGCGGGTGCTGGCTGGACAGGAGAGCCTGCCCGCCAGCGGCGCCCGCACCTTTCGCCTGCGCCCGGTGCGCCCGGCCGGCTGCACCGGCGGCACGGCTGGGCTGGACACCAACGGGCCGCGCGGGCGCAAGGTCGTTGCCCTCACCTTCGACGACGGGCCGAGCGAATACACGCCCACCTTCCTGCAGGTGCTGCGCGAAAAGCACGTCAACGGCACCTTCTTCGAGATCGGCCAGGAGATGACGGGGCGCGAAGCGACGATGCGCCAGATCCTCGCCGAAGGCGACGAGATCGGCGACCACACGATGAACCACGTCTCATACCCCGGCTACTCCCAGATTGCCGGCGCCAGCTCCCGGATCGAGGCCTACACCCACTTCGAGCCCTGCCTCTTCCGCCCGCCGGGCGGAGCCCTCGACTCCAGCGTCGTCTCCACCGCGGGCAGCCTCGGGATGCGAACGATCACCTGGGACGTCGACCCAGCCGACTGGTCGACCCCAGGCGCCGGCGCGATCTACAGCACCATCGTCGCCACGACGCAGCCGGGCTCGATCGTCCTCATGCACGACGGCGGCGGAGACCGAAGCGAGACGCTGGCGGCGCTGCCGCAGGTCATCGACACGCTGCGGGCGCGGGGCTACGGCTTCGAGACCGTCACCCAGCTGCTCGGCCACCGCCTTGTCTACAAGCCATATGGTTGAGACGGTGATCGTCGAGCGCACCGAGAACCCGCAGTGGCTGTCGAACGCCTACCTCGTCGCCAACCCGGAGAGCGGCAAGGGTGTCCTGATCGACGGCAACGACAGGCTGGACCCGCTGCTCGAGCGGGCCGAGCGCGAGGGAATCGAGATCACCCACGTCCTCGTCACCCACCCCCACCTCGACCACGTCGCCGGCCTGGCCGAGGCGCGCAAGCGGCTGGGCGGCCCGCCGCTGGTGGCCCACGAGGCGGCCGCGGCGGAGCTCGACGAAGAGGTCGCGGTGACGCTCGGCGACGGCGAGAGGCTGGACGCCGGCGGGCTCGAGATCGAGGCGATATTCACCCCCGGCCACGCGTCCGGCCACCTCGCCTACCTCATCGACGGCACCGACGTCTTCACCGCCGACGTCCTCTTCAAGGGCACGGTCGGGGGGACGATGGCGCCGGGAGCAAGCGGCTTCGCCGACCTGCGGTCCTCGGTGATGGAGCGGCTGATGAAGCTGCCGCCCGAGACCCGCGTCCACCCGGGCCACCGCGAGCCGACCACGATCGGGGAGGAGTGGGACGGCAACGCATTCGTGCGAGTCTGGCGCGGGCTGGAGGAGCCTGTCGAGGAGCCCTGCACCGTCTGGGGCCGCGACGCCACGCTGAAGCTGTGGGCCCCCGACTACGACGGCGGCAACAAGGCCTGGATCGTCTTCGCAGACAGCGGCGAGGAGGCCATCGTCGGCGGCTCACAGGTCGAACGGCGCTAGCACGCCTACGCTCTGGACGCATGGCTATGGACACATGTGCGATTGGAGCCGGAGGGCTTTGTACCCACACTGCCTTGACACTTTTGACTAGGCAGCCCAATCGATAGGCAGGGCGGATGCACCTGACGCAGGCACTCGCGGCAAGCGAAATCCAGAGCTTCTTCTTCGACTGGTACCCCGTTTTCGGGGTCTTCTTCATGTGCGGGCTGCTGCTCGTCTTCCTCAAACTGCTGCGGGGGACGATGGGCACGACCAAGCCGGAGACGGTGAAGGCGAGCCAGACCAAGCCGGTGCTGTGGGAGGAGGTGCAGGGGGTCGACGCAGCCAAGGACGAGCTGATGGACGTGGCCGAGTGGCTGCGCGACCCCGACCGCTTCGCGGCGCTCGGGGCGCAGCCGCCGCGCGGCGTGCTTCTCTACGGCCCCCCGGGGACGGGCAAGACGATGCTGGCGCGAGCCGTCGCCGCGCAGGCCGGCGTCGACTTCTTCTCGGCCTCCGGCTCGAGCTTCGTCGAGATGTTCGTGGGCAGGGGCGCCGCCCGGATCAGGCGGCTGTTCAAGGAGGCGCGCAAGTCCGGGCGCGCGGTGATCTTCATCGACGAGCTCGACGCGGTCGGGGGAGCGCGCAGCGGCGGCAGCGGCGACGGTGGCACCAGCGAGCGCGAGCAGGCGCTGAACCAGCTGCTGGTCGAGCTCGACGGCTTCGAGCGCGACCCGGGGACGGTGATCGTGATCGCCGCCTCCAACTACGTCGACAAGCTCGACCAGCGCGCTGTTGCGACCCGGGCGCTTCGACCGCCAGGTGCTGGTCGCGCCGCCGGACCGCGACGGCCGCGAGGCGATCCTGCGCGCGCACGCCAAGGGCAAGCCGCTCGGCCCCGACCTCGACCTCACCGACGTCGCCCGCAAGACGACCGGGATGACCGGCGCCCAGCTCGCCAACGCGCTCAACGAGGCGGCGATCATCGCCGGGCGGGCGGAGCGCGACGCGATCGCCCGCGAGGACCTCGACGAGGCGCTGCTGCGCCAGTCGGTCGGCTCCCAGCAGGCGCGGCGACTGAGCTCGAAGGAGCGGCGGATCGTCGCCTACCACGAGGCGGGGCACGCCCTCTGCCGGCGGCTGCTCGGCCTCGACCCGCCGGAGATCCTCAGCATCGTCCCGCGCGGGCCGGCGCTCGGCTTCGTCGGCCACTCGCCGCAGGAGGACACCTACCTGAAGTCGCGCGACGAGCTGCTCGACGAGATCGTCACCCTGCTGGGCGGGCGCGCCGCCGAGGAGGAGGTGTTCGGCGAGTCCTACTCCGGGCGCGGTCGACGACCTGGCCCGGGTGCACTCGGTCTGCAAGCAGATGGTCGGCGAGTTCGGGATGGGCGTCGCGCTCGACGCCGACGGCCCGCCGCCGATCGCGCTGCCGACCGGCGACTACGCGCTCTCCGACCGCACCCGGCGCGACGTCGACGTGGCGGCGATGACGCTGGCGCGCGAGGCCTACCGCCGCGCCCGCGCGCTGCTGGGCGGGAACCGCGAGTGCCTCGACGACCTCGCCGCGAACGCGCTCGAGCGCGAGACGCTCACCCGCGAGGACCTCGACGAGATCTTCGCCGCTCACGAGCTGCAGGAAGCGCCGCGCGCCCGTACCGGCTCTGGCAGATGGCGGTCAGCGCCACCTACGCGGAGTAGCATCCGCGGCTGGCGTGACCGACCTCGGAGAGCGAAGACCACTACTTCCCCCCGGGGCGCTCGATGGCGCGCCGCGTCCACGGCGAGCGCTCGGTCGGCCTGCTCTACGGCCAGCGGGCGCTGCTGATCGGGGCGCTGGAACCGCTCACCTACACCGGCACGATGCTCTCGCACCCGCTCCGGCGACCGGCCCTTCGAGCGGCTCGCCCGCACGGCGAAGATCCAGGAGACGATCTTCCTCGGCACGCCGCGAGGAGGCCGACGAGGCGCTGGCCAAGGTCCACCGCCTGCACGAGACGGTCGAGGGGACGCTGCCCGAGGCGGCCGGCGCCCACCCCGCCGGCGCCGCCTACTCGGCCTTCGACCCGGAGCTGATGCTGTGGACGCTGGCGGTGATCGCCGACTCCGGGCGGGCGATGTACGAGACGATGGTGCGGCCGCTGAGCGAGGGCGAGCGCGAGGACCTCTGGCAGGACTACGTGCGCTTCGGCGAGCTGTTCGGGCTGCCGCGCAGCGAGGTGCCGGCCAGCCACCTCGAGTTCCAGCGGCTGGTGGGACGGGAAGCTCGCCTCACCCGACCTGCAGGCGACCGAGCACGCGCTGGAGATGGCGCCGCTGGTCGCCTTCCGCCAGCCGGTGCCGGCCGCCGCCCGGGGCAACATCGCGGTCCAGAACCACATCATCAAGGGAACGCTGCCGCCGCGGGTGCGCGAGATCTTCGGCATCCGCTGGAGCGGCGCGCACGAGGCGAGCTTCCGCGCCGCTCGCCGCCTCGCACCGCCGTGCGCGCCGCCTTTTCCCCCGTCCGCTGCGGCGCGGCCGCAACGACGTCTTCTTCGACGTGGTAACCGAGGCCGAGCGCCGCCGCGGCGGCACCAGGACCCCCGAGCTGCGCCCCAGCGCCCCCTGAGCCCCGAGCGGCGACCTCAATGGCGGACTGCGACCCAGCCCGCGAAGTTCATCCAACGCCAGAAGCAGTCGATTTCCTGAAATCCCGCTGCTTCGAGCATTTCGACGTTCCACTTCGCGGTGACTGGTACCAAAACGCCCTCCAGGGAGAGACGCTTGCGGTCGATCTCCTCCTGCGAGTAGCCCTTGCGACGCTTCATCTCGAGGTGGAAGGCCACCATCATGCGGTCGAGCTCCGCGGTGGAGCCGAGGACCTTCTCGACCAGAATGAACGCCCCGCCACGCGCGGTGTGATCGTAGACCTGCTGGATGAGCTGCTGTCGGTACTCGATTGGGATGAACTGCACGGTCAGAACGGCGAGCGTCACGTTTGCGGTCCCAGTCGGATATTCGGATCGCAGGTCGAGATCCAGGATCTCGACGTTGTCGTGGGGAGCGAAACGCTTCCGGGCAGCCTCGAGCATGGATGGGCTGGCCTCCACACCGGTGAAAGTCGCGTCTTCATCGAATCTGTCCACGAGCGTTGCAATCGCCTCACCGCGCGAGCAGCCGAGGTCGACTACGCAGCCGGCCGGCCGGCCGGCTGCAAAGTGAGCAGCGAGGCTGCCGACCGCCGAACGCATCTCCCCGTACTGGGGAATCGACCGTTCCAACATATTCTCGAATACCGCAGTGACGGAATCGTCGAACTCCCAGCGATCGCCGGCCAGCACGCGGTCGAGGGGATTGCTCAGTTGCGAACCAGGCTGGAAACGCCGCGGATTCCGCGAACCTTCGTGACTTTTAGCACTTTCTACCTCGATTGGTTGACTAACTGCAACGCGACTGTAACAGCGGGGTCGAGCCCAAGTCGAGCATCGCCGCGCGCCTGCCGCGTACCCGCATCTTTGAGGTACGTTGCAAAGCCCCTCGGCCTCGCACAGATCGCAGCGCCACTAATCACATGACACCGCAGCCCCGCCCCCAAGCGCAACTTTCCACGAGCATGCGCACGCATACGTGCGGGGAGCTGAACGCCGATCGCGTCGGCGAGGACGTCGCCCTCACCGGCTGGATCCACAATCGCCGCGACCTGGGCGGCGTGCTGTTCCTCGACCTCCGCGATCACTACGGCATCACGCAGATCCTGGTCCGCTCCGAGCTCGACCTCGACCTCGCCCACGTTCCCAAGGAGACCGTGCTGCGAATCGAGGGCTCGGTCCTCGCGCGCTCGCCCGAGACGGTCAACCCCGCGATCGACACCGGAGAGGTCGAGGTCGAGGCCCGGCAGGCCGAGGTGCTCGGCGCGGCGGAGCCGCTGCCGTTCACGGTCTTCCCCGAGGAGGACGCGCCGGAGGAAAGCCGCCTCCAATATCGCTTTCTGGACCTGCGCCGCTCGCGCATGCACGAGAACGTCGTCCTGCGGTCGAAGATCGTCGCCAGCCTGCGCGAGCGGATGCAGCGCCACGGCTTCCTCGAGCTGCAGACCCCGACGCTGACCGCATCGAGCCCGGAGGGAGCTCGCGACTACCTCGTTCCCTCCCGGGTGCATCCGGGCAAGTTCTACGCGCTGCCGCAGGCGCCGCAGCAGTACAAGCAGCTGCTGATGGTCGCCGGCTTCGACCGCTACTTCCAGATCGCCCCCTGCTACCGCGACGAGGACGCCCGCGCGGACCGCTCTCCGGGCGAGTTCTACCAACTCGATATCGAGATGAGCTTCGTCGAGCAGGAGGACGTGTTCGAGGTGGTCGAGGACGTGCTGCACGGGCTGTTCGCCGATCTGAGGCCGGAGTGGGAGACGACGCCGCTGCCCTTTCCGCGCATCCCCTACGAGGAGGCGATGGAGCGCTACGGGTCCGACAAGCCGGACCTGCGCATCCCGATCGAGATGCGCGACCTCGCCGACGTCTTCGCCGACTCGGGGGTGCGCGCGCTCAGCGCCGGCCACGTCTCCGGCATGCGCATACCCAAACCCGAGCTCTCCCGGGCCGACATGGACCGCTTCGACGAGTTCGCGCGCGAGCTGGGCGCCGGTGGCCTGGCCTGGTTCTTCGTCGAGCCCGGCAACTCCCTCCGCGGGCCGCTGGCTCGCCACCTGGCGCCCGAGGTCCAGCAGGCGGCGATCGCCGCGCTCGGCGCCGAGGAGGGCGACGCCCTGCTGATGATCTCCGACGCCCGCCTGCAGAAGGCGCGCAGCCTGCTCGGCGCGATGCGCGACCACGTCGGCCAGGCGCTCGGCTTGGTCGAGCAGGGCGCCTACCGGTTCTGCTGGGTCGTCGACTTCCCGATGTATGAGCTGGACGAGGAGACCGGGGAGGTCGGGTTCAGCCACAACCCGTTCTCGATGCCGCAGGGCGGCCTCGACACGCTCGAAACGACGGACCCGCTCGAGGTCAGGGCCTTCCAGTACGACATCGTCTGCAACGGCTACGAGCTCTCCTCCGGCGCGATCCGGAACCACCGCCCCGACGTCCTCTACCGCGCCTTCGAAATCGCCGGCTACTCCAAGCAGGAGGTCGACGAGCGCTTCGGCGCCCTCGGGCGTGCCTTTCGCGTCGGGGCGCCACCGCACGGCGGCGTCGCCCCCGGCATCGACCGGATCGTGATGCTGCTCGCCGACGAGCCCAACATCCGCGAGGTGATCGCCTTCCCGATGAACCAGCGCGCCCAGGACGTGATGATGGCCGCGCCGGCGCCGATCCCCCCGGAGCGGCTGCGAGAGCTGAACCTCAAGCTCATCCGGCCGCCTAAATCCGCCGAAGACGGCGAACCCTCCAGCGCACCCGAGGATTAGGCGAGGCGTCCAGCGCTCGAACGTGAACGCCTCCCGTGACACGCTGGTCGTCCCGCAGTACCTCTCGGTTCTCCAGCTAGACGGCGACGTCCTCGTCGGAGCCCTTCCCCCTCGCGCGGTCAAAATAGAGGACGCTCCGCCCGGCCTGCCAGAGCTTCTCGCCTACCTCTCGGTACCCCGCACCCGAGACGAGGCGATCGCGCACGCCGTGCGCTTGGCAAACCTCGACAAGGATCAGGCAAGGCAACTGCTCGGCGAGCTGCTCGAGGCGGGCGTGCTGGCCACTGACGACCTGGATTCGACCAGTCGCTACGCCCGCCACCTCCTCTACTACGACCTGATCGGGGCCAACGGCTCGGAGGCCCAGGAGATGCTGGCCGGCGCCACCGTCGGCCTCGTCGGCACCGGCGGGATTGGCACGAATCTCGCCACGACCCTGGTCGCAGCGGGTGTCGGAACAATCGTCTTCTCCGACGGCGATGACGTGGAGCTGTCGAACCTCACCCGCCAGACGCTGTTTGACGAGGGCGCCGTCGGTCGGCCGAAGGTCGAGGTCGCGGCCGAGCGGCTGCGAGCTCTGAACGGTGAGGTCACCCTGAAGCCAGTGCGGTCGGCGTTCCACGGGGTCGAGCTGCTCGACGAGCACTTCGCCGAGTGCGACGTGGTCGTACTTTCAGCCGACTCCCCGCCCGACGTCCACCTTTGGATGAACGACGCCGCACTGCGTCACGGCTTCGCCTACTCGAATGCCGGCTACATCGAGGCCTTTGGCGTCGTCGGCCCGATGGTCGTTCCCGGGGAGTCGGCCTGCTACGCGTGCATCCGCGCCACGGCGGACCTGCAGGATCGGGAGGGGAGCGCGCCGGAGAACCTCAACCGCCGGCATCAGGCGCCCAGCTACGGGGCCCCTGAACGTACTCGTCGCCTCGGTGCAGGCAAACGAGGTGATCCGCCGGCTACTCGGTCAGCCGGTTCAGACGATCGGCCAGCGACTGCTCATCGATTCGACGACCTACGAGCTGCACCGCGAGGATTTCGTGCGCGAGCCCGACTGCCCAGCCTGCGGAGAGTTGAGCGGCGGGGCCGCAACCGGCGACGCAACTCTTGCCGACATCTACGCCGAGGAGCGCGAGACAGCATCCCAGAACGCCTTGGTACTCGATCCCCTCATGCGCCATCTCGTACCCGGCTCGCCGGGGCGCCGCGTCCTCGACATCGGCTGTGGCAGCGGCCACGAAAGCATCCGGCTCGCCCTGGCCGGCTCGGACGTGGTTGCCATCGACACCAGAGAGAAGATGCTCGCGCTGGCGGAGCGGCGCGCAAAGGAGGCCGGCGTGTCCGAGCGCATCACGCTCATGGACGTGCCGACGATTGAGCTGGAAGGGCCGTTCGACGACGTTCTCTGCCTCAACGTCCTCGACCATCTCGAGGATCCGCAGCCGACGATCGCCGATATCGCTCGCCTGGCATCGTCGAAGGGGCGGGTGGTGATCTCGCTGCCCCACCCGATCAAGGATCGCGGGGGCTGGCGAAAGGAGCGCATCGAAGGTCGCTGGCGCTATCGCGAGTTCGTGCTGGAGGAGTATTTCGACGAGGGGCCCGTATCCAAGTCGCGCGAGAATTCCCTCGGCGACACGGTCATCGAGTCCATCGTGACCTTCCATCGCACTACCGAGACCTGGGCTCGACTGTTCCTCGACGCCGGTCTGACGATCCAGGGTCTGCACGAGCCAGCGGCCGACCCCGACCGCAAAGACGAGCTGCCGATCCTCTACCAGAAAAGCTCCCAGATCCCCTACTTCCAACTGTTCGTGCTGGAGCGAAGCAGTGGAATGGGCGGTACTGGGCTCGAACCAGTGACCTCCTCCTTGTAAGGGAGGCGCTCTCCCAACTGAGCTAACCGCCCGGGTGGCGATTGATTATGCAGGTAGGTGGGAGAATGCCGGCCGTGAGGTCGGCGATCTTCTGGCGGGTGGCGCTGGTGCAGCTGGTTGCGGTGGCGCTGCTGTCCGTGGTGCTGGCGGTCGTCTTCTCGCACGGGTTCTTCGTCGACTGGGGGTGGCTGGCGGGGCCGGCCGCCTGGCTGCTCTGCGCCTGGGTCACCGCTCGGGTCGTGGGGCTGGAGGTGGGGCCGACGCTGGTGTGGGCGGTGCTGGCGGGAGTGGTCAGCGCGATTGCGGTCGTCTTCGGCCTGCACTGGCTCGGCGCCCTGGTCGCCGTGGGGCTGTTCGCCGCTTTGTGTGCGCGGGTGCCCGGCGCGGGGGCGACGTGGATCTAGGGCTGGAGGGGCGCGTCGCCCTGGTGATGGGCGCCAGTCGCGGGATCGGAGAGGCGATCGCCGCGGCCCTGGCGCGGGAAGGCGCCCGGGTTGCGATCGCCAGCCGCTCGCGTGAGCGGCTCGAGGAGGCGGTCGCTGCTATCGACGGCGAGGCGAGCGCCTTCGTCGCCGACGCGGCCGACCTCGACCGGCTGGCGGAGCTGCCGGGTGAGGTCGAGGCGGCGATCGGGCCGCTCGACGTCCTCGTCGCCAACACCGGCGGCCCGCCGTTGGGCGGCGCCCTCGACCACGAGCTGGAGGAGTGGGAGCGGGCCTACCGCTCGCTGGTCCTGGCGCCGCGCATCCTCGCCGGCGCCGTTGTGCCGGGGATGCGCGAGCGCGGCTGGGGGCGGATCGTCAACGTCGGCTCCAGCTCGACGCGCGAGCCGATCCCGGGGCTCAACCTCTCCAACTCGCACCGGATGGCGGCGGTCGGCTTCCTCAAGACGCTCTCGCGCGAGGTCGCCGCCGACGGGGTCACCGTCAACACCGTCGCCACCGGGCGTTTCGCCACCGAGCGGCTCGCCGAAAACGCCGGTTCGATCGAGGCCGCCGAGGCGGCGGCGCGAAGCGAAGTGCCGGCCGGGCGCCTGGGCCGCCCCGAGGAGTACGGCGACCTCGTCGCCTTCCTCTGCTCCGAGCGCGCCGCCTACGTCACCGGCACCGTGATCCCGATCGACGGTGGCCTATTGCATTCAGCGTCCTGAGGTCGTAGGACCAAGCGAGGGCGTGGCGGCGGCGGAGCGACAGTGCTTCGCACGGCGCGCAGCCGACGGCGCGGCCTCGCGCCGTGTCCTACGGCCCCTGCTCGCGCATCGAGGGGAAGAGGATCACGTCGCGGAGGGTCTTCGAGCCGGTCAGGATCATCATCAGGCGATCCACGCCGAGGCCGCAGCCGCTGGCCGGCAGCATCCCGTATTCGAGCGCGCGCACGAACTCCTCGTCGTGCTCGTGCGGGTTCTCCTCGGCGCCCTTCTCCTGCCTTTCGCGCTGTTCGACGAAGTGGCGGCGCTGTTCGTCGGGGTCGTTGACGTCGGTGCCGCCGCCGACGATCTCCATCCCGGCGACGATCCCGTCGAAGGCCTCGCCGAGCAGCTCGGGCGCTTCTCGCTGCGGCTTCACCAGCGGCCAGAGCGCGAGCGGGAGGTCGACGATGAAGGTGGGCTGGGTCAGCTTCGGCTCGACCAGCTTGCCCTGCAGCCTGTCGACCAGGGCGGCCCAGTCGTCGCCGGGCTCGGCGTCGGCCCCCACCAGCTCGGCCAGCTCGTCGCGGCTGGACTCGACGACGTCGACGCCGGTCTCCTCCTTGATCGCGTCGCGCACGGTCACCCGCTTCCACGGGGTCGCGAAGTCGATCGTCTCGCCGTCGCGCTCGACCTTCGTCGTGCCGAGGACCCGCTCGACGACGCCGGCGACGAGCTCCTCGGCAAACGCCATCACGCCGTTGTAGTCGACGCCGCTGACGAACCACTCGAGCATCGTGAACTCGGGGTTGTGCTGCGGCGACATCCCCTCGTTGCGGAAGAACTTGCCCAGCTCGTAGACGTCCTCGAAGCCGCCGACAATGGCGCGCTTGAGGTAGAGCTCGGTCGCGATCCGCAGGAAGAGGTGGCGGTCGAGCGCGTGGTGGTGCGTTTTGAACGGACGCGCCGCGGCGCCGCCGGTGAGCCGCTGCAGGATCGGCGTTTCCAGCTCGACGTAGCCGCGCTCGTTCATGTGGTCGCGGATCGCCGCCAGCACCTTCGCCCGCAGCGCGAAGACCTCGCGCGAGCGCTCGTTGGCCATCAGGTCCAGCTCCCGCTGCCGGTAGCGAGTCTCGACGTCGGAGATGCCGTGGAAGAGGTCGGGCGGGTCGCGCAGCGCCTTCGCCAGCAGCGTGCACTCGCGGACCTCGAGCGCGAGCTGGCCGCGCTTGGTCACGTAGAGATCGCCCTCGACGCCGACGACGTCGCCGATGTCGAGGTCCTCGATCCGCTCGTACGCCTCCTCCCCAAGCGCGTCCCGGCGCGCATACGCCTGGATCGTGCCGGAGAGGTCGCGAACGTCGAAGAAGGCGGTCTTGCCGTGGCTCCGTTGCCCGGTCAGCCGGCCGGCGATCCGGTAGGAGAACTCGGAGTGCTCCCCCTCCCCCAGCCCGGCGGGGTCGTGCGCGCCGAGGATCTCGGCGATCTTGGTGCGATCGGGGAAGGAGCGAGGGAAGGGGTCGATCCCTTCCTCGCGCAGGCGCTCGGCCTTCGCCCGCCGCTCCGCCTCAGTCGAGCCAGGTGAAGCCTCGCTCATGGGGCGAAGCCGACTGTCACCCGCTCATCGCCTTCATGGTCGGTGAGCGTGGTGGCGTCGCGCAGCAGCTCCCGCATCGCGGGGCCGTGGTGGGTGTCGTGCTCGAGCGCCAGGCGCTGGCCGGAACGCACCTCGCCGACCAGGCGACGAATCACTCCCAGCCCGTCCTCTCCGCAATCGCCCGTCACCGCGATCCGCGGCTCACGTTGGATCTCGGGCGAACGGTCGTAGATGGTCGAGTCGGTGACATAGGGAAGGTTGGCGATGACAAGGTCGATCTCCTCGTCCACGAGCCGATCGGGCAGGCCCTCGTCGACGATCACCTCGAGCTGTAGGCCCAGTCGCTCGGCGTTCTCCCGGGCGGCTTCCGCAGCCTCGGGCGAGAGGTCGGAGGCGGTGACCCGCAGGTCGGGGCGCTCGGAGATCAGGGCCAGGGCGATCGCGCCGGAGCCGGTGCCAACCTCGTGCACGCGGGCCTCCTCGGGCAGTTCGACGCCGACCTCGACCAGCAGCTCGGTCTCGCGGCGCGGCCACAGCACCCGCGAGTCGACGGCGATCGAGAGGTCGCGGAACGGGGCGCGGCCGAGGATGTAGGCCAGCGGCTCGTGGTCCGCCCGTCGTCGCACGCGCTCTTCGATCGCGCTCGCCAGCTCCGGAGTCAGCTCGCCGGCGCCGTCGCGGGCCAGCTCCTCGACGCCGATGCCGAGCGCGTCCGCGACCAGCGCCTCCGCGTCGGCGCGCGGCTCCTCGCACCCCGCGGCGGCGATCGCCTCGGCCGCCGCGTTGACCGCTGCGCCGACGGTCTCAGGCACGGGAGCCTGCGGGGTCTGCTGCTCTGAGCCTGCCATCGGGACGCCCGAGGCTACCGCAGCGGCGCTTCACGGCGTAGATCCAGATGGCGCCGATCACCATCATCCCGAGGCTCTCGAGCTGCGCCGAGGTGAGACCGAGCGCGACCTCCTTGTTGCGCCGGATGAACTCGACCAGGAAACGCTCGGTCCCGGCATAGATCAGGTAGATCGCAAAGAGGACGCCGGCGCGGAAGCGGTCGCGGAGCTGCCAGAGGAGCCAGGCGCCGAGGCCCATCGCCAGCGTCTCGTAGACCGGTGTCGGGTGGACGGTGCGGTCGGTGGGCACCGTGCCGTGCGGGTAGGACATCGCCCAGGGCCCGTTCCACGGCTTGCCGTAGTCGCCGTCGCCGGAGAGCTGGCAGCCGACGCGGCCGATCGCGTAGCCGAGCGCCAGCGCCGGCGCCGCCAGGTCGAGCAGGGTGAGGCGGAGGAAATCGCGGTACCAGGCCCAGAGCACGACGGCGAGGGCGCCGCCGGCGATGCCGCCGTACCAGACCAGCCCGGAGCCGGAGAAGAGCGTGCCGAAGAGGTCGTGCTTGACGCTGCTGTAGTTCTGGACGACGAAGTAGACGCGCGAGCCGACGATGCCGCCGATCAGGGCCGAGAACCCGATCTCATAGGCCCAGTCGACCGGCTTGCCGATCTCCCCCAACCGCTTCCAGACCAGCGCCCCAGCGGCGAGGAACGCCAGCGCGAACATCAGGCCGAAGGTCTGGAGGGTGATCGGGCCGACGTGGAGGTGCGGGTACATGAGCCCCAGGTCAGGAGTCGAGCAGCATTTGCAGGAGCGCCTTCTGGGCGTGGAGGCGGTTCTCCGCCTGGTCCCAGACGGCGGATCGCCCACCGTAGAGAACCTCCGCCGTGATCTCCTCGCCCGGGTGGGCCGGCAGGCAGTGGAGGACGACCGCCTCGTCCTTCGCCGCCGCGAGCAGGTCGGCGTCGACGCGGAAGGGAGCGAGGTCGGTGCGGCGGCGCTCGGCCTCCGCCTCGTCGCCCATGCTGACCCAGACGTCGGTGTAGATCGCGTCGGCGCCGTCCGCCGCCGCGCGCGGGTCGTCGGTCAGCTTCGCTCCGTGCCCCTCCTCCAGCTGGTAGCCCGGCGGCGCCGCGATCGCGACCTCCATCCCGGCGAGCTCTCCCGCGATCGCCAGCGAGCGGGCGACGTTGTTGCCGTCGCCGACGTAGGCGAGGCGAAGGCCGGCCAGGTCGCCGAAGCGCTCGCGCAGCGTGAGCAGGTCGGCGAGGGCCTGGCAGGGATGGTGGAGTGGGGTGAGCCCGTTGACCACCGGCGCCTCGGCCTCGGCAGCCAGCTCGGCGACCGCCTCGTGGGAGCCGGAGCGGATCACGATCGCGTCGACGTAGCGCGACAGCACCCGCGCCGTGTCGCCGATCGACTCCCCGCGGGAGATCTGCATCCACTCGCCGCTGAGGACGACCGGGGTCGCGCCCAGCTCGGCCACGCCGACCTCGAAGGAGACTCGCGTTCGGGTGGAGGGCTTCTCGAAGACGAGAGCGACGCTGCGACCGGCGAGCGAATCGCCGCCGAGGCGCTCGCGGCGACCGGCTTTCAGCGCCAGCGCCCGGTCGAGCAGCTTGCCCAGCTCGAACGCGCCCAGCTCTTCGCCTGTGAGGAAATCGCGCTTCAAGCTGGAGATACTAAGCGGGTGGAGCTCAGGGCAATCGGCTGGAACCTCTTCCACGGACGCGACTTCCCGCCGAACCGGAAGCTGCTGACCTGGCGTTCGCGGCTGCTGCGGGTCACCGAGCGCGACGCCACCCACGCCCAGGTCAACCGCGACCTCTCGGCCGAGTTCGCCGCGGTGCTTGCGGAGGCCGAGTGGGACGTCGCGCTGCTGCAGGAGTGCCCGCCGCGCTTCGCCGCGGTGCTGGCGCAGGCCTGCGAAGCGGAGCCCCACCGGGCACTGACCTCCCGCAACTCCCTGGGGGCGCTTCGCGCGCTCGCGGCACGGCTCAATCCCGACCTGATCGCCTCCGGCGAGGGTGGCTCCAACCTGACCCTGGTGCGCCGCACCGGCCCCCTCGGCCCGATCGCCGAGCGCCGCGCGCTGGCGATCCACGAAGGCAGGCCCGAGCGCCGCGCGATGGCCTTCACCCGCACCGGCTCGGGGCTCTGCGTCGCCAACCTGCACGCGACCAACGACCGCCCCGAGCTGGCGGCGGAGGACGTGCTGCTGGCCGCGCGCACCGCGACCGACTGGGCCGGGGACAGCCCGCTCCTCTTCGGCGGCGACCTCAACCTCCGGCCCGCCGAGAGCCCGGAGGTCTTCGACGAGCTGGGCGAGCGCTTCGGCTTGGCGGCGCCGACCGCCGCCACCGCGATCGACCACCTGCTGGCTCGCGGCCTGAAGGCGCTCGACCCGCCGGCCCCCTGGCCAGCCGAGCGACGCGAGGTTCGCGAGGACGGCCTTGCAGTGCGCCTTTCAGACCACTCCCCGATCGATGCGAGGCTCTCAACGGAATGAGAATCGTCACACTGGTCCTACCCGCCCGCAGACCAGGAGGAACGAGATGGCCACCAAAAAACCCGCCACAGGCAAAGCGAAAGCGAAACCGAAAAAAGCCAAAGCGCGTAAACCGGCTGCGAAAAAAGCGGCGCCCAAACGCGACGGCGCACGAGCGGGGGTCGGCCTCGACAAGAGCGTCGAGCAGTTCCGCCAGAGTCTCGAGCGCAGCGTCACCCTCAGCCGCGACCGCCTCCAGGAGGCCGTCGACGATGCGGTCAAGCGCGGCAGGATGACCCGCGGCGACGCCGAGAAGCTGCTCACCGACCTGCTCAAGCGCGGCCGCAAGCAGACCGACACGCTGCTGAAGGAACTCGAACGACTGGTCAAACAGGCGCGCAAAGAGGTCGGCGGTCGCGCCGACCGGTCCGCAAGCAGGCCACCCAGGCCGCTCGCCGGGCGCGCAAGAAGCTGCCCTAGTTGGAGGTCCTGGAGGTCGAGATCGACTCGCTCGCCTTCGGCGGGCGGGGTGTGGCGCGGGCGGACGGCCTCGTCGTCTTCGTCGCCGGTGCGCTGCCGGGCGACCGCGTGCGCGCCGAGGTGACCAAGTCGAAGCGTCGCTTCGCCGAGGCGCGGGTGGTCGAGTTGCTCGAGCCGTCCCCCGACCGTGTCCCCGACCGCTGCGTCCACGGCGGCGAGCCCTGCCCCGGGGCACCCTGGCAAGGCCTGCCCTACGAGCGCCAGCTCACCCACAAGCAGGAGCAGGTAGGGGACGCCCTGCGCCGGCTCGGTGGCCTCGACGGCTTCGAGCTGGAGCCAATCGAGCCGGCGGCCGAGACCTGGCGCTACCGCAACAAGCTCGAGTACTCGTTCGGCGCCGAGAAGGGGGGCGAGGCGATCCTCGGTTTCCACGCGCGCGGGCGCTGGGACCTGATCGTCGACGTCGAGGACTGCATGCTCGCCTCCGAGCGCGGCAACGCAGCCCGCAACGAGGTGCGGGAGTGGGCGCGGTTCGAGTCGATCGCGCCCTATGACCGGCGCGGGAAGGAGGGCGTCCTGCGCAACCTGGTGGTGCGCGAGGGTCGGCGGACCGGCCAGATCCAGACCCGGCTCGTCACCTCGCCCGCCCATTTCCCCAAACCGCCGGTCGACCTCCACACCGCGATCGAGGGGCCCTCGGGCGGGACCGACGGTCCAACCGGCGTGCTCGGAGAGGAGAGGCTGCGGGAGGAGCTGTGCGGGCTGAAGCTGGAGATGTCCCACGGCGCCTTCTTCCAGACCAACACCGAGATGGCGGAACGGCTCTACGGCGTGGTCGCCGAGCTCGCGGGGCTGAGCGGTCGCGAGCGGGTCTTCGACCTCTACTGCGGGATCGGCACGATCGGGCTGACGATGGCGGGCCGCGCCGGCGAGGTCTGGGGGCTGGAGATCCTCCCGGAGGCGATCGCCGACGCCGAGGCCAACGCCGAACGCAACGGGATCGACAACGCGCGCTTCCTCGCCGCCAACGCCCGTACCGGGGTGCGACCGCTGGTCGAGGAGGCCGGGAGGCCGGACGTCGTCGTCATCGACCCGCCCCGCGCGGGCCTCTCGCAGAAGATCGTCAGGAGGGTGATCGAGTGCGAGGCGCCGAGGATCGTCTACGTCTCCTGCAATCCGACCACGCTGGCGCCGAACGCCGCTCAGCTGGTCGAGGCCGGCTATAGGCTGCGCCGCGTGAGGCCGGTCGACATGTTCCCCCAGACCCCGCACATCGAGTGCGTAGCCCTCCTGGAGAAGGCCGCGCCCGGACCATGAGGGGCTTTGGAGTCGCCGCCGGGCTCGACCCCGAGGTGGCGAGGCCGCTCGCTGCGCGCTGCGCGGAGCTCGGCTACGCCTCGATCTGGTCCAACGACCATCCGGGCGCCAAGGGCTTGGAGACATTGGCGGAGTTCGCCGCGGCGGCGCCCGAGATCGAGCTTGGCGTCGCCGTGATCGCGCTCGATCGCACCCCGCCCGAGACGATCGCCGCCGACATCGAGCGCCTCGGCCTCGACCCCTCCCGCCTCTGGCTCGGAGTCGGCGCCGGCTTCTCCGCGAAGCCGCTGACGCGGATGCGCGAGTCCCTCCCCGACCTGCGCGAGAAGCTGCCCGGCGTGCGCCTCGTCCTCGCCGCGATGGGGCCGAAGATGTGCGCCCTGGCAGGGGCGGAGTTCGATGGCGCCTTCTTCAACTGGATGACGCCTGCCTTCGCCGCCGGCGCCCGGCAGCAGGTGGAGTCCGGCGCCAAGGCCGCCGGGCGCGAGACGCCGCCGGTCTTCGGCTACGTCCGCACCGCGCTCGGCCTCGATGCCGCCGAGCGCCTGGCCAAGGAGGAGTCCTTCTACCGCAACCTCCATGACGGCTACCGCAACCACTTCGCCCGCCTCGGTGAGCCCGAGGGCACCGTCGGCGTCGCCGCCCCCGACGCCGACACGGCCCAGAAGTCTCTCGCCGCCTACACGGCCCTGGACACGGTCGTGGTCCGCGGCCTCGCCTCCGCCAAGGTCGAGCCGATGCAAGCCCTCGCCGAGGCCGCCGCCCCCTGAACCCGTAGAGGAGGGACCGGGTGCCCCTCCGACGCAGCGGCGTCCTGATTTTCGCAGCAGGACCTCAGCGAGAGACACGCAGTTAGAGGCGAAAATCCCAGCAAGACGGAGGGGCACCCGGTCCCTCCCCTACCAGCTAGTAGGGCGGCAGATCCTCGTACCACTTGCCGAGCATTCGGAATGCTCGCCAGAAGCGCTGCTTGGCGCCCTCCTCGTCGAGCGAGTCGTCGATGTCGGGGGTGTAGAGCGCGTCGATCGTCGGCGTGAACGCCTGGACCTCGCCCTCGCGGGGCTCGATCGGTCGCGACAGCGGCACTTCGAGGCCGTTGAGGACGCGCAGCGCCGGCTCGCCCATGATCACGACGATCTTCGGCTGCACGATCGCGATCTCCTCGACCAGGCGCCGCACACACTCATCGGCGGCCAGGTCGGGCTCTGCGATCGGGCACTTGACGCAGAGCGTGCCGTAGACGACCAGCGGGTCGATCCCGAGCCGCTTGAAGCTTTTCATCAGCGCGTTGCCGGCCCGCCCATAGAAGGCGACGCCCTCTTCGATCTCGGCGCTGATGGGAGCGTGCTTGAGCATGAGGATGTCGGCCTGCGGATGGCCGGAGCCGAGCACCGGCATCAGGTTGCCGCGCGGGCAGTGGGGGCACTCCTGCAGCTCCCGTGTCATCTGGTTGAGCTCGCGGATCGCGCGCTCGAGGTACTTCTCCCTGATCTCGTCGTCGGTGATCGGCATCTGCCGAGCATTCTTTGACGAGCTGGGCGCGGCTCCTTTCGCGCGGCTCCGTTGCATCAGCTCTTGCCGGACAGACCACTCGAGCGACGGCCCCGTGGCCGGCCGCCGCGCACCGGCTTGGCGTCCGGGACGCGCCGCTTCAGCGCCTTCGGCCGGCCGGTCGTCTGCAGCAGCTTCAGCGCCTGCACGTAGACCAGGTTCTTGTGCTTGCGGGTGATATCGGCGTCTCGCATCGCCTCGAGGAACTCCTCGGGCCCGTCGAAGTCGTGGATTCGCACCCGCACGCTCCCCAGCCCCTGGGCGACGTGGCTGTCGGAGCCGGCGCCGGGAACGATCCGGTACTTGCGGGCAAAGCGCTCGGCCTCCTCGTTGAAGGCGGTGAGCGCGACGCGCGGGTTGAAGACCTCGAGGATGTCGACCTCCTCGATGACGTCGAGCAGGTGCTCGTAATCGGGCACCGAGTGGAAGCGGTCGAACGGATGGGGTACGTAGACGAGCCCTCCCTGGCGGCGGATCTCGGCGATCGTCTCCGCCATCGTCATCCCGCGCGGGATCTTCTCCTCGAGGAAGAGGCCGATCACCTCACCCTGCTCGGCGGTCTTCACCTCCTCGGCGACGATCACCTTGATGCCACCCATCGTCCCCGCGATCCGACGCGCCTCCAGGGCGCCGGAGACCTCGTTGTGGTCGGTGATCGCAATCGCCCCGAGACCTCGATCGCGGGCGGTCTGCAGCAGCACGTCGACCGGGGTGGCGCAGTCCGGGGAGTGGTCGGTGTGCATGTGCAGGTCGACCTCGATCAGGGCACGGGAGGCGATCCGCTTCCGCACCTCGGAATTGCCATCCGGATCGTGGCGTCGGGCCGCGAGGCGTCGGTAGAGCGACTCCAGCTCCGCGGCGACGTCAGCCCAGTCGCGGCCTGCAGCCCCCGGCTCCACCAGTTGGTAGGAGTCGGGGAAATAGCGCTGCAGCAGCTCGGCCGTCTTCGAGCTGGTGACCGTGCGAGCGTCGATGCGGCCGAAGAAGATCTCGACCAGGGGCCGTGCGACCTGGGTCGAGAGCACCCGCTCCTGCGGCGCGTGGAAGGTGGCGACGTTGAGCGAGTAGGAGTGGCGCAGCCCCGCCGAGGAGACGCTGGGCGCGAAGGGCTCGTGGACGTGAACGATGTCGAACGGCGTCGCGGCGAGCAACTTCTTTACCGGATCGCCGGCGGCGACGATCCGCACCTCATGGCCGCGCCGCTCCAGCTCCTCGGAGACCCTGCCGACGAACTCGTTGACCCGGTTGCGGGTGCCCCGCCGGTGGGGCGTGACCTGGGCGATCGAGAGCGGCTCGGCCGGCACGTAAGCAGTCTAAGAGCCCGCGCGCGGCGAGCCCTGGGTCAGGCCTTGGTCTCTGCCGCCGGCGCCTTCGTCGCCCCGGCCACCGGCGTCTTGCCGCGCGCGTAGGCCGCGATGAACTCCTCGGTCTTCTCACGCGCCTCGTCGTCGGGGCGCTGGCTGTGCGGCGACTTCATCAGGTAGCTGGACGGGCCGTCGAGCTGGCCGGCAATGCCGTTATTGAGCGCCAGCTTGATGATCCTCACCGCATCGATGACGACGCCGGCTGAGTTGGGGGAGTCCCAGACCTCGAGCTTCAACTCCACGTTGAGCGGCACGTCGCCGAAGGCTTTGCCCTCGAGCCGGATGTGGGCCCACTTGCGGTCGGTCAGCCAGGCGACGTAGTCGGAGGGGCCGACGTGGACGTCCTCGTCGGGCAGCTCGTGGCCCATGATCGAGGTGACCGCGTTGGTCTTCGAGATCTTCTTCGAGTCCAGCCGCTCGCGCTCGAGCATGTTGAAGAAGTCCATGTTGCCGCCGACGTTGAGCTGGCTGGTCCGCTCCATCCGCACGCCGCGGTCGTGGAAAAGACGCGCGAGCTGGCGGTGGACGATCGTCGCGCCGACCTGGGACTTGATGTCGTCGCCGACGATCGGCAGGCCGGCTTCCTCGAAGCGCTTGTCCCAGTAGTCCTCGCGGGCGATGAAGACGGGAAGGCAGTTGACGAAGCCGACGCCGGCCTTCAGCGCCTGCTCGACGTACCACTTGGTCGCGTCCTCGGAGCCGACCGGCAGGTAGCAGACCAGCACGTCGGCCTTGGTCTCCTTGAGGATGCCGACGATGTCGGCGGTTTCGCCCGGAGCCTTTTTGATCCTCTGCTTGAGGTACTTGCCGAGGCCGTCGTGGGTCATTCCCCGCTCGACCTTGATCCCGAGGTTCGGCACGTCGGCGAACTTGATCGTGTTGTTCTGGCCTGACCAGATCGCCTCGGAGAGGTCCTTGCCGACCTTCTCGGCGTCGATGTCGAAGGCGGCGACGAACTCGATGTCGCGGACGTGATAGCCACCGAGATCGACGTGCATCAGGCCGGGGACTTCGTCGGCGGGGTCGGCGTCCTTGTAGTACTGGACCCCCTGGATGAAGGAGTTGGCGCAGTTGCCGACGCCGACGATCGCGACGCGGACCCTGTCGTCCGCGCGACCGGCGCCGTTGCTGCCGTTTGCTCCGTTGGTCTCACTCATGCGATTCGAAGTCCTTCCTCGGTCGGGCTGGGTGGCAATGCACACCCAGAGCCCGGACTGGTTACAGGCCGGGCGGGCTGGGGGCCTCGTTTGAGAGCTCGTTTCGGACGTGCCATACGCGCTGGATCACGGTGACGATGGTCAGCGCCGCGATCACGTAGATCGACGGCGCCAGCAGCTCGAAGTTACCGAGCCCGGCGCCCTTGGCGAAGACCAAGCCAATCGAAAGTAGCACCACCCTGACCGGCCGCGTCGCCAAACCGACCTTGCACTCGACCCCGAGCGCCTCGGCGCGAGCCCGCGTATAGGAGACCATCAGCGAGCCGAGCACCGCGACCACGCACATCGCCGCAGCGAAATCCTGGCCGTTGGCGGCGAAGTATCCGGCCACCGCCGCCAGCACTATCCCCTCCTCGATCCGGTCCAGGGTCGAGTCGAGGAAGGCCCCGAACAGGGTGCCCTTGCCCGACATCCGCGAGTAGCGCCCGTCGAGAGTGTCCATCGTCGAACCGACTATGAAGGCGACGCCGGCGAGGAAGAAGAGGCGCTGGGTTACGAGCCCCGCCGCGACCAGGTTGAGCACCAGGCCCACCGTCGAGATCGCGTTCGGCGTCAGCCGCGACTCGATCAGCCGGTCGCGAGCATAAGCGCGAAGCTCCTGGCCGTTGCGCGACTGCCGGCCGTTGCGGCGAGGGCCAGGGACCCTCGAGGGCGCCGAAGACTCCATGATGTGAGGCTAGATCATCCAGGGGAAGCGCGGGGCGGGGGCGCCCTACGCCTCCGCCTCCTGGGGCGAGCTTGACCGCCAGGCCCAGGCCTCCGGGCGGGCACGAGCGAGCAGCCGGTGGGCGAGGAGGGCCGCGGTGGCGGCGACGGTCCAGCCGAGGACCGCGTCGACCCAGTAGTGGTTGGCGGTGACGATCACGACCCAGGTGACGAGCAGCGGCCAGCCGGCCCAGAAAGCCCTTACGAACCGGCTGCGGCAGACCATCACGCCGGTGCTGCCGATCATCAGCGCGAAGGCGCAGTGCATGCTCGGCACCGCCGCGTAGGGGTTGATGAAGATTTTCGCCACCGACGAGTCGTGGTTGACATTGGAGAATTCGACGATCGTGTCGATGAATCCGTGTTCGGGGAACATCCGCGGCGGCGCCGTCGGGAACAGCGTGTAGCCGATCAGGGCGATGCCCATCGAGACAACGAACATGTTGCGCACGAAGTAATAGGACTCGTTGCGGCGGAGGTACAACCAGACCAGGAAGCCGAGTGCAATCGAGAACTGGGCGTTGAGGTAGACCTGGTTGGCGAAGTCGATCAGCCAGTGGGCGGGAAGGAAGAAGGTCTGCAGGCCGGACTCGAAGAAGGTGTGGGTCGAGCGCTCGAATGCGATCACCTGCTGCCCGTGCGCGATCGCGTCGGCTCGCTGGCCGTCGGCGACGCCGCGCACCAGCTCGTAGGCGGCATCGACCAGGGCGAGAATGCCGAGCTGGCGCCCCGCGTCGCCCCATCCCTGGGGAAGCTTGCCGGTTATGTGCGCAAGGGCCCGAGACACCCGGCCGATTGTAATCCGCCCGTTAACGGGTGGCTAGTGTGCGGCGCGCGCATGGCATGGAAACGACCGGAAAAACGGCGGGTGAGAGCGATTCGGGACCGGTTGCGGGAGCTGTACGGGCAGCCGGTGTGCGAGCCGCACGGGCAGCCGATCGCCGAGCTGGTCAAGACGGTGCTGTCGCAGCACACGAACGATCGCAACCGGGACCGGGCGTTCACGGCGCTGCGGGATCGGCTCCCCACCTGGGAGGAGGTTCGGGACGCGCCGGTGAGCGAGGTGGAGGAGGCGATCCGGCCCGGCGGGCTCGGCAAGCAGAAGGCGCCGCGCATCCAGGCGATCCTCGAGCGGCTCGGCGAGCGGCTCGACCTCGACTGGACCGAGACGGCACCGCGCGAGGAGTCGCTGGAGTTCCTCCTCTCGCTGCCGGGAGTCGGGCGGAAAACCGCGGCCTGCGTCTTGATCTTCACCTGGGGGATTCCCGAGATCCCGGTCGACGTCCACATCCACCGGGTCGGCGGCCGGCTCGGCCTCTTCCCGCCGAAGGCCTCTTTCGAGCGCGCCCACGACGAGATGCTGGCGATCGTCGACCCCGAGGACGCCTACGAGCTGCACACGAACCTGATCCGACACGGGCGCGAGGTCTGCCGCCCGCAGCCGCGCTGCGGCGAGTGCGACCTGCGCCGGATGTGTCCTTGGTACCGTGCCGGGCGCAAATGAGCCGACGCACCTTCATCGTCTTCGGGCTGCTGGTTCTCGTCCTCGCGGTCCTGATCCCATGGCTCGCCTTCCGCTCGCGGGGCGACGCGGCGATGGGCGCGCAGAAGGTGCCGGCAGACCTGAAGTCCGGTCAGACCCTCTTCCAGACCAACTGCGGCGCCTGCCACACGCTCTACGCGGCGGGCACCAACGGCAACTACGCCCCCGACCTCGACGAACTGCTGGCGCCGTCCGGCCCGCCAAGCGGACCCACCGCCGCCTCCACCATCGCGTCGACCGAAGGGCGCGTCCTCAACGCGGTCGAAAACGGGGTCGACAGCTCCACGCCAGGCCGCATGCCCGGGGGCATCCTGAACGAGGCGCAGTCCAAGGAAGTCGCCGAATTCGTCGCCCGCACCGCCGGCGAGGGCTAGAGACCGTCCCAGCCGCTCGGCCTGCCCGCGTAGCCGCTGCGGGACGTTCACCCCTGTTTGCAATGCATGAGCGATCTGCCATACTGGCACTTAGATTTCATAGGCTTGGTTAACGAAACCCCTGGAGGTACGCGACAAAGTGGGCAAGACGATCGGAATCGATTTGGGCACGACCAACTCCTGCGTCGCCGTGATGGAGGGCGGCGAGCCGACCGTCCTGGAGAACGCCGAGGGAGGCCGGACGACCCCGTCCGTGGTCGCCTTCGCCGACTCCGGCGAGCGGTTGGTCGGCACCGTGGCCAAACGCCAGGCGGTGATGAACCCCGAGAACACGATCTTCTCGATCAAGCGCTTCATGGGGCGCAAGGAGTCCGAAGTCAAAGAGGAGGAGACGATCGTCCCCTACAAGGTCGTCGCCGGGCCCAACGGGGACGTGCGGGTCGAAGCCCGCGACAAGCAGTACAGCCCGCCCGAGATCAGCGCGATGATCCTGCAGAAGCTGAAGGCGGACGCCGAAGCGAAGCTGGGCGAAGCGGTCGACAGCGCGGTGATCACCGTCCCCGCCTACTTCAACGACGACCAGCGCCAGGCGACCAAGGACGCCGGGAAAATCGCCGGCCTCGAGGTGAAGCGGATCATCAACGAGCCGACGGCGGCCTCGCTGGCCTACGGGCTCGACAAAGAGAAATCGGACCACACGATCCTCGTCTTCGACCTCGGCGGCGGCACCTTCGACGTATCGGTGCTGGAAATCGGCGATGGGGTCTTCGAGGTGAAGTCCACCGCCGGCGACAACCACCTCGGCGGGGACAACTGGGACAAGGCGATCGTCGAGTGGCTGGTCGCCGAGTTCAAACGCGACCAGGGCGTCGACCTTGCGCAGGACAAGAACTCGCTGCAGCGCCTGTACGAGGCGGCGGAGAAGGCGAAGATCGAGCTCTCCTCGACCCAGGAGACGCAGATCAACCTGCCCTTCATCACCGCCGTCGAGGGACAGCCGAAGCACCTCGACCTGAAGCTGACGCGCTCGAAGCTGAACGAGCTGACCGGCGACCTGCTGGAGCGGATCGTCGGCCCGGTGAAGCGGGCGCTCGACGACGCCGGCGCCTCGATCGACCACGTCGTGCTGGTCGGCGGGATGACCCGGATGCCGGCCGTGCGCGACCGGGTCAAGGAGCTGACCGGCAAGGACCCGCACCAGGGCGTCAACCCCGACGAGGTGGTCGCCGTCGGCGCCGCGATCCAGGCCGGGGTGCTGGCCGGCGACGTCAAGGACGTGCTGCTGCTCGACGTCACCCCGCTGACGCTGGGGATCGAGACCAAAGGCGGCGTGATGACGAAGCTGATCGAGCGCAACACGACGATCCCGACCAAGAAGTCGGAGATCTTCTCGACCGCCGACGACAACCAGCCCTCGGTCGAGATCCACGTCCTGCAGGGCGAGCGCGAGATGGCCAGCGGCAACAAGAGCCTCGGCAAGTTTCAGCTGACGGGGATCCCGCCGGCGCCGCGCGGGCTGCCGCAGATCGAGGTCACCTTCGACATCGACGCCAACGGCATCCTCCACGTGACCGCGAAAGACCTGGGCACGGGCAAAGAGCAGAAAATCGAGATCAAATCCGGCTCCGGCCTCTCCGAGGAGGAGATCCAGAGCATGGTCTCAGACGCCGAGTCACACGCCGAGGAGGATCGCAAGCAGCGCGAGCTGGCCGAGGCTCGCAACCTCGGCGAGAACGCCGCCTACCAGTCCGAGAAGCAGCTCGAGGAGCTGGGCGACAAAGTCGACGCCTCGGCGAAGGAGGAGATCGAGGCGGCGATCAAAGACGTGAGGGAGTCGCTCGAGTCCGAGAGCGCCGAGGAGATCAACTCGAAGACCGAAGCCCTGACCGCCGCCTTCCAGAAGGTGTCCGAGCAGATCTATGCGGCGGCGCAGGAGCAGGCGGCATCGAACGACGGGGCTTCGGCCGACGGCGACTCCTCCGCCGACGAGGAGGAGGTCGTCGACGCAGAGGTCGTTGACGAGGGCGACGACAAGTGACGTTTTCCCAGGACGACGAAATCCGGGAGCGCCCGCCCGCGGGTCCTGACCCAGGTGATGGGGGGGCGCTGCGGGCGGGGGCGTCCTCGACCCCCCCATCACCTGCGCCACCCGCGGAAGGGGCGGACCAGGTTGACAGCGACCTCGATGCGCTCCTAGCCGATACCCAGCGCGAGAGAGATGAGTTCCTCGAACTCGCTAAGCGAACTAAGGCGGATTTCGAGAACTTTCGCAAGCGGATGGCCAGCGAGGTTCAGGCGGCCACCGCGCGTGGGAAGGGGGAGCTGATTCGGGAGGTCGTGCCGGTGCTCGATGACTTGGAGCGGGCGCTGCAGGCAGCTGGGCTCGATCCCGAGGGCGACTCGCCCGACGGGCTCGCGCATGGGGTGCTTCTGGTGTTCCGAAGCCTGCGTGAGACGCTCACTCGCAACGGGATCGAGGCGGAAGATCCGACCGGAGAGAAGTTCGATCCGAACCTGCATGAGGCGCTTTCGACTCAGCCGGCGGATGGCGTAGAGAGCGGCGTCGTCATCGAGACGATGCAGAAGGGCTACAAGCTGGGCGAGCAGTTGATCCGGCCTGCTCGCGTGGTGGTGGCGGAGTAGGAGGCCTCTTGGCGGACGATCTCTACAAGACCCTCGGAGTCTCGAAGAAGGCCAGCGACGACGAGCTCAAAAAGGCGTACCGGAAGCTGGCTCGCAGGTACCACCCGGACCGCAACCCCGACGACCCGCAGGCCGAGGAGAAGTTCAAGGAGGTGCAGGGGGCCTACGACACGCTCTCCGATCCCGAGAAGCGCAAGGAGTACGACTCGGGCGGGGCGTTCGCGGGGTTCGGCGGCGGCGGGGCCGGCCCGTTTGGCCCCAGAGCAGGGCAGGCCGGCCCGTTTGGCGGCGGCGACCTCGGTGACATCTTCTCCTCGATCTTCAGCCGTGGGGGCGGGCGGGCGCAGCCGCAGCAGGTGCGGGGGCGCGACCTCGAGACGGAGGTGCGGCTGAGCTTCGACCAGGCGGTCAACGGCACCCAGCTGAGCGTGACCGTGCCAAAGGCCGAGCGCTGCCCCACCTGCCACGGCAGCGGCGCCAAGCCCGGCACCGGCCCGGTCACCTGCCCGCGCTGCGAAGGGCGCGGCATCGACGCCCAGAGCCAGGGCTTCTTCTCGATCAGCCAACCCTGCCCGCAGTGCGGCGGCGCCGGTCAGATCATCGAAGACCCCTGCCCCACCTGCGGTGGCTCCGGCCTGACCCAACAGACCAAGCGCTACAAGGTGAACATTCCCGCCGGGGTCAGGGACGGAACGCGAATCAGGCTCGCCGGCAAGGGCGAGGCCGGGCCGCGCGGGGGGCCGCCGGGCGACCTCTACGTGACCACCCGGGTCGCCTCCTCCCCGGTCTTCAAGCGCCTCGACGACGGCAACCTCGAGGTGACGGTGCCGATCACGATCGCCGAGGCGCTGCGGGGCGGCACGATCGAGGTGCCCACCCTCGACGGAACGAAGAAGATCAAGGTGCCGGCCGGGACCAGGCACGGGACGATCCAGCGGCTGCGCGGCGAGGGGCCGCCGAAGCCGAAGGGCAGGGGAAGGGGCGACATCCGCTACCGCCTGGAGATCGAGGTGCCCGGCGAGCTGACCGAGGAGCAGCGGGAGGCGGCCGAGAAGCTGGCCGAGGCCTTCAACGGCGCCGACCCGCGCGCCGAGCTGATGCGGGAGGCGGCGCGCTGATGGCCGCCAATGGCCGCCGCAGGGTGGAAGCCGCCATCGACGCGGAACGGGGCGTCTTCATGATCTCGGTCGCCGCCGAGCTCGCCCACATGCACCCCCAGACCCTGCGGATCTACGAGGCGCGGGGGCTGATCCGGCCGCAGCGCTCGCCGAAGAACACGCGGCTCTACTCGCAGCGCGACGTCGAGCGGCTGCGCCGCATCCAGCGGATGACCTCGGAACAGGGCCTCAACCTGGCCGGGGTCGAGATGGTGCTCGAGATGGAAAAGCTGGTGGAGAGGGTGAAGGCCGAACTGGAGCGAGTGCGGCGGCGGGCGGAAGAGCTCGAAGGGCGAACGTCGAAGGAGAGTGGAGCCTGATGCAGCCGGATCGATTCACCGTCAAGTCGCAGGAAGCGGTCGCCGCCGGCCAAGCCCTCGCCGCCGAGCGACGCAACTCCGAGGTTGCTCCCGTCCACCTGCTGGTGGCGCTGCTGCGCCAGGAGCGAAGGGCTGGTCGTGCCGATCCTGCAGAAGCTCGGGACGGACGTCGACGCCGTCACCGCCCGCGCGGTCGCGGCCGTCGAGGACGCTGCCGAAGCTGAGCGGAGACGACCGAGGTACGCCCATCGTCGACCCTGGTCGAGGTCCTCCAATCGCGCCGAGAAGGAGATGGCGAAGCTCGGCGACGAGTACATCTCCGACCGGCACACCTGCTCCGGCGCTGACCGACTAAGGCCTCCGGCGTCGCCGACATCCTGCCCGACCGCGGACTCGCTGGAGAAGGCGATCGCCGAGGTCCGCGGCCCGCGCCGGGTCACCTCGCCCGACCCCGAGGCACCGTGCAGGCGCTGGAGAAATTCGGCGTCGACCTGACCGCCGAGGCGAAGGCGGACAAGCTCGACCCGGTGATCGGGCGCGACGAGGAGATCCGCCGCGTGATCCAGGTCCTCTCCCGCCGCACCAAGAACAACCCGGTGCTGATCGGCGACCCGGGGGTCGGCAAGACGGCGATCGTCGAGGGCTTGGCGCAGCGGATCGTCAATGGCGACGTGCCGGAGAGCCTGCGCGACCGCCGCGTGATCGCGCTCGACATCGGCTCGCTGTTGGCCGGCTCCAAATACAGGGGCGAGTTCGAGGAGCGACTGAAAGCGGTGCTCTCCGAGGTGCAGGAGGCCGAGGGGCAGATCGTCCTCTTCCTCGACGAGCTGCATACGATCGTCGGCGCCGGCGCCGCCGAAGGCGCGGTCGACGCCGCCAACCTGCTGAAGCCGATGCTGGCGCGCGGCGAGCTGCGCGCCGTCGGCGCCACCACCCTCGACGAGTACCGCAAGCACATCGAGAAGGATGCGGCCCTGGAGCGGCGCTTCCAGCCGGTTCTCGTCGGCGAGCCCGACATCGCCGACACGATCGCGATCCTGCGCGGGCTGAAGGGGCGCTACGAGGAACACCACGGCGTGCGGATCACCGACTCGGCGATCGTCGCCGCGGCGACCCTCTCCGAGCGCTACATCGCCGACCGCTTCCTGCCCGACAAGGCGATCGACCTGATCGACGAGGCCGCCTCGCGGCTGAAGATCGAGATCGACTCGGTGCCGACCGAGATCGACGAGGTGCAGCGGCGCGAGCAGCAGCTGGAGATCGAGCGCGAGGCGTTGAAGAAGGAGAAGGACGACGCCTCGAAGGCGCGGCTGGAGGCGCTCGATGCCGAGCTGGCCGAGCTGCGCGAGCGCTCCAGCGAGATGAAGGCGCGCTGGCAGAACGAGAAGGAGGCGATCGAGGCGATCAAGGAGGCTAAGGCGCGACTCGAGGAGGCCGGGCGCGAGGCTGAGCGAGCCGAGCGCGACGCCGACCTCGAGCGGGCCGCGAAGCTGCGCTACGGCGAGATCCCGGAGCTGGAGAAGACGGTTGCCGAGCAGGAGGCGCGACTGGCCGAGCTCCACGCCGGCGGCGGCTCGATGCTGGCCGACGAGGTGACCGAGGAGGACGTCGCCGAGGTTGTCGCCAAATGGACCGGCATCCCCGTCAGCCGCCTGATGGAGGGCGAGGTGGAGAAGCTGATCCAGATGGAGGAGCGCCTGCACGAGCGGGTGATCGGCCAGGACGAGGCGATCGAGGCGGTCTCCAACGCGCTGCGCCGTTCCCGCGCCGGCCTCTCGGACCCCCACCGGCCAATTGGCTCCTTCCTCTTCCTCGGCCCGACCGGCGTCGGCAAGACCGAGCTGGCGAAGGCCTTGACCGAGCTGATGTTCGACTCCGAGCAGGCGATCGTCCGCCTCGACATGTCCGAGTACATGGAGAAGCACACGGTGGCGCGGCTGATCGGCGCCCCGCCCGGCTACGTCGGCTACGAGGAGGGCGGCCAGCTGACCGAGGCGGTGCGGCGGCGGCCCTACGCCGTGGTGCTGCTCGACGAGATCGAGAAGGCCCACCCCGACGTCTTCAACACGCTGCTGCAGATCATGGACGACGGGCGGCTCACCGACGGGCGGGGTCGCACCGTCTCCTTCACCAACACGGTCCTGATCATGACCTCCAACGTCGGCAGCGACCGGATCGTCAGCGAGGCGATCGACGAGCGGATGCGCGAGCAGATCGAAGAGGTGCTGGCGGCCACCTTCAAGCCCGAGTTCCTCAACCGGATCGACGACACGGTGATCTTCCATCGGCTCTCCAAGCGCGACATCGGCCTGATTGTCGAGTTACAGGTACAGCAGCTGATCGGCCGGGTCGCCGAGCGCGGGATCGAGGTCGAGCTGAGCGACGAGGCGAGGACGCTGCTCGGCAACCTCGGCTACGACCCGACCTACGGCGCGCGGCCGCTGAAGCGGGTGATCCAGAAGCAGCTGGTCGACAAATTGGCGCTGAAGATCCTCGAGGGAGAGTTCGAGGAAGGGGATGTAATCGAGGTTGATGCGGATAATGGAGAACTGACTTTCGGCGTGCAGGCTCAAGTCGCCTGAGGCACACTCCGACGTATAGCCCACGAGCCGAATAGCCCGAACTCGACGATGACGACCCACACCCACCCGCCAGCGCGGCTGCGCTCCTCCCTCGCCAACGCGGCGTGGGCGGTCGAGGAGCGCGTTGTCTGGAGCGCGGGCGACGCGCTCAGGAACGCCGCCGATGCCGTCAAGTGGGCGGCTGAACAAGCCGCCTGGCCGGTCGAGCGAAAGCTGGTCTGGCCGCTCCAGGAGCGGTTCGACTGGGATGGGCGGGTGCGGATGGTCGCAGCCGTGGGGCTGGTTCTCGCCGCCGCCGTCGCCGGGGTGGCGGGCCTGCTGTGGGCGGCGCCGAACGACGGCGGCAACACGGTGGCCGTGCGGGCCAGCGCGCCACTCGCGCCCACGATCGCTGCGAAGGCTTCGCAGGAAACTGCGCCCGACGCGCACATCCTCCAGGGCACAGCGCCAGTCTTCGCGCCGCCGGCGGCCGCAGCTGCAGCAAAAGTTGCGAAGGGAGAGGCCGTGACCGCGCAGCCCGAGGCCGGCGCAGCGAAGACGGGCTCCCCCTCGACCTCGTCGACCGTGGGCGCCACCGGCAAGCCCGCCGGCCCGGCCGCACTGAAGGTCGCGCGGCAGTTCTCCGACGCCTTCGTCCTCTACGAGACCGGCCAGTCGAGCGCCGCGGTCCGCGCCGCCTTCGGCGAGACGGCGACCTCGCAGCTCGCCCGCTCGTTGCTCAAACGCCCGCCCCGGCTGCCGGCCAACGTCAATGTCCCGCAGGCGAAGGTGCTGAACGTCGTCGCCGGGCCCTCGCGCGAAGGCGTCTATCCGGTCAGCGTCTCGCTGCTGCGGCTGGGCGTGACCAGCGAGCTGCTCCTCGACATGGAACGGGACAAGCGGGGCGGCAAATGGCAAATCGCGCACATCTTGGGCTGAGAATGGACTGGCTCCGCAACATCCTCGCGACCGCCGCCGCCGGCGTGGCCCTGGCGGCGCCCGCCGCCGCGGCCGCCGAAGCGCCGCCGTCCCTCCCAACGCCGTCGGCCGAAACCCAGCCGCAGCCGGCGAGCACGACGACGACCCCGGCGCCGATCGAGCAGGGCAGCACGCTGGCAGCGCCGCCGGTCGCCGCGAAGCCGCCCAAGCACGTCAACGGCGGCACCCCGGCCGGCGGCAAGAAGGGAGGAGCACCGAAGCCCTCCTCCCCCGCCTCCACCTCCCAACCGGCTCCGGGAGCCATCGCGGCTCCCTCCTTCTCGCTACCGCCCTCGACCTTCGCGATCCCCTCCTCGACCTGCGCCGCAGCGGGAGTGCCGCCCGTCCTCGTACCGATCTACCAGCGGGCCGCTGCCGCCTACGCCCTCGGCCCGCAGGGCGCCGCGGTGCTCGCCGGGATCAATGAGGTCGAGACCGCGTTCGGGACCAACCTCAACGTCTCCTCCGCCGGCGCGGTCGGCTGGATGCAGTTCATGCCCTCGACCTGGGAAAGCTACGGAGTCGATGCCAACGGGGACGGGATCGCCGACCCCTACAACCCGGAAGACGCGATCTTCGCCGCCGCCCGCTACCTCAGCGCGGCCGGGATGCCGGCTGACACCTACGGCGCGATCCTCGCCTACAACCACGCCGACTGGTACGTCGCCGAGGTCCTCGCCAACGCCGAGTGCTACGCGCCGGCCGTCGGCGCGGCCGGCGTCGAGATGGCGATGCCGCCGCAGATGCAGGTGCTGAGCTGCAAGGCCGCCCCGGCCTGGCGCAGCGCACTCTCGGGCGAATACCTCAGCGCCTTCGAGGACGCCTCCGCCCGCTACGGCCTGGGGCGCCGCGGCGTCTGGGCGCTGGCCGCGGTGGCGCGGCTCGAGTCCAACTTCGGCCGCGGGATGGACAAGCGCGAACTGCGCCGGGCCGGGCCGCTCGGCCTCGAACCGAGCGAGTGGCGACGGTACGCGGTCGACGGAAACGGCGACGGGCGCATTCGCCATTCCGACCCCGCCGACTCCGCCGCCACCCTGGCGCGGCTGATCTGGTCGCGCGGCAGCCTCCGCGCGGGCGTCTTCGCCCACAACCAGGCCGAGTGGTACGTGCAGGAGGTGCTCGGCGAAGCCTCCCGGATGGCGGGACGGTGCCGCATCCACTACGTCGACTGGAGGATCGCGCTGCCGGCGGCCGCGGGCAGTTACGTCAACCCGTTCGCGCTGAGCACCGAACTGGTCACCGGGCGCATCGACCAGGGCGTCGACTTCACCGGTGCGGGGGCGATCGTCGCGATCGGCGACGCGAAGGTGCTGCAGACCGGCGCCCCCGGTTGGCCTGAAGAAGGCGGCGTCCTCTACCAGCTCCTCGACGGGCCGCTGAAGGGACAGGTGGTCTTCGTCTACGAGGGGGTCGACGCCACCGTTCAGGCGGGGCAGACGGTGCGGGCGGGGCAGCAGGTCGCGATCTTCAGGCCCGGCGGCTCGATTGAGATCGGGTTCGCCGACGCCGCCGGCGTGCCGATCAGCCACGCCGAATACTTCGAGGGCAAGGTCACCGCGTCCGGCCTCGAGATGCTCTCGCTGCTGCAGGCGCTCGGCGTCTGACGGAGCAACCGTAGACAGGCTCGGCGGCGCTCGCGTAACGTAGGGGCGAACCCCTGCGAGAGGAGAGACATGCCCACCTTCGTGATGCTCACCAATCTCACCGCCGACGGCGTTCGCACGCTGAAGAACAACCCGGGGCGGGTGGCCGAGGTCAACAAGGAGGTCGAGCAGATCGGCGCCAAGGTCGTGGCGCAGTACGCGACGCTCGGCCAGTACGACTTCATCACGATCGTCGAGGCTCCCGACGAGCAGACGATGGCCAAGGTCTCGGTGGAGCTGGGCTCGCGCGGGACGATGACGAGCCAGACGCTGGTCGCAATCCAGGCGGACGACCTGGCGGGCTCTCTCTAGGGACGCAGGCGCTTGAAGGCTCTCGTCGTCGGGGGTGGGGGGCGCGAGCACGCGATCGTGCGGTCGCTGGGGCGCTCGGGCCACTTCCCGGAGCTGCTCTGCGCGCCCGGCAATGCCGGCATCGCCGCCGATGCCGAATGCCTGCCCGAGGTCGGCGCCGCCGATGTCGCGGCGATCGTCGCGGCTGCGCAGGAGCGAGGCGTGGACCTCGTGGTCGTCGGGCCGGAGGCGGCGCTGGTCTGCGGAGTGGCCGACGCGCTGGAGGACGTGGGGGTTCCCGCCTTCGGCCCGAGCGCAGCCGCCGCCGAGCTGGAGGGGTCGAAGGCCTTCGCCAAGGAGCTGATGCAGGCGGCCGGCGTTCCCACCGCCTCCCATGTTCTCCTGCGCAGCCGCGAGGAGGCTGTCGAGCACCTCGCCTGCGCCTCCTACCCGGCGGTGCTGAAGGCGGACGGACTGGCGGCAGGCAAGGGAGTGATCGTCTGCGGGTCGGAGGCCGAGGCGCGCGCCGCCGTCGACGTCTTCTTCACCGAGCAACGCTTCGGCAAGACGACGGTGGTGCTGGAGGAGTTCCTCGAGGGCGAGGAGCTCTCGCTGCTGGCGCTCTGCGACGGCGAGAACGTGGTGCCGCTGGCGCCGGCCCAGGACTACAAGCGAATCTTCGACGGCGACGAGGGACCGAACACTGGCGGAATGGGCAGCTACTCGCCCGTGCCGGGCTTCGACGCAGCCAAGGTGGAGGAGATCGTCGACGCGGTCCACCGGCCGGTGGTGGCCGAGATGGCGCGGCGCGGGCGGCCCTTCCACGGGGTCCTCTATGCGGGGCTGATGATCGGCCCCGCCGGCCCGAAGGTGCTCGAGTTCAACGTCCGCTTCGGCGACCCCGAGACGCAGGCGGTGCTGCCGCGGCTGCGCTCGGATCTGGTCGACCTCTGCCTCGCGGCGCGGGAGCCGGGCGGGCTGGCCGGTGTGACGGCTGAGTTCGGCGCGGAGTGGGCGGTGACGCTGGTGCTGGCCTCCGCCGGCTACCCGGAGTCCGCCTCGAAGGGCGACGCCATCCGCGGCCTCGACGACGCGGCGGGGCTGGCCGAGATCACCCACGCCGGCACCGCCGAGCGCGACGGCGAGATCGTCACCGCCGGCGGCCGCGTGCTCAATGTGACTGCCCTTGGGGCGACCCCTGCCGAGGCCCGCGATCGCGCGTACGATGCGGCGAGCCGGATTTCCTTCGACGGAATGCAGATCCGCACCGACATCGCCGCGCGCGCGGTCGAGCGGGTGCCGAGCCAGTCCATCTAGAGAGGAACGATGAACGAGATCTCAGAGGAGCCCCAGCCGAGCGCGACGACGGCGCCGGCGGTCGAGGAGGCGTTCGAGGAAATCGATGTGGCCGAGCCCCTGGTCGGGATCATCATGGGCTCGAAGAGCGACAAGCCGAAGATGCAGCCGGCCGGGGCCGCGCTCGAGGAGGCCGGCATCAGCTACGAGGTGCGGGTGATGAGCGCCCACCGCGACCCGGAGCTGGTTCGCGAGTACTGCACGAACGCGAGGATGCGGGGACTGAAGGTGATCGTCGCCGGGGCCGGGATGTCGGCGGCGCTGCCGGGGGTCGCCGCCGCCCACACCGACCTGCCGGTGATCGGCGTGCCGATCCTCGGCAAGAGCCTCGGCGGCCTCGACGCCCTGCTCTCCGCGGTGCAGATGCCACCCGGGATCCCGGTGGCGTGCGTGGCGATCGACGGGGCCAAGAATGCCGGGATCTTGGCCGCGAGGATCATCAACGCATGAACGCCACGGCGGACGGGTCCTGTCATGGGGGAGGGGCCTGCGGGCGGTGCAGCGGCTCCGTTCTCGGCCCCTCCCCATGCCACCCGTCCGAGGTGCCGATGATTCCTCGATACACGCGCCCGGCGATCGGCGAGGTTTGGACGCCGCAGCGGAAGATGGAGTGCTGGCTCGAGGTGGAGCTTGCGGCTACGGAGGCCTGGGCTGAGGAGGGCGCAGTGCCGCGCGAGGCCGCCGAGGCGGCCCGGGCCAACGCCGCGTTCACCGTCGAGGCGGTGCAGGAGCGCGAGCGGATCACCGACCACGACGTCGCCGCCTTCGTCGACGTCGTCTCCCAGTCGGTCGGCGAGCACGGCCGCTGGATCCATTACGGCCTCACCTCCTCCGACGTGCTGGATACCGCGCTCGCGCTGCAGCTGCGCCAGGCGGGGGAGATCGTCCTGGCGGGCGCCCGCGCCTACCGCGACGCGCTCGTCGAGCGGGCGCTGGAGCACCGCGACACGCTCTGCGTCGGCCGCACCCACGGCGTCCACGCCGAGCCGACCACCTTCGGGCTGCGGCTCGCCGGCTTCGCCTTCGAGGCCGATCGCAACCTCGCCCGCCTCGCCGCCGCCTTCGAGGAGCTCGCCGTCGGCAAGCTCTCGGGCGCGGTCGGCACCTATGCCTCGACTCCCCCCGCGGTCGAGGCGCGGGTGATGGAGAGGCTGGGGCTGAAGCGCGAGGACGTCGCCACCCAGGTGGTCCCGCGCGACCGCCACGCGGCGCTGACCTCGGCGATCGCGCTCGCCGGCGCCGGGCTGGAGCGCTTCGCAACCGAGGTCCGCAACCTCCAGCGCACCGAGGTGCGCGAGGTCGAGGAGCCGTTCGGGGCCGACCAGAAGGGCTCCTCGGCGATGCCCCACAAGCGCAACCCGATCCGCACCGAGCGGATCACCGGCCTCGCCCGCGTCCTGCGCGGCTACGCCCAGGCCGGCCTCGAGAACGTCGCCCTCTGGCACGAGCGCGACATCTCCCACTCCGGCGCCGAGCGGGTGATCCTGCCCGACGCGACGATCCTCCTCGACTACATGCAGCACCTGGGGACCGGCGTGGCCGCCGAGATGACCGTCCGCGCCGAGCGGATGAAGGAGAACCTGGAGCTGACCCACGGAGCCCTCTTCAGCCAGCGCGCCCTGACCGCGCTGGTCGAGTCGGGGATGAGTCGCGACGACGCCTACCGCGTGGTCCAGGAGAACGCCCAGCGCGCCTGGGACACCGGCACCCACTTTCGCGGCCTCCTCGCCGAGGCCGCTCCCGGCCTCGACCTCGATGCCGTCTTCGACTACGACGCCTACCTCACCCACGTTCCAGAGGCGATGGAGCGCCTGAGCGGGCTGCGGTAGCACCAGGTACGGTTCCGCCGATGATCCTCTACACCTGCGGGCAGAAGACACACGGACCGGCGTTCGCTCATCCCTGTGGGAAGGCGGGCAAGGCGCTCGACGCGGCCGGGTACGAGTACGAGCTGAAGACGGTCGGCGGCTACCGGCTGATGCCGTGGACCTGGGGCAGCCGCGACGAGGCGCGGGCAGAGGTGAAGAGGCTGAGCGGGACCAACGAGGTGCCGATCCTCGTCCTCGACGACGGCGAGGTGATCTCGGGCTCGGGCACGATCGCGCGCTGGGCCAGGGAGCACCCCGTGGCCCGGGCCAAGAGCGAGAGCTAAGCGGCGAGGAGAGCGGGCTCGCGCGCCGGGCGGCGCGCGGTGACGACGACCGGGGTGCCGTCGCGCGGCGAGAGCGTGATGTTGCGCCGGCCGACCTTCTCCGGCGTGGGGCTGGCCTTGTGGAGGTCGCACCGGGTGAGGACCTCGCTCAGCATGATGCGCATCTCGAACTCGGCGAAGGAGGCGCCGAGGCAACGGCGGATCCCGCCTCCGTAGGGAATCCAGGAGTAGGTGTCCGGCCCCTCCTCGAGGAAGCGCTCCGGGCGGAAGGCGAAGGGCTCGGGGTAGATGTCGGCCCGGGTGTGGGTCAGCCAGATCGCCGGCGTGACGTCGGTCCCCGGCGGCAGCGTGCGGCCTTCCACGGTCAGCTCCTCGGCGAGACGGCGGCCGGCGAGCGGGATCACCGGGCGCAGGCGCAGCGACTCGGCGATCGTCGCGCGCAGGTACTCGTCGCCGCCCTCCTCCAGCGAGTCGCGCAGCCGCTGCAGCGGAAGCGGGTGGCGAAGCAGCAGGTCGAAGGTCCAGGCCAGCGCCGTCGCGGTCGTCTCGTGGCCGGCCAGCAGCAGGGTCATCAGCTGGTCGCGCAGCTCGGAGTCGCTCATAGCCTCGCCGTCCTCGAAGCGCGCCAGCATCAGCGAGGAGAGGATGTCGTCGCGGTCCTCGAGCCCCGGGTCGGAGCGGCGCTCGGCGATCTCCGCGTAGAGCAGCTCGTCGACCTCCTTCAGCTGGCCCTCGAACTTGGCCCACGGCCCGCGTCCGCCGAAACGCCTCGTGGCGAGCCCGACCAGCTGCGCCAGCGGGGAAGCGGTCTCCGCAAGCACCCTTCCCAACATGCCGCGCAGCTGCTCCAGCCGCGGCCCGTCGGCGACGCCGAAGACGACGCGCAGGATCACCTCCAGGGTGACCGCCTGCATCCGCGAATGGATCGGGAACTCCTCTCCGAGCGGCCAGGAGTCGACCTCGGCGGCGACGATCTCCTCGACCACCGGCTGGTAGGAGCGCATCCGCTCGCCGTGGAAGGCCGGCAGCATCAGCTTGCGGCGGGCGAGGTGGTCGTCGCCCTCCAGCAGCAGGACCGAGCGCGAGCCCATGATCGGCTCCAGCACGATGTTGCGGCCGGGCGGCAACCCGTTGGCGCGCTCCGTGTAGAGGGCCTTGATCGCCTCCGGATCGGAGATCATCACCATCGGCCGCTCGAAGCCGAGGAACTTGACGCTGAAGGAATCGCCGAGCTTCTCGCGGCATTCCTGCATGAAGGGGAGGGGGCGGAAGGCCCAGCGCAGGGTCTGGACGAGCGGACCGGAACCGGGTTCGGGCGGGAGCGTCACCCGCATAGGTTCGCAGACGCGCGACGCCTGGCGCTCCGCTTGATCGATGGTTAGCATCGCCTTGATGCCGTCGGTCGCCGAGCTGAAGCTTCACTCCTCCGGGAAGGTGCGGGAGATCTACGAGTGGGGAGACGACCTGCTGATGGTCGCCTCGGACCGGATCTCGATCTATGACGTGGTGATGCCGACCGCGATTCCCGACAAGGGGAAGGTGCTGACGCAGATGTCGGTCTTCTGGTTCGAGACGACCGGGGACATCGTGCCAAACCACCTGCTCTCCGAGGACGTGCCGGAGGAGGTGACGGACCGGGCGCTGCGGGTCCGGAAGCTGGAGATGTACCCGGTCGAGTGCGTGGTGCGGGGGTACCTGTCGGGCTCGGGGTGGAGGGAATACCGGGAATCGGGATCGGTCTGCGGGATCGAGCTGCCGGCCGGGCTGTTGGAGTCCGACAGGCTGCCGGTGCCGATCTTCACCCCGGCGACCAAGGCGGAGATCGGCGACCACGACGAGAACGTCGACTTCGAGCGGGCGGCGCAGATCGTCGGCGACCGGGCGCTGATGGAAGAGCTGCGGCGGGTTTCGATCGACCTCTACTCGCATGCCGCCGCGCACGCCGCCGAGCGCGGGATCGTCCTCGCCGACACCAAGTTCGAGTTCGGCCGCCACCCCGGCGCGGAGATCGTCCTCGCCGACGAGGTGCTGACGCCGGACTCCTCCCGCTTCTGGCCGGCCGACTCCTACGCGCCGGGCCGCTCGCAGCCCTCCTTCGACAAGCAGTTCGTGCGCGACTGGGCCGACGCCGCCGGCTGGGACCACACCCCACCGGCCCCCGAGCTGCCGCCCGACGTGGTCGAGCAGACGCGGGCGAAATACGTCGAGGCCTACGAGCGGATCACGGAGCGGCCGTTCTGAAGGCGCGGGTGCTGATCCGGCCGAAGGAGGGGATCCTCGACCCTCAGGGCAAGGCGGTGGAGCGGGCGCTGCCGGCGCTCGGCTTCGAGGGAATCGGGCACGTGCGGGTGGGGCGCATGGTCGAGCTGGAGGCCGAGGACCCCGAGCGCCTCTCCGAGCTCTGCGAGAAGCTGCTCGCCAACCCGCTGATCGAGGACTTTGAGATAGAGCGCCTCGACGGCGGCGCTTGATGCTGTGGGGGGTGCTCCAGTTCCCCGGTTCCTGCGATGAGCGGGACGCGCTGCACGCCTGCTCGCTGGCCGGCGAGGCGCGCCTCGTCTGGCACGAAGAGCGGGACCTGGGCGGTGTCGACGCGGTCGTCGTCCCCGGCGGCTTCTCCTACGGCGACTACCTGCGGGCCGGCGCGATCGCCCGCTTCTCCCCGGCGATGGAGGCGGTGGCGGAGCTCGCCGCGGCGGGCGGCCCGGTGCTCGGCATCTGCAACGGCTTCCAGGTGCTCTGCGAGGCGGGGCTGCTGCCGGGGGCGCTGCTGCTCAACGAGGGGATGCGCTTCGTCTGCCGCCAGGTCGATCTGATCGCCGGAGAGGAGCGGCTGTCGATTCCCGCCAAGCACGGCGAAGGGCGCTACTACGCGCCGGAGGAGATGCTCGACGAGATCGAAGCCCGCGGCCAGGTCGCCTTCCGCTACGCCCCGGGGCACAACCCGAACGGCTCGGCCCGCGACATCGCCGGGGTCAGGAACGAGGCCGGCAACGTGCTCGGCCTGATGCCCCACCCCGAGCACGCCGTCGACCCGCTGACCGGATCGACCGACGGTCTTCGGATCTTCGAAGCCGTTGCCGGAGTGCGAGCGTGACCGTGGAGGTCTCCAAGCACCGAGAGCTGGGGCTGACCGACTCCGAGTACGACCTGATCGTGGAGAAGCTCGGGCGCGAGCCGAACGACGTCGAGCTGGCGATGTTCAGCCTGCTCTGGTCCGAGCACTGCGCCTACAAGCACTCGCGCAAGCTGCTGCGGCGGCTGCCGACCGAGGGCGAGCGGGTGGTGATGGGACCGGGCGAGAACGCCGGCGCCGTCGACGTCGGCAACGGCTACGCGGTCGCCTTCAAGGTCGAGTCCCACAACCACCCCAGCGCGGTCGAGCCGTTCCAGGGAGCGGCGACCGGGGTCGGCGGGATCCTCCGCGACGTCTTCGCCCTCGGCGCGCGGCCGATCGCGATCCTCGACTCGCTGCGCTTCGGCGAGCTCGACTCCGAGCGCTCGCGCTTCCTGCTCGACGGCGCGGTGCGCGGGATCGGCCACTACGGCAACTCGATCGGGGTGGCGACGGTCGGCGGCGAGATCTACTTCGAGGCCCCCTACGAGCACAACTGCCTGGTCAACGCGATGTGCGTCGGGCTGGCGAAGCAGGAGGACATGGTGCGCGCCGCCGCCGCCGGAGTCGGCAACGCGGTCGTCCTGATGGGCGCCTCGACCGGGCGCGACGGCATCGGCGGGGCCTCGGTGCTGGCCTCGGCCGAGCTCGGCGACGGCGACGAGGCGAAGCGCCCGACCGTGCAGATCGGCGACCCGTTCGAGGAGTCCAAGGTGCTGGAGTGCTGCCTGGAGCTGCTGGAGAGGGGGCTGCTGGTCTCGCTCCAGGACCTCGGCGCCGCGGGGCTGACCTCCTCGGCCGCGGAGATGGCCTCGGCGGGCGGAGTCGGGATCGACCTCGACCTGGCGCGGGTGCCGCTGCGCGAGGCCGACATGGAGCCCTTCGAGATCATGGTCTCCGAGTCGCAGGAGCGGATGCTCGGCGTGGTCGAGCCGGCCAGGGTGCCCGAGGTGCTGGCGATCTGCGAGAAGTGGCAGACGGGCGCGTCGGAGATCGGGGTCGTCACCGACAGCGGCCAGGTGCGGGTGCTGCGCGGCGAGGAGGTCGTGGGAGAGATGCCGGTCGAGGCGCTGGTCGACGGCTGCCCGCTCTACGACCTGGCGCCGGAGGAACCGGCGGGCTGGATCTACGGCAACCGCGCGACCCTCGACGCCGGCGCCTCGACCGAGGAGACGCTGCTGGCGCTGCTCTCCTCCCCCAGCATCGCCTCGAAGCGCTGGGCCTTCGAGCAGTACGACTCGGTTGTAGGCTCGCGCACCGTGCGCCGGCCGGAGTCAGCCGACGCCGCCGTGCTCCAGATCCCCGAGGCCCAAGGTGGCGCGATCGCCGTCTCGATCGACGGCAACGGCCGCCGCGTTGCCTGCGACCCCTACGCGGGCACGATCGAGGCGGTGCTCGAGTGCGCGCAGAACCTCGCCTGCGTCGGCGCCGAGCCACTCGGCCTGACCAACTGCCTCAACTTCGGCAACCCCGAGAAGCCGGTCCCGGCCTGGCAGCTGGACCGCGCCGTCAGCGGCCTGGCCGACGCCTGCGAGGCGCTCGGCATCCCCGTCGTCGGCGGCAACGTCTCCCTCTACAACGAGGGGCCGGACGGGCCGATCTACCCGACCCCGGTGGTCGGCATGGTCGGCGAGCTGCCCGACCCTGCGCGGGTCGCCGGCAGCGCCTTCGCCGAGGAGGGCGACGCGATCGCCCTGCTCGGGCCCTTCGCCCCCACCCTCGCCGGCTCGGAGCTGGCAAAGCTGCGCGGCGAGCTCGACCAGGGCCTCCCTCAACCGGACATCGCCGCAGTAGCCGCCGCCTGCGCCACCGTCCGCGAAGCGGTCCGAGCCGGCAAGCTCGCCTCCGCCCACGACATCAGCGACGGCGGCCTCGCCTGTGCCCTGGCCGAGTGCGCGATCGGCGGCGGGGTCGGTTGCCGGGTCGACGTGCAGCCCCTGCGCGAACGCGGCTGCTCGCCCGAGGAGGCCCTCTTCGGCGAGGGCGCCGGCGGCTTCGTCGTCAGCGGCGACGCCACGGTCCTCGAGTCCCTAGGGGCGACGGCGATCGGGGCGGTCGGCGGCGAGCAGGTCGAGATCGCGGCCGGTGACCGCAGCGTCTCGGTCGCGCTCGGCGATGCCGAGCGGGCCTGGCGCTCGCTCGAGCAGCGGTTTGCCGCGTAGGACAGTAGCCAAACAGGGCCGGACCGCCGAAACGTATTGTCTGCAATACTGAAACGGTGATCATCGGGGAAGCACTCAGCCGCCGTTCCGACCTACAGAAGCGCATCGCGCAGCTTCAGGAGCGCCTGAGCGCGAACGCGCTCGTGCAGGAGGGGGAAGAGCCGCCGGAGAGCCCGGAGGAGCTGCTGGCCGAGTACAGCCTGCTCTGCGACGAGCTGCAGCGCCTGATCGCGCAGATCAACCACACCAACGCGGGCACCAAGCTCCCGACGGGGGAAACCGTGACCGAGGGCCTAGCGCGACGGGACGTCCTCGCCCTTCGGCAAAGCGGCCTGCGCGCCATGGTGCGTGCGGCGATGAACGAAAGCTTCCACCGCTACAGCCGTTCGGAGATCCGCATGGTGCGCCAGGTCTCGGTCAGCGAGACCCAGGCCCAGGTCGACGAGCTGGCGAAGCAGCGGCGCGAACTGGACACGCTTCTCCAGGCCCACAACTGGACGACGCCTCTGATCGAGTAAGCGCGAGCAGGTAGTCCCGAAGGGCGAGCGCCAAGGCCAGCGACCCGGCCAAAAGGGCCGCGACCCAGGGATGGGAACCCTCATAAGGTCACGCCGGGGCGGCGTACTGGGAAACCGGCACCGTCAGCCCAGCAACGGGCAACGGGCAACGCGCATCCGGCATCGAGCACTACCTGGCGCTGACTTCCGGATGAGGGCGGGTCAGGGGATCAAGCACCGCCGTAGGTCCGAGCGCGAGCACGACGGCCCCTGAGGCCAGGGAGGCACGGCACACCATCGAGGGTCGTCGCGCTAGCCTCCAGCGTCGCTGGTACCCTCCGCGGGTAGGCAGTCCGCCTGCGCGTCACATCCTTCGAAAATCCGAGGAAAGCGCGCCCTTTCACTTGACCGAGCCGGTTCTCAGCGACCGCGACGGACCGCGCGACGAGTGCGGGGTGTTTGGCGTATTCGCTCCCGGGCACGATGTCGCCCGGCTCGCCTATTTCAGCCTCTACGCGCTCCAGCACCGGGGGCAGGAGTCGGCTGGGATCGCGACCTGCGAGGGCGGGCACATCACGACGCTGCGGGATTCGGGGCTGGTCTCCCAGGTCTTCGACGAGGAGAAGCTGCGGGCGCTGGAGGGGGACATGGCGATCGGGCACGTGCGCTACTCGACCACCGGCGGCGGCTCGTGGGAGAACGCGCAGCCGGTCTGGCGCGACGACGGCCGCGAGCTGGCCCTCGCCCACAACGGCAACCTGACCAACGCGGTCGAGCTCTGGGGCGAGCTGAAGGAACGGGGCATCGCCTTCCGCGGCAGCTCCGACTCCGAGATCATGGCGGCGCTGCTCTCCTCCAGCGACGGGCGGTTCATCGAGGACACCGTCGCCGAGGTGATGCCGCGGCTGGAGGGGGCCTACTCGACGGTGGCGATGACCAAGCACGCGATCGTCGCCTTCCGCGACCCGCACGGAGTGCGGCCGCTTTCGCTCGGCCGGCTCGGGGAGCGCTTCGTCGTCGCCTCGGAGAGCTGCGCCTTCGACATCATCGGCGCCGAGCTGATGCGCGAAGTGCACCCCGGCGAGATGATCTCGCTGACCGAGCGCGGGCTGGAGACGCGCCAGGTGGTGAAGGCCGAGCGGCCGGCGCGCTGCGTGTTCGAGCACATCTACTTCTCCCGCCCCGACAGCCGCCTCGAGGGCAAGGTGCTGCAGCAGGTGCGCGGCAGGATGGGAGAGATCCTCTGGCGCGAGGCGCCGGTCGAGGCCGACCTGGTGATCTCGGTGCCGGACTCCGGCAACCCGGCCGCGGCCGGGTTCGCCCGCGCCTCCGGGCTGCCTCGCGACGACGGGCTGATCAAGAACCGCTACGTCGCCCGCACCTTCATCCAACCGGGTCAGGAGCTGCGCAAGCACGGGCTGCGGCTCAAGTTCAACCCGCTGCCGGAGATCGTCGCCGGGCGACGGATCGTCGTCGTCGACGACTCGATCGTGCGCGGCAACACCACCCGCCAGATCGTCGGCATGCTGCGCGACGCCGGCGCCAGCGAGGTCCATCTGAGGATCTCGGCGCCACCGATCCGCCACCCGTGCCACTACGGGGTCGACATGTCGACCCGCGAGGAGATGATCGCCCACAACCGCACCGTGCAGCAGATCGCCGACGAGCTCGACGTCGACTCGCTCGCCTACCTCTCGATCGACGGCGTCTACGAGGCGGTCGGAACGCCGGCCGAAGACCACTGCGACGCCTGCTTCACCGGCCGCTACCCGCTCGGCGACCCCGAGGAGGCGAACGGCAAATTCGCCCTCGAGGGCATCGCCGCAGTGCCCGCGAGCGGTTAGCTTCCTGGCGTGGGCGCAAGCTTCAAGCTGGTGGTCCTGGCCTCCGGCACAGGGACGAATCTGCAGGCGATCCTCGACACGCTGCATGGCCGAGAGGGGATCGAGGTGGTCGGGGTCGGGTCCGACAAGGCGGACGCACGGGCGCTGGAACGTGCGAAGGCGGTTGGGGTCGAGACCGCCGTCTTCCCCCAAGCCGAGTACGCCGGCCGGGAGGCCCGCGACGCCGCGATGGGCGACTGGATCGAAGCGCGTAGCGCCGACCTGGTCGTCCTCGCCGGCTACATGCAGCTGCTCAGCCCGACCTTCGTGCGGCGCTTCCCCAACCGCGTCGTCAACGTCCACCCCGCGCTGCTGCCGGACTTCCCCGGCCTCGACGCGATCGGCCAGGCGCTGGAGGCGGGCGTCGAGGTGACCGGCGTCACCGTCCACTTCGTCGACGAGGGCGTCGACACCGGGCCGGCGATCATGCAGAGGCCCATCCCGGTTCCCGCCGGCCGCAACCGAGCCGAGTTGGAGGAGGCGATCCACGCAACCGAGCACAGGCTCTACCCGGAGGCGATCCGCGCGATCGCCCTGGGCCGGGTTAGGATCGACCCGAGCGACCCCCGCTTGGTCGTGGTCGATGAGTGAGGCTCCCGCAGACATCCCGACAGAGGCCGTGAGCGACGGCGCGATCCAGGTGCGCCGGGCGCTGATCTCGGTCTCCGACAAGACCGGCGTCGCCGACTTCGCCAGGGAGCTGGCCGGCCTCGGCGTCGAGATCCTCTCCACCGGCGGCACAGCGGCCGCGTTGCGCGAGGCGGGGCTGGAGGTGATCGACGTCTCCGAGTTCACCGGCCAGGAGGAGATCCTCGACGGCCGGGTGAAGACGCTGCATCCTCGGCTGCACGCGGCGCTGCTGGCACGGCGTGACGACCCCGAGCACATGGCGACACTGGAACGCGAGGGGATCGAGCCGATCGACCTGGTCTGCGTCAACCTCTACCCCTTCGAGCAGACCGTCTCCGGGCACGAGGTGCCCTCCGAGGTCGCGATCGAGAACATCGACATCGGCGGGCCGACGATGATCCGCGCCGCGGCGAAGAACCACGAGGGCGTCGCGGTGATCGTCAAGCCGGAGTCCTACGACGCGGTCTGTGCAGAGCTGGAGGAGTCGGGGGGGCAGGTCTCCGCCTCGACCCGACACTGGCTCGCCAACGAGGCCTTCGCCCAGACGGCTCGCTACGACGCCGCGATCAGCCGCTGGTTCTCGACCGAGTACGAGGAATTCCCCGAACACCTCGCGGTCGCCTACGAGAAGGTGCTCGACCTCTCCTACGGCGAGAACCCGCACCAGCGCGCCGCGCTCTACGCCGAAGCCGGCGTCCGCAGCCACATCCTCTCCCGGGTCTCGAAGCTACACGGAAAGGCGCTCTCCTTCAACAACGTGCTCGACCTCGACTCGGCGCGGCGCCTGGTCGAGGACTTCGACCAGCCCGCCTGCGTGATCGTCAAGCACAACAACCCCTGCGGGGTGGCGATCGGCGAGGGCGCGCCGGAGGCCTACGAGAAGGCGCTCGCCTGCGACCCGATGTCGGCCTTCGGCGGCGTGATCGCGCTCAACCGGCCGGTCGGCGTGGCGCTGGCCGAGGCGCTGCACCAGAACTTCGTCGAGGTCCTGATCGCGCCCGGCTACGAGGACGGCGCGCTCGAGGTCCTGCAACAGAAGGAGGCGATCCGCATCCTCTGCGAAGAGGAGCGCCGCCAGCGCGACCCGAGCGAACGCGACGTCAAACGGGTGCTGGGCGGGCTGCTGATCCAGGACCGCGACGGCAACCCCGAGCCGCGCGAGCTGATGGAGGCGGTGACGAAGACGCAGCCCAGCGAGGAGCAGTGGCGCGACATGCTCTTCGCCTGGACCGTGGTCCGCCACGTCCGCTCCAACGCGATCGTGATCGCCAAGGACGGCGCCACCCTCGGGATCGGCGCCGGCCAGATGAGCCGGGTCGACTCGGTTCGGCTGGCGGTCGAAAAGTGCCGCGATGCCCGTGGCGAGGAGGCCGGCACCCTGCTCACCGGCTCAGCCACCGCCTCCGACGCCTTCTTCCCTTTTGCCGACGGTCCCGAGCTGGCGATCGCTGCCGGCTCCACCTCGGTGATCCAACCCGGCGGCTCCAAACGCGACGCCGAGGTGATCGACGCCTGCGACGCCGCCGGCGTGGCGATGGTCTTCACCAAGCACCGCCACTTCCGCCACTGAGGCGGCGGCGAGCAGTCTGCTTTGTCAGGCCAGCGCTCGCTGCCGCTCGCTCGCCCGGCGAACGTGGGCGCAGACCTCGTCGGGGCGGTCGGCGACGATCAGCAGTTCCTCGTCGGCGGGGGAGAGCAGGCCGTCGTGGCGGTCGTGGCGGAGCCACTCGAGCAGAGGCCGCCAGTGGCTGGAGTCGACGAGGATCGTCGGGAAGTGCTGGACGCGCCGGGTCTGGATCAGGGTCAGGCTCTCGAACATCTCGTCGAAGGTGCCGAAGCCGCCGGGCATGATCACGAAGGCGCGGGCGTAACGGACGAACATCAGCTTGCGGGCGAAGAAGTAGTGGAAGCGCAGAGCGCGGTTGACGTAGGGATTGGCTCGCTGCTCCATCGGCAGCTCGATGTTGAGGCCGACCGAGAGACCGCCGGCCTCCGCCGCGCCGCGGTTGGCCGCCTCCATCAGGCCCGGGCCGCCGCCGGTGATGATGCTGAAGCCGTGGTTGACGAGACAGGCCGCGGTCTCGCGGGCGAGCTCATACCAGGGGTGGGCCTCCGGCACCCGGGCGGAGCCGAAGACAGAGACGCCGTTGTCGATGTCGCGGAGAGTGTCGAAGCCGCGCTCGATCTCGGCCCGGATCCGTTCCAGCCGCAGCTCGTCCTGTTCGGCGACGTCGCTGGGGACGCGGAGCAGGTGCTCGTCGCGCTTCGCCCCCACGCTCCCGTCTGGACCGGACAAAGTGCCCCCGGCGGGATTCGAACCCGCGCCGCGCGGCTTAAAAGGCCGCCGCTCTAACCAACTGAGCTACAGGGGCAGAAGTCTAGATTTCGGCTCTAGATAGCCGTTTCCTCGGTTCTCAAAGGCTTCGCGGTGCGCTCCGGAGAGTCGGTCGCGACGTCTCACCGCCCTAGCGTAAACCCGAATCGGGAACGAGGGGTCTTTCCTGCTCGAGCTCGGCGTTGGCTTTCTTGCGGGTGCCGGTATCCGCACTTCGCCCTAAAGTCGCTACCTACCTTGAAGCGCTCTCTGAACTCTCGCTCTCGAATCCCGATCCTGATCGCCTTCCTGCCGCTGGCGCTGCTGGCGCCGGCGGCGGCCAACGCACAGGAGCGAACTGTCTCCGTAACTGCGAGCGCGACGCTCAAGGTGCCGAACGACACCGCCAGCCTCGGCTTCTCCGTGAGCAAGGAACGGCGGACGCGAGGCGCGGCACTGCGCGCGGTATCGAGCGGCCTGCGCGGTGTCATCGCCGCCGTTCAGGGGATTCCCGGCGTGGGCGCCGGCGATGTCACCACCGGGCGCATCTCGGTCAACAAGTCGCTCCGCGGCAAGAAAACCGTCTACCGCGCCGGAGAGGGCATCGGGGTCACACTCCATCAACCTGACAAAGCCGGGGAACTGGTCACCGCCGCGATTGGCGCCGGGGCGACTGGCGTCAGCGGCCCCAACTTCTTCGTCGGCGATACCGAATTGGCTTTCGCCAACGCCCTCGCCGCCGCCTTCGGCAAGGCCAAAGCCAAAGCGACCACCCTGGCCACCGCGGCCGGCGCAACCCTCGGCCCGGCGATCACCATCGACGAAGGCCAAGGAATCGAACTCGTTCCCGGCAACACCACGGAGAAGTCCGCCCCCAGCACCGGCTGCGTGACGGCGAGCCCCACCAAGCGCGCCAGCCCGAGGTGCACCGTCGCCCCGCCCCCCGTCAAGCCCGGCACCTCCACGGTCACGGCGACCGTCCACGCCGTCTTCGCACTTCAGTAAGCCGCGGCACCAGGGACACAGAAGTTGGTCGCGGGGCTTTGTGGTTGGAAGTTCTCTTGGGCTGGGACGAGGGACAAGTGCCTGGGGGATGGGGCGGTGCGCTCCCTCCCGCGAAATACACGCGGCCCTCCACTTTCACGGCTTGGCCGAGCTCTCGCATGAACCGCTCGATGCGAGTCGAGTCGGCTAGCTCGCGCATGCAGCCGCTCGCCGGGAAGCATTTGGAGATCGAGCAAGGTCATCTTCTGTGAGAGTTACTGCCCGGACTTGCTTCAAGAGAGCTCGGGCAGGCCCTGCTCGGTGGTGGAGGCCTCGGCGTGGGTTCGCACCGGGATGCGTCCGGCGCGGCGGGCGGCGTGGCCTGCCTCTACGGCCTTGCTCAGGGCGGTGGCCATCGCGGTCGGGTCTTCGGCGCCGAAGATCGAGCTGGCGGCAAGGATCGCGTCGCAGCCCAGCTCCATCGCCAGAGCGGCGTCGGAGGCGGTGCCGATGCCGGCGTCGAGGACGACCGGGACGCCGGCCCGCTCGGCGATGATCGCGATGTTGTAGGGGTTGCGGATGCCGGCGCCCGAGCCGATCGGCGAGCCGAGCGGCATCACCGCGGCGCAGCCGGCCTGCTCGAGGCGGCGGGCGAGGATCGGATCGTCGTTGGTGTAGGGGAGGACGGTGAAGCCCTCGCCGACGAGGGTCTCGGCGGCGTCGAGGAGCTCGACCGCGTCGGGGTACAGCGTCCGGTCGTCGCCGATCACCTCGAGCTTGATCCAGTCTGTTCCGAACGCCTCGCGGGCGAGGCGGGCGGTGCGGACGGCGTCGCGGGCCGTGAAGCAACCGGCCGTGTTGGGCAGCGCGAAGAGGCCGAGCCGCTCGACCACGTCCAGCACCGAGCCCCTGGCATCGGGGTCGACGCGGCGCAGGGCGACGGTGACGATCTCGGCGCCGGAGGCGTCCAACGCGCTCTCCATCTGCTCCAGCGAGCGAAACCCTCCGGTTCCCGCGATCAGGCGGGAGGACCACTCGCGCCCGCCCAGCTCCCAGGTGTGCTCGCCGCCCTGGATCGCGGCGAGGACCTCGACGCTCTGCCCCTCACGCAGCATCGTCGCCTCCCACTCGCCGCGTGGGATGACCTCGCCGTCGAGCGCGACCGCTACCCCCTTCGCCTCCTGTTCGGCGGCGCTCTCGCGCACCGCCGCCGCCAGCGTCGTCCCCTCGGCCAGCTCGCGCGGCTCCCCGTTCAGCTCGATCCTCACCGCGCCACCCCCTCCGCGGCGGCATGGCCGAGCCGGTCGGTGCTCGCCGGGGCGACGGGCTCGGGCAGCTCGCGGCCCTCGAGCAGTCCCGCGACCGCCTCCGCGGTCAGCGGCGCAAGCAGGATGCCGTTGCGGTAGTGGCCGGTCGCCCAGAGCAGGCCGTCGAGGCCGCCGGGACCGATCAGCGGCAGGTTGTCGGGCGTCCCGGGCCGCAGCCCAACCGCCGCCTCGATCAGCTCCAGCTCCGCCACCTCGGGCAGGAGGCGGTAGGCCTCGCGCAGAATCTCGTGGACCGCGCCGGCGGTGACCGTCGTGTCGAAGCCCTGCTCCTCCACCGTGGCGCCGGCGATCAGGCGACCGTCCACACGCGGCGCCAGGTAGACGCGCTCGGCGCCGATGATCCGCTTGCACGGGGCGACCCCGCCGGCCGCGCGCAGCTCCACGACCTGGCCCTTGACCGGGCGGACCGGCGGCCGGGCGCGCTCAGGCAGCCACTCCGCCTGCCCGGACCAGGCGCCTGCGGCGAGGATGACGGCGGCGGCGCGCAGCTCCTCGCCGTCGTCGGTTCGCACCCCAACGATCCGCTCGCCGTCGAGCAGCGCCTCGGCGACCTCCACCCCGGTCCGCACCTCGACTCCCTCGCCCTCGAGAGCCGCCAGCAGCGCCACGGCCAGCGCCCGCGGGTCGATCGCCGCCTCGCCCTCTATGTACACGCCGCCGTTGCACGACGGGCTGAGGCCCGGCTCCAGCTCGCGGCAGCGCCGCGGCGGCAGCCACTCGGCAGCGAGCCCGAGAGAGCGCTGCAGGTCGTGGACGCGCCGCAGCTCCGCCGCCTCGTCGCGGTCGAGGGCGACGTGCAGCGCCCCCTGGCGTACATACCCGGTCGGCAGCCCGGTCGCGGCCTCCAGCTCCGCAACGAAGTCCGCGTAGAGGTCTCGGGAGGCAAGCGTCATCCGCAGCAGATCGGGTTCTCCGAACGTCAGCTCGCCGATCGGCGCCAGCATCCCGGCGGCGACCCGTGTGGCGCCCGCCGGCGGCTGCGCCCTCTCGATCACGGCGACGCGGGCGCCGCGCTGCGCCGCACGCCAGGCGCAGGACAGGCCGATGACACCGCCCCCGATGACGATCGCGTCGTAACTTCGCTTCTCAGTCAATCCTTGCCTCCGCCGGCATTACCCGGATCAGGTTCAGACGGTCGGTGACCTCGTTGCCACCCTCTCAGCCTCGCGGCTCCCGTACGACACCGATGCTACCCCCATCGCGAACCGGCCGGGGCGGCGAAGCGCGATGATTGTCCGATGAGCCTGGCACCCCCGGAGGCAGCCGGACCGCTTCGACGCGAGCGGCTGCGCACAGCGCGCCTCTACTTCGTCTGCGAGGCGCAACCCCGCGGCGAGGATCCCGAGCCGCTGCTGCGCGCCGCGCTGAACGGCGGCGCCGACATCGTGCAGCTGCGCGAGAAGGCGCTGCCGCGCCGCGAGATCGAGCAGGCCGCGCTCACCTTCCGCCGGCTCTGCGACACCTACAGCGCCCTCTTCATCGTCAACGACGACCCACACCTGGCGCGGGCCTGCGACGCCGACGGCGTCCACGTCGGCCAGGACGACATGCCGGTGCAGGAGGCGAGAGAGGTCCTCGGCCCAGACGCGATCGTCGGCCTCTCCACGCACTCGAAAGAGCAGATCGCCGCCGCCGGCGATCAGCCGGTCGACTACATCAGCGTGGGGCCAGTGTGGGAGACGCCGACGAAAGAGGGGCGCCCTGGAGTTGGGCTGGGCCTCGTCTCGCATGCCGCGCAGCACACCGCCCATCCCTTCTTCGCGATCGGCGGCATCGACCCGTCCAACGCAGGGGAAGTCGTCGGCGCGGGGGCTCGGCGGCTCGGCGTGGTGCGGGCGATCCGCGACGCCGAGGATCCCGCGGCGGCGGCGGAATCGATCCGCCGGGCCTTTGCCGGGCTCGGGGACGTGGCGCCCGGTGGCTGAGCAGAGGCGCAAGCGCAAGGAACGGGGTGGGGAGCCGACGCCGCGGGAGCGGATGGAGCGCGGCTACGCGAAGGCCGAGGAGCGCAACCAGGCGGCGCGCGAGGCGCTGCAGCCCCTGGCCGAGGGCGACCGCCCCCTGGCGGTGACGATCGGCGCCGCGGTCTCGGCGCTGATCGCGCTCTCGATCGTCGGCGGCTACCTGGCCGGCGCCCACGTCAACGGGGAACAGCCGAAGGTCCCCCAGGTTCTCGCCCCCGCCCTGCTGATGGGGATCATGTCCTGGGGCATGTGGCGGGCTCGCTACTGGGCCGTTCTCGGCTTCCAGCTGATTCTCGTCTTCCTCATCTTCAGTGCCGTCTTCGGCCTCGCCGTGCAGGCGGCGACCGTCGGCCAGGTCGCCTACTTCCTCGGCCTGCTGGCGATCTCCGGCACGCTCTTCTTCTTCATGGTCAAGGCGATGGCGCGAATCCAAATGCCAACCCGAAACTGACCCTCGGTTCTATAGGCTCAAGCCGTGGCTGATTCGTATGACGTGATCGTCATCGGCGGGGGCCCTGGCGGCTACGTCGCCGCGATCCGCGCGGCCCAGCTCGGCCGCAAGACCGCCGTGGTTGAGCGCGACAAGGCCGGGGGGCGTTGCCTCAACTACGCCTGCATCCCGGCCAAGACCCTGCTGCGCACCGCCGAGATCTATGACGAGGCGCGAAACAGCGCCGAGCTCGGGGTCACGGTCAAGGGCGCCTCGCTCGACTGGGACGCGGTCGGCAAGCGCCGCGCCGCCGTCTCGGAGTCGCTCTCCAGCGGCGTGCAGATGCTGTGGAAGAAAAACAAGATCGACCTGATCGAGGGCGACGGCTCGCTCACCGCGGAGGGCAACGTCAAGGTCGGCGACGACGTCTACGAGGCGGGCGCCGTGGTGCTGGCGACGGGCTCCGTCTCGCTGCCGATCCCCGGGGTCGAGTTCGGCGACCGCATCCTCGATACCTGGGGGGCCTGGTCGCTGCCCGAGCTGCCGAAGCGGATCGCCGTGGCCGGCGCCGGAGCCTCGGGCTGCGAGATCGCCTCCGCCTACGGCCGCTTCGGCGCCGAGGTCCTGCTGATCGAGATGCTCGACCAGATCCTCCCTGCCGAGGACAAGGACGTGGTACGGGTGGTCGAGCGCGCCTTCAAGAAGCAGAACATCGCGATCTCCACCGGCACGCCGGTCGAGAACGTCGAGGCGGGCAAGAGCTCGGTCAAGCTCACCTACGGAGACCAGTCGGCGGAGGTCGACTACCTGCTGATCGCGGGTGGCCGCGCTCCCGACACCGAGGGCCTCGGCCTCGGCGAGGCGGGGATCGAGCTGGAGGAGAACGGCAAGGTCAAGGTCGACTCCTACCAGCGGACCTCCAACCCGAAGGTCTACGCGGTCGGCGACCTCGTCAACAGCAAGGCGCTCGCCCACAAGGCCTCCGAGGAGGGCGTGGTCGCGGTCGAGCACGCCGCCGGGGCGCCGACCCACCCGGTCGACCAGAACCTGGTCCCCGGAGCCACCTTCTGCCAGCCGCAGGTCGCCAGCGTCGGCCTCACCGAGGCCGCCGCGAAGGAGGCGGGGCACGACGTCAAGGTCGGCAAGTTCAAGTTGGGCGGGGTCGGCGGGGCGACCGTCTACGACGACAAAGAGGGCATCGTCAAGCTCGTCGTCGACTCCTCCTACGGGGAGATCCTCGGCGCCCACGTGGTCGGCAACCGCGCCTGCGACATGATCGCCGAGCTGGTCGCGACGATGGCGCTGGAGGGCGGCTACCAGGAGCTGGCGCGAATCGTCCACCCCCACCCGACGATCTCCGAGGCGATCCTCGACGCGGCCCGAGCGGTCGATGGCTGGGCCATCCACGCCTAGGGCGATCTTCTACTTCGACCTCGGGTCGCCCTATGCGTACCTGAGCGCGGAGCGGATCAGCGGGCTCTTCACCGAGGCCGGCCTGGAGCAGCCCGAGTGGCAGCCGATCCTGCTCGGCGGCCTCTTCAAGCGCTTTGACCGCGACTCCTGGGCCAACGGCCCGGAGCGCGAGGAGGGGATGGCAGAGGTCGAGCGGCGCGCCTCCGCCTACGGGATGCCGCCGATCTCCTGGCCCGACCCCTGGCCGGGCAACACGCTGGCGGCGATGCGCATCGCCACCTTCGCCAAGCAGACGGGCCGCACCGTCTCCTTCGCCCTCGCCGCCTTCCGCCAGGCCTTCGTCGCCGGGCGCGACCTCTCCCTGTCCGACAACGTGCTGATCGCGGCGGCGGCCTGCGAGCTGCACCCGAGGGCGCTGCTGAAAGCGGTCGAGACGGCGGGGGTCAAGGACGCTCTGCGCGCGGCCACCGACGAGGCCGCTGAGCTGGGCGTGATCGGCGTCCCCTCCCTCCTCGTCGAGGGCGAGGTCTTCTGGGGCGACGACCGAGTGGAGGAAGCGGTCGAAGCGGCGAGCTAAGGTGGCTGCGATGGCCGACCTGCCCGACGCCGCCACCTGCTACGAGCTGCTCGCGAAGATGGCGCTGATACGCCGCTTCGAGGAGGAGGCGGGACGCCAGTACCAGCGAGCGAAGGCCGGCGGCTTCCTGCACCTGGCGATCGGCGAGGAGGCGACGATCGTCGGCACCGCCTCGGTTATGCGCGAGGAGGACTACCTGATCGGCACCTACCGCACGCACGGCCACGCGATCGCCCGCGGCGCCGACCCCAGGCGGGTGATGGCCGAGCTCTTCGGCCGGGTCGACGGGACCAGCGGCGGCCGCGGTGGTTCGATGCACATCTTCGACCGCGACAACCGCTTCATGGGAGGCTACGGGATCGTCGGCGGCAACCTGCCGATCGCAGCCGGCCTCGCCCTCGCCTCCGAGTACAAGGGCGAAGACGCGGTCACCGTCTGCATGTTCGGCGACGGCGCCTCCAACGCCGGCAACTTCGGAGAGACGATGAACCTGGCGGCGCTGTGGCAGCTCCCGGTCTTCTTCCTGGTCGAGAACAACCTCTACGGGATGGGGACCTCGGTCGAGCGGCACTCGGCCCAGACCGACCTCTCGAAGAAGGCCGAGGGCTACGGCATCCAGGGCGAGCGGATCGACGGGATGGACGTGCTGGCGGTGCGCGAGGGGGTCGCCGAGGGAATCCGCCTCGCCCGCGAGGAACGCCGGCCGACCCTGCTGGAGGCCTTCACCTACCGCTACCGCGGCCACTCCGCCGCCGACCCGGAGGTCTACCGCAGGCGCGAGGAGGTCGAGGAGTGGCGCGAGAAGGACCCGATCGAGACCTTCGCCCGGCGCTGCATCGAGGCGGAGGTGCTCGGCGAGCGGGAGGTGCGGGAGGTGCGCGACAAGGCCGAGCAGGCGGTTGCGGCCGCGGTCGAGTTCGCCGACGCCTCGCCGGAGCCGCCGCTCGACACCCTCTACGAGAACCTCTACGTCCTCGACCCGACCAGCGCCTGGTACTCGGTCGACGAGCGCAGCCCGCAGCCGCACCGCGGCGAGCGGGAGGACCGGATGCCCGACGAGGCTCGCGAGCTGGCCGAGGCCGGCGCCGCCTACGCCGGCCAGCCGGAGGGGCCGAGGCCCAACCCGGCGGTCCACGGCGACGCCCAGGAGGGGGTCATGCCAGAAGTCGCAGCCGAGCATGAGGAGGCGGAGAGCTGATGGCGACGCTGCGAATGCGCGAGGCGTTGCGAGACGCGATGGCCGAGGAGATGCGCCGCGACGAGGCGGTCTTCGTGATGGGCGAGGACGTCGGCGTCTTCCAGGGGGCCTTCAAGGTCACCGAAGGGCTGCTCGACGAGTTCGGCGAGCGGCGCGTCCGCGACACGCCGATCTCCGAGAACACGATCGTCGGCGCCGGAATCGGCGCCGCGATGGCAGGGCTGCGCCCGATCGTCGAGCTGATGACGGTCAACTTCTCGCTGCTGGCGCTGGACCAGATCGTCAACCACGCCGCCGCGATCCCCTACATGTTCAACGGGCAGGTGCGGGTGCCGATGGTTATCCGGATGCCCGGCGGCGGCGGGCACCAGCTCGGCCCCACCCACTCCCACAGCTTCGAGGCCCTCTTCCTCCACGTCCCGGGACTGCTCGTGGCATGCCCCTCGACTCCAGCCGACGGCAAGGCGCTGCTGAAGACGGCGATCCGCGACGACAACCCGGTGGTCTTCATCGAGCACGAGTCGCTGTACGGGACCCGTGGGGAGGTGGTCGACAGCGGCGAGGAGACGCTGCCGTTCGGCAGGGCGGCGGTGCGACGCGAGGGCGGCGACGTGACGATCGTCGGCGTGTTGAAGATGGCGCAGGTGGCGGAGAGCGCGGCGACCCAGCTCGCCCACGAGCACGGCGTCGAGGCCGAGGTGATCGACCCGCGCACGCTGCGCCCGCTCGACCTCGACACGATCCTCGAGTCGGTGCGCAAGACGAACCGGGCGGTGATCGTCGAGGAGGGCTGGCCGCACGGCGGCGTCGGCGCCAACCTGGCGACCCTGATCACCGAGCAGGCCTTCGACCACCTCGACGCGCCGGTGCAGCGGGTGACCGGCGCGGACGTGCCGATGCCCTATTCGAGGCGACTGGAGCAGGCCGCGATTCCGCATCAGGAGCACGTGGTCAAGGCGGCGCTCGCCGCACTGGAGGGGTCGCTCTGATGGCCGACGTCGTCATGCCCCGGCTGTCCGACTCGATGGAGGAGGGGACGATCCTGCAGTGGCTGAAGCAGGTCGGAGACGAGATCGCCGTCGGCGACGAGCTGGTCGAAATAGAGACCGACAAGGCGAACATGGCCTACGAAAGCGACGTTGCCGGGACGCTGGCCGAGATCCTCGGCCGAGGAGGGGGAGACCCTGCCTGATCGGGACGCCGATTGCGAGGATCGGGGATTCGGGTGAGGGTTCAGAGCGCTCGGCTGCGGGTCCTGGCGCAGCTGCGGAGGGGCCTGCGGGCGGGGGCTCCGCCTCCGTTCTCGGCCCCTCCGCATCCACGCCACCCGCAGACGAGACGTCGGAAACAGCAGCCGAGGCCCCAAGCGCGCAGGCGAGCGCCCCGGCCAAGTCGCCCCCTGAGCAGCAGCAGGAAGCTGATTACCGGCCGAAAGCCTCGCCGGTCGCCAGGCGGCTGGCTCGGGACAAGGGCATCGACCTGTCCCAGCTCAGCGGGTCTGGGCCTGGGGGACGGATCGTGAAGAAGGACGTGGAGCAAGCCGTGCCTTCGGCGGGTGGCGTGGGTGGAGGGGGGCCGAGAACGGAGGCCCTGCCCCCGCCCGCAGGCCCCCCTCCGCCCGCGACGCCCGCCGCAGAACGGCCCAGTCCCGAGACTGCAAAGGGTCAGGTCACCTACCAGGACCTCTCGAAGCTGCAGGCCACGATCGCGCGGCGGATGGCGGAGTCGAAGGCGACCGCGCCGCACTTCTACCTGGAGGCGGAGGTCGACATGAGCGCCGCCGTGGAGGCGCGGGCGAAGATCAAGGCGATGGCGGGCGAGGGCGACGCGGCCCCCTCCTTCAACGACATGGTGGTGAAGGCGTGTGCGATCGCGCTGCGGGAGTTCCCGCGGGCCAACGGCGCCTATCGGGACGGGCGGTTCGAGCTCTACTCGCGGGTCAATGTCGGGATCGCGGTCGCCGCCCGCGACGCCCTGGTAGTCCCAACCGTCTTCGACGCCGACCGCAAGGGGCTGCGGCAGATCGCCTCGGAGTCGCGGGCGCTGGCGCAGCGGGTGCGCGACGGCCAGATCACTCCGCCGGAGCTCTCCGGTGCGACCTTCACCGTCTCCAACCTCGGGATGTACGGGATCGACAGCTTCTCGGCGGTGATCAACCCGCCCCAGGCCGCGATCCTCGCGGTCGGCGCGATCAAGGAGCGGCCCGCGGTTCGCGACGGCGAGCTGACACCCGCCCATCTGATGCGGGTAACCCTCGCCTGCGACCACCGCATCCTCTACGGCGCCGGCGGCGCCGAGTTCCTCGCTCGCATCCGCGCCCTTCTGGAGGAGCCGGTCTCCCTAGCCCTCTGAGAGGGCCTCAGCAGGTTTTCTTTGCGCCCGTCATCGCATTCCACGCCTGGCCCAGGGAGAAGTTGGCCGAGACTCGGAGGATGCCGGGGTGGGAAGCGCGGGCAAGGGTCCACTCGCCGCGCCGCAGGAGGCAGCCGCTGCCGCGGTCGATCGACCAGTACGGGGTGAAGTTGACGCGGACGAGGAAGTCGCCCGGTCGGGTGACGTCGAGGCCGAAGCTCTGCCGCCCGACCCAGAGGGTGCGAGCGCGACTCGCGCCCATCGGGTCGACCAACGACTCCGAACCGCGGACGGCGTAGATGCGCCAGTGGGCGGAATGCCAAACCGGCTTCAGATAGGACGGGCCGCTCAGGATCAGCCGTCGCTCGGCGGCTGAGGAGTAGTCGAGGGGGGCGTCGGGAAGAGCGACGTAGGAAATCGCGTTGCGGCGGAGCCAATCGCTGTACGCGCGGTCGGTCAGCGCCCCGTCGTCGCTGTAGAAGATTTCGTCGCGGGTGGTGTCGAGCTGCCGCAGCCAGCCCCGCGCCAGCTCGAAGTGGGGCGCCAGATAGGCCGACTCCCAGTGGTTCGCCGTCGGCGGCACCTCGACCCGCACGCCCGCTCCGCCGTGCGCGCGCAGCCAGCTCGTCAGCGGCTGGAAATAGCTCGCCGACGTCGAGGGGTCGCCGACGCTGCGCGCTATCTGGCTGACGCTCGCGGTCAGCTGCCAGTAGAGCCCGGCGGCCATGACCAGCGCCAGCACCCAGACCGGGACCCGCGGTCGCCGCGCCAACACCACCGCGCCGAGGACGGGCCCGCCGAAGAGAGCGCCGAGGCGCACCGCGTTGCCGCCCATCGGGTTGGGCGCCAGCCAGAGGACGGCCGAGACCGCCAGATACCCGGCGAGCACCCAGCGCAGCTCACGCTCCTCCTCCCCCAGGCTGCGCGTCACGTACAACGCCGACCCGCACCAGAGCGGGATCGCGACGAAGGAGGAGAAGGCGAATGGGAACTGGCCGGATTCGGGGAAGGCGAGGTTGGGGAGGATGGTCAGGGCCAGGGCGATCCCGATAACCCAGAGCGCCGTCCGCGACGCTCGGTGGCTCTGTGCCGCGGACCGCCGCCGTGCTGGGGACCGCCGCTGGGCCAGCGACCCGGCCATCACGACGCCGGCCAGGAACCCGGCGGCCACCGGGCTCGAGAGGGCGCAGCACGCCGCGGTCGCCAGCGCCGATTTCGACCGCCCCAGCTGCAGGGCCCGCAGCGAGGCGAGGCCGAAGGCGACCCCAAGAGCGAAGGTCAGCTGGCCGGCGGCGAGCAGCGTCACCACTCCGGCTGCGAACCAGAGCGTCGCCGGGCGCGCCACCGGACCCCAGTGATCGTGGACGAGGCGATCGAAGAAGTAGGAGGAGGCGACGACGGCGAGCAGCCCGACCGCCTGCGGCCCGATCACCGAGGCCAGCGGCGGGAAGAGGACGCTGTAGGTGAGCGTGTAATGGCCGCCGTACCAGCTGCCGTTCCAGATCGCCAGGCCCGCGTGCTTGAACAGCTCGGTGCGAAACACCTGGGCGGCGAGGTCGCCGACCTGGGGGTTCCAGGCCAGCATCAGGGCGGCGAGCGCGGAGCTGAGCGCCACAGCCGGGAGCCATTCGAGTCGGAGTGCCTTGGACTGGACCATGTGGCGGAGGCAAGGATAGAGCGGCGGCCTGCAACGATTTCAAGGGTGAGCGCCGAAATCCTCGTCGTCCGCTGCGGCACGGTCCCCTACGAAGAGGCCCGCGCTGCACAGGAGCGGCTCGAGTCCGCGCGCCAGCAGGGGGCGATTCCCGACGTGCTGTTGCTGCTCGAGCACCCCCCGGTCTACACCCGCGGCCGCCGCTCGACCGCCGAGGAGCTGCCGATGGGGGTCGAGTGGTACGAGGCGCAGGGGATCGAGGTCCGCGACACGGATCGCGGTGGCCGCGTCACCTATCACGGGCCCGGCCAGCTGGTCGTCTACCCGATCGTCAGCCTCGCGCCCTACGGCGACGACGTCCACGAGTACGTGCGAGGGCTGGAGCGGGTGACGATCGGAGCGCTGGACGAGCAGGGGGTGAAGGCGACGACGATCGAGGGGCTGACCGGCGTCTGGACCGAGGGGGCGGCGCCCGGCTCGGGCACGGGCGAAGCCGAGGCGCGCAAGATCGGCTCGATCGGGATTCACGTCAGCCGCGGGGTCACCACCCACGGCCTTGCCGTCAACGTCAACAACGACCTGCAGCCGTTCGAGTGGATCGTCCCCTGTGGAATCGAGGCGGCGCGGGTGACCTCCCTCTCCCGCGAGCTGGGCGCCGCGCAGGATCTCGCCGCCTTCGCCTCGGCCGTCGTCGAGCGCTTCGCGGAGACCTACGAGCGCCACCCCGTCCCCGCCGACGCCGCCGACCTCGACCTCGACCTGCCGGCCGCTACGCTCAAGGCGTCGCTGCCATGACAGAGGTCTCCGAGCGCATCCACGTCACCCGCTCTCGCGCCAACCCGGGCGGGACCGCGGCCCCTTCGGACGGCGCCGTTCCCTTCCGCCGTACGCGCAAGCCTCCGTGGCTGAAGGTCCCTGCCCCTGGCGGGCCCACCTATCGCCGCCTCAAGGCGGAGATCGGATCGGACAACCTGCACACGGTCTGCGAGGAGGCGAACTGCCCCAACGTCGGCGAGTGCTGGGAGCACGGCACCGCGACCTTCATGATCCTCGGCGACGTCTGCACCCGCCGCTGCGGCTTCTGCAACGTGCAGACGGGCAGGCCGACCTGGAACGACCCGCTGGAGCCGCTGCGGGTCGCCAACCAGGTGAAGAGGATGGGGCTGCGCCACGCCGTCGTCACCTCGGTCGACCGCGACGACCTCCCCGACTACGGGGCGAGCGCCTTCGTCGGCGTGATCCGCTCGATCCGGATGCAGGCTCCCGGCTGCAAGGTCGAGGTCCTCACCCCCGACTTCCGCGGCCAGGAGATGCCGCTCGCCAAGGTGGTCCACGAGCGGCCCGACGTCTTCAACCACAACGTCGAGACGGTGCCGCGCCTCTACCCGAAGGCGCGCCGCGGCTCGCAGTTCATGCGCTCGGCGCGGGTTCTGCGGCTGGCCAAGGAGATGGGCGGTGAGGCGCTCGTCACCAAGTCGGGGCTGATGGTCGGCCTCGGCGAGTCCTTCGAGGAGATGGTCGAGGCCTTCCAGATCCTCCGCGACCACCGCGTCCAGGTGCTCACCGTAGGCCAGTACCTGCGCCCCACCGAGAACCACCTCCCCGTCGAGCGCTACTGGCACCCCGACGAGTTCGCCGCGCTGGAGAGGGCCGCCTATGAGATCGGCTTCGAGTCGGTCGCCTCCGGCCCTCTCGTGCGCAGCAGCTACCACGCCGACCAGAACCTGCCCGAGCGGGCGCTGGCCAGTTAGCAGTGGAGCCAGCGGGATTCGAACCCGCGACCTTTCGGATGCAAACCGAACGCTCTGCCAGCTGAGCTATGGCCCCGTGACTCAAGTGTAGGGGCGGGGGTCGCTACTTGGCGGCGGTGCGCCAAGGGGGCTAATCGTCGAAGTCGAAGTCTTTCGGCGGCTTCTGCTCGAACCAGAGCTGGTCGTCCTCGGGGGCGTCCTCGAGAAAGTCGGGGGTGTCCTCGAGCAGGTCCTCGGCTTCCTCGTCCGTCTCTTCGACCTCTTCGACCTCAACGACGCTCTCCGTCCCCTCTGCCTCCTCCTCCTCATCCTCAACCGGCGCCTCGAGCGCCTGGTCGAGCTCCTCGTAGAGCCGCTTTTCGTCGAAGAAGTCGTCCTCCTCCTCGTCCTCCTCTACCTCCTCGGAGGGGGCGCGCGACTCGGAAGCGGCGATCTCGCCCTCGACGTCGAACATCTCGGTCGGCTGCTCGGCGATCGCGTGGCGCTCCTCGGTCGAAGGACCGGGGGAAGGCTCGGCTGGCTCGGGCACGATCTCATGCTCCATCGCCGGCTGCTCCTCCTCGGCGGGCTCGTCCGGGGGCGGCGACGGTTCGGGCGCCTCCTGCAGGCTGGCGATGTCGGAGGGGTCGCGACGCGCCGACTCGCCCTTCTCCGGCGTGGGCTCCGCAGGCGCAGACGCCTCCTCATCCCCCGTTCCCGGGGCGGACATGAACTCGGTCGGCGCCTCGGCGAACGGATCCTGCGCCTCCTCGCCGTCGCCCGGCCGCTCAGCCTCGCCGAACGCCTCGTCCTCGAGCTGCTTCAGCTCGGACTCGCCGGCGCCGTGCTGGCGCTTCAGCTCCAGGTGCTCTTTGATCGCGTCGTCGAGAATGCCCATGCTGGTCCCCGGGGAAGCTAAAGACTATGCGGTTATCCTTGCGCTTGCGAGGGCTTTGGGACGATCCTCCCAACCACGCATGCGGGGCTATAGCTCAGTTGGCAGAGCGCCTGGATCGCACCCAGGAGGTCGCCGGTTCGAGTCCGGCTAGCTCCATTGGAAAGCGCCTGCGCGTCGGCGCTTCTTCTCGATTGAACCTTGCGGGACCTGCGGTCGTAACAACCGTCGAGCCTGGCCGGAGAACGCGAGGAACGTTTAGGAGGAGCGATGAGCGACCTGAGGATCCCTGACCCCGACGATGCGCAGCCTGGTCGCGTCGCGCGGCGGCGCTTGACCGTCCGCGGCGCCATTTGCACCTCGCTCACCGCGTTTGCCCTCGCCGCCTTCCCCTCCCTCGCCGCCGCCTTCACCGGAGCGCCGATCGTCGAAACCAGCGCTGCCGTCCAGGTTGCCGGTGGTTTCGACCTCAAGGGCACGGTCAACCCGTACGGACTGGACACCCACTACCACTTCGAATACGGCACGACGACGAGTTACGGCACCGACGTCCCGATGCCCGACGCCGACGCGGGCTCCGGCATCTACAACGTTTCCGCCTCCCAGACGATCGCCGACCTGGCGCCGAACACGACCTACCACTATCGCCTCGTCGCCACCAACTCCGACGGCCCCGGCAGCGGTGGCGACAAGTCGTTCACGACGCCGGCCAACCCCAACGCGGCGGCGGCGAGTCCCGAACCGGCGGCGGGCCAGAATAAGAGCGGATCCGGGTTTTCCGCCAAGGTCAGGGTGAAGGAGGCGCAGATCAAGGGCCGGACGATTCTCACCACCGCCAGCGGACATACCCTGTACAGCCTCAGCGTGGAGAAGAACGGCAAGTTCATCTGCACCAAGAGCAGCGGCTGTCTCGCCATCTGGCACCCACTCCTCGTCCCCCATGGCGCCACGCCGAAGGGTCCCGTGAAGCTGGGCACCGTCGAGCGGCCCGATGGCGGGATGCAGGTCACCTTTCGCGGTCGCCCGCTCTACAGCTTCGCCGCGGACAAGAAGCCCGGTCAGGTAAAGGGCGACGGGCTAAAGGACGTCGGCACCTGGCATCCGGTCGCGATCTCAAAGCACAAGCAGCGCTCTCCGGGTCAATAACCGTAACCGCCGCCGCTCGATTCGCTGCTGCTTTCGGCGGGGGCGGCTGCACTCGATTCGCCTTCGCCACCGGCGGAGGCCACCACCGCGGAGCCGCTTTCATCGAGGGCGTTCCATTCGCCGCCGAAGGCGGTGGAGCCGTTGCCGTTGGCTTCGCCCGGGCTGTGGTCTTCGACGAAGGTGTAGAGGGGGTGGCCGGCGTAGGTGACCTGAACCGTGCCGTCCTTGCGCTTCGTCGTGCCGAGCTCGGAGGACATCGCGCCTTCTCCGCTCACCGGCTTCCCCGTGGCGGTCACGGGCGGCCAGGCTTCGGCGCAGGCCCCGTAGCAGGAGGACGTCGTCCCCCTGTCCTTGGCGAAGCTGTAGACGGTGAAGCCTTCGGAGTCGACAAGCACCGTTCCGAGTTCCGGATCGCTGGCGCCCGAAACGGTGGCCGCGGTGCCGGAGGAGCTTCCGCTGTTGGAAGAGGACGAGCTCGATGAGGACCCGCCGCAGCCGGCGACGATCAGAGCGAGGGCGGCGAGTGAAAGCGCCGCAGCAGCGAGGCGTGGGAAGGGCATTGACCGACTCCTGATCCGATGGAGGCGACCGCCGAATGCGGTTGCCTCGCTTGTGCAACGGCTTACGGACGATCCCCTGCGCGGGTTCAAGGAGTACGTTCGAGCGCCTCGGTCTGCCGGAGGCGCTTCCGGGCTGAACACGGCGTGGACGCCAGCCTTACCCTGAGGCAATGCTTGGACGTCGATTTCCGTTGGGGCTGAGCGGAGAGCCGCCATCTGGCTGGCTCGGCCTGCTGACGACGTTCGCCGCGGTCGGCGCGGGGACGCTGGTCGTCTATCCGCTCAAGTCCGCGGCCCCGGTCGTCTCCCTCGGCGTGGTCTACCTGCCGGCGATCCTGCTCATCTCGATCGTTTGGGGCCTGCGCCTCGGACTGCTCGCCACGGTCGCCAGCGCCGTCGCCTTCAATTTCTTCCACATCCCGCCGCTGCACCGCTTCACGATCGCCGCCGAGCAGAACTGGGTCGCGCTGATCACCTTCGCGATCGTGGCGGTGGTCAGCAGCACGGTCGCGGGGCTGGCCCGGGCTCAAGCGGTGGAGGCGGAGCGGCGGCGCGAGGAGGCGGATCGGACCCTGGCGGAGCTGGCGGCTCTTTCGCGCGAACGCGACCGGATGCAGGCGGAGATGGTCGAGGCGGAGGCGCTGCGCCGCAGCGACGAGCTGAAGACCGCCCTGCTGCGCTCCGTCTCCCACGACCTGCGCACCCCGCTGACCTCGATGATCGCCGCCGGCGCAGCGCTCGATTCGCCCAGCGTCACCGCGGAGGAGCGCCACGAGCTGAGCGAGGCGGTGGTCGAGCAGGGCCAGCGACTCTCGCGGCTGGTCGAGAACCTGCTCGACGTTTCGCGCCTGGAGTCCGGCAATGCCGAGCCGCACCGCGAGCCGGTCGACCTGCCGGGGCTGCTGGAGGCGGCCCGGCACTCGATCGGGTCCCGAGGGGAGGTCGTGCGGCTGGCGCTCGACCCCGACCTGCCGGCGCTCAGCGCCGACCCGACCCAGCTCGAGCGCGCCTTCGCCAACCTGCTCGAGAACGCCGTCGTCCACGGCAAGGGGCAGCCGGTCCTGGTTCGCTCCCGCCTGGTCGGACCGCGCCTCGTCGTCCGGGTCGTCGACCGGGGCCCCGGCATCCCCGAGGGCAAGCGAGAGCGGATCTTCGAGCCCTTCTACCGCTCCGGTCCCGGGGGATCGGGCAACGGCTCGGGCCTCGGCCTGGCAATCGCGAGGGGTTTCATCGAGGCCAACGGCGGCGAGATCGAGGTCGAGTCCCTGCCCGGCCAGGGCAGCAGCTTCGTCGTCAGCTTCGCGGCTCCAGCGGAGGGCTTGGGCACGCCGGTGTCGAGCGGCGGCGGCGACCTATGAGCGACGCCCCCCGCATCCTCGTCTGCGACGACGAGCCGCAGATCCTGCGCGCGCTGAAGGTCATCCTGCGCGACGCCGGCTTCGAGGCGGTGACCGCGAGCACCGGGGAGGAGGCGCTCGACCGGGCCGCCGTCAAACCACCCGAGGCGGCGATCCTCGACCTGATGCTTCCCGATATCGACGGGGTCGAGTTGACGCGGCGGATGCGCGAGTGGAGTGAGATGCCGATCCTCGTCCTCTCCGCGGTCGGCGAGGAGGACCGCAAGGTGGAGGCGCTCGCGGCCGGCGCCGACGACTACGTGACCAAGCCCTTCGGCCCGCGCGAGCTGGTCGCGCGATTGGAGGCGGCGCTCAGGCGAGCGCAGCCCGAGGACGGCGAGCCGAAGATCGTCGCCGATGGGATCGAGATCGACCTCGCTGCCCGCAGCGTCTTCCGCGACGGCGAGCCCGTCCACCTGACCCCGACCGAGTTCGGACTGCTGCGGGCGCTTGCCCGCAACCGCGGCAAGCTGATGACGCACCGCACCCTCCTGGTCGAGGTTTGGGGGCTCGAGTACGAAGACGACTTCCAGGTCCTGCGCGCCCACATCGCCAACCTGCGCCGCAAGATCGAGCCCCCGGACGGCCCTCGCTACATCCGCACCGACCCCGGCGTCGGCTACCGCTTCGCCGTCTAGCGGACCTTCACAAAACCTGTATGCGGCCGGCCCTGCAATTCATGCGGCCTTGACGGGGGCGGGCGCATGATCCACCTGTGCTCTTCGTCCTCGCCGACATCTTCCCCGGAGGCGGCAGCCCGATCGCGGATGTCTTCGCGATCGCGCTCTCGGTCGGACTCTTCGCTCTCGTCTACTGGGCGATCGACCTGATCGACCGGATATGAGCGCACTTCCCCTCGCCTCGCTCAGCGGCGCCGATGTCTTCGGCCTGATCGCCTCGGCGCTTGTATTCGTCTACCTCTGCTACGCGCTGCTGCGCGGGGAGAAGCTCTAATGGCACAGGGCTGGCTGCAGGTCGCGATCTTCGTTGGCGTGGTGATCGCGCTGACGCCGCTGCTCGGCAAATACATGGCGCGGGTCTTCACCGGCGAACGTGTTTTTCTCAGCCCCGTCCTCGGCCCGGTGGAGCGGTTCACCTACCGGGTGCTGCGCGTCGATCCCACCGAGGAACACGACTGGAAGGCGTACGCCAAGAGCCTCGTCCTCTTCTCGGTGTTCTCCTGGATCGCGCTTTATCTGATCCTGCGCACCCAGGGCATCCAGCCGTTCAACCCCGAAGGCTTCCACTCGGGGCCGTGGGACGTCAGCTTCAGCACCGCCTCGTCCTTCGTCTCCAACACCAACTGGCAGTACTACGGCGGCGAAACGACGCTGACCTACTTCTCGCAGATGGCCGGGCTGACGGTGGAGAACTTCGTCACCCCGGCGGTCGGCATCTGCGTGCTGCTCGCCTTCATCCGCGGCATCGTCGGACGCAGCGGCCCCGGCCTCGGCAACTTCTGGCAGGACCTGACCCGCAGCCTCTTCTACGTGCTGCTGCCGCTCTCGGTGATCGTCGGCCTGATCCTGGTCTCCCAGGGCGTCGTGCAGACGCTCTCCGGTGCCAGCATCGCGAAGACGGTCGAGGGTGCCGAACAGGCGCTGGCGATGGGGCCGGCAGCCTCGCAGATCGCGATCAAGCAGCTCGGCACCAACGGCGGCGGCTTCTTCAACGTCAACTCGGCGATGCCGTTCGAGAATGCGAACGCGCTGACGAACTTCATCGAGCTGCTCTCGATCATCCTCATCCCCGCGGCGCTCACCTACACCTACGGGAAGATGGTGGGCCGCCAGCGCGAGGGCTGGTCGATCTTCGCCGCGATGCTGGCGATCTACCTCGCCTTCATCCTGGTGATCATCCCCGCCGAGCAGCACGGCACGCCCGCCGAGCACGCCGCCGGCACTCCGACGACGGCGATCGAGGGATCGACCGGCGGCAACATGGAAGGCAAGGAGCAGCGCAACGGGATCACCGAGTCGGCGCTGTGGGGGACGACGACGACGGTCACCTCCAACGGTTCGGTCAACTCCGCCCACGACTCCTACACCGGCCTCGGCGGCCTCGTCCCGATGTCCGGCCTCGGCACCAGCGAGGTCGTCTTCGGCGGGGTCGGCACCGGCCTCTACTCGATGCTGCTCTACGTCCTGCTCGCGGTCTTCATCGGCGGGCTGATGGTCGGCCGAACCCCGGAGTACCTGGGCAAGAAGATCCAGGCCCGCGAGATCAAGCTCGTTTCGCTGGGGATCCTCGTCACGCCGCTGGCGGTGCTGGCGACGACCGGGCTGGCGGTGGCGACGCGTGCAGGGTTGCGCTCGATCTACCAGGCCGGCCCACAGGGCTTCTCCGAGACCCTCTATGCCTACCTCTCGCAGGCCAACAACAACGGCTCCGCCTTCGCCGGCTATACCGGCTTCATCCAGCCCAACGCGCCCGGCAACCACGGCGCCTACGGAATCTCCTTCGCCGACCTGCTCGGCGGCGCGACGATGACCCTGGCGCGCTTCATCCCGATCGTCCTGGTGCTCGCGGTGGCGGGCTCGCTGGCCGGCAAGAAGGTCTCTCCCGCCGGCCCAGGGACGATGCGGACCGACACTCCGACCTTCGTCATCCTCCTGATCGGCGTCGTGATCCTGGTCGGCGCTCTCACCTTCTTCCCCGCCCTCCTGCTCGGCCCGATCGTGCAGAGCCTGACCACGAGGCTCTTCTGAGATGCGCCGCGCAGTAGTCACCTCGATTCTCGCCGTGATCGTCTTCACGTTGATCTTCGGCCTCGCCTACCCGCTGGCGATGACCGGCATCTCGAAGGTCGTCTTCCCCGGCAAGGCGAACGGCTCGAAGGTAACGGTGAACGGCAAGTTGGTCGGCTCGAGCCTGATCGGCCAGTCGTTCTCGCGTCCGGTGATCGGCAAGAACGGCAAGCCGAAGCTCGATGAAGAAGGGGAAGAAGTCCTCGTCCCCGACAAGCGCTACTTCCAGCCGCGTCCCTCTGAGACCGGCTACTCGGCAAGCGTCACCTACTTCTCCAACTCCGGGCCGAACAGCGTCGAAGAGCGCGAAGCGGTGCGTGAAGCGCTTGCTGCCTACGTCAAGCTGGAGAAGCCCTACGACAAATCGCTGACTAAGGAAGACGTGCCGGTCGACGCGATCACGATGTCGGGCTCCGGGGTCGACCCGGAAATCTCCGAAGCAAACGCTCGCATCCAGGCGCATCGCATCGCCACGGTTCGCAAGCTGCCGCTCGCCAAGGTCGAAGACCTGATCTCGGCCCACACCAACAGTCGCTTCATCGGCGTCTTCGGTGAGCCTGGCGTCAACGTCCTCGAGCTCAACATCGCCCTCGACAAGGAAGCGCCACTCAAATGACCTCCGAAAGCAAGGCCCGTTCCCTCCTCGACCCCGAGATCGTACGCCCGGCGCTGCTCGAGTCGCTGCGCAAGCTCGACCCCCGCGTCCAGGTCCGCAACCCGGTGATGTTCGTTGTCGAGATCGGCGCCCTGATCACCACGGTCGCCTGGCTGATCCAGGTTTTCGGCGGCGGCCCGCTCGGCGGCGGCCACGAGCCCTCCTGGTTCGCCTTCAGCGTCACCGTCTGGCTCTGGCTGACCGTCGTTTTCGCCAACCTCGCCGAGGCGCTGGCGGAGGGTCGCGGCCGCGCCCAGGCGGCGAGCCTGCGGGGGATGCGAACCGACACGGTCGCGAAACTGCGCGACGGGGGCGAGAAGCCCGCCTCCGAGCTGGTGCGGGGCGACGTCGTGGTCGTCGTCGCCGGCGAGCCGATCCCCGGCGACGGCACCGTGATCGAGGGGATCGCCTCGGTCGACGAGTCGGCGATAACCGGCGAGTCGGCGCCGGTCATCCGCGAGGCCGGCGGCGACCGCAGCGCCGTCACCGGCGGCACCCGGGTGCTCTCCGACCGGATCGTGGTCGAGATCACCCAGGAACCGGGCAAATCCTTCCTCGACCGGATGATCGCCCTGGTCGAGGGCGCCGAGCGGCGCAAGACGCCGAACGAGGTTGCCCTGGGCATCCTGCTCGCGGCGCTCACCCTGGTCTTCGTCTTGGTGATCGTCTCCCTGCGTCCGTTCGGGCTCTTCGCCGGCACCGAACTCTCCGAGACAACCCTGATCGCCCTGCTCGTGGCGCTGATCCCGACCACGATCGGGGCGCTGCTCTCGGCGATCGGGATCGCCGGCATGGACCGCCTCGTGCGCCGCAACGTGCTCGCCCTCTCCGGCCGCGCCGTCGAGGCGTCGGGCGACTGCGATGTCCTCCTGCTCGACAAGACGGGGACGATCACGCTCGGCAACCGCGAGGCGGTCGAATTCAAGCCGATGCCGGGGGTAACCGTCGAGGAGCTTGCCGAGGCCGCGCAGATGTCCTCGCTGGCCGACGAGACGCCCGAGGGTCGCTCGATCGTCGTCCTCGCCAAGACCTACGGGATCCGTGAGCACGACTTCGCCGGCCACGAGCCGACCTTCGTCCCCTTCAGCGCCGAAACGCGGATGAGCGGCGTCGACTTCAACGGCACGCGCCTGCGCAAGGGGGCCGGCGACGCGATCGAGGCCTGGGTGGCCGAGGGAGGAGGCCGCGCACCGGCAGAACTCCGGGAGGAGCTCGACCGGATCGGCCGCGAGGGGGGCACCCCGCTGGCGGTGGCGCGCGATGAGCGGGTCCTGGGGGTGATCTATCTCAAGGACGTCGTCAAGGAAGGGATCAAGGCCCGCTTCGACCAGCTGCGCGCGATGGGCATCCGCACGATCATGGTCACCGGCGACAACAAGCTGACCGCGGCGAAGATCGCCGAGGAGGCCGGCGTCGATGACTTCCTTGCCGAAGCGACTCCGGAGCGAAAGCTGGAACTGATCAAGGAGCAGCAGTCAGACGGCCGCCTGATCGCGATGACCGGCGACGGCACCAACGACGCCCCGGCCCTGGCCCAGGCCGACGTCGGGGTGGCGATGAACACCGGCACCCAGGCGGCGCGGGAGGCGGGCAACATGGTCGACCTCGACTCCAACCCCACGAAGCTGATCGAGATCGTCGAGGTCGGCAAGCAGCTGCTGATCACCCGCGGCGCCCTGACCACGTTCTCGATCGCCAACGACATCGCCAAGTACTTCGCGATCCTGCCGGCGATGTTCGCGGCCACCTACGCCCTCTCGGCCGGCGGCAAGGGACCCCTGGACGCCCTCAACATCATGTCGCTGGGCACGCCGGAATCGGCGATCCTCTCGGCGGTGATCTTCAACGCGCTGATCATCCCGCTGCTGATCCCGCTCTCTCTGCGCGGCGTGCGCTACCGGCCGATCGGCGCCACGGCGCTGCTGCGCCGCAACATGCTGCTCTACGGCCTCGGCGGCATCGTCGCCCCGTTCGTCGGCATCAAGCTGATCGACCTGATCGTCCACAACCTGCTCGGGGCATGACGCCGAAGCGGGAGCGCTGAAAGGCAAGGGCATGGCCGAGTTGGCTTCCGGCTCAGAGAGGGATCGCGAGAGCGGCGCGAAGCGCGGCCATTACAAGATCTTCCTCGGCATGGCGGCCGGGGTGGGGAAGACCTACCGCATGCTGCAGGAGGGCCACGCGGAAGTCGCCGCCGGCCGCGACCTGGCGATCGGCTACCTGGAGCCGCACAAGCGCCAGGAGACGAGCGACCAGGCCCGCGGCCTCGAGGTCGTACCGCGCCGCCGCGTTCCGTACCGCGACGTCGAGGTCGAGGAGATGGACCTGCCGGCGGTGCTCGCTCGCGAGCCCGAGCTGGCGTTGATCGACGAGCTCGCCCACAGCAACCCACCGGGACTCGAGCACGAGAAGCGCTACGAAGACATCGCCGAGGTGCTGGCGGCCGGGATCGACGTCTTCTCGACCGTCAACGTCCAGCACCTGGAGTCGCTCAACGACAGCGTCGCCGAGCTGACCGGGGTTCGGGTGCGCGAGACGGTCCCCGACTCGGTGCTGGGCACGGCTGACGAGGTGGTGCTGATCGACCTCACCCCGGAGGCGCTTGTGGCGCGCCTGCGCGCCGGCAAGATCTACCCGGGCGAGAACATCGACGCCGCCCTCAACAACTTCTTCCGGATCGAGAATCTCGCGGCGCTGCGCGAGGTCAGCCTGCGCCAGGTGGCCGAGGACGTCGAGTCCAAACGGCTGACCCTGCACGTTGCGGAGCCGCTGGGAACGCGCGAGGAGCGGGTCGCAGCCGAGGTGCCGAAGGCGGTCGGGGAACGCCTGCTCGCCCTGGTTCGCCCGACCCCCAGCTCGCAGCGCCTCGTACGCCGCGCCTGGCGCTCGGCGCAGCGCCTGGGTTCCGATCTCGACCTGCTCTGGGTGAAGCCCCCCGGCAAGCCGATCGAAGAGGAGGTCGAGCGGCAGGTGACGGCGCTGCGCCAGCTCGCTTCGGTCCTGGGCGCAACCCTGCTGATCGAGGAGCACGACGACCTCGTCGCGGCTACGGCGCGGGTGGTGCGCGAGCGGGGCAGCACCTACCTGATGGTCGGCGAGTCGCTGCCACGGCGCGGCCTGGCCCGCCTGCGCGAACCGCTTCCCCAGCGGCTGATGAACGCCACCCCGGCGGGGGTGGACGTGCGGATCGTCGCCCATCGCAGCAGCAAAGAGGAGGCCGGATGATCGAGCACGTACTCGTCGGCGTCGCCCTCCTGCTCGGCCTCTTCGGCGGCTACCTGATCGCAAGCTCGCGCCGGCGAGGCAAGCGCTCCGAGCGGCCGCAGGCGGTGCACCAGATCCTGCTGCCGTTCACCGGCACCGAGATCTCGCGCCGCGCCGTCGATGCGGCGCTGCGCCTGGCGCGGGCCGAGGACGCAACCCTGATGCCCGCCTATCTCGCCGCCGTGCCCAAGCAGCTGCCGCTCGACTGCGCGATCCCCGGTGAGGCCGCCAGGGCGATGCCAATGCTGGAGGCGATAGAGCAGCGGGCGGCGGCTCAGGGAGTGCCGGTCGACGCGCGCATCGAGCGCGGCCGCAGCTACCGGCACGCGCTCAGGCGCCTGCTCGAGCATGAGCAGTTCGACCGGGTCGTCGTCCCCGCGACCTCGACCGGCCGCACCGGCCTCTCCGGCGAGGACATGGTCTGGCTCCTGCAGCGAGCCCCGGCCGAGGTGCTGATCCTGCGACCGGCGCCGAGCGACGAGAGCCGCCTCTCTGTGACCCTCGGATGAGCGGCCATCGCCGGCCGCTCATTACATGCGATCCATACCCGGCATAATCTTAGTTTTTTCTAAGATGTAATATTTCTACGATGGACTTCGTGAACGTTGCTCCGAAGAGAGCCTGATGCCTCGCTCGACGCCAAAGGCCGAGGTTGGGCCCCCCAAGCCGATCCACCGGATCGAGGCGGAGTTCTTTCGAGCCCTGGGCCACCCGGCTCGAGTGCGCATCCTCGAGTTGCTGAAGAGCGGAGAGATGACGGTGGGGGACCTGCAGGCGGAGCTGGGGATCGACTCCAGCGGCGCCTCTCAGCACCTTGGCGCGATGCGCAGGCAGGGCCTGCTCGAAGCGCGTAAGGAGGGCACGAGCGTCTATTACCGCGTCCGCGACCCGCGCGTCTTCCAGTTGCTGGAGAGCGCTCGACAGGTGATCGGCTCCCACCTCGAGGAAGCCAACGCCCTCCTCGGAGAGCTGGGGGGATCGGCGTCCAAGCCCCGCAGGACCACCACGAAGACCCGGTCGCGATAGGCCCCCTGAGTTGAGCGGCCTGGACTGGCTGGTCGGCGTCGGCGTCGCGCTGCTGGCAGCCGGAACCGTGGCCCCATTGCTGCGCGCTGGGGCGAGTGGCGCGCTTGCGCTGCAGACGCTCGGGATCGGGCTGATCGGGGTCGGCGGCGCCCTCGTCCTCTTCGGCGCTTCTCCGATCGGGGCCGAGTTCCGTGACGGTCTCGAACCGGGGCTGGGGATCGACGGCCTCACCGGCTTCTTCCTGGCGACTCTGGCGGTGGTCGCCGTTCCGTCCCTGGTCTACGCACGCGACTACATGGCCGGCGTCGCCCACGACCGCGTCCTGCTCGCCCTGTTCGGGCTGTTCTTGCTCACCCTTGCGGGGGTCGTCACGGCGCGCGATCCATCCTCGTTCCTCGCCTGCTGGGAGCTGATGACGCTGGCGCCGGCCGCCGCGATCCTCGTGCGTCGCGACGACGCCTCGGTCCGGCGGGCCGTCTTCGTCTACCTGGCGGTGACTCACCTGGGCGGCGTCGGCGTTTGGATCTCCGTGCTCGCGCTCGCCCACTACGGAGCGTTGGGCGATCCCGGTTCTCTTGCCGCTCAGAGCGCCGGAGCGCAAGCGCTGGTCGTGGTCGCCGCGATCGTCGGGTTCGGGACCAAGGCGGGCCTGATGCCCATGCACTCCTGGTTGCCGCGTGCCCATCCCGTCGCGCCGAGCCATGTCTCGGCCCTGATGTCGGGGGTGATGATCAAGGTGGCTCTGTACGGCTTGATCCGCGTCCTCTTCGAGTGGGCCGCTCCGGCTCCCCTGTGGGCGGGCCTGACAGTGCTCGGGCTGGGCCTCCTGTCTGCGCTGGGTGGCGTGCTCTATGCGTTGGTGCAGCATGACCTGAAGCGGCTGCTCGCCTTCCACTCGATCGAGAACGTCGGGATCGTCGCGCTGGGCCTCGGAGCCTCGATCCTCTTCGCATCTCAAGGCGAGGAGACCTGGGCGGCCATCGCGTTCGCCGCGGCGCTCCTTCACATCCTCAATCACGCGGTCTTCAAGGCGCTGCTGTTCCTCGCAGCCGGCGCCTTCGAGCGCGCGGTTGGCTCCCTCGACCTGGACCGCATCGGCGGGCTGCTGCGGCGCATGCCCTGGACGGGCGGGGCCTTTCTGGTCGGGTCGATGGCGATCGCCGGTGTGCCCCCGCTCAACGGCTTCGCCTCGGAGTGGCTCACCCTGCAGGCGTTGGTGCACGTCGCCCTGGGCCCGGCCCTCGGGCTCGGGCTGGCCGGTGCTCTCGCGGCGGCCGGGCTTGCGGCGACAGCCGCCCTCGCCGTCTTCTGCTTCGTCAAGGCGGTCGGGTTGGTGTTACTTGGCGAGCCCCGCAGGCCTGAGGTTGGCGACGCGGTCGAGCCACCGATCGGAATGCGATTCGGCCCGGTGTTCCTGGCCGTCTGTTGCGTTGCCCTTGGCGCGGCGCCCGGCCTGCTGGTTCCCGCTCTGATGGGCCTTGCCCCGCAGCCCCGCAGCCTGACCAGCGAGCCGAGCCTCCTCATCCCCGGCACCGGCTCGCTGCCCTCGCCCTGGCTTCTGCTCGGGCTTGCGGCCCTGACCGGGCTGCTCTGGCGGCTGCGTGGCTCGCGGCGAACCGCCCCGGTCCCTGTCTGGGCCTGCGGCCAGCGGGTCGAGCCGGCGCTCAGCTGGACCTCGGCCGGCTTCACCAAGCCGCTGCGGCTCGTCCTCGAGGGGGTGTTGCGGCCCCGGCGTGAAATCGCGACGGTGCGCGAGCACGGCCTGGTGCGGTCCGTCCGCTACCGCGGTGAGATCCCGCACCTGTTCGACACGATGCTGTACGAGCCGGCGCAGCGGGGGGCCCTGGGCGCCGCGAGGATCGCTCGCCGCCTGCAGTCCGGCAGCGTTCGAGCCTACGCGGCGTATCTGCTCGTCCTGCTTCTGGCCCTGCTCGTGCTGGCGCGAACGGGAGCGCTCGGATGATCCCCCTCGCTGCGGCGATCCAGGTTGTCGGCGGGCTTGCCCTGGCGCCGCTCTTGCCGGGGACGGTGCAGACGCTCAAGGCCCGCTTGCAGGGGCGTCGCGGTCCGTCCCCACTACAGCCCTACCGGGAGCTGCGGCGACTCTGGGGGAAGACTCTTGCCGACCCCCAGCCGACCACGATCGTCTACAGGCTGGCCCCGTGCGTCGTGGCTGCCGCGACGGCCCTGGTCTTGTTGCTGGTGCCGATCGCGGGGCTCTCCCCGGACTGGTCGCTGGGCAACGACGCTCTCGTCCTCGTCGGCCTGCTCGCCCTCGCTCGGTTTGCGCTGGCCGTCGCGAGCTGGGACACGGGTTCGGGATTCGCGCTGATGGGTTCGAGTCGCGACCTGACCCTGTCGGTGTTCGCCGAGGCGCTGCTGGTTCTGGCGATCGTCCTCGCCGCCCTGCCGGTGGGCAGCACCGACCTGGTCGCGATGAGCGCCGCCGCAAACGGCCCCGCGATCTGGGGAGAACCGGCTCACTGGTGCGCCCTTGCTGCCTTCGGCCTCGTCGTCCTGTTCGAGACTGGGCGCCAGCCAATCGACAACCCCGACACCCACCTGGAGCTGACGATGATCCACGAGGGTCCGCTGCTCGAGTACGCCGGTCGCGACCTTGCGCTGCTGGAGTGGAGCGCGGCGGCGAGACACTGGATCGTCCTCGTCCTCGCGGCCGAGCTGTTCCTGCCCCACTGGGGTGGGTTCGGCGCTCAACTCGTTTGCCTTCTCGTTGGCGTAGCGCTGCTGTGCGCGCTGCTGGCCCTGACGGAGACCGCCCAGGCGAAGATGCGAATCCTGCGAGCACCGGCGCTGCTGGCCGGAGGTTGCCTGCTCGCTCTCATCGGCGTGGCCAGCTGGCTGGTGGGAGGGGGGACGTGAGCGACCCGACGGTCGTGGCGCTCGTCGCCCTGGGATTTGGCGTGATGCTCGTACGCCGTCGCAGCCTTGCCACCCTGCTGGTCGCCGCTCAGGCCCTGTTGCTGGGGGTGGCGGCGCTCTCGCTCGCGGCCGACCGCCGGGGGTTCCTGGTGGCCGGCGTCATCCTCCTGGTTCGCGCCGTGGCCCTGCCCGCGCTGCTGGCTCTGACCCGCCAGCGGACCCCGGAGCCGGGCCTCGTAACTCCGGCCACGACGGTCGTGGTCCGGCTGCTCGTCGCCACCGTTGTCGCTCTCGTCGCGGTTGCGTCGATTCCGCCGCTCGGGCTCGGCGATCCAGATGCCGAGCGCGGCGCCATCGCGCTGCTGCTCCTCGGGATCTCGATCGTGGTCATGCGCCGGCCGGCTCTCCTGCAGGTGCTCGGCGTCATCGTGGCGGAGAACGGCGTCTATCTGCTGGCGATCTCGGTTCCGGGAGGGTTGCCGTTCGCGATCGAGCTGGGCGTGCTGTTCGACCTGGCGCTCATCGTCACCGTCGCCGCTGCCTTCACCCAGAAGATCCACGGCGAGGTCGGCACTGGGGACACCGACCTGTTGCGAGAGCTCCGTGACTGACGCGGTGCTCGTGATCGTCGTCCTCGCCGTGCCACTGGCCTCCGCCGCAGTGGTTCCCCTGGCGCCGACGCCCCGTGCCGCGGACCGCCTCAACCTTGTGACCTCCAGCCTGACGGCGGCGCTGGCGCTGACCTTGGCCGCGATGGCGCTCGCCGCGGCGCCGGAGAATGCCGCACGGGGCAGTTGGTATGTCCTCGACGCGGCCAGCGGCTTGTTCCTGGCGCTCGTCGCCGTCATCGGCTTCGCCAGCGCCGCCATCTCGCCCTCCTACCTGCGCCATGCCGGCCGCAGCTGGTTCAGCGCCCGGCGCTCCCATGCCTGGTATTACGCGGCCTTCAACCTCTTCTGGGCGGCGCTGCTCGCCCTGCCGTTCGCCGACAACCTCGCCCTGGCCTGGCTGCTGATCGAGGCGACCACCGCCGCATCGGCGCTGCTGGTCGCCTTCAGCGGGAAACGGAGTGCGCTCGAGGCGGGTTGGAAGTACCTGGTGCTCACCACGTTGGGGCTCGCCGTCGCGCTGCTGGGGATCGTCGTGCTCTTCGTCGCGATCGGTGACGGCGGCCCTGGCCTCGGCCGGCTGGACTGGCAAGCGCTCGCCGGGCGGGCGGGCGGGCTTCCGCCGAGGACGACGCTTTTCGCGTTCGTCCTGATCATGGTCGGGCTGGCCGCAAAGATCGGCTGGGCTCCTGTGCACAACTGGCTGCCCGACGCGCACAGCGAGGCTCCGCCACCGGTCAGCGCGATGCTCTCCGCAGCGCTGCTGCCGACCGTGTTGCTGATCGCCTGGCGAACCAAACTGGCCCTCGAGCCGGCGCTCGGCGCCGGCTCGGTCCAGGAGCTCTTCGTCGGTTTCGGGCTCGTCTCGCTGCTGGTCGCCGTGCCGTTCCTCTGGCGGCCACTGCCCTGGAAGCGCCTCCTGGCCTACTCGAGCCTCGAGCACATGGGGATCCTCGCCCTCGGGGTGGGGTTCGGCACGCCGCTGGCGATTGCCGGCGTGGTCGTCCATGTCGCCGGGCACGGCATCGCCAAGGCGCTCGGCTTCTACACCGCGATCCCGCTGCTCCGGCAGGACCCGGCCAACGCCGAAGTGGCGCCGCGGGGCGTCGCGCGGACAAGCGTCCCGACCGCAACCGCGATGACCGTGAGCCTGGTCTCGCTCGCAGGCCTGCCCCCGTCGCCGCTCTTCGTCTCCGAGGTGATGGTCCTGCTGGGTGGGATGGATGCCGGCCTGACGGCGGTCTCTTCGGTCGCCGCCGTGCTGCTCGCGCTCGGCTTCCTCGGGCTTGCGCACGCTCTGGTCGAGGGATTGCTGGGTGGAGGGGGCGGTCGAGGGATCCGCCCCGCTCCCCGCTCGGCACGAGCTGTGGCGCTGCTGGCTGGAATCGCGGCTGTGGCGCTGCTGGCGTTGACCGGGGCCGCTTACGCATTGCCGGGCTCGGGCATCGTCGAAGCCTTGATGAGGAGCGGCGCATGAGCCCGCGCATCGTGGCGCCGCGGCAGGGCGTTGACCTGGTCGCCGTCGATACTTCGGCCTGGCGCGCGGCCTGTCGCCGAGCGCTCGAGAAAGGCGCGCGCTTCTGCGGAGCCTATGCTGCCGGCCCGGACTCCGCTCGGCGCTGGAATGCGATGTTCGCCCGGGGCGCGGAAACTCTGGTGCTCACGACCCTGCCCGGCGACGCGGATCTGCCGACGATCGTCGATCTCTTCCCCGCGGCGGGATGGGACGAGCGCGAGGCCCACGATCTCTACGGGATCCGGCTCGACGGTCACGAGCCGCTGCGGCCGCTCGTCGCCCATGCGCCCGACACAGAGAGCTGGACCGTTCCGGTCGAAGGGGAGGGGGTGCATGAGGTCGCCGTGGGGCCGGTCCACGCCGGCGTCATCGAGTCCGGCCACTTCCGCTTCCACGTTGTCGGCGAGCGGATTCTCCTCGTCGACCTGCGCCTCTTCTACAAGCATCGCGGGCTCGAGCGTGCCGCCCAGGGGCAACAGCTGGCCGACGGTCTGGCGTCCGCCCAACGGGCCTGCGGCGCCTGTGCCGTCACCAACTCGGTCGCCTATGCACAGGCCTGCGAGAGCGTCATGGGCCTCACGCCTTCCCGAGAGCTGCGCCGCGCACGGACGCTGCTGCTCGAGCTGGAGCGGCTCTACAACCACCTCAACGACATCGCCGCGGTTTGCGCGGGAGTGGGGTTTGCCACCGGGAACATGGCCTTTGCCGCGCTGAAGGAGCGCGCGATGCGCCTCAACGCGGCCCTCTCCGGTCACCGCTTCCTGTTCGGATCGGTCGAGGTCGGCGGCAGTCGCCTCGCCCTGCCCTCCCCGGCGCTCGATCGAGCGCGCAGCGAGCTTCGCGAGCTGCGCCAGGAGGCAGCGCGAGCATGGCGAGAGATTCGGTTCGCGGCGTCTGTTCAGGCTCGACTTGGCGGCGTGGGCGTCCTCGATCGCGACGACGCCGTCGAGCTCGGCGCCGTTGGACCCGTCGCACGCGCCTCCGGGGTGAGCCTGGATACCCGCACGAGCAGCCCCGGGCTCTGGTACGGCTCGTCATTCGCCGCCGCGATCCCGCCGGTCGCCGGGGGCGATGTCACCGCCCGTCTCGAGATGCGGGCGATCGAGCTCGAGGTGACCCTCGAGCTGTTGGACGAGCTTCTCCTCGAGCCGGTGCACGCCGACACGGCGGGCCCAGGCGGCGAGGCCGCCCCCGTCGGCGTGGCGCGGGTCGAGAGCCCGCGGGGAGAGACGGTGTGCGTCGTGGAGCCGGAGGCGTACCGGGTTGGGCGGCTGCACCTGCGCACCGGCTCCTACGCCAACTGGCCGGCCCTGGCGCATGCGACGGCCGGCAACCTCCTGCCCGACTTCCCTCTGATCAACAAGAGCTTCGAGCTCTGCTACGCCTGCGTGGACCGCTGATCGTGTTCGTCCTGCTCCGCCACCTCCAGCGCGTCCGTCGCGAAGCGGCCCTGCCGAGGCGCAGCGGCACCCGCTCGCTGGCAATCCGTCATGTCGACGCGGGGTCCTGCAACGCCTGCGAGCACGAGCTGGCCGCGACGGCGGCCCCGCAGTACGACCTGCAGCGCTTCGGGCTCGACCTCGTTGCCTCGCCCCGTCACGCCGACGTCCTACTGGTGACCGGGCCGGTTACGACGCGCATGGCCGGCCCACTTAAGGCGGCCTTCGAGGCGATGCCCGAGCCGCGCATGGTTGCCGCCCTCGGCGACTGCGCGCTTGGCTGTGGCGTTCTCGGCGCCGCGGCGGAGCTGGCGAGGCCATTGGAGGACCTGCTCCCGGTCGACATCCGCATCCCGGGCTGTCCACCAACACCTCAGGCAATCGCCGACGCCATCCTGGCCCTAACGGCTCAGCCGGCCTCCGAGTAGGCCGGCTCCCGCTCCGCCTCGCCCCTCGCCTCCTCCGGCGCCTCGGCGCGCAGCACGAAGACCGCGATGCAGGCCGCGAACCCGACCAGCACCGCCCCGATCAGGTAGGCGAGGTGATAGCCCGAGTTGAGCGCGGCGGAGTGAGCGGCGCCGGTCGCAAGCAGGCTGTCGGTCCGCTCGGTCGCCAGGGTCGCCAGCACGGCGAGGCCGATTGCGCCGCCGACCTGCATGCTGGTGTTGACCAGGCCCGAGGCCAGTCCCGAGTCGCTCGCCGTCGCCCCCGACATCGCCAGCGTCATCAGCGAGGGGAAGGCGGTGCCGACTCCGACTCCGATCAGCAGCATCGGCGGCAGCAGGTCGGTGAGGTAAGCGCCGTCGACCGGCGTCCGCGCGAACAGCAGCAGTCCGAGGCCGATCGCGACCACGCCGGGGATCAACGTGGTGCGCGGCCCGAAGCGCATGATCAGCCGTTCGGAGAAGCCGAGCGAGAGCGTCCCCATCACGATCGTCGCCGGCAGGAAGGCGAGGCCGACCTCGAGCGCGTCATAGCCGAGGATCCGCTGCAGGTACAGCGCGCCGAGGAAGAACATCCCGAACATCCCGGCGACCAGCAGCGACTGGATCGCGTTGGCGCCGGCGACGTTGCGCGAGCGGAAGAGGCGCAGCGGCATCAGCGGGTTGGCGATCCGCGCCTGCCGCGCGATGAAGACCGCTCCCAGGGCAAGGGAGACCGCCCCGAGCCCCAGCGTCTGGGTCGAGCCCCAGCCGTGAGCGTTGATCCCGAGGATCGTGTAGACGCCGAGCATCAGCGAGGCGGTGATCAGCACCGCTCCGGGAATGTCGGCGCCTTTCTCGAGCCCGATCCCCTCACGCCGCTCGACCAGCCGCATCGCCCCGAACGCGGTCGCGATCCCGATCGGCAGGTTGATCAGGAAGATCCAGTGCCAGCTGATCGCCTGGGTCAGGGCGCCGCCGGCGAGCAGGCCGATCGAGCCGCCGGCGGAGGCGACGAAGCCGTAGACGCCGATCGCCTTCGCCCGGTCGGCCGGCTCGGGGAACATCGTCACGATCATGCCCAGGATCACGGCCGAGGCCAGAGCCCCGCCGATGCCCTGGACGAAACGGGCGGCGATCAACATGGCCTGGCTCTCGGAGGCGGCGCAGAGGAGCGAGGCCGTGGTGAAGATCGCCAGGCCGGTGAGGAAGACTCGCCGCTGGCCGAGCAGATCCCCCACACGCCCGGCGAGCAGCAGCAGCCCGCCGAACGGGATCAGGTAGGCGTTGACAACCCAGGCGAGGTTGCTCTGCGAGAACCCGAGGCTGTCCTGGATCGTGGGCAGGGCGACGTTGACGATGGTCGCGTCGAGGACGATCATCAGCATCCCCGCGCAGAGCACGTACAGGGCCAGCCAGCGCCGGCCGTCGGTCGTCTCGTCCGTCATGATCGAGCCAGGTTAGGCGACTCGATGCCTCGGGTAACGGCGAGGACTCAGATCCCCTCGCCGTGGCGGCCCTCGCCGGAGGCGAAGCGCGCGGCGCCGCGGACGGCGACGTCGAGGACCTCGCAGCCGAGCCGGTGCTCGAGGGCGAGGCCGTCGGCGAGCGGCAGGCCGAAGCCCTCGATCGCGCCGCGACGGTCGGCGAGCATCGTCTCCTGGGGAAAGGAGGCGATGCGCTCGGCCAGCTCCAGGGCCCGGTCGAGATGGGCGCCGGGCTCGACGACCTCGTTGACGAGGCCGATGCGGTGGGCCTCCTCGGCGTCGAGGGGGCGGCCGGTGAGGATCAGCTCCAGCGCCCGGCCCATGCCGACGACGCGGGGGAGGCGCTGGGTGCCGCCGTCGAGCAGCGGCACGCCCCAGCGCCGCTCGAAGAGGCCGAAGGTGGAGCTCGCCGTCGCGATGCGGAGGTCGCACCAGAGGGCCAGCTCGACCCCGCCGGCCAGGCACCAGCCGTCGACGGCGGCGATCGCCGGCTTCGACGGCGTCAGCATCGTCGCCCCCATCGGGCCGCTCGGATGGTTGACGTCGAGGTCGAGCGCCTTGAGGTCGGCTCCGGCGCAGAAGGCGACGCCGCCGGCGCCGGTGAGGACGAGCGCTCGCGCCCCGTCGTCGGCCTCGAAGTCCTCGAGGCCGCGGCGAAGCAGCTCAGCCGTGGCGGCGTCGACGGCATTGCGCCGCTCGGGCCGGTCGATGGTCAGGACCGCCGCCGCGCCGACCCGCTCGTAGAGAACCTCCCCGCTCATGGCCGCGAATCCTCCCACAGCGCCCCGGGAAGGCTACGCTGCGCCGATGCGCATCGATCGGATCCTCGCTTCGAAACAACCGGTCTTCTCGGTCGAGTTCTTCCCGCCGAAGACGGCGGAGGCAACCGAGGGACTGTTCGCGACAGCGCGCGAGCTGCGCGAGCTGGAGCCCGACTTCGTCTCCGTTACCTATGGCGCGGGGGGATCGACCCGGGATGGGACGGTCGAGATCACGAGGGCGTTGAAGGACGACCTCGGCCTCGAGACGATGGCCCACCTGAGCTGCGTCGGCGAGACGACCGAGGGGCTGGCGGCGACGCTGGACCGGATCGAGGCGGCGGGAATCGAGAACGTGTTCGCGCTGAGAGGGGACCCTCCGCGCGGGCAGGAGGACTTCGTCCAGCCCGAGGGCGGGCTCGGCAGCGCTGCCGAGCTGGCCGCGTTCATCTCCGCCGGCTGGGACTTCGCGATCGGCGGCGCCTGCTTCCCCGAGGTCCATCCCGAGGCGCCCAACCTCGAGACCGACCTGGCCTACCTGAAGACGAAGGTCGACTCCGGCGCCCGCTTCCTGATCACCCAGCTCTTCTTCGACAACCGGGTCTACTTCGACTTCGTCGCCGCAGCGCGGCGCCGGGGGATCGACGTTCCGATCCTCGCAGGCGTGATCCCCGTCGCCGGCTTCGCCCAGACGAAGCGAATCTGCGATCTCTGCGACGCAACCGTCCCCGAGTCGCTGGAGGCCGCCTTCCTGGCGGCGGGAGGGGATCCGGAGCGGGAGTTCGAGCTGGGCGTCGCCTACGCAGCCCAGCAGTGCGCCGAGCTGCTGATCGCCGGCGCTCCCGGCATCCACTTCTACGCGCTCAACCGCGCGCCCGCGACGCGGGCCGTGCTCGGAGCGCTGCGTGCGGCGCGGCCCTGGGAGCGGACGCCGGGCGAGGCGGGCGTCTTGACGCGCTCGCCCGATTAGACTGGTCGACTCTCAATGGCCAACCGCAAGGAAGAGAGGGAGCGGCTTCGCCAGGCCAGGCTCGAACGCGAGCAGGAGAAGGCGCACGGCCAGCGCAGCCGGCTGTTCGTCGGGTACGCGATCGCCGGGGCGCTCGGCCTGATCGTGGTCGTGGGGATCGTGGTGCTCCTCGCCTCGGGAAGCGGGGGCGGCAGCGGAGGCAGCGCGAACATCAACCAGACGAGCGGCTCGACCAACGGCGTCCAGCCCGACGAACGCAGCGGGCCGAAGCCGGCGGCGGTCAAGGTCGCCAACCTGAAGCAGGCGGCGAAGCAGGCCGGCTGCGTATTGCGGCTGCACCTCAAGGACGAGGGTCACACCCACATCGCGCCGGGCACGAAGACGCCCGACTACAAGACGAACCCGCCGACCTCGGGGTCACACGTCGAACCGCCCTACCAGCAGGCTGACGGCGCCTACAGCGAAATGCCGGAAGAGATCGACTTCGTCCACTCGCTCGAGCACGGGCGGCTGGCGGTCGAGTACAGCCCAAAGCTGCCCGAATCCGAGCAGCTGGCGTTGAAGGGACTCTACGACTCCATGTACGCGGCGACGCTGCTCTTCCCCGACGACAAGATGCCCTACGCGGTGGCGGCGACCACCTGGACCAACCTGCTCGGATGCCCGAAGTACAGGGGCGCGATCACCATGGACGCGATCCGCGACTTCGGCAAGGAAACCTGGGGGCGCTACGGCGGCGAGTCGGTCAGTGGCTTCTCCTTCACCGGGCCGACGCCGGCCAATCCGGAATAGCTCTACGCCCTGTAGGCCGGGAAGAAGTCGGCCGACTCGCGGTTCGAGCTTAGGCGGGCATAGGCGACGGGGTCGCAGACGATCTCCGAGCTGCGCCACGGCTCTTCGCGATTGGCGAATCCCCGCTTGAACTCCTCCAGGCGATCGCCGCGGGAGATGCCGCCGCCGAGGTTGAGCGGAATGCCCAGCTCGCCGGAGAGCTCGACCAGCGCCGCGACGACGTTCTTCATCGGCGAGTCGCGCAGGTGGGTGTCGGCGCTGCCGCTGAGGTAGTAGTGGAGGAAGCCGTCGCTGCGGGCGGCGATCGAGGCGGCGGCGGCCTCGCCGCCGGGGTCGAGCGCGAGCGCGAGCCAGGTGCGGGGCGAGGCGAGGATGCGGTCGAAGTAGGGCGCGCCGAAGAAGTAGCGCTCGGCGGCGCCGGTGCGGCGCATCGTCTGCTCGTAGGCGGTGAGGAAGCCCGCCCGCTGCTCCGGGGTCGTCTCCGGCCCGGGAACGAGGCGCAGCTCGTAGCCGCGGCGCAGGTTCCTGCGGATCTGCTGGCGGTCGCTCATCCGGCTCTTCGGCGGCAGCTCCGGGTCGGCGATCTGGACCACGTTGCGCTGCGTGGCGCCGCTCAGCGGCGGCTCCCCGAGCGTGTGGCGGATGAAGACGCTCACCAGACCGGTGGGGCCGAAGTCGACCGTCTCGGGGTCAACCGCCGCAGATCGGTTTGACCCCACCATGGTGGGGTCAACCTTGCCTGCGGTGCGGATCCCGGGGTAGCCGTAGGGGGAGATCGCGTCACGCTCATCCGTGCCCGGGATCCCACGCACGATCAGCGGTGCCAGCAGCTCCGCCCCGCCCGCCTCGATCCGCAGCGTGTGGGTGACGCCTTCGGCGTCGAGGAAGGGCCGCGAGCGGAAGAGCTCCTCGCTCGACGCCGCCTCGCCGCGGTCGGCGAGGAGTTCGGCGCGGCCCTCATAAATTTCGCGCTTCGCTCCGCTCACGAAGAGTCAGATTTCGACGTTCGCTCCGCTCCGCGCTCAGGCAACAGGTCGGCCGCGGCCGCCCGAAACTCGTCGGGAAGGACCCCCCAGACCTCGCAGTCCTCGGCGGGCGCGCCGTCGCGGCGCAGGTGGCCGCGCATCGTTCCCTCGTGCTTCCAGCCGAGGCTCGTCACGGTCTTCTTCGCCACCTCGTTGCGGGCCGGGATGCGACCGTAGACGCGGTGGGCGCCGAACTCGTCGAAGGCCTTGGCGATCGTCAGCGCCTCGGCGCGGCGGCCGACGCCCTTGCCGCGCACGTCGTCGCCGATCAGCGCGCCCAGCTCGGGAGCGGTCTGGCGGAAGAGGCCGTAGAGGGCGGTGAAGCCGACCGCCTCGTCATGGCCCTCGACCACGATCGCGAACTTGCGATCCTCGCCCGAGTCGTCCATCGCCCGCTGCGTCCAGGCCTCGGCCTGCCCGGTCGAGAAGCTCTCGCGCTGCTCCATCAACGTCTTCGTCGCCTCGGGGTTGTTGAACCAGCGATGTACCGCTGCCGCATCGGCAGGCTCAAACTGGCGCAGGCTCACCTCTGGACGGTCGCTCACGGCGAAAACCCTATGTCGTCGCGCTCCCGCTGGGGTGCAACGTTTTTTCCACCTATCGGATAGACAACGCGTTGCAGCGTCACTCGATCCGGGGCGAGCGACGTCACTCAATCGGGGGCGAGGCCTTGGCCGCTGACCAGCAGGCGGACGGTCCTGGCAAGGATGCGGAGGTCGAGGGCGGCGCTGCGGTGGTCTACGTACCAGACGTCCAGCTCTATCCGCTCCTCCCAGGGGATGCCGGCGCGGCCTTGGACCTGGGCCCAGCCGGTGATCCCGGGCAGGACCTCGTGGCGGCGGCTCTGACGGGGCGTGTAGTCCTTCACCTGGGCGGGGATGGTCGGGCGGGGGCCGACTATCGCCATCTCGCCGCGCAGCACGTTGAGCAGGTTGGGAACCTCGTCGAGCGAGGTGCGGCGGAGGAACCGGCCGGCGCGGGTGACGCGGGGGTCCTCGCGGGTGACGACGGTGCCGACCCCGACCGGGTCGGATCCCTCGACCATCGTGCGCAGCTTCAGCATCTCGAACTCGTGCCCATCCTTACCGACCCGGAGCTGGCGGTAGAGGACCGGGCCGCGGCTGCCCAGCTTGATCGCGACCGCGGCAGCCAGGAGAAAGGGTGAGAGGACGAGGAGGGCGACCAGCGCGATCGCCAGATCGAAGGCTCGGCTCATCGAGTTCCTTCCGCCTTCTCCCAGGCCCCAGGTGGCCCGTGGCGGAAACGATCCCAGAGGCCGACGGCGATCGAGGCGGTCGTCATCACGTAGTAGCGGGCAACGCGAAACGGTGCGAGCGGCAGCCAGCGGCCGAGCAGCGCGGCCGCGAGGACCGCGAGCTGGACCGCGAGCGTCGCCTTGTACACCCAGCCCTCGCCGAGCAGGGCGACGTTCGCCGCCAGGACGACGAGGTGCAGGAGTGGAGTGAGGTAGCGCAGCAGCCGGTGCGAGGCGATCTCGATCGCATACAGCGGCGAGTAGCCGCGCGGCGAGATCATCCCCTCGCCGACGACGATGTCCCAGAGGCCGACCATCATCCGCCGCTTGCGGGCGAACTCGCCCTCCAGGGTCGGCACCATCTTCTCCTCCGCGGCCGCCCAGGGGACGTAGAGCGAGCGCATGCCCCGCTTGGCGAGCAGGAAGGGGAGGGAGAGGTCGTGGCTGCCCGCGGCGGACAGAGGGATGTAGGAGTCGCGGCGGACGGCGTAGATCGCCCCGTTGCCGGCGGTGACTCCGGCCAGCCCGGACTCCAGCTCCCGCAGCGCCATCTCGTAGCGCCAGTAGGACCCCTCGAGGTTGCCCCCGCCCGGGTCGAGGAAGCGAACCTGGCCGCAGACGTAGCCGACCGCAGGGTCGGCGAAGGACTCGACCAGATGGCGGAGGGCGTCGGGCGCCCAGTCGCTGTTGGCGTCGGAGAAGGCGAGGACCTCGCCGCCGGCGCGCTCGACGGCGGCGTTCTGGGCGGCGACCTTGCCTCCGCGCGGCAGGTCGAGGACGAGGTCGGCGCCGGCCGCCCGGGCGCGCTCGACGGTGGCGTCGGCGGAGCCGTCGGAGGCGACGATCAGCTCGAGCCGCTCGCGCGGGTAGTCGAGCGCGAGGGCGTTGGCGACCTTGGCGGCGATCACCTCCTCCTCGTCGTAGGCGGCGACGATCAGGGAGACCCGCGGCAGCTCCTCCCAGGTGCCGGGGCGCAGGGTCGGACGGCGGCGCAGCCCGACCAGCGCCCGCAGGGCGAACGGGTAGCCGAGGTGGGTGTAGACGACCAGCCCGGCGCTGACCCAGAAGACGATCGCGAGGGCGGTCACCGGCGGGCCTCCAGCAGCTCCTCGTAGAGGGCGAGGGTCTGCCGCGCCGCCTCGTCCCAGGAGTAGTGGCCGGCGGCGGCCCGCCGGGCGGCGGCGGCCAGCTCGGCGCGGACCGCCTCGTCGCCGGTCAGCTCGGCCAGGGCCGCGGCAAGCGACTCCGGGTCTTCGCGGGGGGACGAGGCGTGCGGCGCCCGTCGCGGCCAGCTCGGGGAAGCCGCCGACCGCGCTCAGCACCATCGGCTTGCCGAAGGCGAGGGCGGTGTAGAGGACGCCGGAGTGCTCGGCGTCGCGGTAGGGAAGGACGACGACGTCGGCGCGCCGGAAGATCGCCGGGATCTCGGCGTCCTCGACGAAGCGGGTGAGGAAGCGGACGCGCCCCGGTGTCTCCGCCGCCGCCCTGCGCAGGGGCTCGACGTCCATGCGCGGGTTGCCGACGATCCACAGCTCGGCGCCGTCGAGGCGGCGGAAGGCCTCGAGCAGGGTGTCGAGCCCCTTGTAGGGGCGCAACAGGCCGAAGAAGAGGACCACCGGGCCCTCGCCGCCCTCCAGCTCCACCGGCAGCGGCTTCTCCTCCGCAAGGCGGGTCAGGTAGTCGAAGGCGCCGTGGGGGATGACCCGGACGCGGCTCGGGTCGAGCCCGACCTCGTCGCGAAGCCGGGTGGCGCCGTGCTCGGAGTGAGCGACGACCGCGTCCATGCGGCCGAAGACGCGGCGGGCGGCGGCGACCTGGCGGCGGCTCGGGCGCGGCGGCAGGACGTAGTGCGCGGTCATCAGGCGGGGGCGCAGCTCCGGGAGGAGGCGTGCGTCCAGGGCCGGGACCGTGAGCCACTGGTAGTGGATGACGTCGGCGGCCGCCTCACGGCGAAAGCGGAGCATGTCGCCAACGTGCTCGACGAACTTGAACGCCCGCCGGGCGGGCGCCTGGAGACCGCGGGCAGTGCTGCGCCGGTAGAAGCGCTCCTGCGCCCGATAACCGTCTGCCTCGGGCACCGGCCCGTAGAGGAAGCGGCTGGTCAGCAGCTCGACCTGCGCGCCCTGGCGAGCCAACGCAGCGGCGAGGGCGCGGTCGTAAGGCGGCGTGAAGGCCGAGGGGTCGATTAGCTGGACTTTCATGCGCGGGGGTCACATGCCGATGTGACAGGCCGATTATCGTGGCCTGCTTGGCTCCCACGCTCTCCTACTGCGTCGTGAACACCAACGGCCGCGAGTATCTGCTCGCCTGCCTGCGGGCGATCGAGGAAACCCACCCGGAAGGTCTGAGCCGCGAGATCCTCGTCCTCGACAACGCCTCGACTGACGGCTCGGCCGACGCGGTGCGGGCGCTGGGGGGCGACATTCAGCTGATCGAGTTGCAGAAGCCGAGCGGCAAGGCGGAGAACGACACGACCCTGCTGAAGCGCGCGACCGGCCGCTACTGCCTATTGCTGAACGAGGATTCCGAGATTCGCTCCAGCGCCGTGAGCGCGCTCATCGCGGCCCTCGAAGAGGATGACCGCGCCGGCGCCGCGGCCCCGCAGCTGCTGGACTCCGGCGGCCAACCGGTCCCCTGCGCCTGGCGCTTCCCGGGGGTCGTCGCAGCCCTGATTGGAGCTGTCTTCCTGCATCGCCTCTTCACCGTCCAGAGCAAGGGAACCGAGACCCGCGAGGTCGACTGGGCGCAGTCGAGCGCCCTGATGGTGCGCCGCAAAGCGGCCGAACAGGTCGGCTACCTCGATCCCGACTTCTTCGTCTACTACGACGAGTGCGACTTCTGCAAGCGCCTCAGCGACGCCGGGTGGAAGACCCTCTTCGTCCCCGCCGCAAGAGCCTTCCACCGCGACCAGCTCTCCACCGACCTCGCCGCCGGCCTGCCGCGGATCGTCGAATTCCACCGCAACCGCGACCTCTACATGCGCGTGCACCACGGCTCCGGTGCCGCCCGCACCGTGCGCCGGCTGACCGCCTGGTCCTATGCGGTGCGCGCCGTCATCGCCACCTTCATCCCCGGCCAGCCCGCGGCCGTCTACCGCGCCCACGCCCGCCAGGCTCTCCACCCGGGGCGCGGCGAATCCATCAAAGACCGCGTCGAACGCTAGAAGCGGGAGTCGTCGTCGATGCGCTCCGCCTCGTAGACCTCCGAGATGCGGCCCTCGACCGCGCTCGGCGCCGCGCGCAGGCGCTGGAACTCGGCGGCGATCTCGCCGGGGTGGCGCAGACGGGCGAGCCAGACGCGCTCGCCGGGGGTGAAGAAGCCGCTGTAGAAGAGGCCGAGCGGGTAGGCGGCGAAGAGCAGGATGCGGCCGGCCAGTCCGGCGGCGCCGGAGGTCGGCATCACCAGTTCCCCCACCCCGACGAGGAGCGCCGAGGTCAGCGCCACCCGGGCGAGGCGGCCCCACTGGTAGGGGACCGGGAAGAGCCTCTGGGTCAAGACGTACATCAGGGCGACGACGACGAGGTAGGAAGCGACCAGCGCCAGGCCGGCACCGACGATCCCCAGCGGCGGCACCAGCAGCAGGTTGAGGACGACGTTGACGAGGAGGGCGGAGATCGCGGCCGGGAAGTTGAACTCGGTCCGGCCGGTGCGGCCGAGGATCACGACCATCACCATGTAGAGGGCGTAGAGCGTGACGGCGGTGGTGATCAGCCCGATCGCTTCGTAGGAGTCGAAGAACTTCGGCGCCGCCAGCGCTCGCACGATCCAGCGCGAGAACAGCCACATGCCGGTGACGACGAAGGCGCAGCCGGCGACGAAGAGGGTGACGACGACGGCGTAGGCGCCGCGTGCCTCCTCGTCGTCGCGGATCGAGTAGGCGAGCGGCGGCCAGGCGAGCTGGAAGCCGCGGACGAGGACGTTGACCCCCTGGGCGAACTTGACCGCCAGGGAGTAGAGCCCGGCCTCGGCGAGGCCGACGTAGCGGACGATGATGATCCGGTCGACGAAGTTGAGCAGGTAGAGCGAGGCCTCGGCCGGCATCGTCGGCAGGCCGAAGCGCAGCAGCCGCCGCAGCAGCTCGCGGTCGAAACGCAGCGAGAGACGCCGCCACTGCCAGACGATCAGTCCCAGCACGAAAGCCGCGCCGCTGGCGTAGCTGCCGACCAGCAGGCCGCGCGCTCCCTCGCCGGCATCGACGACGAGGACGACGGTCAGCCCGATCGTGACCAGGACGTTGAGGATCGTCGTCACGAAGAAGGCCCGGGCGCGCTCCTCGAGGCGGAACAGCGTCAGCATGAACTCGAACATCGTCAGCACCCAGAGGCCGCCGATCGAGATCCGCACCAATTCGGTCGCCTGATCCTTGAGCAGCGCTTCGGAGCTATCCAGCGCTTCGGGGTTGAGCAGCGCTTCGGAGATCGGGGTCGCGAACGGCAGCAGGACCAGCGCCCCGATCGTCGCGAACCAGAAGAGCCCGGCGAAGGTGCTCTTGACGACCAGCGCCGGGTCCTCGCTGTCCTTGTAATAGAAACGGAGGATTGCCTCGATCAGCCCCAGCCGGACGACGATGCTGGCCGAGACGACGGCGGCGAACATCACCTCGGCGGCGCCGTAATCGGCTTTGGTCAGGTAGCGCGTGTAGAGCGGCAGCAGGGCGACCGCGATGAACTTCGAGAGGATGCTCGCCGCGGTGTAGGCGGCCCCGGTCGTCGCTAACCGCCGCAGATAGCCGGACACGGACTGACCTTATGCCGAGTCGCGGACCCTGGCAGCTGCCAGCGATCCACCCACGGCGAGGAGCACCCAAGCTATCGGGTCCTCGAAGAACCCCGCGTACGCCATCGTGTGCACCAGCAGCGCCGTGAACGCTGCGAGGACAGCCACTCTGGCTGCGATTCCTCCGGCGGGTGGTGCGGGGGATGGGGGTCGAGGACGACCCCCCCCGCAGCGCCCCCCCATCCCCCGCGACAGGACCCGCCGGCCGGAACCGCAACAGCCCGCCCCCCATCGTCCACAGCGCCGTTGCGATCAGGGCGGTGTAGGCGGCGAGGCCGATCAGGCCCTGCTCGGCGGCGACGGTGACGGGCTCGGTGTGGGAGATCGAGACGGGGACGTTCTTCTTGGCGCGGTGGTCACGGTAGGCGACCTGGAAGGAGCCCGACCCGTATCCCTGGATCGGCCGTTCGCCGAAGAGTTCGGTGCCACCGGAGATCAGATTCGCACGACCGCTGGTGTCGGGGTTGAGGCGGATCTTGCCCGAGCCCCCTGCCAGCAGAACCACCAAGACCGCACCCACTGCTCCCACGGCCACCGCCGCCAGCGTCCACTTCCAGCTCCACCGGATCGCGGCGAGGACGGCGAGACCGGCCAGCAGCGCTGCAAAGCTCGACTGCGAGAAGGTCGGCACCAGACCGATCCAAAGGACCGCGACCAGTGCGGTCAGCAGCGCGCTGCTGCGCCGTTCCCTCGCCCAGAGCAGAGCGGCCATCGAGATCACGATCGCCAGCGCCAGATAACGGCCGTAGATGTTCGGGTCCCAGAAGACGGAGTTGACCCGAAAGTAGGTGTGGAATTCATTCGACCTGATCACCTGGTCGTTCCAGAACAGGCTGCGGCTGAGGTACTCGACCGACCCGACCGTGACGAATGCCACGGCCTCCAGCGCGACGACCCACAGCACCAACGTGAGCAGCCTTCGATCCCACCTGACATCCCGCAGCAACGCATACACCAGCGAAAACGGCACAAAGAAGAAGCACACGTTCTGCAGGCCCTTGGAGAAATCGGCTGAGTAGAGAGCCTGTACCGCGTACAGGAGGACCACCGCGGCCAGAACCCGCGGCAGCCAGAGTGCGGCGCCTCCGGCGGGCGGCGCCGCGGGACCCGCAGGCCGGGCGTTCCAGTCCCTGAGTGCTGTGGCCACGACCCCGCCGGCGATGACCAGGTAGAGGGGTACGAGCAGGTTGGCGGTTTCGCCGCCGGCGGTCAGGGGAACGCGGAAGGGGAGGGCGAAGACGACCGCGAGCGGGAGGACGACCGGCCAGCGACGGAAGGCCGCGGTGAGGATCCCGACAGCCACCAGCCCGGCGCCGGCCAGGGCAGCGATGTGAGAGGGGTGGTGGCGCAGGTCGACGATCTGGGCCGAGTGCCACTGGTCGCCGAGGACGAGGATCGGGAAGAGGCCGATCGCGACGAGCATCGCGAGCGAGCGCGGGCGCCCCGGAGGAACGAGGATCGCCGTAGCGCTGGTGGCGGCGGCGGCAAGGACGCCGGCTCCGGCGAGGACGTCGCTCAACTGCTTTCCCTCGCGGCGGATTCGCATCCAGCCGGCTTGCGCCGCGCTCGGTGCAGCCGGATCGCGCCCGGCGGCACGAGGCTGCGTTCCTGGCCGAGCAGCTTCACCCGCAGCTTGTAGCGGGCGGGCGGGGCGATGCCGTCGTTGCGGCTGCGGCCATCCCAGAGGAAGGTGTGGAAGTGGTAGCGCTTGAGGAACTCGTTACGGGCGAGGGTGATGACGACCCTCCCCCCGGGCATGATCACCTGGACCGTCGCGTCGTCGGACTGGGTGACGCGAAAGCGGATGCGCAGCCGGTCGTAGCGGCAGTCGCCGTTCGGAGTGAAGCTGTGCACCGGGTTCTTCGGGTGGAGGACGGGCGCGCCGTCGAAGCTGACTCGATCGAGAACCAACGGGTCCCGCTTCAGCCGCTGAGACCAGCCGAAGGCGGCAATCGTGAGGACGGCGAGCAGCGCGAAGACGGCGGCGCCGACGCTAACCGGTCGTCGCGGCATTGTCCTCGCCGACGATCACCGCAACCGGCGCCCCGGCCGAGACCGAGCCGATCTCCGAGGTCATCGGCCGGACCTGCCTTATCCCCAACACCCTGGCGACGCGACGCGCTTCGGGAGCGTGGCCGCGTTCGAACATGACGACGCTTTCGACGAAGCTGGATCTGCTGTTGGTGACCGCCCCGAGCTTGAATCCCTTGCGCTCGACCTTACCGCCGTAGCGCGCGGCGAGCCCGGGAACGGCGGTGCCGTTGAGGACGCTGACTTCGCTCGGCTTACCCGAGGCGGAGGCGCCGCCACCCTTGCCGGAGGCCCCTCCACCGCCGAGCCCGTGCAGCGCCGCGTAGGCGACGCCACCGCCGATCGCCAGCACGGCGACGAAGGTCGCCGCCAGGTAGCGAGGTTCGGCGAGGCGTTCGCCGGCGCCGGAGAGTCGCTCCCGGAACCGCTCGCGGCGGCTCAGTTCGGGCAACCCTGCCTCGCGCCGCTGCCGCCGCGACTCGCGCAGCTGGACCGCCTCCTGCTCCGCTGTGCGGGCCGCCTCCAGGCGGCGCATCTCCTCGGCCTTCTGGGCAGCTGCCGTGGAGGTCGCCTCCTTGCGCTCTGCGTCGCGCTCGGGCGCCGAGCCCGCCCACTCGCGCAGGCGCCTGATGTCGCGCCCATGCGTGAACGAGAGCAGGGCGAGGACAGCGAGGCCGAGGAACGCGGCCAGGCCCGCAAAAGCGCCGATTTCCTTGATCAGCTCCACGGGCGCAGCAGGATATGGGCAAACCGGTCCCGGCGAGTGTTTCGGCGTCTGAGGCCAAGCCAGGGAGTGACGGGCGAACGGCCGGGTAGCAACGCTACCTGGCCGGAGGACGGTGCTCCATGGCGCCGGCATCGGGCGTCGAAACACCGTCGGAGATCAGCGCGACCACCCGCTCGGCCAGATCGGCCTCGTCTCCGGCCAGCACCAGGTTCTCCAGCGCGTTCAGCGTCGAGTCCATCCACTCCGGGTCGAGGGGCGCCCCTCGCACCGCACGGTGGATCCGTTTCGACGCGGTCGGTTGCCGGGTCTCGGCCCGGCCGAACAGCTCCTCGTGCAGCTTCTCCCCCGGTCGCGGCTTGGTGAACTCGACCGCGATGTCGCGCTCGGGCTCGTAACCCGCGAGGCGGATCATGTTGTGCGCGAGGTCGACGATCTTCACCGGCTCACCCATGTCGAGCACGAAGACCTCGCCCTTGCCGGCGCCGATGTCGCCGGCGCGGATCACCAGCTGAACCGCCTCGGGAATGGTCATGAAGTAGCGGGTCATCTCGCGGTGGGTGACGGTTACCGGTCCACCACGCTCGATTTGGCTGCGGAAGATCGGCACCACGCTGCCGGAGGAGGCGAGCACGTTGCCGAAGCGGACGCTGGCGAAGCGGGTGCCGGGGTGCTTGTGCCCGGCCGACTCGACGATCCACTCGGCCATCGCCTTCGAGGCGCCCATCACCGTCTGCGGGTTGACCGCCTTGTCGGTGGAGATGAGGACGAAGCGCTCCACCTTCGAGGCGGCCGCCGTCTCCGCTGTGACCCGTGTCGCGATCGCGTTGTTGCGGACGGCCTCCAGCGGGTTCGCCTCCATCAGCGGAACGTGCTTGTAGGCGGCGGCGTGGAAGACGACCGAGGGCTTGAAGCGCTGCATCACCTCGAGCATCCGGTGCGGCTCCTTGCAGTCGGCGAGCACCGACTCGACGTTGGTGAAGTGGCGCTCCTCGACCATCTCGCGGTCGATCTCGAAGAGATTGTCCTCGGCGTGGTCGAGCATCACCAGCAGGCGTGGGCGGACGCGGGCGATCTGGCGGCACAGCTCCGAGCCGATCGAACCGCCCGCGCCGGTGACGAGGACGATGCGGTCGCACAGGTAGGCGCCGACGCGGTCCAGTTCGAAGACGACGGGGTCGCGGCCGAGCACGTCCTCGACCTGCACCTCGCGCAGCTGCTTGTTGAGCTGGACGCCCCCGCGCAGCAGCTCGAACACGGTGGGCAGGGTGCGGACGCGGATCTCCCTCTCGCGGCAGGCGGCGACGACCTTGGCGCGCAGCGTGCCGGGCGCAGAGGGAATCGCGATCACCACCTCGTCGGGCTCGGTCTCGTCGAGGATCGTCGCGATCTGCTTGGTCGAGCCGAGGACCTTCAGCCCGCCCGACATTCGCATCCCCCGTTTGCGGGGGTCGTCGTCGACGAAGCCGATCGCGGTGGAGCCGAGGTTCGGGTTGAGCTGCAGCTCGCGCACCACCATCTGCCCACCGGATCCCGCCCCGACCACCAGGACCTCGTGCTTGGGAACGCGGGCGCCGCGCGAGGGTCGCTCGACGATCAGCCGAACCACGAGGCGCGCGCCCGCGATCAGCATCATCGTGAGGACGAAGTCCATCACCTCGACCGAGCGGGGAAGGGTGTGCGCGAACGGCTTCGCGACGGCGAAGAAGACGACGAGGATCGCACTGGCGACCGCGACCGCACGGAAGATGACGAGGAAATCGCGGCCGCTGACGTAGCGCCACCACTTCTGGTAGAGGCCGAAGGCGGCGAAGACGACCAGCTTGCCGACGACGACGAGGCCGACCGACTGGGCGAACAGCACCTGGTAGCGGTGCGGCAGCCCGTGCGGGTCGTCGAGGAATCGCAGCTGGAAGGCGAGGAAGAAGGCGAGCGCGACCAGGGCCGCGTCGGCGACCACCTGCAGGACTCGGTTGCGGTAGACGGGATGGTTCAACCGCTTCATGGGACGGGGCGAGTTTAGAGGCTGAGGTCTTAGGATCACGGGTCTCTTCATGCCGAATCCCATGCTCTACGCCGATATCACCGGGCCGATCGTCGACTTCTGCGTCAACGTGATCGAAAGCACCGGCCTGGCGGGAGTGTTCCTGCTGATGGCGGCGGGAAGCGCCTGCATCCCGATTCCCAGCGAGGCGGTGATGCTGTTCGCCGGCTTCAACGTCTCCAACGGAGACCAGACGCTGGTCGGGATAACGCTGGCGGGACTCGCCGGGAACATGGCCGGGTCCTGGCTGACTTACGCGATCGGTTACTACGGCCGGATCGACCTGCTGGAAAAAAACCGCCTGATCCACCTCAGCCCGTCGCGACTGGCCTGGGTCGACAGCTGGTTCCGCCGCCACGGCGACGCCACCGTCTTCTTCGCTCGCCTGTTGCCGCTCGTGCGGGCCTTCATCTCGCTCCCGGCCGGCGTGGCAAAGATGCCGTTCTGGCGGTTCACCTGGCTGACCGCACTCGGCTCGTTGCCGTGGGTGGTCGGCTTCGCGCTGATCGGGCGGGCGGTCGGCGACAACTGGGAGCAGTGGCGCCACCACCTCCAGGTGCTGGACTACCTGGTGGTCGCGGCGATCGTCGGGCTGGTCGTCTACGCAATCGTGAAGCGACGGCGCGGAGGAGGGCCCGACGAGGGGAAGGACGAGCCCACCGCGACTCCCGAGCCGGCCGGCTCGAGCGGAGCTTGAACGGAGCGGGCAACGGGAGCATCCCGGCGCGGCGCGCGGTGGCGCTGGGCCTCGTCCAGGGACCGGCCGAGCTGCTTCCGGTCTCCAGCTCCGCTCACATAGTGCTGGTGCCGTGGCTGGCCGGGTGGGACTGGACCTCGATCGACCCCGAGGTGCGCAAGAGCTTCGAGGTGGCGCTGCACGCCGGCGCCGCGGCGGCGTTGCTGATCGGGCAACGGCGGGTGATCGCCGAAGAGCTGCGCCAGTTCGACGGCAGGCGGGCGCTCGTCCTCGGCCTCTCCTTCCTGCCGGCGGCGATCGTCGGCTACAAGCTGGAGCGCCCGATCGAGCGGCGGCTGGGCGGGCCTCGCGCCACCGCCTACGGGCTGCTTGCCGGAGCGGCCGCGATGCTCCTCGCCGACCGCCGCCCCCAGCAGCGCGGCCGCGGCGACGCGACCGCGGCCGACGGGCTGGCCCTCGGGGTCGCTCAGGCGGCTGCGCTGGCTCCCGGCGTTTCGCGCAACGGCGTCACCCTGGCGGCGGCGCGCTGGCGGCGCTTCTCTCGCGACCAGGCCAACCTGCTCTCGCGCACGATTGCGCTGCCGATCATCGTCGGCGCGACCGGGCTCGAAGGGCGTCCGCCTGGCGCGTCGCGGCGCCTCTCCCGAGCTGCGGCGCTCGATGGCGATCGGCGTTGCCGCCTCCTTCGCCTCGACCCTCGCCTCCCAGCGCCTGATCGGCTTGGTGGAGCGCGACCGCGCCCTCTGGCCCTACGCCGCCTACCGGGCCGGCCTCGCAACCGCCGTTCTTGCAAAGCTCCACCGGTGCGAGGTCGGATGAGCGACGCCTACGCGAAAGCCGGGGTCGACCAGGGCGCGGCGGACTCCGCCGTCGCCGGTCTGGTCCGGGCCCTGGGAGCGATCGAGCTCGGGCGCCCCTCGCGGCAGGTGCCGCTGCCCGGGCACTACGCAAGCGTGATCCGGATCGACGAGCGGACCGGGGTCGCGCTGTCCACGGACGGGGTCGGCACCAAGCTGCTCGTCGCCGAGGAGCTGGGGCGATTCGACACGGTCGGCATCGACTGCGTGGCGATGAACGTCAACGACGTGATCTGCGTCGGCGCCGAGCCGCTGGCAATGCTCGACTACATCGCCGTGCCGACCGCCGACCCGGGGGTCTGCGAGCAGATCGGTGTCGGCCTGGCGCGCGGGGCCGAGCTGGCGGGAATCGAGATCCCGGGCGGCGAGCTGGCGCAGCTCGGCAGCCTAGTCAGCAGCGTCGACCTCTCCGGCGCCTGCTTCGGCGTCGTCTCCCTCGACGCGATCGTCGACGGCTCGGCCGTGCAGCCCGGCGACCCGGTGATCGGACTGCCCTCCTCCGGCCTGCACTCCAACGGCTACACCCTGGCCCGCTCCGCCCTCGAGGGGCTCCCGCTCGATCAGGACCCCGACGGCCTGCTCGGCCGACCGCTCGGCGAGGAGCTGCTCGCGCCGACCGAGATCTACGTCAAGCCGGCGGTCGAGCTGCTGCGCTCCGCGGTGGACGTTCGCGGTCTGGCCCACATAACCTCGGGTGGCCTCGGCAACCTGCTGCGCCTTGCGGCGGAGGTCGGCTACGAGATCGACGACCCGCTCCCGGTCCACCCGGTCTTCGAGCTGATCCAGGAGCGCGCCGGCGCATCCGCCGAGGAGATGCACGGCGTCTTCAACATGGGCTGCGGCTTCTGCGTCGTCGTCGCTGCCGAGGACGAGGCCGCGGCGCTCGGCCTGCTGCGGCGCCACTACCCAGAGGCAAAGCGGGTCGGCCGCGCAAGCGGCAGGCTGCATGAAGTCCACCGCGTCTGAGCGGGAGACCCGGGTGCGATAGAGAACCTCTATCGACACCGTGCCCGACAATGTCCGCAGCTAAATGGAGGCTCGCCCCTCAAGCCAGATGATCGGCACCGTGCTCTCCGGTCGCTACCGGCTGGAGGCGAAGCTGGGCAGCGGTGGGATGTCGACCGTCTACCTGGCGCGCGACGAGACGCTTGACCGGCCCGTCGCGGTGAAGGTGATGCACCGGGAGATGTCCGAGCAGGCCGACCAGCTCGAGCGCTTCCGCCAGGAGGCGCGGGCGGTGGCGAAGCTGTCCCACCCGAACGTCGTCTCGGTGATCGACGCGGGCGAGGACGGCGGCCACCCCTACATCGTCTTCGAGTACGTCGAAGGAGAGACGCTGAAGCAGCGGATCGCCCGGATCGGGATGCTCGACGCCCAGGAGGCGATCGCCTACGCGATCGAGATAGCTCGTGGGCTCAGTGTCGCCCATGCGCGCAACATGGTCCACCGCGACATCAAGCCGCAGAACATCCTGATCGACAGCGAGGGCCGGGCGAAGCTGACCGACTTCGGCATCTCCCGCCAACTCGAGCAGGACGGGATGACCGCGACCGGGCGCGTCCTCGGCACCACCGACTATGTCGCCCCCGAGCAGGCGATGGGACACGGGGCCGACCCCCGCTCCGACGTCTACTCGCTCGGCGTCGTCCTCTACGAGATGCTGGTCGGGCAGGTGCCCTTCCACGCCGACAGCCAGGTCGGCGTGGCGATGAAACACGTCAACGAGGAGCTGCCCGACGTGCAACGGCGCCGGCCGGACGTCTCGGCGGCGGTGGCGCTGGTGGTCGAGCGGGCGACGGCGAAGAGGCCCGAGGAGCGCTACCAGCACGTCGGCGAGATGATCGACGACCTCTCGACCGCGCTCGAGGTCGAGGCGGCGCGGGCGGGATCGACCACGGGCGAGGCGACGAGCGTGCTCGACGCGGTGCCGCCGCCGAAGCGCAGGCTGACCAGCCGCACGCGTTGGTCGTGGGCGGCCATCCTCGCCCTGCTGCTGATCGCCGGGGGGGTACTACTCGTGGTCCACCTGATCGGCAACGGCTCGCTCGGCAACGGCGGCGCCGAGCGGGGCGCCGGCAAGCCGATCCCGATCTCCTCCGCCGCCGCCTACGACCCTCAGGGCGACAGCAAAGAGAACCCCAGCACGATCGGCTTCGCGGTCGACGGCAACCCCACCGAGACCGCCTGGAGCAGCGAGCACTACGACTCGAGCACCTTCGCCGGGACAAAGACCGGGCCGGACCCGGGGGTAGGCCTCTACGTGACGACGACGTCCGACGCGACCCCGACGAAGATGCTGGTGCGCACACCGACGCCCGGCTGGGACGCAGAGGTCTTCGCGGCGCCGGGGAGCGAAGAACCCCCGAGCGAACTCTCCGGCTGGGGCAAACCGGTGGGCGTGGCGAGCGACGCCGCATCGGCGCAGGAGATCGACCTCAAAGTGCAGGCCCCCTCGCGCTACTTCTTGCTGTGGTTCCAAAGGGCGGCGCCAGCGCACGACCAGGAAGGCCGCTACGAGGTCGAAATCAGCGACATCGCGCTGTTCCGCTGAGGGACTGGCTCAGAACTCGTAGGAGCGGGCGCGCTGGTGCCGCTCGATCGCGAGGTTGACGAGGCGGCCGCAGAGATCGGCGTAGGCGATGCCGGTTGCCTCGAAGAGCTTGGCGTAGACGCTGGTCTCGGTGAAGCCGGGCATCGTGTTGATCTCGTTGACGAGAACCTCCCCGCCGGGCTCGACGAAGAAGTCGCAGCGGGCGAGACCCGAGCAGCCGCCGAGCTCGAAGACCTCGGCGGCGAGGCTGCGGACCCGGTCCGCCTGCTCGGCGGAGATCGGGGCCGGAACGGCCAGCTCCATCCCGCCCTCGCTGTACTTCGCCTCGAAGTCGTACCACTCGGCGTGGGCGACGATCTCGCCCGGGAGCGAGGTCACCGGATTGTCGTTGCCGAGCACCGAGCACTCGACCTCGCGGCCGTGAGCCGAGGCCTCGACGATCACCCGCGGGTCGTGGCGCAGCGCCAGCTCGACCGCTTCGTCCAGCTCCTTTCCGAGCGCCTCGACCCTGCTGATGCCGACGCTGGAGCCGAGCCGCGAGGGCTTCACCCAGAGCGGCAGGCCCATCGCCGCAATCCGCTCGCGCCAACCCTCTTCGCCGGCGGCGGCGAAGCCGACCTGGGGCACCCCGCTCTGGGCGAAAAGGCGCTTCAGGGTCAGCTTGTCCATGCAGACCGCCGAGGCGAGCACGTCGGAGCCGACGTAGGGGATGTCGAGCCACTCGAGCAGCCCCTGGACGCTGCCGTCCTCACCGAAGGGCCCGTGCAGCGCGGGGAAAGCCGCGTCGGCTCCGAGCAGGCCGCCGGCCGGGGTCAGCTCCACGCCCGATCCTTCGCAGCTCCAGCGCCCGTCGCGAGCGATCGTCACCGACAGCGCCTCATGGCCGGCGTCGATCAGCCCGCGCGCCACAGAAGCGCCCGAGCGCAGGGAGACGTCGTGCTCGGAGGAGCGCCCGCCGGAGAGAACCGCGACCCTCATCGGGTCTTCCTCGGGGTCCTGCGGCACCAGCTCACGGCGTCGTCGGTTCGGTCGGTTCTTCGCTCGGTTCGGCCGCGAGCTTGCCGATCACGACGGTCACTTCGGCGCCCTTGCCGACCTTCGAGCCCGGCGGCGGGAACTGGTCGACCACGCGGCCGGCCTGCGAAGGGGTTTCGGTTTCCTGTTCTTGCACTGCGGGGCTGAGCCCGGCTTCGCGCAGCGTCGTCACGGCTTCGGCGCGCAGCTTGCCGATCACGTTCGGCACCGAGACCTGCGCCTTCCCCTTGGAGACGACGATCGAGACGGTCGAGCCGGATTCGATTTCGCGCCCGGCGCTGGGCGACTGGCGGATCACCTGACCCGCGGGGCTCGCGCTTTCCTCTTCTTCGACGCTGGGAACGAGGCCGTCGCCGCGGATCTGCTGCACCGCCACCGCGCGCTGGGTGCCGACCAGAACCGGCACCTTGACCAGCTTCGGTCCGGTCGAGACGACAAGCGTGACGTTTGAGCCGAGGGTCTCCGAGGTCCCGGCCGGGGGATCGGAGTGGATCACCGAGCCCTCTTCGACCGTGTCGGAGTTGGCGGTTTCGATCTGGACTGCGAAGCCCGCCTTTTTCAGCTTCGCTTCGGCTTCGTCGCGCACCAGTCCCGCCGTTGCCGGCACCTTGCCTACACCCGGGCCGCCGCTGACGGTCAGCTCAATCGACGGCTTCGAGCAGAAGAGGGTGAAAAGGGAGCATTCGAGTGAGGTCCTGCCGGGAAGCGGATCCTGCTCGAGCACCGTTTCCGCCGCCGCGTCGCGCCTCACGATCGTCACCTTGCTGACCGTGAAGCCCTGTGCTTCAAGCCGCGTTTCCGCGAGATATTTGGGGCTGCCGGTCACGTTGGGGACGTAAGTCGTCGTCTCGCGGGTGGCGATGAAACCAGCCAGGGCGCCGAGCAGCACCGCGACGGCGACGGCGATCCAGATCCGCTTGCGCCGCTTTCGCTCCGCCTCTTCCGCCGCGTCCATTTCCTCCGCCTGCGCCTCCTCGGGGGTCGCGACGACCGGCGGCAGCGGGGCGAAGGCGGCGGTGCCGCCACCGGGCGCGCCGGGCTCCTTCATCGCCGCGTCGAGCGCCGCGATGAAAGCGTCGGCGCTCTGGAAGCGCTGCCCGGGGTCCTTCTCCAGCGCCCGCATCACGGCCGCGTCGAGCGCCGGCGAGACCTGGGGGTTGATCGAGCTGGGCCGCTGCGGCACCTGCGAGACCTGTTTCATCGCCACCGCCACGGCGCTCTCCCCCTCGAACGGGACGCGGCCGGTCAGCGCCTCGTAGAGGATCACCCCGATCGAGTAGAGGTCGGAGACCGCGGTCACGTCGTGGCCCTGGGCCTGCTCGGGCGAGAGGTAGTGCGGCGTCCCCATCACCGAGCCCGCCTGGGTGATCTCCGAGACTCCGGCGCGGGCGATGCCGAAGTCGGTGACGACGGCCTTGCCATCGGGGTCGACGATCACGTTCTGCGGCTTCAGGTCGCGGTGGACGACCCCGTTGCGATGGGCGAAACGGGCCGCCTCCAGCACCTGGCGAATCAGCGGAACCGCCTGGTCGGGGGTGAGACCGGCGTCGATCAGCCTCTTCAGAGTCGGCCCCTCCACGTACTGCATCGCGATGTAGTACGTGCCCTCGAACTCGCCGCGGTCGAAGACGGCGACGATGTTCGGGTGCTGAAGGCGCGCGGCCGCTTCGGCCTCGCGCCGGAACCGCTCGACGAACTCGCGATCCTGGGCAAAACGGCGGTGCAGCACCTTCAGCGCGACCCGCCGCTGCAGGTGCGCGTCGTCGGCGAGCCAGACGTCCGCCATCCCCCCCGAACCGAGCCGCTGCAGCACCCCGTAGCGGCCATCGACGACGCTGCCCTCGCTCACCTCAGGCACCCCTGCCTCCTCGTCTCACGGTGTCATTCGCCATTCAGGATCGTTTCCGCGACGTCGCGGAAGATCGGCGCCGCGACGTCGTTGCCGAATTCGGGCGTGCACTCGACCGAGACGGCGATCGCGATCTTCGGTTCGTTCGCCGGTGCGAAGCCCATGAACCAGGCCTGGTTCTCTTCGGTGCCGCCCCCGCAGGATTCGTTGTAGGGCGTTTCCGCGGTGCCGGTCTTGCCGGCGACCGGGACGCCGGAGGTCAGAGCCGCGTTGGTGCCGGTCCCTTCGCGCACCACGCCTTCCATCGCCGTGGTCAGCTCTTCCGCCGTCTTGGCGCTGATCGGTTCGCCATAGACAGAGGGGTCGAGGCGCTTGACCACCCGGCCATCGGGGTCGACGACCCGGTTCCAGATCTGCGGCTTCATCAGCTTGCCGCCGTTGGCGACCGCGGCGGCGACCATCGCCATCTGCAGCGGCGTCGCCTGCAGCCGCTCCTGCCCGATCGCGACCCGGGCCAGGTCGACGGGGTCGTTCTTGGTCAGGAGTCCGTGTTCACCCTTGACCCCGCTCGCCGCGACCTCGCTTTCGCGGCCTTCGTTCGGCAGGTCGATCGGCGGCGTCGAGTTGAAGCCGAACTTTTCCATCGTTTCGAACAGCTGGTCCTGCCCGACTTTCTGGCCGAGCTGGCCGAACCAGGTGTTGACCGAGTTGGTCAGCGCGGTGTCGAGGCTGATATTTCCCCAGTCCTGGGTGAAGTCGTTGGCGAGGACGTGACCTTCGTCGATGATCGTTCCCGGGGCGTTGATCGTCGTTTCCGGCGTGATCGTGCCGCTTTCCAGGCCCGCCGCGGCGGTCACGACCTTGAAGGTCGAGCCCGGCGGGTAGAGACCCTGCGTCGCCCGGTTCAGCAGCGGCGTTTCGATCACGTTCAGGTTCAGCTTTTCGAGTTCGTAGGGCACGCGGTTGGGGTCATAGGGCTTGTTCGAGGCCATCGCCTTGACCCTGCCGGTGCTCGGTTCGATCGCGACGACGGCGCCGAAGCCGGCGCTTTCGAGGTCTTGCATCGCCACTTCCTGCGCCTTCGGGTCGAGGCTGGTGACGACATCGTTGCCTTCCTGGTTGCGCCCGGTCAGCTGGTCGAGGATCGAGCCGAATTCGGATTCTTCGCCGATCAGTTCGTCGTTGTGGAACCGCTCGAACTCGGAGTCCCCCTGGCGGACGAAGCTGTAGCCGATCGGGTGGGCGAAGAGCGAGCCTTCGGGGTAATGGCGGATGTAGCGCAGGTTCGCCCCTTTCCCCTTCGGGATCGACTTGGCGATCACGGTCCCGTCGGCGGCGAGGATGCGGCCGCGGCGGATCTGCTGCTGCTCTATCAGTGGCCGGCTGTTGACTTCCTGGGCCTTGAGGTTCTTCGCGTCGAAGACCGACCAGTAGGACGTGAAGCCGATCAGGATCGCGAAGAGGACGACGATGAGGGCGAAGAGCTGGATGATCTGGCGGTTCACGTCATTCCCATCGCCAGCTCGCGCCCGGCCGGCCCGACCGCCTCACGGCGAGCGCGGTCGGAGATCAGCAGCAGCAGCGCGGTGAGGACGAAGTTGGCGACGATCGAGCTGCCGCCGTAGCTGACGAAGGGCAGCGTCACCCCGGTCAGCGGGATCGCCCTGGTGACGCCGCCGATGATCACGAAGGCCTGGATCGCGAAAACCGCGGTCAGCCCGGTCGCCAGCAGCTTCGAGAAGCCGTCGCCGGCGAGCAGCGCGATCTTGAAGCCGCGGGCGGCGATCAACAGGTAGATCATGATCAGGCCGCAGGCGCCGAAGAGTCCGAGCTCGTTGACGATCAGCGAGTAGATCGTGTCGGTCTGCGCCGCCGGCAGGAGCGTCTGGTGGGTGCCGGGGATCGTGATCAACCCCTGACCGAAGCCTTTGCCGAATAAGCCGCCGTCGGCCTGGGCGAAGATCGACTGCAGGATCTGGTACCCGGTTTCGTGCGGGTCGTGGTAGGGGTGCAGCCAGATTTCCACCCGGTCGTGGACGTGGGGCACGGTCGAGGCGAAGAACCAGGCGCCGGCGAGGAACATCGCCATCCCGATCACGACGAAGGAGAAGCGCCCGGTCGCGACGTAGAGCAGCGCCAGGAAGGCGGCGAAGAACATCAGCGAGCTGCCGAGGTCGCGGATGAAGACGAGCATCAACATCGACGCGCCCCAGACGACCAGCAGCGGGCCCAGGTGCTTGAGCGGCGGCAGCGTCACCCCAAGGATGCGGCGCGCGCCGACGATCATCACCTCGCGGTTCTCGCGCAGGTAGCTGGCGAGGAAGACGACGATGCAGATCTTCGAGAACTCAGCCGGCTGGAAGGCGAGCGGACCGACCTCGACCCCGAGGTAGGCTCCGTTGACCTGCTGCCCAATCCCCGGCAGCCGGGGCGCCAGCAGCAGGAGGAGGCCGATCGCTGCGATCGTGTAGCGGTAGCGCTCGAGCACGTCGTAGTCGCGCAGGAAGTGGATGGCGAGGGCAAAGAGGACGAGCCCGACCACGAACCAGTTGGCCTGATCGCGGGCCAGGTTGGCATCGATCCGGTAGACCATCACCAGCCCGAAGGCGGTGAGCAGCGCGACCAGCGGGAACAGGTAGGGGTCGGCGTTGGGGAGGCGGATCCGCAGGTAGACGTGGGTGGCGACGCAGACCGCAAGGAAGTAGGCGCCGTAGACGAGGCTGAGGTTGCCCAGCCGGGCGTTCTCCTGAGCGAAGACCGCGGCGAACCCGGCGGTGAGGAGCAGGGCGACGGGAACGAGGGCGAACAGCTCCCGGTTCCGCGCGGACGTCACGGCACCCCCTGGCTCTGCTGGATTTCTTCGATCAGGGAGACCGCGTCGGAGCGCGAGCGCAGGTCGTGGCCGGTGACCGCATTGCGGCGGCGCGGCGGCAGGGACGCGGTCTGGATCGGACTCGCGTAGCGCTCGGCGTAGAGCTTGATCCCGAAGGGCAGTTCGTAGGGCAGCCCACGGTAGAGCGCGGTGCGGCCGCTGGAGTCGGTCCCCAAGAACCAGACCTGGCGATTCCCGTACCAGGCGCCGAAGATGACAGCGGCGAGGAGGATCAGCGCGACCAGGGCCTTCGCCGCGGTGCGCAGCCGGCGGTGGCGGGGCCTTGCGGCGAGGCGCTCGCGGCGCTCCTTGGCAGCCGCTGCGGCGGCGCGGCGGCGGACCTCGGTCGCGGTCAGCCCCGCCTCCTCCGCCGAGGGACCGATCAGGGTCGCGCCCTCGGGCGCAGCGCGCGCCGGAGACTCGGAGTCCTCGAGACGGAAGGCGAGCGCGGTGATGTTGTCGCGCCCCCCGGCCCGGTTGGCCTCGTCGACCAGCTCCCGAACCGCAGCGGTCATCGAGGTGGCGCCGGCGAGGATGCGGGCGATCTTCTCGTCGTCGACCATCGTCGTCAGGCCGTCGGAGCAGAGCAGGAAGACGTCGCCCGGCTGGGAGGGAACCGTGTGGACGTCGACGTCGACGTCCGGCTCGGGCCCGAGCGCCCGGGTGATGATCGAGCGCTGCGGGTGGTCCTCTGCCTGGGCGTCGGTGAGCTGTCCCTTGCGTCGCATTTCCTCGACCAGCGAGTGGTCGCGGGTCAGCCGCTCCAGCTTGCCGCCACGCAGGCGGTAGGCGCGGCTGTCGCCGACATGGCCGATCCCTACCTCCTCCTTCTGGGCGTCGACGATCGCCGCAGTCAGCGTCGTCCCCATCCCGGCAAGCGCGGGGTCGGCGCGCGCGTGGTCGTGGATCTCTCGGTTGGCCGCTTCGATCGTCTCGCGCAGCACCCGCTCCGGAGGAGCGTCGGGCAGATCGCGGTCGAAGGCCTCGGCGGCCGCCTTCGAGGCCACCTCGCCCGCCTGGGCGCCGCCCATCCCGTCGGCGACGACGAAGATCGGCGCGCGGGCGAAGAACGAGTCCTCGTTGGCGTTGCGCTGGCGGCCGGTGTCGGTGCGGAAGGCGTGGTCGTCGACGCGCAGCATCACGCACCAACCTCGAACCTGAACTCGGTGTCGCCGATCCGCACCACGTCGCCGTCGGCCAGCTCAGCCTCCCCCTTCAGCTCGGCGTCGTCCAGCAGGGTTCCATTGGTCGAGTTCATGTCCTCGATGAAATAGCGGCCTTCACGGGAGAAGATCCTGGCGTGGAAACCGGAGGCGTAGTGGTCCTCGATCTGCAGGTCGGAGTCCTTCGAGCGGCCGATCGAGAGCCCGCCGATCAGGTCGAACCGCTCGCCTGCGCTCAATCCCCCGCCCCGTTCGGCGATCAGCCAGGCGTCGGCGGCGCCGGGTGGCTCGCCGAAGCTCGGCGCCGGGTGGAACCCGGTCGCGTCGGGGGCCGGCGCCACCGTCCTGCGCAGATCCTTCAAGGCGCTGCGGGCGACGAAGAGCAGGAACAGGTAGAGGACGGCGAGGAAGCCGAACTTGAGAGCCACGGAGATCGGGTCGTATGCCACGCCAGCACACTAATGACGGGCCCAGATCGCCACCGGGCCGCATCTCGCCATTACTGCTCGATGTCGAACTGGAAGGTCGTCGTGCCCACGGTAACCTCGTCGCCGGGGCTGAGCCGGGTCGAGGCGACGCGCCGTCCGTTGACCTTGACGCCATTGGTAGAGCCGAGGTCGGTGATCTGCCAGTCGCCCGACTCCGAGCGGCGCAGCTCGGCGTGGCGGCGGGAGACGTTGGGGTCGCGCAGGACGCACTCGGCCGACTTCGAGCGCCCGATTGTCGCCCGTGGGCCGTCGAGGACGTAGCGTCGATCCTGCAGTGAGACGACCGCCCGGGTCGAGACCAGCGCGCCCAGCGCCTGCTCGGGCCGCTTCGGCCGCGACGGGTCGCGCTCGCGGACCGCCGAGTAGACCATCGTGTGGCCCTCCTCGCCTTGGCTCGGCCTCTCCCCCTCGTGGGCAGGCGGCTTGACCAGCCGCGCCTGGATCCCGAACTCGCCGAGGCGCAGTCGCTCGTCGGTGCTGAACTTGACCGCGGGTCGGGTCAGCAGGTCGTAGCCGCGTCGCCGCGCGTGCTCCAGCAGGTAGCCGGAGAGCTCCTGCTCGAGCGAGCGCTCGTACCCTTCCAGCTTGGATCGGTCCTGCTTGGAGAGGTAGACGACGTACTCGTTGGGGACGTAGACGCGGGCGACCGAGGCGGTCTTGTGAGCGTCCATTTCCTTGGCCAGCTTGCGGGCCAGTTCGACCGGCTGCACCTCGGAGCTGAAGGCGCGGCTGAAGACGCCCTCGACGAGGCCCTCGATTCGAGACTCCAAGTTGCGTAGGACGCTGATCGACGGTCTCCTTGGCGGCGCGGGCGGTTGCTCTTCGGGGTGGCGGAACCGCAGAAATCCTAGATGGTCACGGCAGAACCACTCCGTGGCCAGCCGCCAGCCAGAGACCGAGGGCGGCGGCCAGGGCGACCGCACCGAGTCGCATGCCCAGTGGGCGGGAGGGATGACGGGTGTGGTTGGCAAGGGAGTCGAGCGAGTCCTCGATCGTCGACCCCAGCTCCTCCAGCGCGGGCCGGCGCGCAGCACGGGGGCAGAGGCAGGCGTCGACGACGTCGGTCAGCTCGCGGGGCAGGTCGGGCCGCAGCCGCCGCAGCGGGCGGTGGCGGCTGCCGATCGCCCGCGCTGTCGCCGCTGGGCTCGCCCGTCGGTTCGGGTTCTCGCCGCTCCAGCACTCGTAAAGGGTCAGGGCCAGCGAGTAGACGTCGGCCTCGGGGCCCGCCGACCGGCCTTCGGCCTGCTCGGGCGACATGTAGGCGAGCGTGCCGACCACGTCGCCGGGCGCGGTGAGGGAGCCGCCGTCGGCGAGACGAGCGATGCCGAAGTCCATCAGCTTCGCGCGGGGCTCCCCTTCGGTGACCTGGACGTTCTCGGGCTTGATGTCGCGATGGACGACACCGCGCGAGTGAGCGTGGTCGAGGGCCTCGCAGAGGTCGGCCCCGACCTCTGCGATCTCGCGGTCGCTGAGCTCGCCTTCACGGGCGAGCTCGGCCAGGGTCGAGCCGTCGACCAGCTCGGTGACCAGCAGCGCGTTGCCGTTCTCCTCGCCCATCTCGTAGAGGGTGACGATGCCTGGGTGGTTGAGGCGGGCGGCGGCCTGCGCCTCGCGCAGCACCCGCCGGCTCACGTCGCCCCGCGACTCGATCGCCTTGACCGCGACCGGCCGCTCGAGCCTGCCGTCCCAAGCCTCGTAGACGACGCCGAACCCGCCGCTGCCGATGCGGCGCTCGATCAGGAAGCGGTTGAGCACAAGAGAGCCGACCAAAGCCTCTCTCCCTTCGGCGTGCAGGGGCTCCATCCTGCGCGGCGAAGGGTCGAAAACGCAACGTTTGCTGCGGGTCTTGACGCGGTTACCCCGTCAACGTTCATACTTCCCGCCCAGCCAACCAGTCCGGGAGAACCGTTCTTGGAGGATTCGCCAGCACCCCAGCCGAGGCGCAGGCCGCGGCCGCCGCGTCGTCCCGAACGCCAGCAGATCATGCTGCGGCGCAGCTTGGCGCTGGGCGCGGCGCTGATCGTGCTGATCCTGCTCGTTCTCGGGGTGAAGGGCTGTCTCGACGCCCGCGCCGAACGCGCGCTGACCAGCTACGCGAGCAACGTCACCCAGATCGTCGACGAGACCCAGCAGACCAGCAAGGGGTTCTTCGGCAAGCTCGAAGAACCCGGCGGCCTCTCGGTCACCGAGTTCGTTGCCGAGGTCAATGCCGACCGCAGCGCGATGGACAACTACACGACGCGGATCGACGGCCTCAGCGCTCCCGGCGACATGAGTCATGCCCAGGGCGCGCTGGAGCTGGCCTACGAGCTGCGCGCCGCCGCGATGAACGAGATCGCCGACAAGATGAGCACCGCGCTGGGGAACGTCGGCTCGCAGCAGGCGGTCGACGACATCGCACGGCAGATGGCGAAGCTGGCGGCCAGCGACCAGGTCTACGCAGCCGTGGTGCGGCCGGAGATCGACGCCGCGCTCGCGAACAACGAAATCGAGGGCAGCGACGTGCCGAAGAGCGTCTTCGTCCCCGACGGGACCAAGTGGCTCGACCCCTCGACCGTCGACGCGGCGCTGGGCCAGGTGAGCGGCTCGACCGGGTCGGCGACACCCGGTGTGCACGGGCTCGGCCTGATCGGCGCCAGCATCAACGGGACCGAACTGGCGGCCGGCGCGACGACGGCCGCCAGCGGCGAAGAAACTCCCGAAGTCGAAGTGCTGGTGCAGAACCAGGGCGGATCGACCGAGAACGGGGTGACCGTCTCGATCACCGTCAACGGCGGCCACACGCTGCAGCAGGACATCAGCAGCATCGCCGCTGGCGAAACCCAGTCGGTGACGATCCCGCTGACGCCGGCGCCGAAGGGACAGGCGACGGTCGAAGTCGACGTGCAGACGGTCCCCGGCGAGCAGGTCTCGAGCAACAACAAGGCCAGCTACACGGTCGAATTCGAATGAGGATCGCCTACCTCGGGCCCGCCGGCACGTTCACCGAGGACGCGCTGGCCGAGGCGGAGGAGGAGGCCGACTTCGAGCCGCTGCGAACGGGAACCGTCCACGACGCGATCCTCGCGGTCGAGCGCGGCGAAGCCGAGCGCGCGCTGGTGCCGTTCGAGAACTCGATCGAGGGGTCGGTGCGCAGCACCCTCGACACGCTCGCCTTCGACACGAAGGCGGTGACGATCGTCGGCGAGCACGACTTCGCGGTGCGGGCTCACCTGATCGCGCGCAAGGGCGTCGAGCTGGAGGCGATCGAGGCCGTGCTCTCGCACCCCCAGCCCCTGGCCCAGTGCGCCCGCTTCCTGCGCGAGCACCTTCCCGAGGTGGAACGACGCGCCGTCAGCAGCACCGCGGCGGCGGTGCGCATGACCGGCGAGTCCCACCGGCCGTGGGCGGCGATCGGCGCCCGCTCCGCCGCCGAGCTCTACGGCTGCGTGATCCTGCGCGAGGGGATCGAGGACGAGGCCGACAACGTGACCCGCTTCGTCTGGATAGCCCCCGAGGGGACCGTTCCGCAGGGGACCGGGCCCTGGAAGACCTCGCTCGTCTTCTCCGAGCTCGGCGCGGACCACCCGGGCGCCCTCGTCGACGCCCTCGAGGAGTTCTCCTCCCGCAGGATCAACCTCTCCCGCATCGAGTCGCGCCCGCTGCGCCGCGGTTTGGGCCGCTACATGTTCTTCTGCGACCTCGAGGGAGCCGCCACCGACCCCGTGGTCGCAGAGGCGATCGATGCTCTCCGAACCAAGGCCGAATCGGTGCGGATCCTGGGCTCCTACCCGGTGGGTTAGGCCGTGCGTAGAATTCCCGGGCAAGATGGCGCGAGTGCTCGTACTCAACGCGACGTATGAGCCGATCAACGTCTGCACGTTGCGGCGCGCTGCTGTGCTGCTGCTGAAGGAGAAGGCGGAGCTGCTGGAGCAGTGCGAGGGAGCGCTCCACTCCGAGCACATGACGATGGAGCGGCCCGACGTGATTCGCCTGGTCAGCTACGTGCGGATTCCGCGGGAGGCTCACAGGCGGAAGATCACCCGGCGGGCGGTGCTCGCTCGGGATGCTTGGACCTGTCAGTACTGCGGCTCGCGCAAGTCGGGGCTGACGGTCGACCACGTCATCCCCCGCAGCCGCGGCGGCAAGTCGGTCTGGGAGAACATCGTCGCCGCCTGCGCCGCCTGCAACCGCCGCAAGGGCAACCGGCTCCCCCGAGAGGTTCAGATGCACCCCAAGAGCAGCCCCAAGGCGCCGGGGCCCACCGTCTTCATCCAGGTCGCAAGCCCAAGCATCCCTCCGGCCTGGCAGCAGTACCTACCGCAGGCCGCTTAGAAATTCCTCTGGAGGCGGTTCCGCTGAACCGCCCTTGCGCGAGGAGGGCAAGCGAAGGGCACCGAAGGAAAGGCGTTGCTCTTAGCGAAAGCGCAGCAGCTCGACCTGGCTGTATTCGCCGTTCCAGGCGGAGCCGGCGACGCAGATCTTCCCGTCGCGCTGCTGGACGGCAGCCGCAGGAGCAAAATACTTGACCTGCCCGGCGCCGCCCTTTGCCAGGCCGCCGCGCCCAAAGTCGCGGTTGACCGAGCCGTCGGGCCGGTAGGCCCGCAGCTCGACCCCGCCGCTGCTGTGCGGATCGTTTTCCGTGTCGGTGACGACGACGATTCGCCCGCCGCCAGTGAGGAGGGCGAGAGGAGGGCCGTCGGTGCGGGGGCGGACCGCGGCGCGGTGGCCGAAGCCACGGATCAGGCGGCCGCGGCGGTCGAGGCGGACGACCCCGGCGAGCGAGTCAGGTGTCTTTTCGTCGGTCGCGGCGATCACAACGCCGTCGCCGAACGGCGCGATCCGCGTTCCGTAGGCGCCTTCGCCGAGCAAGCCGCGGACGCGGCCGCCATGTCCGTAGCGCCGATCGAGCCGGCCGTTCGGCTGCAGCCGCGCCGCCCCGGCCCGGCCGCCGACCCAGCCGGTGAGGACGATGCCGCCGTCCGCTTCCACCAGGGCGGCATAGGCGAGCGCATGGTCCCTCCCGAAGCGAACCTCGGCGAGTCCGCGACGGCCGAAGCCGGCGAGGGGATGGCCGTCGGGGCCTAGGCGGTAGACACCCATCGCCCGCTGAGCGCCGACCGTGCCGACCATGGTGACACTGCCCCCCCGGCCTTCGTCGATGGCCCGGGCGTGGAATCCGCGAGGCAGCTCGACAGTGCCCTTCTTGCCGTAGCCGCGAACCGCGCCGCCGTGCCTGCCCACGGCGAAGACGGAGTCCTGCCCTTCCCACCAGGAAACCACCCGGCCCCCGCGGCTCGGCTGGATTTCCCCGCGCGCCAGGGTGTGGGCGACGCCGTCCCCCGACGGGCCGCGATCCTGCCGCCCGTTCCCCCGGAAACCGAGCAGGAAACCACTGTATTCGTGCGTGCCTGCGGTGCCTTCGGCGGCGACCGTGAAGCCGCCCTTGGGGTCGAGCGCGAACCCGGAGACTTCGAGGTTGGGAGGCAGGTAGTGGCGCTCGATCAGCGTCCCGCCTTCGCCAAAGCCGCTGCTCGGCGTCC